>DATILD010000015.1:0-59959 GCA_035476815.1 Methylibium sp.
GCGCCGGCCGCCGCGGCGGTGCGCGGCACCGTGCGGCTGGCGCCGGCGCTGGCGGCCCGCGCCGGCCCGGACGACACGGTGTTCGTCTTCGCCCGCGCCGCCGAGGGCCCGCGCATGCCGCTGGCGATCCGCCGCTACCGCGTCGCCGAGCTGCCGGTCAGCTTCACGCTCGACGACAGCCTCGCGATGTCGCCGCAGATGAAGCTGTCGAGCTTCGCCCGGGTCGTGGTCGGCGCGCGCGTCTCGAAGTCCGGCCAGGCGACGCCGCAGCCGGGTGACCTGGTCGCCGAGCCGCTGCCGCCGACGGGCGGCGCGGTCGAGCTGGTGATCGACCGCCTGCAGCCCTAGGGGCTGTTCACGCTAGCGGCAGCCGACGACGGGCAGACGGGAAGCCCACCGCCAGGGACTCCTGAGGGGGTGTGAGCTCGCGCGACGGTCGCGCGGCCCGCGGTCCTAAACTGCGGCCACCCTTGCCGCACTGCCTTTGAAGCCCGCCCTGCCCCTGTCCTGGAAGCTCTCGCTGCTGCCGGCGGCCGTGGCGTTGCTGCTGGTGGCCTCGGTCCTGGCACTGGCCGACCGGCTGCTCGGCCGCCACCTCGAGGACCGCGCCAAGGACCAGGTCGGCCCCACCGCGCTGCGCGTCGCCGACGCGTTCTCGCGCGCGCTGAGCCGACGCGTCGGCGAAGTCCAGCTGCTGGCGCGCAGCGAGCAGCTCGGGCCCGGCGTCCCGCCGGCGCGCATGCGCGAGGAGCTCGCCTGGCTGCAGCGCCACACCGCCGGCTACGCCTGGCTGGGCGTCACCGACCTTGACGGCCGCGTGCTCGCCGCCACCGGCGGCCTGCTGGAAGGTCGGTCGATCGCCGCGCGGCCGGTGTTCCTGCACGGCCTCGACGGTCCCTGGCTCGGCGACCTGCACCCGGCCGTCGCGCTGGCGCCGCCGCTGCCGCCGACCGTCGACGGTCACCCGCCGCGGCTGATCGACATCGCCGCGCCGCTGATCGACGCGTCCGGCCGGCGCTACGGCGTGCTGGCCGCGCAGGTGGACGGGCAGTGGTTCCAGCAGCTGCTCGGCCGCGCCACGCCGACGGCCGACGGCCTGAGCGGCACCGTGCTGTCGCACACCGGCGCGCCGCTGCTCGGCACGTCGACGGTCGAGCGGACCCAGGCGCTGCGCGACGCGCTGGCGCTGCGGCCCGAGCCGGGCCGGTGGTTCGAGGTCGGCGGGCGCGCCGCACGGCAGGTCGCCGCCGCCGCCCCGCTGGAACCGGCGAGCGGTCCGCTGGCGCTGGGCTGGCAGATCGTGGTGCAGCAGGACCTCGACGCCACCCTGGCACCGGTGACGGCGCTCCAGCGCGGCCTGGTCGGCGGCGGCCTGTTGGTGGCACTGGGCTTCGGCGTCGGCGGCTGGCGGTTGTCGCGCCGGCTGTCGCAGCCCGACGACCTGCTCGGGCGCGTGAGCGCCGATGCGCCGCGCCTGCGCGCGATGCTCGACCAGCTCCCCGCGGCGCTCTACCTGAGCGGCCCCGACGACCGGCTGCTGTACTGGAACAGCGCCTGCGAGGCGATGTTCGGCTGGAGCGCCGCCGAGGCGCTGGGCCGCCCCGCCCGCGAGCTGGCGCCGTTCCAGGACGAGGCCGACCCCACCGACGACGCGACCGCCCGCACGCTGGCGCAGGCGGCCCAGGACGGCCGGGGCGAGTTCGAGGGCTGGTGTCGCAAGCGCGACGGCTCGCGTTTCTGGGGCGACGTGCTGGTCTACCGCATCGGCACGGCGGAGGCGCCCGGCGGCTACGCGCAGATCACCCGCGACCTGAGCGTGCGCCGCGAGGCCGAGAAGCGCCGCCGCGAGCGCGAGGCCATGCTCGCGGCGATGATCCAGTCGGCCAGCGACGCCGTGATCAGCACCGACGTGCAGGGCCGCATCGAGCTCGTCAACCCGGCCGCGGAACGCATCTTCGGCCGGCCGGCCGACGCGCTGCTCGGCCGGTCGCTCGAGTTCCTGCTGCCGCCCGGGCAGCGCTCGCGCCATGGCGCGGACATGGCGGCCTTCGCGGCCTCGCACGTCACGCGGCGCAGCATGGGCGCGGGCCGGGTCCAGGGGCTGCATGCCGACGGCGCGCTGATCGAGCTCGAGGCCTCGATCTCGCAGGTCCGCGTCAACGAGCGCCAGGTGCTGACCGCGATCCTGCGCGACGTCACCGACCGCGTGCGCGCCGAGCAGTCGCTGATGCAGTCCCAGCTCGAGCTGACCGAACTGACCCAGCGCCTGATGGCGCAGGAGAAGGAAACCACGCGCCGGCTCGCCCAGGCGCTGCACGACCGGCTCGGCCAGACGCTGGCGGCGCTGCGCCTCGGCCTCGACGCGCTGCCGGGCGCCGGCGCGGCGCGCGAGCGGCTCGACCGGCAGGTAGCACAGGCGATCGGCGAAGTGCGCGAGGTGCTGGCCGAGCTGCGCCCGCCGCTGCTCGACGAGCAGGGCCTGGCGGCCGCGCTCGACAACGAGGTCGCCGCGCGCTACCCGCTGCCCGAAGGCGTGGACCTGGTGCTCGACGTGGCGCCGGCGCTGGCCGCTCAGCGCTGGCCGGCCGACGTCGAGTACGCGGCCTTCATGATTGCGCGCGAGGCCATCGGCAACGCGCTGCTGCACGCCGGCGCGGCGCTGGTGCGGGTCTCGATCGACGGCGATGCACAGCGCCTCGCGCTCGAGGTCGACGACGACGGCAGCGGCCTGGCGCCCGAGTTCGCCGGCGGCCGGCCCGGCCACCTGGGGCTGGTCGGCATGCGCGAGCGCGCGCTGGCGATCCGCGCGCGCTTCGAGGTGCAGGCGCCGCCCGGCGAAGGCACGTCCATCACGCTGTCGTGGGAGGACGAACGATGAGCTCGGTGTACCTGGTCGACGACCATGCGATGCTGCGCGAGGGCCTGCGCGCCGTGCTGGAGGCCGCCGGCCACCGCGTGCTGGGCGAGTCGGCCGACCCGACCACGGCGCTCGGCGACGTGCTGCGGCTCGCCCCCGACGTGCTGCTGCTCGACCTGAGCCTGGGCGAGCGCTCGGGCTTCGAACTGCTGCCCGAGCTGCAGCGTCGTGCGCTGGCGACGCACACCATCGTGCTGACCATGTCGGCCCAGCCGCGCCACGTGGCCGAGGCGCTGCGCATGGGGGCGGCCGGCTACGTGCTCAAGGGTTCGTCGTCCGCCGAGCTGCTGCGCGCGATCGAGGCGGTCGCCCAGGGCCGCCGCCACCTCGGCAGCGAGGTGGCCGAGCTGGCCGCCCATGCCCTCACCGACCCGGCCACCGCCGATCCGCTGGCGGCGCTGTCGCCACGCGAGCGCCAGATCATCGCGATGGTGGTGCGCGGCCAGTCCAGTTCGGTGATCGGCGAGTCGCTGCACCTGTCGCCCAAGACGGTCGACACCTACCGCAGCCGCCTGATGCACAAGCTCGGCGTGGCCGACGTGCCGGCGCTGGTGCGGCTGGCGGTGCGCACCGGTCTGGTCGACGCCGACGAGGCTTGACGAGGCCTGACGAGGGCCTACAGCGCCCCGGCCGCCTGCCACTCGCGCAGCGTGCGCAGCATGTCGCGGTCCATCTCCAACCAGGCCTGCTCGCGGTAGCGCTGCAGCGCGCGCTCCTCGTCGCTGGCCTCGCCCTCGACCTCGTAGACGAAGCGCAGGCACAGCATCGCCGGCGCCGGCTCCTCCAGCGTGATCGTCAGCCGCACCGGCGCGACGCCCTCGTGCGGCTGCGGCGTGAAGACGATGCGGCGCTCGGGCTCCAGGCGCACCCGGTCCTCGAACACCAGGTTGCCGAAATGGATGGTGCGGTGGCGCTCCTCGCCGCCCGCGTCGGGGCGGGCGCTGCAGCGGTCGGGCCCGAGCGGAAAGTCCTGCGGCGCATCGACGCGCCGCAGCAAGCCGCGCCACAACTCGGCGCGGCCCATCGGCGGCACCCGCGGGTCGGCGGGGTCCGTGACCTGGAGTACATGTTCGAAGCGCATCGGTGATCTCCGACCGCGCAGCGTACCGCAAGCGCGGCGCGCCACGCGCGCCGCGGCGGGATCAGAATGCCCCCACATGACGACGCCCTTCATCCCCGCGATGGCGCGCCTGGCGGTCGATGCCGGGGCGCTGCCCGGGCTGTTCCGCGGCCTGTTCGGCAACAGTCTGGAGGCGGTGCTGCTCGGCCAGCCCGACGGCGCGGTGCTGGCCGCCAACGCCGAGGCCTGCCGCTTGTTCGGCGCCGACGAGGCCACGCTCGCGGCGCGCGGCCGCGCCGGCCTGGTGGTGCCGGACGAGCCGCGCCTGGCGCCGCTGCTCGCCGAGCGCGCACGCAGCGGCGCCGCACGCGGCCTGGCGGCGATGCGGCGCATGGACCACTCGGTGTTCGAGGCCGAGCTGTCGACCAGCCTGTTCCGCGATGCCGGCGGCACCGCCTATTCGATCCTGGTGGTGCGCGACCTCGAGCCGCAGCGCCGCGCCGAGCAACGTGCGCTGGCCAGCGAGGAGCGGCTGCGCTTCGCGCTCGATTCGGCGCGCCTGGCCGAGTGGGACGTCGATCTGCGGCGCGGGCTGACGCGCCGCTCGCCGCTGCACGACCGCCTGTTCGGCCACGCCGAGCCGCTGGCCGACTGGGACTACGCGCGCTTCCTCGCCCATGTCCACCCCGACGACCGCGCCCGCGTCGACGACGCCTACCGGCGGGTGCTGAGCGAGCGCGCCGACTACGACATCGAATACCGCGTGCGCGCCGCCGACGGCGTGGAACGCTGGCTGTGGAGCAAGGGCCGCTGCAGCTACGGCGCCGACGGCCGGCCGGAGCGCATGGCCGGCATCGTGACCGACGTCAGCGCGCGCCACGCCGCCGAGCGTGCCGCCGCCGAGGACCGCGCGCGCCTGGCGGCGGTGATCGACTCGGCCACCGACGCCATCCTCGTCACCGACGCCGACGGCGTGCTGCTGGTCTTCAACCCGACCGCCGAGGAGACCTTCGGCTGCCCCGCCGACCGCGCGCTCGGGCGCCCGGTCAGCCACTTCGTCACGCTGCCGGCGCCGCTGCACGCGCTGCGCCACCGCGGCAACGTGGCGCTCGAGGGCCACCGCGGCGACGGCAGCCGCTTCCCGGCCGAGGCCTCGTTCTCCCTGGGCAGCGCCAGCGGCCGGCAGATCATGACGGTGATCCTGCGCGACGTGACCCAGCAGCACGCGCTGCTGCACGCCCGCGAGGCGCTGGAGGAGGCCGAGGCGGCCAACCGCGCGCAGACCGACTTCCTGGCCCACATGAGCCACGAGCTGCGCACGCCGCTGAACGCGGTGATCGGCCTGTCGGACCTGCTGCTGATCGACACCACCGCGCCGCTGCAACCCCAGCAGCGCCGCCGCATCGAGACCGTGCGCGAGGCCGGCCGCCACCTGCTGGCGGTGATCGGCGAGCTGATCGACCTGGCCAGCGCCGAGGCCGGGCAGCTGCGTGTCGACCCGCAGCCGACCTCGCTGTTCGCGCCGCTCGGCGACGCCGTCGCGCTGGTGCAGCCGATCGCCGACGCCGCCCACCTGCACCTGCACGCCGAACTCGCGCCGCTGGCCGAGCTGCGCGCCCAGGCCGACCCGCTGCGGCTGCGCCAGGTCGTCATCAACCTGCTGGGCAACGCCGTCAAGTACAACCGGCCGCAGGGCGACATCGAGTTGCGCGCCGAGCAGTTGCCCGACGGCGGCGTCGAGATCGTCGTCGCCGACACCGGCCTGGGCATGAGCGACGAGCAGCTGCAGCGCCTGTTCCGCCCCTACGACCGCCTGGGCCGCGAAGGCAGCCGCATCGAAGGCACGGGGCTGGGCCTGTCGCTGTCGCGCCGGCTGGTCGAGGCGATGGGCGGCCGGCTGACGGTCGAGAGCGCGGTCGGCGCGGGCAGCGTGTTCAGGGTGTGGTTGCCGGGGGCGTGAGGCAGTCACGCTTCATCCTTGGGACCGCACTGAACTCGAGGCCCATCCGTGACCCGCTGTCAAATGCGTTCCAACCCGCTGCGCATTGGCCTCGTGTTCGCCGGTCAAGCCCAACATTCGATCTCACAGGAAGCTGAATCGGGATGACACAGCGTCGCGAGGAATTGGCCTTCATCACCGCGAAGACGCTCGAGCACTACAACGAAAGTGCCGCCGAATTCCGGGAGGGCACGCGCGACCACGACGTGACGCAGAACATCGAGGCGCTGCTGCGCCACATTCGCGGTTCGCCACCGCTGCGCCTACTCGATTTCGGCTGCGGCCCGGGGCGGGACCTGGCGACGTTTCGTGCGTTGGGCCACGAGCCCATCGGCCTTGAAGGCTCTCCGCCGCTCGCCGCCATGGCACGCGAGCACAGCGGCTGCGAAGTCTGGGAGCAGGACTTCCTCGCCCTGAGGCTTCCCGCCGGGCGCTTCGATGGCATCTTCGCCAACGCCTCGCTGTTCCACGTGCCAAGCCAGGAACTGCCACGTGTGCTGAGCCAATTGCATGCTGCGCTCAAGCCCGATGGCGTGCTCTTCACCTCGAACCCCCGGGGCCATAACGAGGAGGGCTGGCACCACGGGCGGTATGGGGCGTATCACGACCTCGCGTCATGGCGCGCGTTTCTCGAGCGGGCGGCGTTCACGGAGTTGGAGTACTACTATCGTCCGCCCGGCTTGCCGCTGGAGCGGCAGCCCTGGCTTGCCAGTGTTTGGCGGCGGAGGAACGATGGACCCGGTGAGATCTGACAACGTCTTCGAGCGGACCGTGACCGACCGTGGCTTCGGTGGCGCATATCGCTCGGCCGCTCGACGCGAACGCTGACCTCACGCCCCATGCCCGCCACCCCGGAGTGCCCGCCGTGACGCTCAAGACCTACCACGGCAGCTGCCACTGCGGCGCCGTCCGCTTCGAGGCCGACCTCGACCTGACGCAGAGCACCTACCGCTGCAACTGCTCGATCTGCCGGCGCACGCGCTTCTGGGCGGCGGTCGCGCGGCCCGAGGGCTTCCGGCTGCTGGCCGGCGAGGCGGCGCTGACCGAATACCGGTTCAACACCCGCCGCAACCAGCACTTCTTCTGCCGCCACTGCGGCGTGCGGGCCTTCGGCGTCGGCAACGACACGCCGATCGGCAAGATGTTCGGCATCAACCTCGGCTGTCTCGACGACGCCAGCGACGAGGCGCTCGCCGCCGCGCCGATCACCTACGTCGACGGCCGGGACGACCGCTGGCAGCAGGCGCCGGCGGTGTTCCTCCACCTCTGAGCGCGGGGCGCGCGGACGCTAGTGCCCGTGCCCGCCATGCGCCGGCGCCTGGCCGGCCGGCGGCTGCTCGACCGCGACCTCGACGGCGACCTCGCCGGCCTTCTCGAAGCGCAGCATCAGCGGCACTCGCGTGCCTGCCTTCAGCGGCGCCTTCAGCCCGATCAACATCAGGTGCAGGCCGCCGGGCTCGAGCTTGACGGTGGCGCCGGCCGGCAGGTCGATGGCCTCGACCTGGCGCATGCGCATCACGTCGCCTTCCATCTTCATCAGGTGCAGTTCCACCCGTTCGACCGCCGCGCTGCGGGCCGACAGCAGCCGGTCGGGCGCCGCCGACTCGTTGCGCAGCACCAGGAAGCCTCCGCCGGCCGGCTGGCCGGGCACGGTGGGACGGGCCCAGGGATGGTCGATGCGGATCGCACCGGCCTGGTAGTCGTGCGCCGAGGCGCCGGCCGCGACGGCCAGCAACGCGAGCGCGGCGCAGCGCAGGGTGTGAAGCAGCGGGTTCATCTCCCTATTCTCCTGCGCCGGTCGGACTGGCCGCGCGGGCGGCGATCGGCTACCGTGGTCTTGCGCATCCCACCGCAGGAGACCCTCATGGCCCTCGACATGGACAAGCTCAACGCCTTCATGGGCCGCTTCGTCGGCGACATGGGGGCCGCGATCCACGCCGGCACGGTGGTGCTGGGCGACCGGCTCGGCCTGTACAAGGCGCTGGCCGAAGGGCCGATGAGCCCGGCCGAGCTGGCCCGCAAGACCGAGTGCGACGAGCGCTACGTGCGCGAGTGGCTGGGAGCCCAGGCGGCCTCGGGCTACGTCGAGTACGACGCCGCGACGCAGCGCTTCCACATGACCGAGGAGCAGGTGTTCGCGCTGGCCACCGAGGGCAGCCCGGCCTTCATCCCCGGCGCCTTCCAGGTGACGCTGGCGGCGCTGAAGGCGGTGCCCAAGCTCGAGAAGGTGTTCCGCACCGGCCTGGGCTTCGGCTGGCACGAGCATGACCCCGGGCTGTTCGAGGGCACCGAGCGCTTCTTCCGGCCGGGTTACGCGGCCAACCTGGTCGCGGGCTGGATCCCCGCGCTCGAGGGCGTGGAGGCGAAGCTTCAGGCCGGCGCGCGCGTCGCCGACGTCGGTTGCGGCCACGGCGCCTCGACCATCCTGATGGCGCAGGCCTACCCGGCCTCGCGCTTCACCGGCTACGACTACCACGCGCCGTCGATCGAGTGGGCGCGCCGCAGCGCCGCCGAGGCCGGCGTGGCCGACCGCGTGAGCTTCGAGGTCGCGCGGGCGCAGGACTACCCGGGCACCGACTGGGACCTGGTGGCCTTCTTCGACTGCCTGCACGACATGGGCGACCCGGTCGGCGCGGCGCGGCATGTGCGCGAATCGCTGGCGCCGGGCGGCTGCTGGATGCTCGTCGAGCCCTATGCGAAGGACGCGCTCGAGGACAACCTGAACCCGGTGGGCCGGGTCTACTACTCGGCCTCGACGCTGATCTGCACGCCGGCGTCGAAGTCGCAGGAGGTCGCGCTGGCGCTGGGCGCGCAGGCGGGCGAGCAGCGGCTGCGCGGCGTCGCGACCGAGGGGGGCTTCCAGCACTTCCGGCGCGCGACCGAGACGCCGTTCAACATCGTCTTCGAGGCCCGCGCCTAGGGCCTGTCAGTAACAGGCCCTAGTCGAACGCACCGCGCGCGTCGACCGGCCACACCGCCTCGACGACGCCACGCGCCAGCCCGCCGCGCACTGCGACCAGGTGGGTGTGCAGGTTGACCGTTGGGTCGCAGTGGCCGGGGACGAGCCAGACGGTGTCGCCGAGCGCCGGCAGCGCGCCGGCGCCGCGCGGCAGCAGCGTCGCGTGCTCGTCGTGGGCGCTCGCGACCTCGAGGTCGTCGCGGCCCCACACCGTGGGCAGGCCGGACTCGATGGCGTGCGACTTGTGGCCGGCGTCGACCACCGAGCGGCCCGGTGCGGCGCTCATCACCTGCGCCTTGACGAACAGCGCCTGCTCGAAGCGCGGTGCGCCCGGCGTGGGCGCGTTGCGCGCGTAGTCGGCGTCCATGAAGACATAGCTGCCGGGCTGAAGCTCGCCGTAGACGCCGCTCGCCGCCTCGAGCGCGAAGCTACCGCTGCCGGCACCGGTGACGAGCGGGCAGTCCAGCCCCGCCGCGCCGAGCGCGGCCTGGGCGGCACGCACCCGGACCACCGCCTCGCCGATCGCCGCCGCCCGCTCGGCGGCGCTGCGCAGGTGCTGGGCCCGGCCGTGATAGGCATGCAGGCCGGCGAAGCGCAGTCCGTGGTCGACCACGCGGCGCGCCAGCGCGCCGGCCTCGGCCGGCTCGACGCCGCAGCGACGCTGGCCGACGTCGAGCTCGACGAACACGTCGATCGCGATCCCCTGCGCCGCCCGCGCGAGCCGCTCGACGCCGAACGCGCTGTCGACCGCGATCGCCAGCCGCAGCCCGGGCGTGCCGCGCGCCAGCGCCGCGAGCCGCGCCAGCTTGGCCGCGGCGATCACCTCGTTGCTGATGAACAGGTCGCGCAGCCCGCCGGCGGCCAGCGCCTCGGCCTCGCCGACCTTCTGCACGCACAGGCCGACCGCGCCGAGCGCGACCTGCGCGAGCCCGATCGCGGCGCATTTGTGCGTCTTCGCATGCGGGCGCAGACGCAGGCCGCGCTCGCGGGCGAACGCGGCCATGCGGGCGAGGTTGCGGTCGAGCGCGTCGGCGTCGACGACGAGGGCCGGCGTGTCGATCGCCGCGACCGGGTCGCCGGGTTCGGCGGGCGGCCGGCGCATCGTCGCGCTCAGAGTGTGAGAGGCCATCCAATGCGCCCGCGCCGGGGTGGCCAAGGGCGCTGGGCTAGGCGCGGTGCGCAGCCCAGGCTCTTGCCTGGGCAAGCGGCGCAACACCGCCCAGCGCCCTTGGCCACCCCGGCCCGAAGGGTGAGACCCCCAAACAGGCCCACTCGTCGTTGCAAATGCTCGCCGGGGCCCAACCCCGGCTGCGCTTTGCGCCTAGATCGGGCCTGTTTGGGGGTCTCACGCGGGTGCATTGGATGGCCTCTCACACTCTCAGGCCGCGTGGCCGACGCGGTCGGCGCCGTTCACCGGCCGGGCGCCGTCGCTGAACTCGTCGTGCTCGAGGCCGTCGAGGTGCGAGGTGTCGGACCAGCCCACCAGCGTGAAGCCCTCGCCGCTGTAGAGCAGCCGGTTGACCGCGGCGTTGCCGAGCTGCCAGCTGCGCGGCGCCTCGAGCGCGACGCGCGCGGCGGCGCGGTACAGGCAGTCCATCACGCCGCCATGCGCGACCAGCGCGATCGTCTGGCCCGGGTGGCGTGCGGCGAGCGCGCCGGCCACCGCGACGACGCGCTCGTAGAAGCCGTGCAGCGTCTCGCCGCCCTCGGGGCCGTAGCCGGGCTCGCGGGCGCGCCAGCGGGCGCTGTGCTCGGGCCAGTCGGTCTCGATCTCGGCCCAGGTGCGGCCCTCGAAGATGCCGAAGGCGCGCTCGCGCAGCCCGCGGTCGGCCTGCACCGGCAGCCCGCTGGCGGCGCCGATCGCGAGCGCGGTGTCGTGGGCGCGCGCCAGGTCGCTGGCGTAGATCACGTCCAGGCCCTCGTCGGCCAGCGCCGCGGCCACGCGGCCGGCCTGCCAGCGCCCCTTGGCGTTCAGGCCGATGTCGAGCTGGCCCTGGATGCGGGTGTCGACGTTCCACGCGGTCTCGCCGTGGCGGACCGCGATCACGCGCGTGGCGTCGGCGCCGCTCATGCGGCGAGCCGCGCGTTCAAGCTGTAGGTACCGCTGAAGCTCGCCTCGGCGAGCACATGACCGCGCATCGCCTCGCGCGCCTGCGCGCCGGTGAAGCGGCCCTCGACCGCGAGGCGCGCCACGTCCAGCGCGTAGAGCGTGAAGACGTAGCGGTGCACGATCGCGTCGTTGAAGGGCGGGAAGGGGCCGTCGTAGCCGAAGTAGTCGCCGCCCATGTCGGCATCGCCGGCGAACCAGCCGGTGTAGTCGTTGAGGCCATGGCGTGCGCCGTGCAGCGTGGCCGGCCCGGGCTTGCCGCGCGCGGTGAAGCCGCGGCTCCACTCGCCCTCGGCGAACGCGCCCGGCGTCGGCGGCAGGTCGACCAGCACCCAGTGGAAGAAGTCCACGCGCGGCAGGCTGGCCGGCACCTCGCGGCCGGGCTGGTTGACGTCGTCGCCGCGGCTCGGCACGTCGGGGTCGTGGCAGATCAGCGCCAGGCTGCGGGTGCCGGCCGGCACGCCGCTCCAGGCGAACTGCGGCGACAGGTTGTCGGAGAAGGTGACGGTGGTGGCCGGATCGGGCTTGCCGGCGGCGCAGCGCGCGGGGATGCGGGCCGCGTCGGCCCAGCTGGTGCTGGTCAGCTGCATCTTCGAACCTCCTTGGCTGTGTTCAGACGCCCCAGACGATGTCCTGCCCGGCGGCCTGGGCGCGCTTGAGCATCTCGACCAGCGGCCAGGCGCGCTGGCGCAGGCCGACGCTCTCGCGCGGCGGCAGTTCGCGACCTTCGGCGCGCGCCTCGGCCTCGGCTTCGGCGCGCTGGCGCTCCTCGGCGGCGACGGCGGCCTCGAGCACCGCGACCAGCGCCGCCATCTGCTCGGGCGTGAAGATGCCCTTGGGCGCCGGCTCGCGGCCCATCAGGCGCAGGATCGCGTCGCCGACCGGACCGGTCATGATCACGTCGCCGGCGGCCTTGGACTTGAACTTGTAGAGCATGGTCCGACGATTGTGCCCGGGCGTGCGGTTTGCATGGCTGCAGGCCGCCCAGAATCCCGCCGGTTCACTGCACCAACACGAGGAGACGACGATGAAACTGGTCCGCTACGGTGCCGACGGCCGCGAACGCCCCGGCCTGATCGACAGCGACGGCGTGCTGCGCGACCTGTCGAGCCGCCCCGAGGCGCAGGGCCTGCACCTGCCCACGCTCGGGCTGGCCGGGCTGAAGAAGCTCGCCCGCCTCGACCCGGCGACGCTGCCCAAGGTCAAGGGCAGCCCGCGGCTGGGCGTGCCCTTCACCGGCATCAGCAAGCTGGTGGGCATCGGCCTGAACTACGCCGACCACGCGGCCGAGTCGGGCATGAAGGTGCCGACCGAGCCGATCGTGTTCATGAAGGCCACCACCTGCATCACCGGCCCGACCGACGACATCGTGATCCCCAAGGGCTCGGTCAAGACCGACTGGGAGGTCGAGCTGGGCGTCGTGATCGGCAAGACCGCGCGCTCGGTGGACGCGTCGCAGGCGCTGTCGCACGTGGCCGGCTACTGCGTCGTCAACGACGTCAGCGAGCGCGAATGGCAGGGCGAGCGCGGCGGCACCTGGGACAAGGGCAAGGGCTTCGACAGCTTCGGCCCGATCGGCCCCTGGCTGGTGAGCGCCGACGAGGTGCCCGACCCGCAGGTGCTGGACCTGTGGCTCGACATCGACGGTGAGAAGCGCCAGCGCGGCAACACCCGCACGATGATCTTCGGCGTGGCCGAGCTGATCGCCTACGTGAGCCACTGCTTCACGCTGCTGCCCGGCGACGTGATCGCGACCGGCACGCCGCCCGGGGTGGGCTTCGGGATGAAGCCGCCGCAGTACCTCAAGGGCGGCGAAGTTCTGACGCTGGGGATCACCGGCCTGGGTGAACAACGGGCGCGGGTCAAGGCGTGATGCGGGGCGGCACGACCGGCCGCGCGGGCTCCGGAGACGAGCGGACCATCGACACGCTCGCTGGGTCGCCCGCCGGCGGCCTTCGCCGGCCTCCGATCCCCATGCCTGCGGCACGGGGCCCCTCGTCGCGGCCGCTCAGGCCGCGAGCTTGAAGACGGCCACCGCCTCGGTCAGCTTCCTGGACTGATCGCGCAGCGACGAGGCCGCGGCCGCGGCCTCCTCGACCAGCGCGGCGTTCTGCTGCGTCATGCCGTCCATCTGCTCGATCGAGCGGTTGACCTGCTCGATGCCCGAGCTCTGCTCGCGGCTGGCGACGCTGATCTCGCCCATGATGTGGGTGACCTGGCGCACGCTGTTGAGGATCTCTTGCATCGTCGAGCCGGCCTGGTCGACCAGCTTGCTGCCGATGCCGACCTTCTCGACCGAGTCGCCGATCAGCATCTTGATCTCCTTGGCGGCGCCGGCGCTGCGCTGCGCCAGGTTGCGCACCTCGGAGGCCACGACCGCGAAGCCGCGGCCCTGCTCGCCGGCGCGCGCCGCTTCCACCGCCGCGTTGAGCGCCAGGATGTTGGTCTGGAAGGCGATGCCGTCGATCACGCCGATGATGTCGGCGATCTTCTTGGCGCTGCTGTTGATGTCGGTCATCGTCGAGACGACCTGGTGCATCACCTCGCCGCCGCGGCCGGCGACACTGCTCGCGCCGGTCACCAGTTCATTGGCCTGCTGGGCGTTGTCGGCGTTCTGACGCACGGTCGAGGTCAGCTGCTCCATCGAGCTGGCGGTCTGCTGCAGGCCGCTGGCCTGGGTCTCGGTGCGGCTGCTCAGGTCGGTGTTGCCCTGGGCGATCTCGTTGGACGCCAGCGCCACCTGCTCGGCCGAGGTGCGCACCTCGGCGATGGTGGCGTTGAGCTTCTTGCGCATGGTGTTGAGTTCATGGTTCAGCCAGGCGATCTCGTCACGGCCGGCGGAGGCGATCTTGGTGGCGAGATCGCCCTGGGCGATGCGGGTCACGGCCGCGACCACGTCCTCGACCGGCTTGCGCACGGATTCGCGGACCATCCAGCCCATCCAGGCGCCGAACAGCGCCGCGCCGCCGACGAGGCCGGCGATGATCCACACGGCCTTGTCGGCCGCATCCTTCAGGGGCGCCGCCTTGGCTGTCACGGCCGGGTCGGACACGGTGGCGAGCAGGGCTTGCGCATCGCTGGCGTTGCTGCGCAGCACCAGCACGCTGACGGCGCCGAGCGCGAGCGTCAGCACCACCAGGATGCCGAAACCGACGGCGATGCGGGTGGTCAGGCGGTAGTTCAGTAGGCTCATTCAGGTCTCCAGGGCGTCGATCTGTCCGTTGCAACGGCAGGGGGCCGCCGGCCTGCTGCATATGCACGACCGGGTTCTGCCGGCAATATCGACGCGTCTGCGGTGGACTGAAGGGCGGAACAGGGAGGGATTCCACCCGGAGTTCCGCCTCGGCCCCGGGCTCAGCGGTCGATCCGGGTCGACAGCACGATGGCCGAGGTGGTGCGCTCGACCCCGTCGAGCGCTCCGATGCGGTCGATCAGCGCGTCGAGTTCGGCGATCGACGGCGCCGCCACGACCGCCAGCAGGTCGTAAGGCCCGCTGACCGAGAACAGGCTGCGCACCGCGGCGATGCCGCGCAGCGCCGCCTCGATCGCGCCGGTCTGTTTCGGGCCGACGGTGATCATGATGTGCGCGCGCACCAGCGCCGCCTCGACGGCATCGTCCACCTTGACCGTGTAGCCCGCGATCACGCGCTGGCGCTCGAGCCGCTCGATGCGGCTTTGCACCGTGGTGCGCGACAGGCCGAGGGCGCGCGCCAGCTCGGCGGTGGAGCGGCGGGCGTTCTCGCGCAGCAGCGAGAGGAGTTCGCGGTCGGTGGGATCGAGATCCAGCATTTCGACGATTATATTTCGTCGAATCGACTAAATGCCATGTATAGATCGTCTTGTTGCTGGCTGCGTTTGGTCTTGTTCCGGCAGAGACTGAGCGCATCCCTGTGCTCCGGAGGTCCGACCATGCATTCCATCCTCGTTCTTGGCGGCGGCAAGATCGGCGCCGTCGTGGCCGAACTGCTGGCCCATGCCCAGACCGGCGGCGCCCCCGACTACCGCGTGACGCTGGCCGACCGCAGCGCGGCCGCGCTGGCCGGCGCGCCGCGCCATCCGCTGATCGACACCCTGGTGCTCGACGTCGCCGATGCGGCCGCGCTCGACGCCGCGCTGGCCGGCCGCTATGCGGTGCTGAGCGCCCTGCCCTACATGCTGACGGTGAGGGTGGCCGCGGCCGCGCGCCGCGCCGGCTGCCATTACCTCGACCTGACCGAGGACGTGGCCGCGACCCGCCGCATCCGCGAGATCGCCGGCGGCGCCGACCGCGCCTTCATCCCGCAATGCGGCCTCGCGCCGGGCTTCATCAGCATCGTCGCGGCCGACCTGGCGCGCCGCTTCGACACCCTCGACGCGGTGCGCATGCGCGTCGGCGCGCTGCCGACCTTCCCGAGCAACTCGCTGAACTACAACCTCACCTGGAGCACCGAGGGCGTGATCAACGAGTACTGCGAGCCCTGCGAGGCCATCGTCGACGGCAAGCGCGTGATGGTGCCGGCGCTCGAGGAGCGCGAGGAGTTCAGCCTCGACGGCGTGCTCTACGAGGCCTTCAACACCTCCGGCGGCCTGGGCACGCTGTGCGAGACGCTCGAGGGCAAGGTGCGCTCGCTGAACTACCGCACCATCCGCTACCCCGGCCACGCGGCGGTGATGAAGACGCTGCTGCACGACCTCAAGCTCAAGGACCGGCGCGAGCTGTTCAAGGACATCCTCGAGAACGCGCTGCCCGCGACGCTGCAGGACGTGGTGATCGTGTTCGTCGTCGCCGCCGGCATGCGTGCCGACGAGCATGGCCAGCGCCGCTACCTGCAGGACAGCGTGGTCCGCAAGGTCTACAGCCGCAGCCTGCACGGCACGACGCACAGCGCGATCCAGATCACGACCGCGTCGGCGCTGTGCGCGATGCTGGACCTGCTGCGCGAAGGCCGGCTGGCGCAGCGCGGCTTCGTGAAGCAAGAGGACGTGGCGCTCGACACCTTCCTGGCGAATCGCTTCGGTTCGGCCTACGCCGACCAGCCTCACGCCATGCCGCTGGCCGCCTGAGCAGCGGCGATGGGCGGCCAGCGCCGCCGCCCGTCGACGCAACCCGTGCATCGCCCCCCCTAGCCATAGGGGGTGTCGGTCATGTCCTCGACCCACGGCCCATCGTCGCGGGACGGGCGGACGGATTCAGGACTTCTTCAGCCGCCTTCATGACCGCCCTCATAGGAGACGGCGAGCATAAGTGCCTCGCGCCGCCGGCGTGTCACCGGACTGGAGAAGCTCATGGAAGTCGCCACCCGCTCGCCCGCGAGCGATCCTGTCGAGCCCGAGCGTCGACCCGTAAGGATTGACAGTCCACTCGATGTCGCCGAGTATGTAACTCGCTGTAAGCATAACTGCTTGCCGTTCGGATGTACCTGTGCTTCGCCACCGCTCAGCCGGGTCGCGGAGCGCCCAGGTGACGATCGTCCGACCGGGCCACACCAGCCGGTAGCCGCTGCGTACCGCGCAGCACCACGTGAAGTCGTACAAGGACGGGGGATTTCCATGGGCACAAGCTTGACAGCGGCCGGCCAGGCAAAGCGGGCGCTCGCGCACTGGTTGCGCGCCAGAGGGACGGTCGCGCTGCTCTGCGCAGCGGCGGCGTCGGGCAGCTTCGGGGCCTCCCCGCTGGTGGAAATCTCCATCACCGCGCTGCCCGCGCGCGTGACGCTGGCCCGGCCGGACGCCGTGCCGCCGCTGGTCACCCGCGCCGCGTACGAGGTGACGCTCAAGAACCTGAGCACGAACACGCTCAACAAGGTGAGCTTCAAGGCCGCGACGACCGTCGACGGCGCCATCGGCCAGGTCGCGCCCTACTTCGAGGACAACTCGACGGCCTGTCAGCTCGACACCACCGTGTCCGGCAACCGCGGGGTGGTCTGCAACTTCGGCCAGGTGCGCGGCAGCGCCGACGCGAGCGGCAGCGGCCGCAGCGTCATCGTGGTGTTCAACGCGCCGTCGGAAGGCAGCCGGATCCTGCTGAACTGGACCGCGTCGTACTCCGAGGGCGGCAATGATTCCACCGGTGCCTCCCACACCGACACCCAGGCCGGCGTCGCCGAAACGCTGCTGGGCACGCCGACCGACACCGAGGCCAAGTCCTACATCAAGGCCAGCGGCGACTCGCTGTTCACCGGCCTCACCGGCGCGGCCACGCCGACCGACCAGTGGACGACGACGGTGAAGGTGCCGAAGGCCGCCAAGGCGGCGATCTTCGAGAGCCAGGACCTGAGCATCTGCTCGTCGTCCGTGATCCCGACCTGCGTCAGCACCGCGCTCAGCATCCCGGGCACCTACACCGGGACGACGTCGGCCAGCTTCCTGATCATCACGCTGCGGCGCGACGCCCAGACCATCCCCACCGGCGCGAAGATCCGCGATGCCGAGCTGTTCTACCAGCCCGGGTCGCTGAACGAGGACACCGGGGTGTTCACGCCGAGCGCCGCGCCGAGCTTCAAGGTCAAGAACTGCAGCGAGCTCGCCGGCGGCGTGCCGGGCCGCTTCAACACCGATGGCAGCGACGCCGCGGAAGAGGATCGCCGCTGCATCAAGACGCGCACCGAATATTCCAAGAGCAACCAGACGCCGTTCGACTTCCGCGGCGACTGGGAATTCATCCTGTGGGCCGTCGAGAACGGCCGGATCTCGTTCTGATCCCTGGTCGAACGCAGGGCGCCTGAACCGCCAGGTTCAGGCGCCCTGCCATGCGCCGCGAGCGCATCCATCAAGCATCGCCGCGCACGACGCGGCGCAGAACTCGAATTCGAAAGCTGGACCGGGAGGGCCCATGAGTGGTTTTGCATGTGTTTCGGCGTCGCGCGCGCTCGCGGCCCTGGCCTTGGCCTGGGTCGCATCCGCATCGCCCGCGTGGGCCGGTTCGCCGGCGATCGAGGTCCTCGTGTCGCCGGTGCCCCAGATCGTCACGCGCAGCCGCCCCGAAGCGCTGCCGGCCCTGCCGACGCGCGCCGCCTACGAGGTCACGCTGACGAACCGCAGCAGCAACGTGATCAACGAGCTTCGCTTCGTCGCATCCACCACCGTGCAGGGCGCCGCGACGACAGCGCCGTTCGCCGAGTCGATCGGGTTTGCCTGCAGCGCGACCGGCCCGACGGCCACGTCCTGCTCGTTCGGCAAGCTGCTGGGCAAGGGCGATCAAAGGCGCTTCGTGCTGGTGTTCAACGCCCCCACCGCCGGCAACACCATCACGCTGAACTGGACCGCCTCGTACGGCGAAGGCTCCAAGGACTCCACCGGCGCGTCGCACCGCGACACCCAGACCGGCAGCGCGCTGACGACGCTCGGCACGCCGATCGCCACCGAGGTCAAGAGCTATGTCGCGACCAGCGGCGGCACGCTGTTCACCGGCCAGACCGGCGTCGCGACCTTCGGCGACCCGTGGACCACGACGGTCCAGGTGCCGAGCTTCGCCCGCGCCGAGGTCCTGGAGACGACCAGCCCGCAGTCGTGCTCGGCCGAGTACAAGGTATGCGTCACGTCCACGCTGACGATCCCCGGCAGCTTCGCCTACCTGAGCATCGTGCTGCGCCGCGACGTCAGCACGCTGCAGACCGGCGCCAACATCGCCAACGCCGTGCTGCGCTACGAACCGGGCACGACAGACGCCAGCGGCAATTTCGTGCCGAGCGGCCCGCCGCTGGACATCGTGTCCTGCGACCTGCTGCCCGAGCGGCTGCCGAACGCCGCGAACAGGCGCTGCCTCGACTACCGGCGCGTCTACGGCATCACGAACTCGCCGACCATCGACTGGAAGGGCGACTGGGAATTCGGGCTGCGGGCCCTCGAGAACGGCCGGATCTCGTTCTGATCCACGCCGGGCCGCGGTTCGTCCGGACCGCGGCGTTCAGGCGTCCTGCAGCAGCTCCGTCAGGCGCGCGGTCGACACCGCGTCGCCCTTGGCCGCGTAGACGGCGATCGCCTCTTCCAGCGCCTCGCGCGCGCCGTCGCGCCGGCCGATGCGCAGCACCACGGCCAGCTCGGCCAGCGACTCGGCGCGCAGCATGATGAAGTCGGTCTGGCGCGCCAACTCGAGCGCCGCCCGCGCCAGCGCCTCGGCCTCGTCGATCGCGCCGCCGCGCGCCAGGATCGGCGCCCGGGTCGAGCGCCACAGCACCTGCGCGTCGACGTCGTCGTCGGCCGCGATCGACTCGGCCGTCTTCGTCAGCTCGAGCGCCTCGGCGTCGCGGCCCTGGTCGCGCACCGCGCGCGCCAGCAGCGAGGCCATGGTCGACAGGTAGTAGGTCTCGCCCATCGCCTCGAGCGCGGCGTAGTCGCGCCGCAGCTCGCGCTCGGCCGCGGCGCCATGGCCGGCCAGCAGTTCGATCACCGCGAGGTCCATCGACGACGAGGCGGCGTGCATGCCGTGACCGAGGTCGTCGAGCGTCGCGCGCGCATGGTTGTAGCTGGCGCGCGCGGCCTCGAAGTCGCCCGCCATCGCCTGCAGCTGCGCGAGCTTGCCCATCACCAGCGCCACCACCTGGCGGTCCGACAGGCCGTCGGCCAGCAGCCGTTCGCATTGCGCGATCGCGCTCGGCACCGGCGTCGGCCCGTACAGCACGCTCAGCGCCAGCCCCAGCGCGCTGCGCGCCACCATGCGCTCGTCGCCCGAGAGCTGCGCGTACTTGATCAGCTTGGGCATCGACTCGCCGGCGGCGGTCATCTTGCCGGCCACCTGGTAGGCCATCGCGGTGAGCCGCCAGGCGCGCGCCAGCTCCGCATGGGCCGCGAGCGGTTCGAGCTGCGGGATCAGCTGCGCCGTGACCTCGAGCGCCGCCTCGCTCCAGTTGCCGGGCTCGCCGCTGTGCAGCCACACGACGAGCCGGTTCAGCCGCGCCGCCGCGACCACGCGGGTGTTGGCGGCGCGCTCGCCCTGCTCGACCGCCTCGGCCAGCACGCTGCGCGCCTCGTCGAAGCGGCCCAGCTCGAGCAGCACCTCGCCCATGTCGGGCAGCAGGGTCAGGCGCAGCGCCTCGTCGACTGCCGCCAGCGCGATGGCGCGGGTGAACAGGTTGAACGCGGCATGCTTGTCGCCGCGCGCGAACGAGCGCCGCGCCGCCGCCGACAGGCGCAGCGCGGCGTCGCGGCCGATCGCGCGGCCGGCGTCGTCGAGCGGCCCCAGCTCGCCCAGGTAGCGGTAGGCCTGTTCGAGGTGGTAGCCGAGGATCTCCTGGAACTCGAGCGCGCGGCCGCGCTCGGCGTTGATCTCGTCGGCCCAGCGCACGAAGCTCACGTGCAGCGTCGCCCGCGCGCGCTTGAGCAGGCCGCCGTAGACGGTGTCGCGCACCAGGTGGTGGTGGAAGCGGTAGATCGGCTCGCCGTCGGCCGAGGTCGAGGTGACGACGAGGCGCTTGCGGCTCAACGAGCCGAGGTGCTGGTCGATCCCCGGCCGCACCGCCTCGGGCGCCAGCGACAGCACCGCCGGCGCCGGGAACTCGAGGCCGATCACCGAGGCCGGGTCGATGGTCGAGCGCTCCTCGCGGCCGAGCCGGCCCAGCCGCGCCTCGATCAGCGCCTTGATGGTCGGCGGGATCACGATGTCGCCGCCGCCGTCGGCCCTGACCCAGCGCCCGTCCGCCAGCCGCAGCGTGCCGGCGTCGACCAGCATCGACAGCATCTGCTCCAGGTACAGCGGGTTGCCCTCGGCCGCCTCGACGATGCGCACGACGATGTCGTCGGGCAGGCCGGCGGCGCCGAACAGGTTGCGCGTCACGTCGCCGGCGGCGTCGGCGGACAGCGGTCGCAGCACCAGGCGCAAGGCCGAAGGGCGCTCGCCCCAGTCGGGGCGCTCCTCCAGCAGGTCGTGGCGAGAGGTCGCCAGCAGCAGGATCGGCGCGCCCTGCGAGGTGTCGAGCACGTTCTCGATCAGCTCGAGGAAGGCCTGCTCGGCCCAATGGATGTCGTCGAACAGCGCCACCAGCGGCCCGTCGCCGGCCATGTGCTCGAAGAACTTGCGCGCCGCCCAGAACAGCTCGTGCAGCGGGAAGGTGGCGGCGCTCAGGCCGGCGGCCGCGGCCAGGCGGTCGGCGACGTCGACGTCGCCGAAGGCCTCGACCATCTTGTCGAGCGCCTCCTCGGGCGTGTCGTCGGGTCGGACATCGGCGGCCGCGCTGGCCATCTCGCGCAGCGGCCAGAAGGTGATGCCGTCGCCATAGGGCAGGCAGCGCCCGCGCAGCATGCGCGAACCCGGGCCGGCGCGCGCCATCACCTCGTAGGCCAGCCGCGACTTGCCGATGCCGGCGTCGCCGACGATCGTCACCAGCCGCACCGCACGCTGGCCGCGCACCTCGGCCAGCGCCTGGTCGATCGCGGCCAGCTCGGCGTCGCGGCCGACCAGCGGCACGTCGTGGCGCCGCACGTAGCCGTCCAGGCCTTCGGCCGAGACCAGCCGCCAGGCCGGGATGCGCTCGGACTTGCCCTTGAGCTCGAGCGGCTCGACCGCCTCGACCTGCACCGCGTCGCGCACCAGCCGGTAGGTTTCCTCGCCGAGGTAGATCTCGTTCTCGGGCGCGGCCTGCTCGAGCCGGGCCGCGAGGTTGACCGCGTCGCCGGTGGCGAGCTTCTGGTCGGCCTTGGGGTCGTCGTTGGCGACCACCTCGCCGGTGTTGATGCCGGTGCGGTTGCCCAGCGTCACGCCGTAGCGCGCCTGCAGGTCGGCGTTGACGCGCCGCAGCTCGGCCTGCATGCCGGCGGCGGCGCGCACCGCACGCAGCGCGTCGTCCTCGTGTGCGACCGGGATGCCGAACACCGCCATGATCGCGTCGCCGATGTACTTCTCGATCTTGCCGCCATGGCGGGTGATCTGCGCCGCCATCGCGCCGAAGTAGCGCTCCTTGACCTCGTGCAGCGCCTCGGAGTCGATGCGTTCGCCGAGCGCGGTCGAGCCCTTCAGGTCGGAGAACAGCAGCGTGACGGTGCGGCGGATCTCGCGCACCGGCAGCGCCGGCGCGGCCGGCGCCAGCGCCGCGCCGCAGTAGCCGCACAGGCGGAACTTCGGCGGGTTCTCCTCCTGGCAACTCGGACAGCGGATCATGGTCACGGAGTGTCGCAGCCTTCGGTGCCGGCTTCAGCGCAGCGACCACGCGGCCTGCAGCTCGCCGGTCAGGCCGCGCACCCGGTCGGCCAGCTGGCGGCTCAGGTTGCGCAGCAGTTTCGCGTGCAGCGTCGGCCGCTCGGCCGCCAGCCGCTCGAGCGCGGCGACCGAGAGTTCGAGCAGCACGGCGTCCTCGGCCGCCACCGCATCGGCCGAGCGCCGCTGGCCCTGCAGCAGGCCCATCTCGCCGAACACCACGCCGGGCGCGAACGAGACGATGCGCCGCGCGGCGCCACGGCCATCCGCCGGCGCGAGCCAGATGCCGATCTCGCCGGCCAGCGCGACATAGAGCGCGTCGCCGGCATCGCCACGGCGGAACACCATCTCGCCGGCGGCGCAACGGCGCTCGACCAGTACCGCCTGCAGCGCCGCGAGCTCGTCCGGCGCGAGGCCGCTGCCGAGCAGCGTGTCGGCCAGCCGCAGCGGCCCGGCGGCCGCGGTCGGCGGCGGGGCCAGGCGGGCCAGCAGCGCATCCTCGGCCGCCTCGAGGGCCCGGTCGGCATCGGGCAGGAAATCGCTGTCGGCGAGCGTGCCGTGCACGTCCATCTCGCGCACCAGCGCCGCCGGCTCGCCGGCCGCATCGAGCGAGGCGAAGCGCAGCCGACGGCCCGCCCGGCGCAGGTCGTCGGCGGCCTGGACCAGGATGCGCGCACCGCTGGCGTCGACCTCGGTGAGGCGGCGGCACTCGACGACGATGTCCTCGGCCTGCCGGCCGACGCGGCCCAACTCGGTCGCCACCAGGTCGGCGGTGCCGAAGAACAGCGCGCCGTCGAGCTCGACCAGCGCGATCCGCTCGCCCTGCGCGGCGAGCAGCGCGTTGGCGGCGGCATCGCGCACCTTGAGCGAGCGGCGCTGCGCGCCCGAGGCGACGGCGCGGATCGGGTGCCGGCTGTTCGCCCGCACGAAGTTCACCATCGCCAGCAGCACCCCGGCCGCGATGCCATGGGCCAGCGACACGAAGCCCGACACCAGCGTCACCGTCGCCATCACCGCGTAGTTGGCGAGCAGGGCCCGCGGCACGCTGCCGGCGCGCAGCCCGCGCAGCAGGTGCGCGGTCGCCTGGCGCGTCCACGGGTCGACCAGGCTCCAGGCCGTCGCGAGGAACAGCCCCGCGACCACCGCCAGCGGCAGGTGCTGCAGCAGCCCGGCGCCGACGCCGGCGGCCAGCACCAGCGCGAGCGCGAAGGCCACGCGCGAGAGCGCCCCGATGCTGCCCGCATCAAGGTTGAGCTTGCTGCGCGAGGCCGCCCCGGCCGACGGCAGCCCGCCGCCCAGGCCGACCGCGACATTGACGAGCCCCTGCACCATCAGCACCCGCCCGCTGTCGCTGCGCTGCCGGATCAGGCTGTCCACCATCGCCGCGGCCAGCATCGACTGCAGGCCGCCGATCAGCACTACCGCGACGGCGAACTGCAGCAGCAGGCCCGCATGCGGGCGCCACAGGTCGGCCTCGACCAGGGCCCGCAGCGCCGGCACGGCGTCGCCGGCCAGCAGCGCGAGCTCGACCTTGCCGAGCACCGGCCCGAGCGCCGCCGGCGCGACGGCCGCCAGCGCGAGCTGCAGCGCCGCGCCGACCAGCAGCGCGGTCAGGAAGCGCGGCAGTGCCAGCGTCCAGCGCGGCGGCCGCACCGCCACCCACAGCGTCACGAGGGCGACCGCCACCGCGCCGGGTCGCGCCTGCGCCCAGCCGGCCGCGGCCGCCGTGCCGAGCGGCAGGCCGAGCACCTGGGGCGTGATCGCGAACACCATCACCAGCGCGACGCCGGCCGTGAAGCCGGCATGGACCGTGTAGGGGATGTAGCGGATCAGCCGCCCGGCGCGCAGCGCGCCGACCGCCGCCATCGTCAGGCCGGCCAGCACCACGCCGATGACCAGGAAGGCGAGCAGCAACGCGGTGTCGGGGCTGCCGTCGGGCCGGCGCAGGCGCTCGTCGAGCATCAGCCCGGCCAGCAGCGGCGGCACCAGCAGCGCGAGCGGGGCGCTGGTGCCGGTGAGCAGCGGCCCGCGGGCGCCGGTCAGGGCCATCACCAGGTTGGCCAGCGCGCTGGTGTAGATCCCCATCATGAAGCCGTAGGGGATCAACCCGGGCCCGAGCGGCGCCAGCGCGATCATGCCGTAGCTGCCCTCGATCGCCAGCATCACCGCGGCGGCGATGCCGCCGCCGATCAGGTCGGCGCGCAGGACGCCCCGGCCAGGCGCGTTGCCCGACGGCCTGACTGCTGCCGCACCTTCCTCCCTCGCTGCCACCGACGGTCTCCCTCGTGGGTCGACTTCGCCGCAGTGTAGCGAGGCCTCAGAACAGCACGGTCACCCGCACGGTGTCGTCGAGCTTCTCGACGCGCACATTGGTCCAGCCGCCGCGCGCCAGCCGGACCATGCCGGTGTTCGACGGCAGCACCTCGGCCACGAAACCGCGCACGCCGCGCGCCTGGGCATGCGCGGCCATGCGCTGCTGCAGCGCGCGGCCGAGGCCGCCGCCCTGCCAGTCGGGCGCGACCATGAAGGCGGTCTCGGCCAGGTTGGTCGAGGCGTCGACGAAGTAGCAGGCGTGGGCGACGATGCGCGGGTTCTCGCGCGGCCCGGTCGCGGCGACGAAGGCGACCTCGTTCTCGAAGTTGAGGTTGCACAGCCGCTGCACGTCGCGCGTCGACAGCCCGTGCAGGTTGCGGAAGAAGCGGGTGTAGACGTCGAGCTCCGACAGGCTGTGGAACAGCGCGCGGATGCCCTCGGCGTCGCTCGCGCCCGCCGGCCGCACCAGCAGGCTGCGCTGGTCCTTCAGCGTGATCGTGAGCTCGTCCTCCACCGGGTAGGCGCGCAGGTTCTGCAGCGTCTGGCCGGCCGGCAGGTAGCCGAGCGCCTGGGCCTGCTCGAACAGCGCCGCGCGCGCCTGCGGGTGGGCCACCGCGATCAGCGCCACCGCGCGCTCGCGGATCGACTTGCCGAACAGGTAGGCGATGCCGTACTCGGTGACGACATAGTGCACGTCGGTGCGGGCGATCGTCACGCTCTCGCCGGGGGCGAGCGTCGCGCGGATGCGCGAGGTCGCGCCGTCGTCCTCGGTCGAGGCCAGGCAGATGATGGCCTTGCCGCCCTCGGAGCGCGAGGCGCCGCGCAGGAACTCGCCCTGGGCCGCGATGCCGCCGTAGAACGCGCCGCCCTGCTGGTCGACGCAGACCTGGCCGGTCAGGTCGATCGCGAAGGCCTGGGTCACCGACACCATGCGGTGCTGGGCCGCGATGGTGGCGGGCAGGCAGACCGCGTCGATAGGCTGGAAGCTGAACAGCGGGTTGCCGTCGATCAGGTCGTAGAGCCGCCGCGAGCCCATCGCGAAGCTGGTGACGATCTTGCCGGGCTGCTGCGACTTGCGCCGCCCGGTCAGGATGCCCTTCTCGAGCAGCGGCACGATCGCGTCGGTGATCACGTCCGAGTGGATGCCGAGGTCCTTGCGGTCCTCGAGGTACTTCAGCGCCTCGTTGGTGACGCGGCCCAGGCCGATCTGCAGCGTCGAGCCGTCCTCGATGATGCCGCCGATGTAGCGCGCGATCTGCTCGACCACCTGCTCCTCGGCGGCCTGGTGGCGGTACTCGATCACCGGCGTGGCGACCGGCACCAGGTGGTGGATCTGGCTCAGGTGCAGCGTCGAGTCGCCCATCGAGCGCGGCATCGCCGGGTTGAGCTCGGCGATCACCAGCTTGGCCTTCGCCACCGCCGCCGGCGCGACGTCGACCGACACGCCCAGGCTGACATAGCCGAACTCGTCGGGCATCGACACCTGGATCAGCGCCACGTCGACCGGGATGCGGCCGATCGCGATCAGCTGCGGCAGCCGCGCCACCGACATCGGCACGTACTCGGCCAGGCCCTGGCGCACCGCGGCGCGGATGTCGTTGCCGACGAAGAAGCTGCGGTGGCGGTAGCGCGTGGTCGCGCGGCCCGCGTCGTCGTGCGGCACCGCGTGGTCGGTCAGGAAGTGCACGAACTCGAGGTCGGCCACCGGCTCCGGCAACGCCTCCAGCGTCGCCACCAGCAGCCGCGGCGTCGCGCAGGCGCTGCCGACGAACACATGGCTGCCGGGCCGGATGTGGCCGACGGCCTCCTCGGCCGCGGTCAGCTTGGCGGCATGGGCGCCGAGCAGCGCCTCGAGCGCGGCGCGCTCGTCGCCCGGCGCCGGGCCGGCGCGAAAGCGCGCCCGCCAGGCCGCGGCCAGCCGCCCCCACAGGCGGCCACGCTCGCCGTTGCTCGCCGGGGTGTCGGCCGCGTCCATCGCGCGCCTCAGGGCCGGCCGGCGCGCAGCCGCTCGAGCCGCTCGGGCGGCAGCGCGTCGAGCACCGCGGCCGCATGGGCATGGCCCTGGGCGACGATGGCGTCGAACTTGTTCCACTGCAGCATGCCGATGCGCTCCAGCGGCGGGCTGAAGTACAGGTCGGTCAGGCGCTGCGCCTCGCGGCGCCGCGAGCTGCTGTAGAGGATGGTCACGTTCATCAGGTAGGCCATCATCGACGGAAACCGGTAGCGCCGACGGGCGTAGGGGCGCCAACGGTCGCGCAGCAGCGCCCAGGTCGACGGCGCCTCGGCCTGCTCGATGCGGCGCGGCTTGCGGACGTCGAGGTCGACGCCGATCACCGTGCCGATGCCGCGCTGCTCGCGCATCGCATCGACCGGGAAGTTGTTGAAGGTGCCGCCGTCGCAGAGCAGGTCGCCGTCGATCACCACCGGCGGCAGCGCGCCGGGAATCGACACGCTGGCGCGCAGCGCCCGCGCCAGATGGCCGCGCCGCAGCCGCAGCTCGCGGGCCTGGGAGTAGTTGCTGGCAACGCAGTAGAAGCTCTTCCACAGGTCCTCGGCCTCGGCATCGAAGCCGAACAGCTCGCGCACCGCGCCGTCGATGATGCGGCGCAACCGCCCGCCCTTGATCAGCGACAGCAGCGGCAGCAGGTTGAAGTCGCCGGTCGGGTTGACCGCGAAGGCCTTGCGCGTCAGCGCCAGCACCTCCTCGATCGGCCGGTCGCTCGCCACCAGGCCGGCCATCACCGCGCCGATGCTGGTGCCGCCGACGTAGTCGACCTCGACGCCGCGTTCGGCCAGCGCGCGGTAGACGCCCAGGTGGGCGAAGCCGCGCGCGCCGCCGCCGGCCAGCACCAGGCCGACCGCCTCGTGCGCGAGGATGCGCGCCAGCCGCGCCAGGTCGCGCGGCAGCGCCGGGCGGATGTGCAGGTGGTCGGCCACCGGACGGCGGTCGAGCCAGTGCCGCGTGCCCTTCGGGCAATGCCGGTCGGCCGGGTGCAGCAGCACCAGGGTCTCGGCCGCCTCGGCGCGGCCGCTGCGCTCCATCAGGCAGCGGCGTTCGGTGTCGTGCAGCGCCGGCGGGCGGGTGGCGTCGGCCAGCAGCAGGATCTCGTCGCTGCAGCGGCAGCAGCGCTGCGTCCACGGGTCCGGCCGGTCGTTGCCGACGAGCAGCACGAAGTCGTGCTCGGCCTCGATGCGGTCGAGCCGCAGCGTGGCGGCGCGGGTCGCGTCGGCCTCGTCGGCGTCCGGCGGCACGCCGGCCTCGTGCAGCTCCGCCGCCATCGCCGCGGCGTCGACCACGCGGACCCGGCCGCGCGGGCCGAGCGCGGCGGCCAGGCCGTCGGCGAAAACGCGCGCGTCCACGCCCTCGGTGATCGGCAGCAGGGCCACCGTGACCGGCCGCGCCTGCTGCGAGTGCGACGGCGTGCCCTGCAGCCGCTGGATCAGCTGGCGGGTCAGCGCGATCGACAGCTGCGCGCTGCGCGCCAGCAGCTGGTGGAAGTCGGCACGGTCCAGCCTGACCAGCACCGAGTCGCGGATCGCCACCACGGTGGCCGAACGCGGCTCGTCGGTGTAGAGGCTCATCTCGCCGATCACCTGGCCGCGGCCCATCTCGCGGACGCGGCGCTCGACGCCCGCGTCGTCGAGCAGGTAGGCGCGCAGCCGGCCGCTGACCACCAGGAACATCGACTCCCCGGGGTCGCCCCGGGTCATCAGCGTCGCCCCCGCACCGATCTCGACCCACTGCAGCCGCTCGCGCAGCAGCGTCGTCGCCTCGGGTTCCAGCGGTCCCAGCACGGTGCGCAGGTAGCGGTCGAGCAGGTCCTCCTGGTAGCGCGGTCGCATGGTCGGGGTCGGGTGGCTGCGGCGCAGTATCACCACGGCGGGGCGTCCCGCGCAACGAGGGGGCATGCGGGGCCGCAACACAGGGCGCCACAAAACGGTGTCAGCCCCACCCGCGTGCACGGAAGTTGCGTAACGTCGCACCATGCCCATGCCCCCGACCCCCGCGGGCTCGCCGATCCAGGCCTACCTCGAGCGCCTGCATGCCGAGTTCAAGGACGACGCCAGCGGCGCCGTCGCCAGCTACATCCCCGAGCTGCTGAAGGCCGACCCGGCCTGGTTCGGCATCGCCATCGCCACGGTGGACGGCCGCGTCTACGAGGTCGGCCAGTCGCGCCAGGCCTTCACGATCCAGTCGATCTCCAAGCCGCTGGTCTACGGCATGGCCCTCGAGGACCGCGGCATGGACCGGGTGCTGCAGGCGATCGCCGTCGAGCCCAGCGGCGACGCCTTCAACTCGATCAGCCTCGAGGCCGGCAGCGGCCGGCCGCTGAACCCGATGATCAACGCCGGCGCGATCGCCGCCGCCTCGCTGGTGGCCGGCGACGGCGCCGCGGCGCGCCTCGAGCGCGTGCTCGGCGCGCTGTCGGCCTATGCCGGCCGGCCGCTGGCCATCGACCAGGCGGTGTTCGAGTCCGAGCGCGACACCGGCCACCGCAACCGCGCGATCGGCCACATGCTGCGCAACTACGGCATCGTCGAGAGCGACCCGGAGCCCTCGCTCGACCTCTACTTCAACCAGTGCTCGGTGCTGGTGGACTGCCGCGACCTGGCGCTGGTCGCCGCGACGCTGGCCAACGGCGGCGTCAACCCGGTGACCCAGGCGCGCGCGGTGCGCACCGAGTTCGTCAGCCCCATCCTCAGCGTGATGACCACCTGCGGCATGTACGACTTCGCCGGCACCTGGGCCTACCGCGTCGGACTGCCGGCCAAGAGCGGCGTCGGCGGCGGCATCATCGCGGTGCTGCCGGGGCAGCTGGGCATCGGCGTGTTCTCGCCGCCGCTCGACGCACGCGGCAACAGCGTGCGCGGCGTGCAGGTCTGCGAGCGCCTGTCGCGCGACCTCGGCCTGCACTTCCTGCAGCCGCCGCGCCCCTCGGCCGCCACCGTGCGGGCGCGCTACACGCTGGCCGGCGTGCGCTCCAAGCGCCGCCGCACGCCGGCCGAGAGCCGCGTGCTCGACGCCCATGGCCACGAGGCGGTGGCCTTCGAGCTGCAGGGCGACCTGCGCTTCCCGACCATCGAGCCGGTGCTGCGCGAGGTCAGCGAGGCCGGCGAGTCGCTGCGCTACGCGGTGCTGGACTTCAAGCGCGTCACCCATGTCGACCCGGCGGCGCTGCGCATGTTCGCGGGCCTGGTGCACTGCTGCGCGCGGCGCGGCCAGCACCTGGTGCTCACCCGCGTGCGGCGCGACGGCCTGATGGCCGGCTTCGAGGCCGAGCTCGACCCGCACGACGCCCGCTCGGTCAGCTTCCAGCCGCAGCTCGACGCCGGGCTCGAGTGGTGCGAGCGCAGCCTGCTCGCGACGCACGGCGCCGCCCATGGCCTGACGCCGATGGCCGGCCTCGGCCTGGCCGAGCACCGGCTCTGCGAAGACGTCGACGCCGAGGGCATCGCCCACCTCGAGGCGCTGGCCGAGCACCGCGAGTACGAGGCCGGCTCGCCCATCGTGCGGCGCGGCGACGCCGCCGACGCGGTCTACTTCCTGATGCGCGGCGAGGTCAGCGTCGTCGTCGAGCTGCCACAGGGCGGCCAGAAGCGCCTGTCGACGCTGTCGGCCGGCATGTGCTTCGGCGAGGCGGCGCTGCAGCAGCGCGGCCAGCGCTCGGCCGACGTGCGCGCCGACACCCTGGTCGCCTGCCGCGTGCTCTACACCCGCGACTTCGAGGCGCTCGAGCGCGAGCGCCCGGCGCTGGCGATCCGGCTGCTGCACAACCTGCTGCGCAGCACCGCCGAGACGGCGGTGCGCCTGACCGCCGACGTGGCCGCACTGGAGGGCTGAGGTCCGCGCCAGGGCGCGGCCCCTATGATCGGCGCCAACCGTAAGCATCGGCAACCGCAGCTCCTGGAGGCCAGGTCATCGAAACGCACCCCGTGCCCGATCCGTCGCGCCCCGCGTCGCGCTGGCGCGAGGCGTTCGCCACGGTCAGCGCCGCGCTGTCCAGCGGCATCACCCATGCCCCCGAGAACGCCGCCTACGGCCTGATGGCGCTGGCGCCGCTGGGGGCCGGCTTCGGCTCGGTGGCGATGGGGCTGGCGATCCTCGGCTCGGTGGTCGGCTGCGCGGTCGCCTCGACGCTCGGCTCGGGGCGGCTGGTCGACGATGCCGGCGCCGCGCTCGCGCTGCTCACCACCGCCCTGGTCGCCGCGCTGCTGCCCCATGTGCCCGGCGGCGGGCCCGAGGCGGCCTGGTCGGTGCTGGTGCTGGTCGCGCTGGCCATCGCCGCGGCCGGCGTGCTGACCGCGCTGTGCGGGCTGCTGCGCATCGGCGGGGTGGTGAAGTTCACGCCCTTTCCGGTGCGCGTCGGGCTGTCGACCGGCATCGGCCTGCTGCTGATCACCAGCGCCGCGCCGGCGCTGCTCGGCCATGCCTTCAACTCCGGCTGGCCGGCCGGCCAGCAGGTGCTCGCCGGCGCCGCGGCGGTGGGCGGCTGCGCGCTGGTGATGACGGTGATGGCCACGCGCACGCGCCGCAAGCTGCCGGCGGTGCTGGTCGGGCTCGCGGCCGCGACGCTGCTGCACATCGCCCTGCTGCTGGGCGGCCAGGAAACGATGCTCGGCCGCACCGTCGGCGTGCCGGAACTGCCCGACGTCTGGTTCGGCGGCGCGATCGGGTCGGACGTCTGGCAGGCTGCGCTGGAGAAGCCCGCGGTGCTGGCGCTGCTCGGCAGCTATGCGGTGATCGCGGCGGTCGTGATCCTGCTCGACACGCTGCTGGCCGCGTCCATCATCGACGGCCGGCTGCGCCGCTCGCGCAACGCCAACCGGGAGCTCATCGCCCAGGGGCTGGCGAACGTCGCGTCGGCGGCAGTCGGCGGGCTGCCCGCGTCGCCGGCCCTGCCGGCCTCGCTCGGGCTGGTGCGGCACCGCCCGACCGAGCGCCACATCGTCGCCGCCTATGCGGCCGCGCTGCTGGCGGTGCTGCTGCTGCTGCCGCAGCTGCTTGGCATCCTGCCGGTCGCCGCGGTGGCCGGCGTGCTGATCTACCTGGGCGTGCTGATGCTGTCGCCGACGCTGTGGCAGACGCCGGCGGAGCTGTGGCGGCTGCATGTCGGCCGCTCACGGGTCCGCAGCACCGACCTGCGCCGCTCGCTCCACCTGGTCGCCGACTGGGTGGTGACGCTGGCCGTCGCGCTGGCCTGCCTCTACCTCGGCCTGGGCTACGCGGTGCTGATCGGCGCCAGCTTCGCGGTGCTGCTGTTCGTGCGCTCCAACATGCGCGACGTGGTGCGCCATGTGTGGAGCGGCGACACGCGCCATTCGCTGAAGACGCGGCCGACCGCGGTGGCCGAGGTGCTGCGCCGCGAGGGCCGGCGCATCGCGCTGCTGGAGCTCGAGGGCTCGCTGTTCTTCGGCACCGCCGATGACCTGCGCGCGCGCCTGCACGCGCTGGCGCCGCAGGTCGACACCGCGATCCTCGACCTGCACCAGGTGCGCGAGGTCGACATCACCGCCGCGCGCATCCTGCACGAGACCGCCGACGACTGGGCCCAGATGGGCAAGCCGCTGGTCTTTGCCGAATGCCTGCCGCACGACCCGCGGCGCGGGCTGATCGAGTCGGTGGCCGGCAAGGCCGGCGCGGCGCGCCTGCACTTCGAGGACACCCTCGACCTCGCGCTCGAGCATGCCGAGGAGCACCTGCTCGAGCGCCTGCAGATCGAGCGCGGCGACGGCGAGGCGCTGGACCTCGCCGACACCATGATCGCGCGCGGCCTCGCGCCCGACGAGCTGGCGCTGCTGGCCGCCGAGATGACGACCCACGAGTTCCCGCGCGGCCATGTGCTGTTCCGCGCCGGCGACCCGGGCGACGCGCTCTACATCAGCCTCAAGGGCGAGATCGGCCTGCGCGTGCCGGGCACGTCGCGGCGGCTGGCCTCCTTCGCGCCGGGCGTGACGATCGGCGAGATGGCGGTGCTGGCCCACGCCCCGCGCTCGGCCGAGGCGGTGGCCGAGACCGACGTCACCGCGCTCGGCATGTCGGTCGAGACCTTCGAGCGCCTGATGCGCTCGCACCCCGCGCTGGCGGCCAAGCTGCTGGGCAACATCGCCGTGCACCTGGCCGACCGGGTGCGGATGCTGACCGGCGACCTGGCGGGCTGGGTGTCGCGCGCCGGGGCGGGGCGGGCGGCGGCGGGGAGCGTCGCCGGGCCCCAGGCGGCGGGCTGAGGCGCGCCGGCCCGCGGCCGGGCCGCCCCTCAGTGCAGCTTCAGTGCAGCACGAGCATCGGGATCTTGCTCATCGACATCACGTGCTTGGTGTGCGAGCCAAACAGCATGTCGCCCAGCGCGCTGTGGCTCTGCGTGACCATGACGATGAGGTCGCAGCCGCACTTCAGCGCGGCCTCGACGATGGCGTGATCCACGTTGCCGGCGATGTTGAAGTGCCCCGAGAAGGGCACGCCGGCGGCAAACGCCGCCGCCTCCAGCTTGGCCAGCACCCCGTGGGCATGCTGGTGGGCATGCTGGTGGTGGTGCTCGACGTTCTCGGCATGGATCTGCACCGGCGTCGTCTCGTTCGGGATGGGCGGCGGCGCCTCGGCCACGAACCCGGTGATGCGGGCCCCCAGCTCGCGCGCCAGCGCGACGCTGTGCTCGATCGCGCGGAGGGACAGCTCGCTGCCATCGATCGGAACCAGGAGGTGCTTGTACATGGTGTCCTGACGGGTGGTAGACCGGAAACGCCCCGGCCCGCGGATGCTAGTCCAGCGTGACCTGGGCGAACAGCCTCGCCCCCACGAACGCAAGCAGCCCGAGCCGAGCGAGGGCATGGCACGCGCCGCCGCGGCCCGACTACTCGAGCCGAAGCGCGATGGCGGCGCCCAGGAAGCAGATCGCCAGCCCCATCTCGCCGGCCGCGGGCACGGCCACGGCCGCGACCACCCAGACCGGCGCGTCAGCCGCGCCGGCGCTGCCGGCGGCCGCGAACAGCAGGCCCGCCAGCGCGGCGTGGACCCGCACGTAATGCGGCAGCCAGCGGCGCAGCGCGTCCTTGTTGTGCTCGATCACGCTGCGGCAGGCGTAGATGTCGCCGGCCGGCCGCTCGACCAGGCCGACCGGCAGCAGGTAGCGGCGCAGCAGGCTGCCGAAGCTCGACGCGCCGCCGGCCGGCGGCTCCGGCGTCGCGGTGGGCGGGTGGGGAAGCGGAGGGGTCTGCATGGCGAACTCCCGTGCCGAGGACGTCGATCGAACGAACACCCCGATTGGCGCGCGAGGCGACCGACGCCGAAGGTCTGAAATGCCGGCAAGCGGCAGCCATCTTCGACCCGGCCGGCGCCCGCCGCAGTCCCTAGGTAGGTGTCTGACGGCTGGCGGGCCGCCCCTGGCCTCCCCGCAGCGCCGCGAGGTCGCGGACGGGCGGGTGCTGTACCGCGCCGGCGAGCCGGCCGACGGGATCGACCTGGTCGCCGAGGGGCGACTCGTCGTCGATGTGCCGGTCGCCGGGGGCTCCAATCGTTTAGGTTTGTTCGACACCTGCCCGTGTGACGCTGTGACGGTGCGAACGCACCGACCGGAGGGCAGGTGTTGAGCAAGCCTCGAGGGAGGAAACCGCGGCGGGGCCCGCAAGGTGGGTCGAGGGGCTATGGCGATTCGAGCCGTAGCGTGGTGGCGACGGCGTGCTTGCGGGTGACCCGCGAGGGTGCGACACCGATGAGCGCGCCGGTCGCGATGCGCGTCCGCGCGACTCGTGATACGCCCCGAGGCCAAAACCGGGCAGTCGCTGGTAGCCCGACACAAGATTGCCGCGCCGACCTTCGAGAGGTCGACGACCGTGGACCGTGCTGGCAACGAAGAGCGATCATGGCGTAGCCAATTGCGGTGGTGCGCGGATCGGCTCACCGCGCGTGAAGGTCTGGACGATGACCATCGCATGGCCGCAGTGCTGGCAAACGAAGGTCGGGCGGGCGGTGTCCAGTTGGTCCCCGCACAGTTGCTCAGCTGGAGGCGGCACTTCCAACAGCTGTCGTGCCAGGGCGAGGTTGGCGCTGCGGCTGCAGTTGGCCAGCACGCCGTAGTGGCGGATGCGGTGGAAGCCGCCGGGCAGCACATGCAGCAGGAAGCGGCGCATGAACTCGCCGGCGTCGAGTGTCATCGCCTTGTAGCGGCTGCGGCCCTTGACTCGGTAGTCCTTCCACCGGAAGGTCACCCCGCGCTCGTCCAGCGCGATCAGCCGGCTGTTGGAGATCGCCACGCGATGCGTGTAGCGCGACAGGTACGCGAGAACAGCCTGCGGTCCGGCGAACGGTCGCTTCGCATAGACCACCCACTCGCACTTGCGCAGCGGCGCGAGCCAGGCCGCGAACGCCTGGGCATCGGCGAGCGCGGCGTGCTCGCCGAAGAACCGCAGCTCGCCTGCTCGATGCACGCGCTGGAGTTCCTCGAGGAAGCGCCGTCGGAACAACCGCGAGAGCACCCGCACCGAGAGGAAGAAGCCGCGCCTGCAGGCGATCCAGGCCGTCCCGTCGGGCGCCAGCCCGCCGCCGGGCACGATGCCGTGCACGTGCGGGTGATGGGTCAGCGCCGAGCCCCAGGTGTGCAGCACCAGCGTGGCGCCGATGCGCGCGCCCAGGTGCTTCGGATCGGCGGCGATGGTCAGCAAGGTCTCGGCCGCCACGTCGAACAGCAGGCCATAGAGCACGGCCTTGTTCTGGTATGCGATGTCGGCGATGGGCGCCGGCAGCGTGAACACCACGTGGTAGTACTCCACCGGCAGCAGGTCGGCGCTGCGCGCGTCGAGCCAGCGTTGCGCGGCGCTGGCTTGGCACTTCGGGCAGTGCCGGTTGCGGCAGGAGTTGTAGGCGATCTGGTCGGCGCCGCATCCGTCGCAGCGCAAGACATGCCCGCCCAGTGCCGCTCTGCGGCACTGCTCGATGGCCGACATGACCTTGAGCTGCGCCAAGCTCAGGTGACCGCGCTGCGCCTCGCGCCAGGCCGGTCCATGGAGACGGAAGATGTCGGCGACTTCCAGGGCGGTGCGCCCCACGAGCGCCGACCTACGATGGCGGCAGCTTCTCGAGTGGGCTGATCACCGCGCGCAGCACTTCGGTGGCCACATGGGTGTACAGGGCGGTCGTCTCCAGGCGCTTGTGGCCAAGCAGCACCTGGATGACACGGATGTCGACCTTCTGCTCAAGCAGGTGCGTCGCGAAGCTGTGCCGCAGCGTGTGCATCGAGACGCGCTTGTCGATGTGTGCCGCGTCTGCGGCCAGGTGGATGGCGCGGTTGAGCTGCCGGGTGGACAGCGAGTCCATGGGGTTGAGCCCCGGGAACAGCCACCCGTTGGGCAACATCTTGCCCTGCGCGTGGCCCACCCGCCACCACGCACGCAACCGCTCGAGCAGCACGGGCGAGAGCATGGCGTAGCGGTCCTTGCGGCCCTTGCCTTGTTCCACCCGAAGCGTCATGCGCTCGCTGTCGACGTCGCTCACCCTGAGCCTGCAGACTTCGTTGGCGCGCAGACCGGCGCCGTAGGCCACCGACAGCGCCGCCTGGTACTTGGCGTTGGGCGCCGCGGCGATCAGGCGCGCCACCTCCTCGCAGCTAAGAACAACCGGCAGCGGGCGAGGCTGATGCACCGGCTGCGTCTTGACCATCAGCTCGCCGTGGTTCAACGTCACATCGAAGAAGAACTTCAGGCCGCTGAGCGTGGAGTTGATGGTCGGCGGCGACGTACCGGTGTCGACCATGTGCAGCTGAAAGGTGCGCAGGTCGTCGGCAGTGGCGGTGTCAGGCGATCGCTTGAGGAACGCGGCAAGCCTGCGGACCGCGCGGATGTAGTGGATCTGAGTCTTGCCATCCAGCTTGCGCATGCGCATGTCGTCGATCATGCGTTGCCGCAGCGGGGAGACCGAGGGCGTCAATGAGCTCATGGTTCAGCTCCAGTCGAAGAGCGAGGCGGATCGCCTCGCTCGTCAACTTGGCAGAACCTGCGGTGCAACGAACGCCAACCACGCTGCCGGCGCGCCTACCGCGCGAGCGGTTTAGTCCTCCGACCCATGACGGTCCGTCGACACATCCCGACCAATGACGCCTTCGAACCCATATGCGGCTGCTGCGGCGATACACTAGCGGTTCGCTAGCGGTTTACTCACAGGAGCAGCCTGATGGCAGGGGCCAAGTCTGAAGTTGTCAGCGTGCGTGTCGAACCTCCGATCAAGGCTGCGCTGCAGGCAGCTGCGGACCGGGAGATGCGTAGTTTGGCGAACATGGTAGAGGTGATGGTCATCGCCTACTGCCGAGACAGAGGCTACCCGCTACAGGGAGTGCCCGCCGAGGCGCTATCAGAGAAGCGGACGGCACGTTCGAAAGGCTGACATGCTCAAGGAACTGCATCTATTGCGGGTAGGGCCCGCCGACGAGTTGAGATTGCAACTCAAGCCTCGACTCAACCTCATCACCGGCGATAACGGACTGGGCAAGAGCTTTCTGCTTGACATTGCTTGGTGGGCGATGACACGGCGTTGGCCTCACACATTGAACAAGGCGCTGGTCAGCGGATATGTGGCGCGCCCGGATTCAGCCAAAGAAGGCAGTATCGAGTTTGTCGTCCGAGGAAAGACCGGGAAGGACATTCGATACAAGAGCACCTTCTCAGCCCGCGATGAGGCGTGGACTGGTAAGGCCGGGCGTCCCCACAACCCCGGGTTGGTGCTTTATGCCATGGCCGATGGCGGCTTCGCAGTATGGGACCCGGCGCGCAATTATTGGAAGAAGGTCGGTGGCGAGGATGTGCAAGACCGCGTGCCAGCCTATGTGTTTAGCCCGCGCGATGTGTGGGACGGCCTTAGGGACCCCGAACGGGGGCAGTTGTGCAACGGTCTAATTAGCGACTGGGCGGGTTGGCAGAAGGAAGGCGGTGACGCCTTCAATCAGCTTTGCTCCGTATTGGCGAAGCTCTCTGACTCCGAACTCCAACCGCTCGAACCTGGGCCTCTCACGCGCATCAGCCTCGACGATGCACGCGATATTCCCACCCTGAAGACGGCCTATGGAAAGGATGTACGCGTGCTACACGCCTCGTCGGGCGTGCGACGCGTCATCGCGCTCGCATATCTACTTGTGTGGAGCTGGCAGGAGCACGTCAAGGCGGCCAAGCTGATCGAAGAAGAAACTGCACCGCAGGTGGTGTTCCTTATCGATGAGATCGAAGCTCACCTTCATCCAAGATGGCAACGCGCAATCGTCTCTTCGCTGCTGGACGTGACGCAGGCTCTCGCACGTGATGCGCATGTGCAATTGATTGTGGCCACACACTCGCCATTGGTAATGGCTTCAGCAGAGCCGCGATTTGAGTCCAAGTTTGACGCTTGGTTCGATTTGGACCTCGAGACCGTCCCATCCGCGAGGGCAGGCAAGGTCAGCCTAACGCAGCGCCCCTTCGAACGGCTGGGAGACGTATCGCGCTGGCTAGTCAGCGAGGCCTTCAATCTGCCGAGTGCCCGTTCGCGTGAGGCAGAACGATTGATTGCAGAAGCCGAGGAACTCGCGACCGATCGGCGGGCAACGGCTGAACGCGCTCAGTCCTTGACAAAGGAACTGGAGAGCGTGTTGGGCGGCACTGATCCGTTCTGGCCCCGCTGGCGAATTGCCGGCGCTCGGCGGGGGTGGTGGCCACTGCCGAAGCCATTTGAAACCAGTGGTTCAGTCCAAGCACCTGCTGAGGATGGCACGCCTTGATTCCGATCACTCCCCTTGGCCCACCGCCTGGTTTCGCCATCAAAGTCATTAGGCCAGCCAAAGCGTGGGTCACACGCAAGGCTTGGGACTGGAATGCTCCCCCGCCCGCGGGAAAGAGCAATGAGTTGCCCGACCACTGGACCAAGGTTCTGAACGAACTCCACGAAGGATATGGCGGCGCCTGCGCGTACCTCAGCGTCTACACACATAGGTCGCTGGATTCGACTTCGGTTGACCACTTTGAGCCCAAGTCGAAGTCACCCATCAAGCGAGCCTATGACTGGTCGAACTACCGGCTTGCTAGCCGACCGATGAACACCAACAAGGGTGAGCATCTGGATGTTCTGGACCCGTTCGCGTTGCCGCCGGGGCTATTCAAGCTGTCCCTCGTTTGCGGTCGCGTGCGGGTCAGCGACACAGTGGCGCCTGTCGGATCGGCGTTGCGGACGCAAGCTATTGGCACGCTCAAGCGGCTCAAGCTCAACGGCGGCGAGTACCGAGATCTGCGACTTCACTACATTGACGAGTACCTGCGAAATCGGCAGGACCCGAATCCAGGCGCCGTGTCGGCAGCCCGAAACCAGTTGCTGGTTCAGTCGCCGTTCATCCACCACGAGGTCATCCGCCAAGGCTGGTGAATCTGGTGGTTAGTGGGCGGCAGTTGACTCAAAGCAGTCGTCCAACTTGAGACGGCATTCGTCTGCTCATGGCCGGAAGCGACGCCGTTCGTGGCGAGCGATTCCGCTGTATCCACGTAGCGTCCCGATGAACAGGCGTCAGCGACCAGGCCGAACGCTACAGAGTGCGTCGTCGTGCACGGTTTCGCCGGCGGCTACTCAAACTGCACCTTGATCTCGTCAACGCCGATGGTGATGCCCTGGACCTTGAGCCCGAAGCGAAGCTCGTCCGGGCGGAAGGTGTGCAACGGATAGCCCTGCAGCGCTTCCTGCACGACGGACGCGCTGATGCGCTCCAGGTTCTGTGCGTCGTTGCCGGTGACGCCGTCGATGCGCAGTTGCTCCGCACGCGGGTCCTGGAGGCGCACGGACAGGCCCGAGGCATCCCAGCGCAGGCCACTGCTCACAGCCACCTGCCCGCCCACGGAGGATGGTCGCAGCAAGGGGCTGAGGATCACCAATCGTGACGCCAGCGTGGCGCGGTTGGCACTGCCGTCCAGCGCCAGTTGCGGGTTGTGCAGCGACACCGAGGCCAGCTCGCCATAGCGGCGCGTGATCGGGAAGCGCCTAGTCAGTTCCGCTTGCAGTTCATCGCGCGTGGCGGTGAACTCGTTCAAGAGCAGGTTGAGACCGGCACGCGCCGCCCGCGCCGGCAGGCACAGCGCAGGCAGCAAGATCGCTGACAGGGCGACGCGCAGCAATGGCCGCCTGCCTATGAGAGAGGTGTCGAATCCGCCGCGTCGGACTGGGAACAGGCCGTGGCTCATGGTCACGAGCTTGCCATATGCCGCACCGTGCAAAGGGCATCAAAACACTTCGCTGCGCTCGGCAATCGCTTGCCATCCGTCAGTTCACTTGATTCTTGGGCGGGAAAGCCGTCGCCCGTGGATGGCTGCTCCTGGCCGAGATGAGCCGACCAACCTCGTACCCGGAACGGCTCGACGAACCGCGCAGCTCACCTGCCCGATGACGGCCTTCCGTCCACTCGCCGATCGGCAGAGGCCGGCCAAAGAGCCGACGTTTCATCCATCTGCCGCAAAGCCGACTTTCACGACCGCGCGTCAACGAGCCTCATCGTGGCCCAAGGCGATCGGCGACGCCCCCGCTTCCTGCACATCGAGCGTCCGGAGCCGCAACGCGTTGCCAATGACGCTGACCGAGGACAACGCCATCGCGGCCGCCGCCACGACCGGCGACAGCAGCCAGCCGAAGAACGGGTAGAGCACACCGGCAGCGAGCGGGATCCCGGCTACGTTGTAGGCGAAGCTCAGAAACAGGTTCTGCCGGATGTTGCGCATGGTGGCGCGCGAGAGCGTCCTGGCCCTGACGATGCCCATGAGGTCGCCCTTGAGCAAGGTGATGCCCGAACTCTCCATGGCCACGTCCGTGCCCGTGCCCATCGCGATACCCACCGTCGCCTGAGCCAGCGCCGGTGCGTCGTTGACCCCGTCGCCGGCCATGGCCACGACCCGACCCTCGGCCTGCAGACGCTTGACCACCTCGGCCTTGTCCTCCGGGAACACCTCGGCGACCACCTCGTCGATGCCGAGTTCGCGGCCCACCGCTTCGGCCGTGGTCCTGCCGTCTCCCGTCAACATGACGACGCGCACGCCCACGGCCTTGAGCGCCTGGAGGGCCTGCGGCGTCGTGGCCTTGATGGGGTCGGCAATCGCGACGAAGCCGGCGAGCTTGCCGCCGATGCCCACGAAGATGACCGTGGCGGCCTTCTGGCGTTGCCGTTCCGCCGCGGCCGCCAGGCTGGCGGTGCCGATGGCGTGCTCGGCCATGAACTTGGCGCTCCCCGAGACGATGACCTGGCCTTCGACGGTGCCGATGACGCCCTTGCCGACGGGGGAGTCGAAGTCGGTCACCGGCGCGAGCGGCAGCTTGCGCTCCTGCGCGTCCGTCACGATGGCCAGGGCCAAGGGGTGTTCGCTGGCACGCTCGACGCTCGCGAGCTTCTGCAGCACGTCGTCCGCGGCGAAGCCGGGTGCCGCTTCGATGTGGACGACCTTCGGACGGCCTTCGGTCAGCGTGCCGGTCTTGTCGACGACGAGCGTGTCGACCTGCTCCATCTTTTCCAGCGCCTCGGCATCACGGATGAGCACGCCGTGCTGCGCGCCCTTGCCGACGCCCACCATGATGGACATCGGCGTGGCCAGCCCCAGCGCACAGGGACAGGCGATGATGAGCACCGCCACCGCGGTGATGAGGGCGTAGCTGAACGCCGGCGTGGGCCCCCAGACCAGCCAGGCCACGAAAGTCAGGATCGCCACGCCGATGACCACGGGCACGAACCAGCCGGCCACCTGGTCGGCCATGCGCTGGATCGGGGCGCGGCTGCGCTGGGCCGCGGCGACCATGTGGACGATTTGCGAGAGCAGGGTGTCCGCGCCGACCTTCTCGGCGCGCATCACGAAGCCGCCGGTTTGGTTCAGCGTTCCGGCCGTGACCTTCGATGCCACGGCCTTCGCCACCGGCATCGGCTCGCCCGTCACCATCGACTCGTCGACGTTGCCCTTGCCCGCCGTGAGTTCCCCGTCGACCGGGACCTTCTCGCCCGGGCGCACGCGCAGCAGGTCGCCGACCTGGATGGCGTCGACCTGGACCGTCTCGTCGCTGCCGTCGGCGTTGACCCTCACCGCGGTCTTCGGCGCGAGGCCGAGCAGTGCCTTGATGGCGCCGGAGGTCTTCTCCCGCGCCCGCAGTTCCAGCACCTGACCGAGCAGCACCAGCACCGTGATGACCGCAGCCGCCTCGAAGTAGATGGCGACGGCGCCGTCGGCCATGCGCAGGTTCGCGGGGAACAGCTGCGGCGCAAACGTTCCGACGATGCTGTACAGCCAGGCTGCGCCGGTGCCCAGCGCGATGAGCGAGAACATGTTCAGGCTGCGGTTCTTCACCGACGCGACGGCGCGCACGAAGAACGGCCACCCTGCCCACAGCACCACCGGCGTTCCCAGTACCAGCTGAATCCAGTTCGACAGCTGCTGTCCCAAGAGATGGTTCAGGTTCGTCAGGTGGCCGCCCATCTCGAGGGCAAAGACCGGGACGGTCAGCGCCGTGCCGATCCAGAGCCGCATGGTCATGTCCCGCAGTTCCGGACTCTCGCCCTGCTCGGCCGTCGCCAGCACCGGCTCCAGCGCCATGCCGCAGATGGGGCAGCTGCCCGGCCCCATCTGGCGCACCTGCGGGTGCATCGGGCAGGTGTACTCGACCTGGCCTGGTTCGCCCGTCGGGACAGGCTTGGCCGTGGCGGGCGCGTGCGCGTGGTGACCGTGGTCACGATGGGCGTGCGCCGAGTGGTCGTGGGTCGTGCTGCTGCTGTCGGCCATGGCGCTCTCCGGTTCTTGCGGGGCAGTGTCGACCTTGCCCTCGTTGGAAGGTCAAGGGGCGCGCTATCAAGCAGCGGCAGGGCGCAGGTCCGCCGCCAGTCCGGCAGCCTGAGCGCCAGGCCGGCGCCGAGCACGATGGACCCGAGCCTCGAGGCCAGCGGCCTTCACGTGACCGCCAGGCCCCTGCCTCATGTCATGGCGGCGGCCGGTCCTTGGACTGTCCGTGGTCGCGATGACCATGGTGCCCATGACCATGGAAGAAGTGCATCAGCGGGCAGGCCAGCAGGAACAGGTAGGGGATGGCCTGCGTCACGTGCGTCAGATGCTCGGTGAGCAGGTAGTAGACGCCGACGGCACCGGCGACGAGCATGAAGATGCCCAGCGGCGAGCGCCAACGCGACGGGGCGGACGGCTCCTGAGCGTCCATGGCGCGACCTCCGTGCCTACTTGGCTGCCGGCGGCTTCATCACCTCGCGGTCCATCGTGGCCATGCCGTCCTGCATGAGCTTCATGTGCTCCTGCATCAGCTTGGAGCGCTCCTCGGGGGTCTTGGCGGCCATCACCTTGTCGTGCATGTCCCGCATCGACTTCATCATCGAGTCCATCTGGCATGGGGCCCGGGTCGGCGCCGCAGTCGCGGCCGCCGCGGCCGCCGGAGGATGATGAGCGGCGTGGTCTTCCTCCTTGGGCCCGGTGGCGCAACCGGCCAGGACGAGAGATGCGCCGAACACTGCCAGTGCGAGCTTCATGAGGGTCTCCAACGTATGCATGACGGAGCATGGGACCGCCCCGGCCATGGGGGTTTGATGTGGCTCAAGGGACGCCGCGGCCCCGGTTCAACCGCGGCACCCGCAGCAACCGCCCACCTTGGTGGGCTTCGCGACCGCCGTTGCGGCCTGCACCGGCACGGGCGTGTAGCCGGCCTCGGCGATGGCGTCGCGCAGTCCCTGCGCGTCCGCTTCGGCCGGCTCCACCATGACGAGGCGCTGAGCCAGGTCGATGGTGACCTTGGCATCCTTGTCGGTGAGCTTGATGGCCTTGGTGATGGTGCTTACGCAGTGGCCGCAGCTCATGTCGTCAACGCGAAAGGCTTGCATTGCTTGCTCCCAGGGGTGGTCGATGCATTCACTATCGGCCTTCCTACCGTGGGAGAGTCAAGACGCCTGGGCATGCTCCTCCAATCGCGGCCCTGGCACGGAACCTCTGCCGCGTCCGACGAGACAGCGCGGCTACTCCGGTGTCCGTTGGATGACGACCGACGGCAATGGCCGTCGCTCGCCGACCCGAGTCGACTGTCGCAGAGAGCGAAAAAACCGCGCTGGCGCAGCGCCGAGCGACCTCGATCGACGCGTGCCCGTTCAGCGGGCTATCCTGCGGCCATGCCCGACATCCTCGCCGTCAAAGCGGTCTCGAAGACCTACGCGAGCGGCCTGACCGCGCTGCACCACATCGACCTGAACATCCGCCGCGGCGAGATCTTCGCCCTGCTGGGCCCGAACGGCGCCGGCAAGACGACGCTCATCAGCATCATCTGCGGCATCGTCAACGCCAGCAGCGGCAGCGTCCTCGTGGACGGCCACGACATCCGGCGCGACTGGCGTGCCGCGCGCGAGTTGATCGGCCTGGTGCCGCAGGAGTTGACCACGGACGCGTTCGAGACCGTGCTGGCGACGGTCACCTTCAGCCGCGGCCTGTTCGGCAAGCCGGCCGATCCGGGCCACATCGAGCGGGTGCTGCGCTCGCTGTCGCTCTGGGACAAGCGCGACAGCCGGATCGTCACGCTCAGCGGCGGCATGAAGCGCCGTCTGCTGATCGCCAAGGCCCTGTCGCACGAGCCGCAGGTGTTGTTCCTGGACGAACCCACCGCCGGTGTGGACGTGACGCTGCGCCGCGAGATGTGGGCCCTGGTGCGCGGCCTGCGCGAGACGGGCGTGACGGTGATCCTGACCACCCACTACATCGACGAGGCCGAGGAAATGGCCGACCGCGTCGGCGTCATCAGCGCGGGCCGGCTGATCCTGGTCGAAGACAAGGCGGTGCTGATGCACAAGCTGGGCCGCAAGCAGCTGACCCTGGCGTTGCAGCAGCCGCTGGGCGCGCTGCCTGCCCTGCCGGGACTGCCGGCCGGCGCGCTGGCCCTGGCCAAGGACGGCCACGAACTCGTCTACACCTACGAACGCGACCAGGAGCGCACCGGCATCGCGGAGCTGCTGCTGGCGCTGAGCCAGGCCGGGATCGCGTTCAAGGACCTGCAGACGACGCAGAGTTCGCTGGAGCACATCTTCGTCAGCCTGGTCGAGGGCAGCGCGGCCGAGACGGCGGCAGCCCGCAGCGCCGCGGGAGCGGCGGCATGAACCTGCATGCGGTGCGCGCGATCTACGGCTTCGAGATGGCGCGCACGCGCCGCACGCTGATGCAGAGCGTCATCTCGCCGGTGGTTTCCACGTCGCTGTACTTCGTCGTCTTCGGCGCGGCCATCGGATCACGGATCCAGAGCGTGGGCGGCATCAGCTATGGCGCCTTCATCGTGCCCGGGCTGGTCATGCTGTCGCTGCTGACGCAGAGCGTGTCCAACGCGTCCTTCGGCATCTACTTCCCACGCTTCAGCGGCACGATCTACGAGCTGCTGTCGGCGCCCGTGTCCCCCCTGGAGACGGTGCTGGGCTACGTCGGGGCGGCCGCCACGAAGTCGATCGTGCTGGGCCTGATCATCCTGGCGACGGCGGCGCTGTTCGTACCGCTGCAGGTGCTGCATCCGGTGTGGATGCTGCTGTTCCTGGTGCTGACCGCGGTGACCTTCAGCCTGGTCGGTTTCATCATCGGCCTGTGGGCCGACGGCTTCGAGAAGCTGCAGGTGGTGCCGCTGCTGATCATCACGCCGCTGACCTTCCTGGGGGGCAGCTTCTACTCGATCGACATGCTGCCGCCGGCGTGGCAGGGCGTGGCGCTGTTCAACCCGGTCGTGTACCTCGTCAGCGGGTTCCGTTGGAGCTTCTACGGTCACGCCGACGTGTCGATCGGCCTCAGCCTGGGCATGACGGCGCTGTTCCTCTTGGTCTCGCTGGCGGTCGTGGTCTGGATCTTCAGGACCGGCTGGCGGCTGAAGGCTTGAGGCCGAAGCGAGGGCTCAGAGCTGATTCGGCGGCGTGATCCGGTAGCGCTTCATCTGCCGGTACACGGTGGCCCGGCACACGTCCAGTTCCTGCGCGGTCGCGGTGATGCTCCACTTGTGCTTGCGCAGCACGCGCAGCAGCCGGTCGGCATCGACGTCCAGGTCCAGCGCCGCGTAGGCCGAGTCCGTCGGCTCGGCCGCCGCGGCCGCGGCACTGCCGCCGCCCTGGCCGCGGCCGATTTCGCCCGGCAGGTCGGCCGACGACACCGGCCGGTCGCCGGCCAGCGCCAGCGCGTAGCGCAGCGCGTTGCGCAGCTCGCGGATGTTGCCCGGCCAACCGTGGCCGGTCAGCAGCGCCAGCGCGTCCGGTTCGAGCTGCGTCGCCAGGCCGAGGCGGCTCGCCTCTTCGTCGAACAGCGTCTCGATCAGGTAGCCGATGTCGCGCCGCTCGCGCAGCGGCGGCAGCTGCAGCGTCGCGCCCGACAGGCGGTAGTAGAGGTCCTCGCGGAAGCTGCCGCGCTCGATGCAGCCGCGCAGGTCGCGGTGGGTCGCGGCGATGACGTTCAGGTTCACCGCGATCGGCTGCTCGGCGCCCAGCGGCAGCACCTCGGACTCGGACAGCACGCGCAGGAAGCGCGTCTGCAGGTGCAGCGGCATGTCGCCGATCTCGTCGAGGAACAGCGTGCCGCCGTCGGACTGCGCGATCAGCCCCTTCATGCCCTTGCTCTTGCCGCCGGTGAAGCTGCCCGGCGTGTAGCCGAACAGCTCGCTCTCGATCAGCGACTCGGGGATCGACGCGCAGTTGACGGCGATGAAGGGCTTGTGCGCGCGGCGGCTGTGGTCGTGCAGCGCCTTCGCGAGCACCTCCTTGCCCGAACCCGTCTCGCCGTGGATCAGCAGGCTGACCTTGCTGTCGACCAGGCGCTTGGCCTGGCCGATCAGGCGCTGCATCGCGGCGTCGTCACCGGCCAGGCGGTCGAGCGCGCCGGGGCGTGCCGTGGCCGCGGGCGACGGCAGCCGCGCCGGCGCGATGCGCACCGCCGAGCCGGCGCGCGTGCGCGGCGCGATCACGGCCGGGTAGAAGCGCTCGTTCTGGTGGGGATAGAGGCCGGACACCTCGCTCGCGATCTGGCCGCGCGCGATGGCCCACAGGCCGTCGAAGCTCAGGTCCAGCAGGTCCATCAGGCTGCGGCCGACCAGCGGCGCGCCGCCGTCGAGGCCGAGCCGGCTGTCGCCGAAGCGCCGGCGCGCGCCGGTGTTGGCGCCGACGATCACGCCGTCCTCGTCGAAGGCGAACATCACCTCGCCCGACACCTCGACCAGTCCGCAGGCGCGGCCCAGCCGCAGGATCCAGTGCTTGCCGAAGCTGCGCAGGAAGTTGGCGTCCTCGATCATCTGCGCGTACATCGCCGTCAGGTGGTGCGCGAGGTGCTGGCTCTCGCGCGCCTCGGGCGAATGCAGCGCGGAGATGTCGAGTACGCCGAGCATGTCGCCGTCGGGCGCGAACAGCGGCGCCGAGGTGCAGGTCAGCGCGATATGCGTCGCGTCGAAGTGCTCGGCCTGGTGGCAGGTGATGATCGTGCGCTCGATCATGCAGGTGCCGACGCCGCAGGTGCCGGCATGCGCCTCGTTCCAGTCGGCGCCGAGGTAGAGGCCGGCGGCCTTGAGTTGCGGCTCGGTGGCGGGGTTGCCGATGTAGTCGACGGTGATGCCCTCGGTGTCGGTCAGCAGCAGCATGTAACCGAGGTCGGCGATGCGGCGGTAGAGCTCCTCCATGCCCGAGCGCGCGACGCGCAGGAAGCCGTCGAGGCGCTGCTGGTGCTCACGCACCTGGTGCGAGGGCAGGATGCGCGCCGGCGTCGGCCGGGCCGGGTCGAGGCCGTGCTGCGTCATGCAGCGCGCCCAGGACTTGTGGACGAGCGCGTCCGGGCCCTGCGTGACCAGGCCGCCGGTGCCGACGGCGATCACGTTGTCGATGTGGCGTGTCAATGCATTGGCCATTGCTTGTCTCCTCGGGCCGATCGCTCTGCTGGCGACGTGGTCGGCTGCCCGACAACCGTGGCGGTTTCGATGATGTCTCGATCGGCAATCATCAAACCACGCCCAGCATGCCGGAACAGCATTAACCCCCGTCGGATATAGCGAGAGCCGTGCCGGGCCGCCGCGCGACTGCAAACCGCCTTGGCGAATGCGACACCTGTCGCATCGTGGGCGCCAAGCTGCGACACCTGTCGCATCGCATCTGCCGCGTTGACACCATGCGCCGGAGCCGACCACAATGAAGCCTGCTCCGGGGTGCACGCATGGTGCGTGCTGAGACGGTCTAGACCACCGAACCCGCGAACTTGAACCGGTTAGTACCGGCGTAAGGAGAGCCGTCACACCCTCGGCACCGCACTCTCGCGAGAGTCGGCGCGACATGGGGCGACCTTCGGAGCACAGACCGCCACGAAGGACCGACCCATGAACGCCCCCGAACGCCTGGCCGAACTGCTGACGCTGACGCGCGAGCCCTTTCCCGCCTCCCGCAAGACCTACCTCGAAGGCAGCCGCGCGGACCTGCGCGTGCCGCTGCGCGAGGTGGCGCTGAGCAACGGCGAGACGGTGTCGCTCTACGACACCTCGGGGCCCTACACCGACCCGACCGCGAGCATCGACGTGCGGCGCGGCCTGCCCGGCGTGCGCGAGGCCTGGATCGCCGAACGCGGCGACACCGAGGGCTACGAGGGCCGCTCGCGCCAGGCCCTCGATGATGGGGACAAGAGCGGCGGCAAGGCCGGCGACGAGGAGTCCGAGCGCCTGCGCCGGCTGCGTGCCGACGCCGCCGCGCTGCAGCGCGCACCCAAGCGCGCGAAGGCTGGACTCAACGTCACGCAGATGCACTACGCCAGGCGCGGCATCGTCACGCCCGAGATGGAGTACGTGGCGCTGCGCGAGAACGGCCGGCGCGAATGGATGCGCGAGTACCTGCAGGACGCCGAGCGCGAGCAGCGCCTGCGCGGCAATGCGCTGGGCGCGGCGCTGCCGCAAGGGCTGATCACCCCCGAGTTCGTGCGCGCCGAGGTGGCGCGCGGCCGCGCGATCATCCCCGCGAACATCAACCACCCGGAGGTCGAGCCGATGGCGATCGGCCGCAACTTCCTGGTCAAGATCAACGCCAACATCGGCAACTCGGCCGTGACCTCGAGCATCGAGGAGGAGGTCGAGAAGCTGGTGTGGGCGATCCGCTGGGGCGCCGACAACGTGATGGACCTCAGCACCGGCCGCAACATCCACACGACGCGCGACTGGATCGTGCGCAACAGCCCGGTGCCGATCGGCACGGTGCCGATCTACCAGGCGCTCGAGAAGGTCGGCGGCGTGGCCGAGGACCTGAGCTGGGCGATCTACCGCGACACGCTGATCGAGCAGGCCGAGCAAGGCGTCGACTACTTCACCATCCACGCCGGCGTGCGCCTGCCCTTCATCCACCTGACGGCGAAGCGCCGCACCGGCATCGTCTCGCGCGGCGGCTCGATCATGGCCAAGTGGTGCATCACGCATCACAAGGAGAGCTTCCTCTACACGCACTTCGACGAGATCTGCGAAATCATGAAGGCCTACGACGTGAGCTTCTCGCTCGGCGACGGCCTGCGCCCCGGCTCGGGCGCCGACGCCAACGACGAGGCCCAGTTCGCCGAGCTGCGCACGCTCGGCGAGCTGACGAAGATCGCGTGGCAGCACGACGTGCAGACCATGATCGAGGGCCCGGGCCATGTGCCGATGCACATGATCCAGGCCAACATGGACGAGCAGTTGAAGCACTGCCACGAGGCGCCGTTCTACACGCTGGGCCCGCTGACGATCGACATCGCGCCGGGCTACGACCACATCGCCAGCGCCATCGGCGCGGCGATGATCGGCTGGATGGGCACCGCGATGCTGTGCTACGTGACGCCCAAGGAGCACCTGGGCCTGCCCGACCGCGACGACGTCAAGCAGGGGATCATTGCCTACAAGATCGCCGCGCACGCGGCCGATGTCGCCAAGGGCCACCCGGGCGCGCGGGCGCGCGACGACGCGCTGTCGAAGGCGCGCTTCGAGTTCCGCTGGACCGACCAGTTCAACCTCGGCCTCGACCCCGACACCGCGCGCGACTTCCACGACGAGACGCTGCCCAAGGACGCCTCGAAGGTCGCGCACTTCTGCAGCATGTGCGGGCCGAAGTTCTGCTCGATGAAGATCACCCAGGAGGTGCGCGAGTACGCGGCCGAGCGGGGCGTCGCCGAGGCCGCGGCGCTGGACGCCGGGATGGCGCAGAAGTCCGCCGAGTTCAAGGCCGCCGGCAGCGAGCTCTACATCCCGATCCGCAGCGAAGGCTGAGCGGTGGCGGCACTGCATCTCGGCATCGCCGGGGCGGGCCTGCTCGGCCGCCTGCTGGCCTGGCGGCTGGCGCGGCTGGGCTGGCGCGTCAGCGTGTTCGACCCCGCGGGCGGCCCCGAGCCGCGCTTCGACGGCCAGGGCGCCGCCGGCTTCAGCGCGGCCGGGCTGCTGAGCCCGCTGGCCGAGCGCGACGTGGCGAGCGAGCACATCGCCGCGCTCGGCTGGCGCTCGCTGGCGCTGTGGCGCGAGATCGTCGACGCGCTGCCAGAGCGGCCAGCCTTCGCCGCGCGCGGCAGCCTGCTGCTCGCCCACCGCGCCGACCTCGGCAGCGCGCAGCGCCTGCTCGCGCGCCTGCCGACGACGAGCGATACGGCCGCCGGGCCGGTGGCGCTCAGCGCCGCGCAGTTGGCCGAGCTGGAACCGGCGCTGCAGGGCGCCGCCCACGCCTGGCTGCTGCCCGGCGAGGGCCAGATCGACCCGGTGCAGACGCTGCGCGCGCTCTACGCCGACGCCGGCTCGGTGCAATGGCACTGGGGCTGCCGCGTCACCGACGTCGAGCCCGGCGCGCTGCATCTGGAAGGCGCGCGCAGCGGCTGGCGGCAGTTCGACGCGGTGTTCGACGTCCGCGGCCTCGGCGCGCGGCGCGAGCTGCCGCTGCGCGGCGTGCGCGGCGAGACGGTGTGGCTGCGCCTGCCCGGCCATGGCCTGACGCGGCCGCTGCGGCTGCTGCACCCGCGCCACCGCGTCTACCTGGTGCCGCGCGCCGACGACACGCTGGTGGTCGGCGCCAGCGAGATCGAGAGCGAGGACCGCTCCGAGGTGTCGCTCAAGAGCGCGGTCGAGCTGATGGCCGCCGCGCACAGCGTGATGCCGGCGCTGCAGGAGGCGCGCATCCTGCGGCTCGACCGCAACCTGCGCCCCGCCCTGCCCGACCACGAGCCGCGCGTCGACGTGGCGGCAGGCCTGGTGCGCATCAACGGCCTGTTCCGCCACGGCTGGCTGCTGGCGCCGGCGCTGGTCGAGGATGCGCTCGCGGCCTGGCTCGGCGAGCTGGCCGTCGTGTCGCCATGAGCGCGCCCACCACCATCACCGTGCGGCTCGACGGCCGCCTCGAGCGCCTGCCGGCCGGCAGCACGCTGGCCGAGCTGGTGGCGCGCCTCCACCACGCGCCCGAGGCCGTGACGACCGCCGTCGACGGCCGCTTCGTGCCGCGCGCGCTGCGCGAGCACGAGACCCTGCAGGACGGCCAGACCGTGCTGCTGTTCCAAGCCATCGTCGGCGGCTGAAGAAGCCGCGTCCGGAGATCGCCATGCTGAAGAAGACCGCCCCCGCCTCGCCCTTCGGCGACGACCCCTGGCAGGTCGGCGCCGTCACGCTCGCCAGCCGCTTCCTGCTCGGCAGCGCCGGCTATCCGTCGCCGGCGGTGCTGGCCGCGGCCATCGTGGCCTCGGGCGCCGAGGTCGTGACCGTCGGCCTCAAGCGCAGCCTCGCGGCCGCCGGCGACAACGGCTTCGTCGCCGCGATCCGCGAGACGCTGGCGCGCACCGGCGCGCGCCTGCTGCCCAACACCGCCGGCTGCCGCAACGCGCAGGAGGCGATCACGCTCGCGCACATGGCGCGCGAGCTCTACGGCACGCCCTGGGTCAAGCTCGAGGTGGTCGGCGACGAGCACACGCTGCAGCCCGACCCCTTCGAGCTGTTGGCCGCCGCGACGCAGCTGGTGCGCGACGGCTTCACCGTCTTTCCCTACTGCACCGACGACCTGGTGCTGTGCCGCCGCCTGCTCGACGCCGGCTGCCCGCTGCTGATGCCCTGGGGCGCGCCGATCGGCTCGGGCCAGGGGCTGCTGAACCCCTACGCGCTGCGCACGCTGCGCGAACGCCTGCCCGACACGCTGCTGATCGTCGACGCCGGCATCGGCGCGCCCTCGCATGCGGCGCAGGCGATGGAGCTGGGCTACGACGCGGTGCTGCTCAACAGTGCGGTCGCGCAGGCGCGCGAGCCGGTGGCGATGGCAGCGGCCTTTCGGCTCGCGATCGACGCGGGCCGCCAGGCCTGGCGTGCGGGTGTGATGGCGCGGCAGGACTTCGCGGTGCCGAGCACGCCGGTGCTGGGCCATCCCTTCACGTTATGACCCACCCCCGAAGCGCCTTCGGCGCCTCCCCCTCGAGGGGGCGACGCTGGCGGACCGGCGGAGCCGGATCCGCGGCGTCCGCTCGGTGGGCTCGTCGCGCCCAAGGATCGCCGCATTTGAATCGGGAGCTGCCATGACACCGCCCACCGTGTGGAGCATCGCCGGCACCGACAGTGCCGGCGGCGCCGGCCTCGCAGCCGACCAGCGCGCCGCCGACGCGCTGGGCGTGCACCTGTGCCCGGTGGTCGCCGCGGTGACGGCGCAGCACTCGCGGGCGGTGACGCGCGTCGAGCCGGTGTCGGCCGCGCTGCTCGAGGCCCAGCTCGAGGCGCTGGCCGGCGACCTGCCGCCGCGCGCCGTCAAGACCGGGCTGCTCGGCAGCGCCGACCATGTGCGCGCCGTCGCGCGCTGGATCGACCGGCTGCGCGAGGCCGCTCCGGTGGCGTTGGTCGTCGACCCGGTGCTCGGTGCCAGCACCGGGAGGGCTTTTGCCGACGAGGCCGCGCTGGCTGCCTACCGCGAGCTGCTGCTGCCGCGCGCCACGCTCGCGACGCCGAACCGCCGCGAGGCCGCGCGCCTGCTCGGCCTGCCGCCGGACCGCGACGAGCTGCCGGCACTGGCGCTGGCGCTGCGCGAACTCGGCACGGCCTCGGTCGCGATCACCGGCGGCGACGACGGCGACCGCGACGGCCTCGTGCTCGACTGGATCGCCACGCCGCAGGCCGAGGGCTGGCTGGCCGCAGAGCGCGTAGTGACCGCCCACCACCATGGCACCGGCTGCACCCACGCCAGCAGCGCCGCGGCGGCGCTGGCGCTCGGCTTCGTGGCGGCCGATGCGCTGGTGCTCGCGAAGATGGCGACGCTGCACGCGCTGAAGCGCGGCCATGCGGCCGGCGCCGGCGCGGGGCCGGTCAAGGCCGCCGCGTTCGGGGCCGACGCGACGCTGCTGCCGCGGCTGTCCTGGGGCGAGGCGCCGGTGTTCGCCGACGAGGCGCCGTGCGAGCCGCGCCCGCTGGACCTGTACGCGGTGGTCGACAGCGCCGCGCGCGTGCGCGAGGTGCTGGCCGCCGGCGTCCGCACCGTGCAGCTGCGCATCAAGTCGGCCGACGACCTCGAAGCGCAGGTGCGCGACGCCGTCGCGGCGTGCCGCGCCGCCGGCGCCGAGCTGTTCGTCAACGACCACTGGCGGCTCGCGCAGCGGCTCGGCGCGCCCGGCGTCCACCTCGGCCAGGAAGACCTGCTCGCGCTCGGCGAGGACGGCCGCGCCGCGCTGCGCGCCAGCGGCCTGGCGCTCGGCATCAGCTCGCACAGCCTGTGGGAGCTGGCGCGCGCCAACGCCATCGCGCCGCGCTACATCGCCTGCGGGCCGGTGTGGCCGACGCTGACCAAGGCGATGCCCTGGCGACCCCAGGGTCTCGACAACCTGGCCTGGTGGTGCGCGATGGCGGGCCGGCCGGTGGTCGCGATCGGCGGCTTGCTGGAGGCCGCGCAGTTCGAGGCCGCGGCGCGCTGCGGCGCCGACGGCGTGTGCGCGGTGCGGGTGCTCGGCGCTGCGCCGCAGCATGTCGTGCCCGCGCTGCAGGCGGCGCTCCGCGCGGGCCACCGGGGACCGCGCACCGCCGCACCGGCGCTGCCGCACCCGTCGCTGACCGACGCGAGCGACTGACGCAGTGCCCGTCTTCAATGGCATGGCGATTGCACTTTGATCGCGCCTGCACACAGGCAGGCGCGATCCGCCGGCCTGCCGGGCCGGCGGCCACAGCCATCCCTTGGAGACAAATCGATGAATGCCTTGAATGCGATCTCGCTCAGCGTCGGCCTGCTGGTCGGCCTCTGGTGCTTTGCCACGCTGGGCTACCTGGAGCCCAAGGTGATGACCTGGATCACCTTCCTGACCTGGGCGTCATTCTTCGCCGCCGGCGGCGGCAAGGCCGGGCTGACCAAAGCAATCGCCAGCGCCTTCGCGGGCACGCTGATCTCGGCGCTCGTCGTGTGGCTCAACGGCCAGCTCGGCGGCGGCGTGCAAGGCGTCGGCCTGCTGATCTTCAGCGCCCTGCTGGCGCTGCTCGGTGGCGTGCTGTGCCAGCTGTCGAAGATCGACCTGTTCAGCTTCATCCCCGGGGCCTTCATCGGCGCGGCCTCGTTCTTCGGCGCCGGCGCGCCGCTCGACGACAAGCTCGGCTGGGTGCTGGTGTCCATCGTCTGCGGCGCGGTGATGGGGCTGGTGTCCGAACGCGTCGGGCAGGCGCTGACGGCGCGGACCTGAGCCGCCGCGCGCGAGGAGCCGCCCGTGACCCGCCTCACGCTGCACGGCGCGACGATGTACGCCGAGGGCACGCTGCCCAAGCCCGGGCAGGACGCGCCGCGCTTCTCGCTCGCCACCGAGGGCCTGAGCGACGTCGGCCTCGACCACTTCGGCCCACGCTGCAAGCTGCTCAACATCGTGCCCAGCCTCGAACTGCCGAGCTGCGCGGCCGCCGCGCAACGGCTGGCCGAGCTGCTGCGGCCCTGGCCCGACGCGGTGCTGATCACGATCTCGCCGGACCTGCCGTTCGCGGGCCCGCGCCTCGGCATGCGCGACGCCGAGGGCCGCGTGCTGCGGCTGTCGAGCTTCCGCAGCCCCGGCTTCGCACGCGCCTATGGCGTCGAGCTGGTCAGCGGCCCGCTCAAGGGCCTGCTGGCGCCGGCGCTGCTGGTGCTCGATGCGCGCCATCGCGTGCTGCACGCGCAGCTCGTGCGCGAGATGAGCGAGGCGCCCGACCATGCCGCGGCGCTCGCGGCCGTGAGGCGCGCCGGCAGCCGCGACGCTGCAACGTCTGTCGCATCGACGCCTGTCGCAACTGTCGCGGCCTGAGCGCGGCGCGCCGCGCCCAGGCGGCGCGCGCACCGCCGTTTCCCAGGTAAATCAGCCACTTGAGCGCGTCGCCGGCCTCGCCGGCCGGATGGCACGCGGCTTGCGCTGAAGCCCTCGCATCCATCCGGAGACCCCGCATGCCCACGACGGCACCGCGCTCGGACGTGTGCGTGGGGATCATCGCCAACCCGATCTCCGCGCGCGACATCCGGCGCATCATCACCAACGCCAGCAACCTGCAGATCGCCGAGCGGGTGAGCATCGTCATGCGCCTGCTGACGACGCTGCGGGCGCTGGGCGTCGGGCGCGTGCTGATGATGCCGGACAAGGCCGGGCTGCGCGCGATGCTGACGCGCAACCTGGCGCGCGACCGCCAGCTCCACCACGCGCTGCCCGAGCTCGAGTTCCTCGACATGGACCCGATGTCGACCGTCGAGGACACCTTCCAGGCGGCCCGCATGATGCGCGAGGCCGGCGTGCGCGCGCTGATCGTGCTGGGCGGCGACGGCACCCACCGCGCGGTCGTGCGCGAGTGCAAGGACATCCCGATCGCGGGCCTGTCCACCGGCACCAACAACGCCTTCCCCGAGATGCGCGAGCCGACCATCGCCGCGCTCGCGGTCGGGCTGTATGCGACCGGGCGGCTCAGCGCCGAGCAGGCGCTCGCGTCCAACAAGCTGCTCGAGATCAGCATCAACGACGGCGAGCGGCGCGACATCGCGCTGGTCGACGCGGTGATCTCGCGCGAGCGCTACATCGGCGCGCGCGCGGTCTGGAAGACCGACCACCTCGCGGCCGCCTACCTGACCTTCGCCGACCCGCAGGCGATCGGCCTGTCGGCGATCGGCGGCCTGCTGCAGCCGGTCGGCCGGCGCGACCCGCAGGGCCTGGCCGTCGCGCTGAGCGACGACCCGGCCCTGCGCCGCGTGCGCCTGCAGGCACCGATCGCGCCGGGGCTGATCACCGAGGTCGGCATCGCCGGCTGGGAGCCGATGCCGGCCGGCCGCGCCTTCAGCGTCGAGCTCGACGCCGGCATCGTCGCCCTCGACGGCGAGCGCGAGCTGCCCTTCGAAGCCGGCGACCGGGTGCAGCTCACGCTGCGCGACAACGCTTTCCCCACCGTGGACGTGGCCCGCTGCCTGCACATCGCGGCCGGCGCGGGTCTGTTCCACCAACCCTTCCGACAAGCCTGACAGGAGACAAGACCATGGCTGCCACCAACCCCTTCCCGCTCGGCAAGGATGCGCTGCTGAACTGCTACCGCACGATGCGCACGATCCGCGAATTCGAGGAGCGCCTGCACGTCGACTTCGGCCGCGGCGACATCCCCGGCTTCGTGCACCTGTACGCCGGCGAGGAAGCCACCGCGGTCGGCATCATGAGCCACCTCGGCGACGGCGACCGCATCGCCAGCACCCACCGCGGCCACGGTCACTGCATCGCCAAGGGCGTGGACGTGATCGCGATGATGAAGGAGATCTACGGCAAGACCGGCGGCTGCGGCAACGGCAAGGGCGGCTCGATGCACATCGCCGACCTGTCCAAGGGGATGATGGGCGCCAACGGCATCCTCGGCGCCGGCGCGCCGCTGATCTGCGGCGCGGCGCTGGCCGCCAAGTACCGCAAGAGCCGCGACATCGGCATCTGCTTCTCCGGCGACGGCGCGTCCAACCAGGGCACCTTCCTCGAAAGCATGAACCTCGCCGCGGTGTGGAACCTGCCGGCGCTGTTCGTGATCGAGAACAACGGCTATGCCGAATCGACCGCGCGCAACTACGGCACCGCGGTCGACAGCTACGTGGACCGCGCCTCGGGCTTCGGCATGCCCGGCATCACCGTCGACGGCACCGACTTCTTCGCGGTCTACGAGGCGGCGGGCGAGGTCATCAAGCGCGCCCGCGACGGCGGCGGCCCCTCGCTGCTCGAATGCAAGATGGTCCGCTTCTACGGCCACTTCGAGGGCGACGCGCAGACCTACCGCGCGCCGGGCGAGCTCGACGACATCCGCGCCAACCAGGACTGCCTGAAGAAGTTCGCGGCCCAGGTCACCGGCGCCGGCGTGCTGAGCGCCAGCGAGCTGCGCTCGATCGACGAGCAGGTGCTCGGCCTGATCGAGGACGCGGTCGCGCAGGCCAAGGCCGCGCCGCTGCCGACCGCCGCCGACCTGCTCACCGACGTCTACGTCTCGTACTGAGACCGCCCCCCGACACCCAGAACCATCAGGAGACTTCCATGGCTAGAAAGATCAGCATCAAGCAGGCCGTCAACGAGGCCATCGACCAGGAAATGGCGCGCGACCCGACGGTCATCATGCTCGGCGAGGACATCGTCGGCGGCGCCGGCGCCGAGGGCGAGAAGGACGCCTGGGGCGGCGTGCTCGGCGTCACCAAGGGCCTGTACGCCAAGCATGGCGACCGCCTGCTCGACACCCCGCTGTCCGAGAGCGCCTACGTGGGCGCCGCGATCGGCGCCGCCGCCTGCGGCATGCGGCCGATCGCCGAGCTCATGTTCATCGACTTCATGGGCGTGTGCTTCGACCAGATCTTCAACCAGGCCGCCAAGTTCAAGTACATGTTCGGCGGCAAGGCCGAGACGCCGGTGGTGATCCGCGCGATGGTCGGTGCGGGCTTCCGCGCCGCCGCCCAGCACAGCCAGATGCTGACGCCGGTCTTCACCCACATCCCGGGCCTGAAGGTGGTGTGCCCGAGCACGCCCTACGACACCAAGGGCATGCTGATCCAGGCGATCCGCGACAACGACCCGGTGATCTTCTGCGAGCACAAGAACCTCTATGCGCTCGAGGGCGAGGTGCCCGAGGGCTCCTACACCGTGCCGTTCGGCGAGGCCAACGTCGTGCGCGAGGGCAAGCACGTGTCCATCGTCACCTACGGGCTGATGGTGCACCGCTCGCTCGAGGCCGCGGCCACGCTGGCCAAGGAAGGCGTCGAGGTCGAGATCGTCGACCTGCGCTCGCTGTCGCCGCTGGACATGGACACGGTGCTCGACAGCGTCACCAAGACCGGCCGCCTGGTCTGCGTCGACGAGGCCAGCCCGCGCTGCAACATCGCCACCGACATCTCGGCCCAGGTCGCGATGCAGGCCTTCGGCGCGCTGAAGGCGCAGATCGAGATGGTGGCGCCGCCGCATGTGCCGGTGCCGTTCTCGCCGACGCTCGAGGACCTCTACATCCCGAGCGCGGCCCAGATCGCCGCCGCGGTGCGCCGCACGCTGGCCAAGGGGAAGCAGTGATGGCCGGGATCACACCGATCGTCATGCCCAAGTGGGGCCTGTCGATGAAGGAAGGCACCGTGATGGCCTGGCTGGTCGACGAGGGTGACGACATCTCGGTCGGCCTGCCGATCCTGGAGGTCGAGACCGACAAGATCGCCAACGCCGTCGAGGCGCCGGACCCGGGCACGCTGCGCCGCAAGCTCGCCGCCGAGGGCGAGCTGCTGCCGGTCAAGGCCCTGCTCGGCGTGATGGCCGACGCCGACGTCAGCGACGCCGACATCGACGCCTACATCGCCGGCTACGTGATGCCGACGGTCGACGACGGCGACGACGCCGATGCCGGCCCGGCCACCCAGTGGGCCGAGGTCGAGGGCCTGCGCATCCGCTACGCGCGGCGCGGCGCGGAGCAAGGCACGCCGGTGCTGTTCATCCACGGCTTTGGCGGCGACCTCGACAACTGGCTGTTCAACATCGACGCGGTCGGCGAGGACCTGCCGGTGATCGCGCTCGACCTGCCCGGCCACGGCCAGTCGACGGTGCGGCTGCCGGGCGCCAGCATCGCGGCGCTGGCCGACTTCGTCGCGCGCTTCCTCGATGTGATCGACGTCGAGCGGGTGCATGTGGTCGGCCACTCGATGGGCGGCGCGATCGCGTCGCAGCTCGCGCTGGCGCATCCGCAGCGCGTCGTCTCGCTGAGCCTGATCGCCAGCGCCGGTCTCGGCGGCGAGATCAACAGCGGCTACACCGAGGGCTTCGCGAAGGCGGGTTCGCGGCGCGACCTGAAGCCGGTGCTCGAGCAGCTGTTCAACGACGCCTCGCTGGTCAGCCGGCAGATGATCGACGACGTGCTCAAGTACAAGCGGCTCGACGGCGTCGAGGCGCTGCTGCTGGAGCTGGGCGGCAACCTGTTCGCCGGCGGCCGCCAGGCCGAGCAGCCGGGGCTGGAGCTCGAGTCGACCGGCAAGCCGGTGCTGGTGGTCTGGGGCACCGACGACCAGATCGTGCCGGCCGCCCATGCCGCCAACGCCCCCCCGGGCGCGACCGTCGAGCGCTTCGCCGGCGCCGGCCACATGGTGCAGATGGAGAAGGCCGGCGAGGTCAACCGGCTGCTCAAGCAGCATGTGGGCGCCTGAGCGACCGCACTTCGCGCCGATGGCGGCGCAGTCCGAGGCCCCGCGCCTCGGACTGCTGCTCGACCGCCACCGGGTCGAGGACGACCTGGGCGTCGAGCAGCGGCTGATCGAGCGCGCCGCCGAGGGCGGCGCCGTCTCGGCGGTGTGGGAACCGTCGCCCTCGCTCGTCGTGCCGGGCTCCTACCGGCGCTACGAGCGCTTCGAGCTGCTGTGCGAGCGCTTCGCGGCGCGCGGCTGGCCGGTGTCGGTGCGTCGCTCCGGCGGCGGCCTGGTGCCGCAGGGGCCGGGCATGGTCAACGTCAGCCTGGCCTGGCGCACCCGCTCGGGCATGGGCCACGCGATGCAGCCGGTCTACGAGGGCCTGTGCGAGCTGCTCGGCCGCACGCTCGCGCCCTTCGGCATCGACACCGATCCGCAGCCGGTCGAGGGCTCGTTCTGCGACGGCCGCTGGAACCTCGCGGTCGACGGCCGCAAGGTCGCCGGCACCGCGCAGTTCTGGCAGCGCGTCAGCCCCACCGAGCATGTGGTGCTGGCGCATGCCTGCCTGCTGGTCGAGGCCGACCTCGCGACGCTGGTGCGGCGCGCCAACGAGTTCGAGGCCCAGCTCGGCAGCGACAAGCAGTACCGGCTCGACGCCATCACCAACCTCGTGCCCGAGCGCGGGCCACTGCCGGTCGACGAGTTCGGCCAGCGGCTGTCGGCGTCGACGCTGGCCTATCTGCTGGGCGAGGCGACCCGCGCCAGCGAGGTGCTGTGTTGAGCACGCGCCCCTACGACCCCACCGCGAAGCAGAAGAGCGAGGCCAAGACCTCGCGCATCCCGATCAAGGTGGTGTCGGCCGGGGAGGCGCTGAAGAAGCCCGAGTGGATCCGCGTGAAGGCGGGATCGCCGAGCACGCGCTTCTACGAGATCAAGCAGATCCTGCG
>DATILD010000016.1:0-5228 GCA_035476815.1 Methylibium sp.
TCATCAAGTTTGGGGACGCTCTGCAGCTGACGATCGTCCTCGGCACTCCCGGCCACAACCGGTCCGTCGCCAAGCCTCCCCAAAGCAGCCACTCCATGTCTTCGGCGACTTGGCGCCCTTGCTGTTCAGTGCCAACGGAGCCGCTCGGAGTCTTCGCACACAGACCATCCTTCGAGCGTTGCATGAGCGCAGTCTTGCGCCACTTCTCACTGGACTGGTGAGGGCACGCCCCGTGGGCGTTTCAGGAAGATGTCGGCTCGCCGCTGGATGAAAGTCGAGTCGGTCGAAGCGGCTCACGGCGCCGGGGTTGCTTGAGTCGCTGCCACCGCGGACCGTGCGCCGAACCGGCGGAGTCGGACGCCCCGCTCGTCGCGCAAGGGTGCGCGCAACGAGACGCGCGTCGCCGCCCGCAAAGTACGAAGCCTGAAGTGCAGGGCAAGGTCCGGCGCGAAGCCGACCGCTGCATACTCGCCGCTCGCCGGGTCCTGCATGTACACACCGGCGAACTCGCCGCGCGCGATCACCGCCAGCGCGTCGACGACCGCGTCGACTTCGGCGATCGTGTTGTAGAGCCCGAAGCTGATGCGCACCATGCCCGGCATCGCGCGTGCGTCGCCGTTCAGGATGTCGCGACGAACGTCGGCCGCCTCGACCGCGCTCAGGCCCAACAGATGCATCAGGTACGGGTGGGCGCAGAAGCAGCCGTTGCGCACGCCGATCGCGAACTCGGTCGAGAGGATCGCGGCGACGAGTGCGTGCGAGAGACCCTCCACGTTGAAAGTGATGACGCCCAGGCGGTCGGCGGCACGCGCCGGATCGGCGTCGCCGTACACGCGCACGCCAGGGACCGTCGCGAAGCGAGTCAGCGCGTGCGCCGTCAGCATTGTCTCGTGATGCGCCAGCCGGTCCATGCCTTCGCGCGCCAGCGCCTGCACCGCCGCGGCCAGCGCGACCGCGCCGACGACGTTCGGCGAGCCGGCCTCGTCGCGGTCCGGCCCAGCCGCCCAGGTCACGTCGTCATGCGAGACGAACATCACCGTGCCGCCGCCGCGCTGTTCGGGCGCGCCGCGCTCGAAGGTGTCGCGGCGGCCGATCAGCGCGCCCGTGCCGAACGGCGCATACATCTTGTGGGCCGAGATCGCGATGTAGTCCAGGTGGGCCGGGTCGTCCAGCGCGCCCATGTCGATGGCGCGATGCGGCGCCAGCTGCGCCGCGTCGACGAAGATCTGTGCGCCGGCCGCGTGGGCCTTGACGGCGATGCGATAGATGTCGGGCAGGTGACCGGTGACGTTGGAGCCGCCGGTGACGGCGACGATGCGCACCCGCCCGGCAAAACGCTCGAGCAGCACGTCCAGGTGCGCCTCGTCGAGCCGGCCCAGCGCATCGGCCCGCACGTGCTCGACGCGGGCCCGGGCACGCCATGGCAGGTCGTTGCTGTGGTGCTCCAGCTGCGAGACCAGCACCACGTCGTCAGCGCCGAGATCGACGCGGGCAGCCAGCTTGTTGATCGCCTCGGTCGTGTTCTTGCCGAAGATCGCGACGTGCGTGGCCGGATCGGCGCCGACGAACTCCATCACGATGTGGCGCGCGTCCTCGTAGGCCTGGGTCGCCACGCGACTCTTGAAGCCGGCGCCGCGATGCACCGACGAGTACCAGTGCATGAACTGGTCGACGGTGTCCTTCACCTCGCGCAGCGCCGGCGTGCTGGCGGCGTTGTCGAGGTTGATGTAGCGGCGCAGCGTGCCGTCGAGCACGGGAACGCGCTGCTGGGCGCCGACGACGCGCGGGGCCAGGTTGGCGGCGTAGGTGTGTGGCAGCTCGATCGCGTTCATGGCGGGTCTCCGGTTGGTTTTCGGGTGAGGCCGTGTTCAGGCGCGCGGCGCGATGCCGCAGGCACCGTGGGCGCAGACTTCGTAGGCGGGGTCCTTGGTCGCCCAGCCACTGCGCACCAGGAGGCCGTGGATCTCGCAACCGGCGCACAGGCCGAGCACCGATTCCATCCACATCAGCGCGAGGCAGATCAGGCATATCGTCAGCGGCAGCGCACCGCGGATGCCGCTGTTGGTGATGACCATCATCGCGAAGGACATCACCAGGCCCATCGTCCAGGCGAAGCGCTTGGGCTTGGCCGACGCCCAATCCGGTTCGCGGCGGCTCGTCATCCAGCGCACCGCGAAACGGACCGGGCTGTACTGGAAGCCGAAGCGCACGCGGACCAGGAACTCGACGAAGAAGACTGTCGTGACGATCTGGATCGGCAGGTAGACCTTGGCGAAGTACGCGAAGACGAAGGCGGTGGTGCCGAGCGCCATCGTCAGGCCGGCGGCGGCGCGGACCTCGTGCTCATTGAAGACGCCGGCCCGCAGCGCCGTGCCTTCGGGGGTCTGCCCGTAGAGCGTCTGGCCGTAGAGCCTGGTCGAAGAGGGGGCGGTGTGCGACATGGAGGGCTCCTCGTTGGGTGAAGGCAGTGTCGGGATCCAACCCGTCGGCCGTCCTTAAGCGGGTCGAAAGCGTTCCTAAATCCCGCCGGGGCTGCTAGGCTCGCCTGCTCAACGTGGCTGCTCCACCTGCTTCCTCCCCGGGCGCCGCCGGGCCCTCCACGACGCTGCGCCTGGGCGACGGCCGATTCGTGCTGCAACCGGCCGAGCGTCGCTTGTTCGTCGACGGCCAGCCCGTGGCGTTGGGCGCGCGGGCGCTCGACCTTCTGGTTGCCCTGGCGACCCAGCCCGACCACCTGCTCAGCAAGAACGAGCTCCTCGGCCTCGTCTGGCCCGGACTGGTGGTCGAAGAGGCGAACCTGCACGTGCAGGTGAGCAACTTGCGCAAGCTTCTGGGATCCGATGCCATCGTGACGGTGCCCGGGCGCGGCTACCGGTTCGCCGCGGCGGTCGTCGCGGATCTGGCGGCGACCGCCGGTCCGGTGGTTGCCTCCAACCTGCTGGCGGCGAGCGCCGCTTCGGCGGCGGTCCCCCAGGCCATCGCGACGGCCAGGCCGGCGCAGCGCCTGATCGGGCGCGACGCCGATCGGGTTGCGCTCGAGACGCTGCTCGCCTCTGCCGGATGTGTCACGCTGGTCGGCACGGCCGGCGTCGGCAAGACCAGCCTATCGCGACAGGTCGCCGCCGGCTGGTCCGCGCGCAGCGCCTTCGTCGAACTCGCGACGCTCTCGAAAGGCGACGAGGTGCCCGACACGGTCGCGCGTGCGCTGAACCTGCAGCTCGACGAGGGCGACCGCGCCGAGCAGATCGTCCGGGCGCTCTCCGCCGAATCGCTGCTGCTGGTGCTGGACAACGCTGAGCACCTGGTGCAGGCAGTGGCGGAGCTCGCCGCCCGGCTCCAGGCGCTCGGCGCCCTGCGCCTGCTGGTGACGAGCCAGCTGCCGCTCAACGTCGCCGGCGAACGCGTCTACCGGCTGCTGCCGCTCGCGTTGCCGGCGGCGGCCGCGTCGGGCAGCGACAACGACGCGGTGGCGCTGCTGGTCGAGCGCATCGTGGCCGCCGACCGCCGCTTCGAAGCGACGGAAGCCAGCCGGCCGCTGCTCGAGGCCATCTGCACCCAGCTCGACGGGCTGCCGCTGGCGCTCGAGATGGCCGCCGCGCGCGTGCCGGCGCTGGGCCTGTCGGGCGTGCGCGACGCGCTCTACGAGCGCTTCGCGATGCTGACGCGCGGCCACCGCGACGCGACGACGCGGCACCGCACGCTGCGCAACGCGCTCGACTGGAGCTACCGGCTGCTCGGCGAGGCCGAGCAGCGCGTCTTCCGCACGCTCGGCGTGTTCGCGGCCGGCTTCACGCTCGATCTCGCCGTGGCGCTGCTGGCCGACGGCGACGATCCCGGCCGCTGGGACATCATCGACGCGCTGACAACGCTGATCGACCATTCGCTGCTCGTCGCCAGCGCCGACGATCCACCGCGCTATCACCTGCTCGAGACGATGCGCGCCTTCGCCCTCGGGGAGCTCGCGACGTCGGGCGCGGAGCCGGCGGCGCGGGAGCGCGCGGCGCGCGCACTGCTGGCGCTGGTCGAGCGCTTCGGCACGCCAGGCAGTTCCACGGCCGGCGGCGAGATCCGCGGGCTGTGCGAGGCGGAGATGGGCAACATCCGCGACGCGCTCGACTGGCTGCGCGAGCGCGACCTCGCGCTGGCGGTGCACCTCGCGGCGCAGGCGTCTTTCGCCGCGACGTTCTCGCTTTGGAGGAGCGAGACGACGCGTTGGCTGCTGGCGCTGGAGCCGGCGCTGGTGTCGGCGGCCGGGCGCGCGCTGCCTGCCGAGCTGCAGGCGTTCTACTGGACCGAGCTGGGGCGCAAGCTGCTGTTTCGCGGCGACCCTCGGGCGAACGTCCTGGCGCGCCGCGGCTTCGAGCTGTGGCAGCCGCTGGGCCGACCCGCCGGGACGATCTTCGCCGCGGCGGGCTGGGTGCGCTGCGTGGCACGGGCCGGCGACGAACTGGACGCCGCGGTGGCCGCGCTCGATGCGCAACGGCTCGGCGCGCCCGGCGACCTGTCGCCCCGCTTGCGGCTCAACGTGCACGGCGCCCTCGCCCTGGCCGCCGAGCGGCGTGGCGACCTCGCGGCGGTGCTGGCCGCGCGTGAGGCCGAGGTGGCGCTGGCGCGCGAGTTCGGATTCCCCGAAGCGGCGGTGATCGCCGAGTCGAACGTGGTCAACACGCTGAGCATGCTGGGGCGGCACGACGAAGCGCTGCTGCGCGGCGAGGCCCTGCTGGCGCGTGTGGACGCGGCCGACGGCGACCGCAACCCGAGCATGCTGTGGATCCTGGAGTACGTGATCCACGCCCGGGCCGAACTCGGCCGGCTCGACGAGGCCCATGCGTTGATCGGCCGGCTGTGGCAGGTCATGGACCGCACCGGAGAGCAGCCGGGACCCTGGTTACCCGCGATGGCGCTGCTGGCCGCGCTCCGCGGGCGGGCCAGCGAGGCAGCGCTGCTGATCGGTCGCTTGAGCCACGGCGGCGCGAATCCGGAGGTGACGTACCAGCCGATCGACCTGCAGCGCATCGAACGCGCGCGCGCCATCGCCCGGGAAGCACTCGGGAAGGCAGAGATCGAGCGCCTGATCGCCGCCGGCGCCGCGCTCGACGACGCTGCAGTGCGGACGTCGTCGTTGCGCTGACTGGATGGCGGTGCCTTCCTCATGGGTTGCCTCAGCCCAGTAGCGCCGACGCGGTGGTTGTCCGCTCCGTCCTGCAGCGCTGTCAGCTTTGGGTCGG
>DATILD010000017.1:0-70381 GCA_035476815.1 Methylibium sp.
TGGCCCATGGCCCGGGTCGCGCAGGCCGCATGGCGGCGTTGCTCGCTCGTTGCGTGCAGCAGCACGCGGCCTCGCTCGCGCCTTGCCCTGCAGCCTGCGCGGCCCGGGCGCGAGCCCTCCGATAGCGTTAACAGGCCCTAGGCGAAGGCCTCGGGACGCAGTTCACTGACCTCGGTGATCACGTCGGCCGGCAGCCCGGCGCGGCGGGCCGCCTCGCGGATGGCCTCGGGGCTGGAGGCCTCGTAGAGGCAGAAGGTCTTCTTCTTGTCGGCCGACAGGAAGGAGAACAGCCAGTGGACGCCGACGTCGTCGTTGATCAGCCGCACCTGGCTGGCGTCCTCGCGGGTCACCTCGAGCTGCTCGGCGAAATGGCGCTCGATCATGTAAAGCGGCATGGCGGCTCTCCTCACGACAGCAGTCGGCCCATTGTGGGCAGCCGCCGCGCCGATGGAACTAGTCAATGCTGATCATTTGGCGCTCCCGCCGCGCAATGGTCGGCCTGGTTGATGCGCGCGCCAGGCGCCGCGCCTAGATTGGCCGTCAGCGTCAACCACTCGAAGAGGCTCGCATGCGCAGCATCCTGACGATCCTCGGCATCGGGGCCGCGGCCGGCCTGATGGCCTGGGGCGCCCGCGCCACCCCCGCGCCGGCCGGCGCGGCCGAGGCCGCCGTGGCGATGGCGGCGGCGTGCAGCGCCCCCCGTGACGCCGGGCGCCACCACTGACCCCGGGGCCGTCGCCATGAACATCGACACCGACACCTTCGCGGCCCTGCGCCGCAGCCTGCGCGGCGAGTTGATCCAGCCCGACGACGCCGGCTACGACGCCGCCCGCCAGGTCTTCAACGCGATGATCGACCGCTACCCGCGCGCCATCGCGCGCTGCGCCGACGTGGCCGACGTGATCACCGCGGTGAACTTCGCCCGCGAGCACGAACTGCTGCTGGCGGTGCGCTGCGGCGGTCACAACGGCGGCGGGCTGGGCACCTGCGACAACGGGCTCGTGATCGACCTGTCGCCGATGCACGGGGTGCGCGTCGACCCCGAGGCGCGCACGGTGCGCGCCGACGGCGGCTGCACCTGGGGCGCGATCGATCACGCCACCCACGCCTTCGGGCTGGCCTGCCCGAGCGGGATCATCTCGACCACGGGGGTCGGCGGGCTCACGCTGGGCGGCGGCATCGGGCACCTGACGCGCCGCTGCGGCCTGGCGATCGACAACCTGATCGGCGCCGACCTGGTGCTGGCCGACGGCCGCTTTGTCAGCGTCGGCCCCGACCGCCACCCCGACCTCTACTGGGCGATCCGCGGCGGCGGCGGCAACTTCGGCGTCGTCACCTCGTTCGAGTTCAGGCTGCACCCGATCCGCAACGTGGTCGCGGGGCCGACCGTCTGGCCCTACGAGAAGGCGGCCGAGGTGCTGCGCTGGTACCGCGAGTTCATCCCGCAGCAGCCGCGCGAGCTGAACGGCTTCTTCACCTTCCTGAAGGTGCCCGCGATCCCGCTGTTCCCCGAGGCCTTGCACGACACCCACATGTGCGGCGTGGTGTGGTGCTACACCGGACCGGCCGACACGGCCGAGGCGGCCTTCGCCCCGGTGCGCGCCTTCGGGCCGCCGGCCTTCCATGCGGTCGGCGAGATGCCCTACCCCGCGCTGCAGAGCTTCTTCGATCCGCTCTACTGCACCGGCCACCAGTGGTACTGGCGCGCCGACTTCGTCAGCGAGCTGACCGATGCCGCGATCGCCGCGCATGTCGAGCATGGCCGCGTGCCGACCGGGCTGTCGACCATGCACCTGTACCCGGTCGACGGCGCCGCCCACGATGTCGGCCGCCACGACACGCCCTTCAGCTACCGCGAGGCGCTGTGGGCCGAGGTGATCGTCGGCGTCGACCCCGAGCCGGCGAACAAGCAGCTCGTGACGGACTGGACGCGCCGCTACCACGACGCGGTCCATCGCCATGGGGCCGGCGGCGCCTACGTGAACTTCATGATGGACGAAGGCCAGGAGCGCGTGAAGGCGACCTACCGCGACAACCACCCGCGGCTGGTCGAAGTCAAGCGGCGCTACGACCCGGAGAACCTGTTCCGGGTGAACCAGAACATCCACCCCAGCGGCTGACGGCCGCCCCCCGTACCCCAGGCAGGGCGCGCCCCGGGACCAGCGCCTTGCCGTCTGCATTGCCCAGGTCCCTCGTCAAGAACAGGAGACTGCGATGAAGAACCCTTTGACGATGCACCGCATCGCGGCCGCGACGCTGCTCGCGGCGATCGGCAGCGCGGCCTGGGCCGACGGCGCCCACCGCATGGTCAACGCCGCCGAACTGAAGTGGACCGACGCGGCCTCGCTGCCGCCCGGCGCCAAGCTCGCGGTGATCGAAGGGCCGCTGGGCGAGGCGGTCCCGGTCACGGCGCGCATCAAGTTCCCGGCCAACTACACGCTGCCGGCGCACATCCATCCGCACTTCGAGCGCGTGACCGGCTTGACCGGCGGCTTCTACATGGGCATGGGCAGCAAGTTCGACGCCGCCCAGGCCACGATGGTGCTGAAGCCGGGCGACATGATGATCATGGAGCCCAACACGCCGCACTTCGCGATGACCAAGGAGGAGACCATCGTGCAGCTGCACGGCCCGGGCCCATGGAGCATCATCTACATCAACCCGGCGGACGATCCGCGCAAGAAGTAGCCGCCGTCGAGCGGAGGGCGCGCGGCCCGTCGCCTGCCAACCCGCGCCCTCAGCCGCCGCGCGCCGCCGCTTCGCGCAGCTTGTCCTTCCTGCTCTTGCGGCGGCCCTTGACGCCGCCTTCCGGCGGCGACGCCGGCACCGCGACCTGGCGCGGCTCGAAGCCCGCGATGCGCTCGCGCGGCACGCGCCGGCCCTGGCGCTTCTCGATGAGCCGGAAATGCGCCTCGGTGGCCGCGCTCACGAAGCTGACCGCCAGGCCCGCGGCGCCGGCGCGGGCGGTGCGGCCGATGCGGTGGGTGTAGTCCACCGCCGAGCGCGGCAGGTCGTAATTGACCACCACCGGCAGGCCCGGGATGTGCAGGCCGCGCGCCGCCATGTCGGTGGCCAGCAGCACGCGCAGCGCGCCGCTGCCGAGGTCCGCCAGCACCCGGCTGCGCGCGCCCTGGCTGAGATCGCCGTGGAAGGCGGCGGCGGCGAGGCCGGCGCGGCGCAGCTTGTCGGCAACATGCTCGCTGGCGTAGCGCGTGGCCACGAACACCAGCACGCGCTCCCAGCCGCCCGTCTCGACCAGGTGGCGCAGCAGCGGGGTGCGCCGCGCCGCGTCGACCTCCACCGCATGCTGCTCGATCGCGGGCGCGCCGGCCTCGGGCAAGGCCGCCACGTCGACGCGCACCGGGTCGCGCAGCAGCGCCTGCGCCAGGCCCTGGACGGCCGGCGAGATGGTGGCCGAGAAGCACAGGCTCTGCCGGCCGAGCGGCAGCAGCGCGGCGATGCGGGCGAGTTCGTCGGCGAAGCCCTCGTCGAGCAGGCGGTCGGCCTCGTCGAGCACCAGCAGCTCCACCGCATTGAGCGCGACCGCATGGCAGCCGACCAGGTCGAGCAGGCGGCCGGGCGTCGCGACCACCACCTCGGCGCCGCCGCGCAGGCCGAGCATCTGCGGGTTGATCGAGACGCCGCCGAAGACGACGGCCACCTTGACCGGCGCGGCGAGGCGGCGCGACAGCGCGCGGACCGTCTCGCCGACCTGGACGGCGAGATCGCGCGTGGGCACCAGCACCAGCGCAAACGGCCTGCGCCCGGCGGGACGCGCGGCCGCGTCGAGGCGGTGCAGCAGCGCCAGCCCGAAGGCGGCGGTCTTGCCGGAGCCGGTGGGCGAGCAGGCGATGAGGTCGCGGCCCTGCAGCGCGAGCGGCAGGGTCGCGGCCTGCACCGGCGTGGGCACGACATGGCCGCCCTCGGCCGCGGCGCGCACCAGGGCCGCCGACAGGCCCAGCGCCGCGAACGGCGAGCTCGCGAGCGCTGAACTCACGACCGGCGCATTCACAGCCGCCTCACCTTCACCGACCGCCCCTTGACCTTGCCGGCGTCGAGTCCGCGCAGGGCCTGCTCCGCGACGTCACGCCGGACGGCCACGTAGGTCGAGAAGTCGTTGACGTCGATCTTGCCGATGCAGGCGGCGTCCAGCCCGAGATCCTTGGTGAGCGCCCCCAGCACGTCGCCCGGGCGGATCTTCTCCTTGCGCCCGCCGAGGATCTGCAGCGTGACCATCGGCGGGCGCAGCGGCCCCGCGTCCTTCGAGCTGGCGGCCTGCAGCTCGGCCAGCGGATGCCAGACGCCTTCGCTGCCCTGCATCTCGTCGATGCGGCCCACGCGGCCCATCTCGTCCAGGCTGGCGAGGTTGAACACCAGGCCCGACTCGCCGGCGCGGCCGGTGCGGCCGACGCGATGGGTGTGCACCTGCGCGTCGGGCGTGATGTCGACGTTGATCACGGCGTCGAGGCGTGCGATGTCGAGCCCGCGCGCGGCCACGTCGGTGGCCACCAGCACGCTGCAGCTGCGGTTGGCGAAGCGCACCAGCACCTGGTCGCGATCGCGCTGCTCGAGGTCGCCGTGCAGCTCGAGCGCCTCGATGCCCTGGGCCTGCAGCACGGCCACCAGGTCGCGGCATTGCTGCTTGGTGTTGCAGAAGGCCAGCGTGCTCTCGGGGCGGAAGTGGTCGAGCAGCAGGCCCACCGCGTGCAGGCGCTCGCTCTCCGTCACCTCGTAGAAGCGCTGCTGGATGTGGCGGGCGTCGTGGCGCTCGGCGAGCCTGACCTCCTGCGGCTCGCGCAGGTAGCGGGCCGCGAGCCGGGCCACGTCGTCCGGGTAGGTGGCCGAGAACAGCAGGGTCTGCCGCCGCGACGTCGGCGGGCAACGCTGCACGATCGCGGCGATGTCCTCGGCGAAGCCCATGTCCAGCATGCGGTCGGCCTCGTCGAGCACCAGGGTGTCGATGGCATCGAGCGCCAGCGACTCGCGCCCCAGGTGGTCGAGGATGCGCCCCGGCGTGCCCACCACCACATGCGCGCCATGCGCCAGGCTCGCCAGCTGCGGCCGCATCGTCGCGCCGCCGCACAGCGTGAGCACCTTGACGTTGTCCTCGGCGCGGGCGAGGCGGCGGATCTCCTGCGACACCTGCTCGGCCAGCTCGCGCGTCGGGCACAGCACCAGCGCCTGCACCGCGAAGCGCCGCGGGTCGAGCTTGGCCAGCAGCGGCAGCGCGAACGCGGCCGTCTTGCCGCTGCCGGTCTTGGCCTGGGCGATCAGGTCCTTGCCGGCCAGCGTCAGCGGCAGGCTGGCGGCCTGGATGGGGGTCATGTGCTCGTAACCGAGGCGCTGGAGGTTGGCCAGCACGGGGCTTGCGAGCGGGAGCGTGGCAAAGGCGGGGCCCGTGAGGGGCGCGCCGGCGGGGGAGGCGGTCATGGCGGGATTGTCGGCGGGCGCGAGGAAGCGCCCGGCGCGACGGATCCGGGCATCGCGGCCGCGCGACCGGCTTCACGTCCGCCGTTTGTCGGCCGCTTCGAGTCGAACCCACGTCGACCGCCGGCGGCGTCAGGGGCGGCCGGTCAACGCCGAGCGAAGCGGGCACTGACCTGCCGGCTCATCGGTGTGGGCGGTGCGGGCGCTGCGCAGTCGCCCTCGGGGCGCGCACCGGCGCCTCCATGGAAGCGACCCCGGGGTGCGCGCTGGTCGCGGTCATCGCGCCGCACGTCGTGCCCGACAATCGGGCCGGTCTCCGAGCGCTGGCGATCACCGACGCAAGACCGACAACCGATGGGACCTCGATGAGCCGCACGTACAAGGTGGTGGACGTCTTCACCAGCCGGCCCCTGCTGGGCAATCCCGTGGCCGTCGTGCTCGAGGCCGAAGGGCTCGACACGACCGACATGCAGCGCATCGCGCGCTGGACCAATCTGTCGGAGACGACCTTCCTGCTGCCCCCGACCGTGCCCGGCGCCGACTACCGCCTGCGCATCTTCACGCCGCGCAGCGAACTGCCGTTCGCGGGCCATCCGACGCTGGGCAGCGCCCATGCCGCGCTCGAGGCCGGTCGTGTGCAGGCACGCGACGGCCGACTCGTGCACGAATGCGGCGTCGGCCTGATCGCGCTGGCGGTGCGCGGAGACGGCGCCGATCGACGGTTGACGTTCGACCTGCCGCCCGCCCGCCTCACGCCCTTGCAGCCCGGTGACATCGACGAGCTGGAAGCCGTGTTGGGACACCCCGTCGTTCGCGGCATCGCGCCGGCGGTCGTGAACGTCGGGCCGCAATGGGTGGTCGCGCAACTGCCGAGCGCCGCGGACCTGCTCGCGCTCAGGCCTGATTTCGCGCGCTCGGCAGCCTTCGAAAGGCGGCTCGGCGTGACGGGCCTGTCGGTCTTCGCGCTGCACGACGGCGGCAGCGAGGAGATCGAGGTCCGATCGTTTGCCCCCTCGTGCGGCGTCGACGAGGACCCGGTCTGTGGCAGCGGCAACGGCAGCGTGGCCGTGTTCCTGCGTGAACGCCACCTGATCGCCGCCCAGGGCACGCGCTACACCGCCGCGCAGGGGCAGTGCGTCGGGCGCGAGGGGCGGGTTGCCGTCACCGTGCGGCCCGATGGCGCGGTCAGCGTCGGCGGGAGCTGCGTGACCTGCGTGGACGGCCGGCTCACGTGCTAGCACGGGCCTTTGCTTGGATGCCGCGCCGCCAATCCGATCGAGGTACAAGGCCGCATGACCGCACCGCCCGCCCCACCCCTGCAGCCGCGCAATCCCCTGCACGGGGTCACGCTCGAGGCCATCGTCACGGCGCTCGCCGGGCACTATGGATGGGCGGGCCTGGCCGAACGCGTCCCGGTGCGCTGCTTCAGCAGTGAACCGAGCGTCGGGTCGAGCCTGAAGTTTCTCCGCCGTACGCCCTGGGCCCGCGAGAAGGTCGAAGGCCTGTACCTCTACATGCTGCGCGAGATCCGCCGTGCACCGTCCGGCGGCGATGCCGCCGCGCCGCCGGGTCGGCCATGAAGCCGCCGACGGCGCAGCGGAAGTATCTGACGGGCTATCCGCCCGCGTTGCTGGCCCGGGTCGACGAGCTGATCGCGCAAGGCCGGCTCGGCGAGAGCCTGCGCCAGCGCTACCCGGATGCCCACGATGTGCGCAGCGACGCTGCGCTGTACGAGTACGTGGTGGACCTCAAGAGCCGGTTCCTGCGCAACGCCCAGCCGATTGCCAAGGTTCGGTACGACAACACGCTGCACATCGTGCGCAACGCGCTGGGCACGCACACCACGGTGGCGCGCGTGCAGGGCGACCGGCTCAAGGCCAAGCGCGAGATCCGCGTGGCCGGCCTGTTCAGGCAGGCACCGGCGCCGTTCCTCAGGATGATCGTGGTGCACGAACTGGCCCACCTCAAGGAGCGCGAGCACGGCAAGCCCTTCTACGCGCTGTGCACGCACATGGAGCCGGCGTATCACCAGCTCGAGTTCGATGTCCGGCTGTGGCTGACGGCGCTCGAGCTCGCCGGATCTGCGCACGCTCACCCGCCCGACAGCCCCTCGAGCGCCCCGCCCGCGTGATGCGTCTCGGCGCTGCGCGCCGGCCGGGCGGATGCCAGGCGCGCATGGCCCCGGTCGCCGGGTCAGGTCGCGCCCGGTTCGTCGTCGGCGCCGACGCGCAGCCCGAGGGCGTCGTCGAACCAGGCCTCGATGTCGGCCAGCGCGTGGCGGTCGCTGGCGATGCCGATGTACTGGTCGGGCCGCACGATGACGGCGGCGCGTGCGTCCGCGCCCAGCGCGTCGAGCAGCGCGGCGCCGCCGCGCGCCGCGTCGAGCGCGTGCACCTGCAGACAGCCGGGCCAGCGCGGCCCGAGGCGCGCCTGCCAGCTGGCCGCCAGCGCGTCGAGCGCCGGGGCGTCGGTGCGCGCCAGCAGCAGCACGTGGAAGCCCGGCGCCGCCAGCCAGCCATGCACCGGCCGCGGCGGGATGCCGACCTCGGCATGCGGCAGCCGCTCGCCGGCCCACGCCGCCAGCCGGCCGCGGCCGCGCGCCAGCGGGCCGCCGTGGTAGCCCAGGCCGATCTGCGACACGGTGCCGAACACCCAGCGCCGCACCGCGGGGCGGCTCATCACGCGCGCGGCCAGCGGCGGCACGACGTTCAGGCGCAGCCAGCGCAGCAGCGGCTGACGGCTGACGACCAGCCGGAAGGCGTTGTCGGTGCTGCGCAGCAGCCGCTGCGCCAGCGGCCAGCGCTCGGCGTGGTAGCTGTCGAGCAGCGCCGCGTCGGCCGCGCCGCCGGCCACCAGCGCGAGCTTCCAGCCCAGGTTGCAGGCGTCCTGCAGGCCGGTGTTCATGCCCTGGGCGCCGACCGGGCTGTGCACATGCGCGGCGTCGCCGGCCAGCAGGCAGCGGCCGACGCGCAGCCGCTCGACGCAGCGGTGGTGCACGCGGTAGGCGGAGAACCAGGCGGTGTCGGCGAAGCGCACCTCGATGTCCATCTGGCCGCGCACCGCGGCCTCGATGTCCTCGAAGCGCAGGTCCGGCGCCTGCGTGCCGGCGTCGGCCGGCAGGATGCCGATGACGCGGTAGCGGCGCTCGCCGCCGGGCATCGGGAAGAACAGCACGAAGGTCTCGCGCGACAGGCAGACGGTCACCTCGCCATAGGGCAGCGCCCAGTCGATCGCGGTGTCGGCGACGTAGAAGGCGTTCTCGTAGGTGCCGCCGGCGAAGGCCAGGCCCAGGCCCTCGCGCACCGGGCTGCGCGCGCCGTCGCAGCCGACCAGCCAGTCGCAGCGCAGCGCCTCGGCGCGGCCGTCGGCATGGCGCAGCGTCGCGTCGACGCCGTCGGCGTGCGGCTCGAAGCGCTCGAGCGCGCAGCCCCAGTCGGCGTCGTGGCCGGCCTGGCGCAGCCGGGCCTGCAGCAGCGCCTCGTTGCGGCTCTGCTCGAGGATCAGCAGGTAGGGGTAGGCGGTGCGCGCGCGGCCCAGGTCGCCGAGCGGCAGGCGCTGCACGCGTCGCCGGCCGACGTAGAGGTTGACGGCCTCGGTCGGGCGGCCCTGCGCGACCGCCGCGTCGGCGATGCCGAGGGCGGCGTAGAGCTCGAGCGTACGCGCCTGCACGCCGAGCGCGCGCGACTCGCGCGTCGGCCCGGCCTTGCCGTCGACCAGCCGGAAGGGGACGCCGTGGCGCGCCAGCTGGTTGGCCAGCATCAGCCCGGTGGGGCCGGCACCGGCGATCAGGACCGGGGTGTGGTTCATCGCAGCCTCCGCCGCGGCGCAATGCGCTGGCGGTCAATTCTGCGGCGCCGGCGGGCAAGACGCGCGCGCCGCGCGCCGGCAAGCTAGCTGCGGTGGCCCATGCCGGGCCGCGACCACGACGAGAGGAACCCATGACCGCCATCCCCCGCCTTGCCCCGGCCTGCCGCGCCGCCACTGCCGCCGCGGCGCTGGCCCTGCCCTGGCTGACCGCCCACGCCGCCGAACGCCCCTGGTTCCCGTCCGAGTGGGGCGCCGAGGACCAGCGCGGCGCGGCCAACCGCGTGACGCCGGAGCGCATCGTCGAGGCGCTGCGGCTCGCGACGACCGGCCGCGTCTACCCGCTCGGCCAGCCGTTTCGCACCGACATGCCGATCTGGGGCGCGCGCTCCTTCCAGCTGACGATCCCGCAGGCCGACGAGCCGCCGAGCAAGAACGCGCTGACCGCCCACCTCGACTTCGTCGCCGGCGAGCTGGGCCAGGTCGGCACCCAGCTCGACGGGCTGGGCCATGTCGGCATCGGCGACCTCTACTACAACGGCAACGACCGGCGCCAGTTCGCCCAGCGCACCGGGCTCAAGCGCCTGGGCATCGAGCACGCCGGCGCCTTCGTCACCCGCGGCGTGCTGGTCGATCTGCCGGCCTACAAGGGCGTGGCGCGGCTGCCGGCCGGCTACGAGGTGAGCGCGGCCGACCTGCAGGGCGCGCTGGCGCGCCAGCGGCTGGCGCTGCGCGAGGGCGACACGCTGCTGCTGCGCACCGGCTGGTCGCAGCTGTGGAACACCGACCACGCCGCCTACCTGGGCCACGCGCCCGGCTGGGGGCCCGATGCCTGCGAGTGGATCGTCCGGCAGAAGCCCGCGGCGACCGGCTGCGACACCTATGGCTGCGACGTCGTGCCCAACCCGGCCGACGCCGCGGTGCTGTGGCCCTGCCACCAGATCATGGGCACGAAGGCCGGCATCTACAACGTCGAGAACCTGGACCTGGAGCGCCTGGCCGCGGACCAGGCGCACGAGTTCCTGTTCATCATGACGCCGCTGCCGCTGGTGGGCGCGTCGGGCTCGCCGGTGGCGCCGATCGCGATCCGCTGAGGCTCAGCTCGGCGCCGCGCGCCGGTGCGCGCGCGGCGAGCGGCCATAGCGCTGGGCGAAGGCGCGGCTGAAATGCGCGGCATCGCTGAAGCCATGGTCGTAGGCGATGCGGGTGATCGTCTGCGCCGCACGGGCCGGGTCGCGCAGCGCGCGCTCGCAGGCGGCGAGGCGCTGGGCCCAGAGCCAGCGCGCGAGCGTGCAGCCCTCGGCGCGGAACAGCTGGTGCAGGCTGCGCGTGGACAGCCCCAGCTCGGCGGCGATCCGCGGCGGCGACAGCGCCGGGTCGTGCAGCCGCGCCAGCACATGGGCCTTGACGCGCGCGAGCGGCGCGGCGGCCGCGTGCGGCAGCGGCGCGTCGCCGCGCAGCCCGCGCAGGCCACCGGCCAGCACGTCGACGATCGCGTCGGCAATGTCGCGCCCGGCGGCCGGCGGCAGCACGACCGCGGTGTTGCAGGCCTCGGCGAACATCCGGCGCAGCAGCCGCGCCGGCAGCGCGTCGCCCGCCACCGCGCTGGCGACCCGCGCGTCGCAGTCGCCGAGCCGGGCCACCAGCTCGCGGCGCGGGATGCGCAGCACCGCCTGCCGGTAGTCGGCATCGAAGGCCAGCTCGTAGGGCCGGCGGGTGTCGTAGATCGCGCACTCGCCGGGCTGCAGCCAGACCTCGCGCCCGGCCTGCCGCACCGCGCCGCGGCCCTGCAGTTGCAGCGCGAGCAGGAAAAACTCCTCCGCCGCGCGCGCCGTCTGGCGCTGCGAGCGCGTGATGAGCTTGCGGCCATGGCCGGCGGAGCGAAAGTGCGTCAGCGACAGGTCGGCCAGGTCGCGGTTCAGCATCGCCGCATCGAAGGCCTCGGGCTCGGCGATCTCGAAGCCGGATTCGACGAAGCGGTCGGACACCGCCTGCGTCCAGCCGGCGACGCGCCGGTCGGGCGGCAGCGGCAAGGTGGCGAAGCCGCGGTCCTGGACCATCGTCGTGCTCCTCGTTCGGCGACCCGGGCGGGCCGCGGCGATTGTGTCGCGCGGCGTGCGCGGGTGGAAGACGCGCCGTCGCGGCGCGTTCAGCGGCTCAACCGTGCCGCTCGTCCTGCGCGTTGGCGCCGTCGCGCACGGCCTGGCCCTGCACCGTGACGATCAGCCGCCCGCCCGCCCAGCGCATCCACCCCCGCGCGATATAGGCATCGAGGTGGCCGGTGGGGACGTCCGCGGTCCGCTGGCTGCGCATCAGCTCGATGGCGACCGGCAGCGAGCGCACGAGCTCGGCGTCGCTGGGTAGGGCCGGTATTGCCGCGACGGCGGCCGGGGGCTCGACGATCGGAGGCAGGATGCTCATGGTTCGGTCAGCGTGAGGAGGATGTCAGCGTACCAGGCGCAGTTCAGGCCCAGCGCCTCGTCCTGCAGACCGTCGCGGCCCGCCATGTCCATGCGTGCGGAGTGCACGCCCAGCAGCACCCAGGGCAGCGGCTCTTCGGCACTGCGCGGACGCGGCCCGTGCAGCAGCACCGGCGCGCCGCTGGCGCCGCGGTGCATGCGCGCGTCGGTGAGGAAGTAGCCATGGCCCTGGAATCGCAGACCCAGCGACGAGGCCAGCGCCGCCTGGCGCGCGATCGGCAGGTGGTGCACCGTGTCGTGGAAGGACAGCGGGAAGCAAGGCACCACCAGCTGGTGGCCGAGGTCCACGCCCTCCAGCGAGGGCAGCAGGTGTTCGGTCGTGAAGGCCTGGATCTGCGTGTCCGGCGGCAGCGCCGCCCGTTCGAGCTCGATGGCCGCGACGTCGATCTCGCCGCCGCTGTCGGTGCCCTGGTGCCAGACGGACCGCCCGGCGCGGTAGAGCGGGATCGAGAAGCCGGTCACCCGCGTCATGTCGCTGGGGTGGAGGTGCAGCTCGATCTCGATCCGGTCGGGCCGATGGTTGGTGGGCCTGTCGATCACAACATGCCGGCTCGTGACGAGGTAGAGGCGCTCGTCGCGCTCGAAGAAGAAACCGCTGGCTTGCGTCAGCGGTCGCGTGCCGTCGAAGGTGGCGACGCGGGTCACCGCGAGGACGACCGGCTCGACGCCGCGTGCGGCGGCGGCGGGGGCCGCTACGCTCGGGCGGTCGGCACCCATGCGGCCCTCGCCCGGCTCAGTTCGGCCGCCCGAAGCCCGGCGGCGGGCCGCGGCGGTCGAGGTGGCGGAAGGTGATGCGGCCCTTGCTCAGGTCATAGGGCGACAGCTCGAGCTGCACCGAATCGCCCGCGAGGATGCGGATGTGGTGCTTGCGCATCCGGCCCGAGGCGTAGGCGACGAGCTCGTGGCCGTTGTCGAGCTTCACGCGGAAACGCGAGTCCGGCAGGATCTCGCTGACTCGGCCCTGCATCTCGATCAGTTCTTCCTTGGCCACCCTGCCTCCTTCATCGGGACTTTCCGGGTGCAGGCGCGCGGCGGCGCCGGGCGTCTGCAGCGACACCAAGAGCTTCTTCGGAGGGATTTCGACCGGAGTCTGCCGGCGCGAACGCGCGCGGCAGCAAAGGAGGCAAACCGATCAGAGGAGTCCGTGGATGACTACCCCTCGATGATACGCGAGGCGCATGACGCGCCGCCCCTCGCGTGCCGATCAGGCCGCGAGCGAGCTGCGGGGGCGCAGGCGCTCGCGGGCCTCCTGGGTGATGCAGGGCACATGACCGCGCGCGGCCGTTGTCCAGCCCACGATCGGTGGTGCGGCTGCCGCTGGGCAGCGACACGGTCGCACGGATCGTCGAGAAGCACCGCGCGGTCGAGGCCGAGCTGGAGCGCTGGCACGCGGTGGCGGTGTCGACCGACCATGAGGACGTGGCGGCCTGAGGCTCGCGGGGCCGCTCCCTTGAACCCAGGGACGACGCGCAATGCCCCGGAATTACGTGTCGTTACACTGGTCGTCACCACTTGGCGAGCCGCTCGGCGCACCAGGTCGGTCATACGAACAAGGGGAGGAAAGATGCAAGGACAACGCTTCGGGCGCGAAGGCGCCCGCCGGTCTGGGCTGCGCGCCTGGCTGCTCGCAGGCCTCTGTGCAATCGCATTGGCGGCTTGCGGTGGTGGCGGTGGAGGGGGTGGCTCGGGCGGCGCCACGCTGGCGGTCGAGAGTCCCTTGCAGGTCGACAGTTCGACCTATGAAGGCGAAGACATCCCGAGCATCGTCATCCACCTGCGTGTCACGGCCCGCCCGGAAGCACTGGCCGGCAAGACCCTCTACCTGGCCGCCGCGCTCCCGGATGCCGCGTTGTTCAACCCCACCCCGTTCGTGTCGATCGACTCGGACGGGCTCGGTGGGGTCCTTCAGCTGATCGGCACCAAGGCACCGGTCGGCGCACGGGTCTACAGCGGCACGATCACCCTGCTGGCCTGCCTGGACGCGGCTTGCCGATCACCGCTCGAGGTGTCGAACGACGAGATCCCCTATCGCATCGACGTGAAGCGGGGCTTGGTCCTGCAGACCGACGAGGTCCAGCTGGCGGCCGCCTTCGGTGTCGTGCCGACGCCCGCCGAGGTTGCAGTCCAACTGCCGGAGGACGTAGTGTCCTGGCAGGTGGTACCCACTCATGCGGCCGTCTTCAGCGTCTTCGACGTGCGCCGGGTCGAGGACGCCTCGGGTGCCCGCCTGAGCGTCGCGGCGCAGAGCCTCAGCCTACCTCTCACCGAGATGGACGAGTACGCGACCGTGACGGCCATCACGGCCAGCGGCGTCACCATGCGGCGCGCTCTGCACATGGTGCAGAGGACGCGCGGAGCCGGCACCCGGACCTTCGCCTTCCAGCGACCGACGGTGACGTTCGAGTTGCAGGCCAACGTCCCCAACGTCCACGCCCCGGTCTTTGCAGACGCGATGTTCACGCGCAGCGACAGCGACCGCTTCAGTTACGTCGGCACGACCTGGGAGTGGCCGGCCGCGGCCGACGGCCATCCTCAACGCACCGCCTGGCTGAGCGCCTACCTTCGCGACGAAGGGGCCACCGGCCGTCTACCGACCGAGCAGTACGGCATCGAGTTGTCGCCGAGCACATGCCCGGCGAGTGACTGCCTGCCAGCGGGCACCTACCGTGCCGTCATGCACTACCGCTACAGCCCGGAAGGCGAGTCGGTCAGGAACATCAACCACGTCATCACGCTGGTGCTGACGCCCTAGCGACGGGCGCGCCGGTCGGTCCGGATTCGCGGGATCGGCCGGTCAGGGCAGTGCAACGCGCTGCAGCGGGTAGAGCTTCTCGTCGAAGTCGCCGAGGCTCGGGAAGGCCAGCGGCTCCAGCGCGTCGAGGCCAGCGAGGCGCTGGCGGTAGTCATGCAGGATCTGCTCGCGCTCCCCCTGGCCGATGTAGGGCACATGCCAGCCGACGAAGGGCGGCAGCACGCGCAGACCGGTGTAGGCCAGCGTGCCGCGCAGCAGCGGGCGCAGCATGTCCTCGAGCGAGCCGTGGATCGCGTCGTCGCCGAACATGTGCGGGCGGCCGCCGAGCGTGGTTGCGACCATCGCGCGCTTGCCGACCAGGCCACCGCGGTCGTAGAAGCGCTTGCCGCCATAGGTCAGGCCGGAGATCAGCACCCGATCGATCCAGCCCTTGAGCATCGCCGGCACCGAGAACCAGAACACCGGGAAGTTGAGGATCAGCAGGTCGCACCACAGCAGCTTCGCGACCTCGGCCTGGATGTCGGGCGCCAGCGTGCCGGCCTCGTAGCCATGGCGCTGTTCGAGCGCGTAGACCAGGTAGTCGGGGTTCTTGCGCTCGCCGAAGTCGGCCGCGCCGGCCACCGGGTTGAAGCCGTCGGCGTACAGGTCCGACACGCGCACCTCGTGGCCCTGGGCGCGCAGCTGCTCGGTCGCGACCCAGCGCATCGCGCTGCAGAAGGACTGCGGCTCCGGGTGGGCGTGGACGATGAAGACGTTCATCCGCGCTGGCCCACCGCCGCGGCGCGCGCCGCGATCTCCTGCGCGCGCAGCACGCTGGCCGGCGTGCCGGCGATGCCCCAGTGCTGCGGCGGGATCGGCCAGCAGCCGCCGCGCACCAGCGCGCGATCGACGCCGAGCACGCTGACCACCAGGTCGGTGAAGCCGGTGATCAGTGCCTGGCACTCCTCGACCGGCCGGCCCTCGAGCACGAGGAAATGAAAGAACGGCGCGGAGGGCGCACCGTCGCTGACGAGCCGGCCGGCCACCACCGCATGCTGCGGCTGGTGCAGCGTGGCGGTGACGCGCACGCGGTCGAGCGGACTCTTCAGCACCTCGGCATAGAGCTTGGCCGAGGCGAGCAACAGCTCGCCGATCTGGTCGTCGCCGTGGCGGCCGGCGGTGAGGCGGTATTCGAGGATGGGCATGTGGGTTCTCCGGTCGGGGCTTCGACAAGCTCGGCCCGAACGGGGGCCGTTCGCCCTGAGCCTGTCGAAGGGTCGTCAGGCCATGCCCTTGCGGCGGCCGGCGTCCATGAAGAGGGTGCTGCCGGCCAGTGCGTCGGCCTCGGGCGCGAGCAGCAGCGCGACGCCCCAGGCCACCTGCTCGGGCGTGGTGAGGGCGCCGAGGGCCGATTCGCCGCGGTACTCGTCCATCGCCGCCTCCATCGTGATGCCGGCGCGCGCCGCGCGGTCGGCGGCGATGCGGCGGAGCCGCTCGGTGTCGGCCGGGCCGGGCTGCACCACATGGGCGGTGACGCCACGCGGGCCGTAGGCCCAGGAGTACTGGCGCATCAGGTTGGTCAGCGCCGCGTTGCCGACCCCGGCGGTCGCCGCCCAGGGGTTGGGCTCGGAGCCGTAGTGGCCGCCGATCGCGACCAGCCGCGAGCCGCGCACCAGCTTCTCGTCGACCGCGCGCACCAGCCGCATCATGCCGCCGACCTTGATGTTGACCGCGTCGACCAGCGCCGCGGTCGGCGCGACCAGCACGCCGCCGGCGGTGGCGACGCCCGGGCCGTGCACGACCATGCGGACCGGCGCATCGAGCGCCGCCTTGATCGCCTCGATAGCCGAGTCGTTCGAGATGTCGGCCGTGCAGGCCACGATGCCGGGCGTGGTCGCGACCAGCGAGGCCAGCGCGTCGGCCTTGCGGGCGACGGCCAGCACCTTCAGGCCCGCGGCGGCGAGGCGCTTGCTGATGATGGCGCCCATCGCGCCGGTGGCGCCGACGACGACGGCGATCTCTTGTTGTTCGCTCATGCTCGTCTCCTCCTCAGGCTGCCTTGCGGCCCACGTCCTTGGTGACGTCTTTCAGCAGGCCGCGTTCCTTGGCCATGCTCATCGCGGTGTCCTCGATCATGTCCTCCTGCCCGCCGATCATCTTGCGCTGTCCGAGCTCGACCAGGATCTCGCGCGCCGACACGCCGAAGCGCGCCGCGGCCCGCTTGGCGTGCAGCAGGAAGGTCGAGTACACGCCGGCGTAGCCGAGGGTCAGCGACTCGCGGTCGACGCGGACGATGTGGTCCATCATCGGCACGATCACGTCCTCGGCCACGTCCATCAGCCTGAAGAGGTCGACGCCGGTCTCCATGCCCATGCGGTCGCACACCGCCAGGAAGGCCTCGAGCGGCGTGTTGCCGGCGCCGGCGCCGAGGCCGGCCACCGAGCCGTCGATGCGGCTCGCGCCCTCCTCGATCGCGGCGATCGAGTTCGCGATGCCCATGCCCAGGTTGTGGTGGCCGTGGAAGCCGATCGCGGTCTCGGGCTTCAGCACCTCGCGCAGCGCGGCGACGCGGGCGCGCACGTCGGCCGGCAGCATGTAGCCGGCGGAGTCGGTCACGTAGATGGTCTGGGCGCCGTAGCTCTCCATCAGCTTGCCCTGCTGGGCGAGCGAGACCGGGTCGTTCAGGTGCGCCATCATCAGGAAGCCGACCGTGTCCATGCCGAGCTTGCGCGCGTAGGCGATGTGCTGCGGCGAGGTGTCGGCCTCGGTGCAGTGGGTCGCGACGGTGACGCTGCGCGCGCCGCAGTCGTAGGCCGACTGCAGCTCGCGCATCGTGCCCAGGCCGGGGATCAGCAGCACCGAGATCCTGGCCTGCTTCATCTTCGGCGCGACGGCGCTGAGGTAGGCCTCGTTGCTGGCCAGCGCGAAGCCATGCTGCAGCGAGTTGCCGCCCAGCCCGGCGCCATGCGTCACCTGGATCAGCGGGATGCCGGCCTCGTCGAGCGCGGTGGCCACCTTGACCATCTGCTCGACCGAGATCTGCTCGCGCTTGGCGTGCATGCCGTCGCGCAGACACATGTCGTGCAGCAGCACCTTGCGGCCGCGCAGGTCGGGTTCTTGTCTCGTGCTGGCCATCACGCGGCCTCCGTGGCTTGGGGCTTGATCTTCCCGGCGAGGATCTCCTCGCCGAACATCTCGGCGGTGCGGCAGGCCGCCGCGGTCATGATGTCGAGGTTGCCGGCGTAGGTGGGCAGGTAGTCGCCCAGGCCCGCGACCTTCATGAAGACGCTGACGCGCCGGCCGTCGAAGCTGGGGCCGTTGACGAGCTGGTAGCCCGGCACGTACTTCTGCACCTCCTCGATCATGGCCAGCACCGAGTCGATGATCAGCGCCTGCTTCGGCTCGTCGACCGTCAGGCAGTTGATGGTGTTGCGCATGATCATCGGCGGCTCGGCCGGGTTGATGACCGCCAGCGCCTTGCCCCGCTTCGCGCCGCCGACGCGCACCAGCGCGTCCGAGGTCGTGTAGGTGAACTCGTCGAGGTTGGCGCGCGTGCCCGGCCCGATGGACTTGGACGCGAGGCTGGCCACGATCTCGGCATAGTCGACCGGCTGCACGCGCGACACGGCGTACACGATCGGGATCGTCGCCTGGCCGGCGCAGGAGATCATGTTGACGTTCATCGCCAGCTGGTCGGCATGCTGGCGCAGGTTGACCGGCGGCACGCACAGCGGGCCGATGGCCGCGGGCGTCAGGTCGATCATCAGCACGCCGAGTTCATTCAGCTTGCGCGAGTTCTCCGCATGCACGTAGGCGCTGGTCGCGTCGAAGGCGATCTGGATGCCGTCTTCGAGCACATGCGGCAGCAGGCCGTCGACGCCCTCGGCGGTGGTCTTCAGGCCCATGTCGCGGGCGCGCTGCAGGCCTTCGGACTGCGGATCGATGCCGACCATCCACACCGGCTCGAGCACCGTGCTGCGCTTCAACTTGTAGATCAGGTCGGTGCCGATATTGCCCGAGCCGATCAACGCGCACTTGATCTTCCTGTTCATCGATCCTCTTTCATCAGGTCGGTGGAGTTCGCGGCGGCAGCGCGCATCGCGGCGGTCTGGCCGCCGACCGCGAAGTGCTCCGACGCCATCTCGTGGATCATGATCCGCACCTGTTCGGGCCGCACGCCGAGGCTGCGGACCACCGCCTCGGTGATGGCCGCAACCGCGGCGCGCTTTTGCTCGACGCTGCGGCCCTCGAGCAGGTTCATCTGGATGATGGGCATGGCGGGCTCCTAGACGAAGCGGGTCGAGACGCTGCCGAGCTCCTGGAAGCGCGCGATCACGCTGTCGCCCGGCTTCACGGCAATCGCCTCGGTGATCGCGCCGCTCATCACGAAGCTGCCGGCGGGCAGCGTCTCGTCGAGCTCGGCCAGCACGCGCACCAGCAGCGCGATCGCCTCGGCCGGATGGCCCAGCACCGCGCCGGTCGCGCCGGTGGCGACGATCTCGCCGTTCTTCTCCATCACGACGCCGAGCGTCGCGAGGTCAAGGTCGGCGGCATCGCGCGGCCGGCCGCCGGCGACAAAGCGCGCGGCCGAACCGTTGTCGGCCACGACGCTCTGCAGATCGAACTTGAAGCCGGTGAAGCGCGAATCGATGATCTCCAGCGCCGGGATCACGAAGTCGGTGGCAACCAGCACCTGCGCGGCGCTGCAGTCCGGGCCGCGCAGCTCGGCCTTCGTGACGAAGCCGACCTCGCACTCGACGCGCGGATGGACCATGTCCTTCGTCTCGACCGCGGCGTTCTCGGCGCGCGCCATGTCGCTCATCAGGAAGCCGATCGAGGGCACGTCGACGCCCATCTGCAGCATCTTGGCCTTGGACGTGAGCCCGGCCTTCCAGCCGACCTGGCGGTGGCCGCGCGCGAGCCAGCGGCGGCGCAGCTCGAGCTGGACCGCGTAGCCGTCGGCCAGCGTCATCGCGGGGAAGTCGTCGGTGAGCTTGGGGATCGCAGTCGCGTCGAGCTGCGCCGCCTCGACGCGCTCGGCGAGCGCCACAACCTGATCGCGGTTCAGGGTCAGCTTCATGCCGCCGCCTTTCCGCGGAAGCGCGCACGGCACACGCCGAGCCTGCCGATGCGGCACACCAGCTCGTCGCCGCTGACCACCGGGACGAGGGCCGACTGCGAGCCCGACAGGATCACCTCGCCGGCCCGGAAGGGCAGGCCGAGCGTGCCCAGCGTGTTGGCGAGCCACACGACCGCGTTGACCGGCGAGCCTTGCACCGCGGCGCCGCAGCTGCTGGAGAAGAATTCGCCGTTCTTCTCGAGCACCATGCCGGCGAGCGTCAGGTCGAGCTGGCGCGGGTTGCCCTTGGCGCTGCCCAGCAGGAACACGCCGCAGGAGGCGTTGTCGGCGACGGTGTCCTGGATCTTGATGTTCCAGGCCTGGATGCGCGAGTCGACGATCTCGAAGCAGGGGGTCACGTAGGCGGTGGCGCGGATCACGTCGGTCGCGGTGATGCCGGGACCGATCAGGTCGCGCTCCAGCACGAAGGCCAGCTCGGCCTCGGCCTTGGGCTGGATCAGCGTGTTCAGGTCGACGCCGGCCTCCTCGGAGGTCACCATGCCCGAGGTGAGCTGGCCGAAGTCGGGCTGGTAGACGCCAAGGAAATCCTGCACCGGCTTGCTGGTGACGCCGATCTTCTTGCCGACCACCGTTTCGCCCTCGGCCAGGCGCAGCGCGACCATGTGCTGCTGGATGCGGTAGGCGTCGTCGATGGTGATGCCGGGCTCGCGCTCGCGCAGTGGGGCGAGCGTGCGGCGGGCGCGCAGGGCGGCGTGGAGTTCGGCGCCGTGGCGCTGGATGTCTTGTGGGTTCATGGGTGTTGTTGTCGGGGGCGAGCGGCGCGGCAGGCGGTGCCCGGCAGGGGCTCATGCTGGGGCGGTCGGCGCTTTGCGCCGACTCCGCTGCGGTGCTCGGCTCGGGGTCGCGTCGCGAAACTCGCTTCGTTCGCTACGCTCACTGCGCTCAGACAGTCGCGACGAGTCAGTTCACGAAGCGCGCTTCGCGCGCCGACCCCGAGCCTGCGTTCCTCGCCGCCCCAGAAATCGCCCCCGCCGGACACCGCCTGCCGCTTCTCCAAGGCCGAGGCACCTGGGGGGAAAGCAAAGCCGTGTCCGGGCAGGCCGCAGCGCGCCTGCGAGGCGCCGAGAAGCGCAGGGTTTGCGGCTGCGCGCGCAGCGCGCTTCGTGAACTGACTCGTCGCGGTTGTCCGAGCGACGCGAACGAAGTGAGCAGAGCGAGTTCCGCGACGCAGCCGCAAGCCCGAGCATCGCAGGGCAGTCGGAGCGCAGCGGAGACCGCCTCGCCGAAGCGCTGCGGCCTGCCCGGACACGGCTTTGCCGCTCGGATGAACAAAAGCCTTGTTCACAGCTTCACACACACATTCCGCAGCTCGGTATAGAACTCGAGCGAATGCACCCCGCCTTCGCGGCCGATGCCCGATTGCTTGGACCCACCAAAGGCCGTGCGCAGATCGCGCAGGAACCAGCTGTTGATCCAGGTGATGCCGACGTCGACCGCCGCCGCAACGCGGTGGGCGCGCGAGAGATCGCGGGTCCAGATCGTCGTCGACAGGCCGTAGCGGTTGGCGTTGGCCAGCGCCAGCACCTCGTCCTCGCCGTCGAAGGGGCGGATGTGGCAGCAGGGGCCGAAGATCTCGTCGCGCACGACGGTGGCGGTCTCGGGCAGGCCGGTCCAGATGGTCGGCTGGACCCAGGCGCCTCCGGCCAGCTCGGGCGGCATCGCCGGCACGCCACCGCCGGTGACCAGGGTCGCGCCCTCCTCCACCGCCTTGGCGTAGTAGGACAGCACCTTGCGGCGGTGCTCCTGGCTGATCAGCGGGCCGTAGTTGGCACCGGGCTGGCTGGGACGGCCGTACTGGACGGCCTCGCAGCGCGGCGACGAAGCGATCGAAGATCGGCCGCTCGACGTAGACCCGCTCGGTGCCCAGGCAGACCTGGCCGGTGTTCATGAAGGCCGAGCGGAAGATGCCCTCGACCGCGGCATCGAAGTCGCAGTCGGCGAACACGATGCCGGCGTTCTTGCCGCCGAGCTCGAAGCTCACGTCGCGGATGCCGTCGGCGGCCGCCTTCATGATCGCCGCGCCGGTGCGCGTCTCGCCGGTGAAGGTGATCGCGTCCACGCCGTCGTGGCGCGTCAGCGCCTCGCCGGCCGAGTCGGGGCCGAAACCATGCACGACGTTGTAGACGCCCTTGGGCACGCCGACCGCGTTCATCACCTCGCCAAGCAGCGCGGCCGACAGCGGCGTTTCCTCCGAGGGCTTGACGACCACGGTGTTGCCGCAGGCCAGCGCCGGGCCGACCTTCCAGGTCATCAAGAGCAGCGGCGCGTTCCAGGGGCAGATCACGCCGATCACGCCCTTCGGTCTACGGATCGCGTAGTTCAGCGCCCCACGGCCGTCGGGCGTCTCGGTCTGGAAGGCCTCGGTCGGGACGTTCTTGACCACGTCCGCGAAGATCTTGAAGTTGGCCGCGCCGCGCGGCACGAAGGCATGCGCGATCACATGGTGGGGCTGGCCGGTGTCGGCCTCCTCGGCAGCGACGAAGTCGTCGAAGCGGCGCGTCATCTCGTCGGCCACCGCATGCAGCAGCGCGAGGCGCTTCTCGGTGCCGAGCCTGGCCCAGTCGCCGTGCAGCGCACGGCGCGCCGCGGCAACCGCCGCGTCGACCTCGGCCGCGCCGCCCTCGGCGACGCGCGCAATCACCGCGTTGTCGAGCGGCGAGCGTTTGTCGAAGCAACGGCCGTTGGCCGAGTCGGCGAACTCGCCGTCGATGAAGTGCTGAATCTGGCGCAAGTGCCCTCCCTTGACTGTCCGAGTCAGTGTAGGAATCGGCCCCGCGATGCGTCCAATACCTTTTGCCCCGGCGCTCTGATACCGGTGCGGTATCAAGCCGTGGCGGCCTTGCCGCAGTCGCGCACAGGGATATCGCGGAACTCGCGGCGGCGCCCCGCGGTCCCTCAGGGTGCGGCGCGGCCCAGCGGCCGCCGACCGCATGCCTGTAAGGAGATGCGACGATGATGATGAAACCGATGACCCGGGGCCTCGCCCTGGCCGGCCTGCTGGCCGCCGCCCTCGTGCCGAACTGGTCGCGAGCCGCCGACACGACGGCGCGCGATCTCGACGACAACACGCAGCGCCAACATTCGCGCAGTGCCTCGCCGGACGCCAAGCCGGCCACGCCAACGGTGCAGCGCAAGGCCGGTCAGCCGGCCAGCATGCAGGACCGCGGCGCACCACGCGCCAGCGGCGTGCGCGACTGGGCGGCGATCGACACCAACAAGGACCACCTGATCAGCCCCAAGGAAATGGAGACCGCGCTGGCCTTGGCGCAGGGCGAACGCGGCGCCACGTCGACGCGCTGAGCGCGGTTCAGGCGATCGCGCGCACCACGCCACCGTCGACGCGCAGCGCCGCGCCGGTGGTGGCCGAGGCCTGCGCGCTGCAGACATAGGCGATCATCGCCGCGACCTCGTCGGGCGTCGCGAAGCGCTGGATCACCGACGAGGGCCGCGCGCTGCGGAAGAACTCGCGCTCGAAGCCCGCGGGGTCGCTGCCCTGCTCGGCGGCGAGCTTGGCGACGAAGTCGGCCACGCCCTCGGACGCGGTCGGACCGGGCAGCACGCTGTTGACGGTGACGCCGGTGCCGGCCAGCGTTTCGGCCAGGCCGCGCGCGACCGCGAGCTGCGCGGTCTTGGTCATGCCGTAATGGATCATCTCGGTCGGGATCTGCAGACCCGACTCGCTGGACACGAAGACGATGCGGCCCCAGTTGCGCGCGCGCATGCCCGCCACGTAGTGGCGCGCGAGGCGCACGCCGCTGAGCACGTTGACTTCGAAGAAGCGCCGCCAATCCTCGTCGGGGATCTGCTCGAAGGGCTTGGGCTCGAAGATGCCGAGGTTGTTGACGACGATGTCGGCCTCGGGCAGTTGCGCGACCAGCGCGTCGAAGCCCGCGGCGCTGCCGAGGTCGGCCGCAATGCCGCTGACCGTCGCGCCGGGCACGTCCGCACGCAGCCTGGCGACCGCCGCTTCGACCCCCGCCGCCGTGCGGCCGTTGAGCACCACCGCCGCGCCCTCCGCGGCCAGCGCCTTGGCCGTCGCATAGCCGATGCCCTTGGTCGAGCCGCTGACCAGCGCCCGCTTGCCCCTGATGCCGAAGTCCATCGCGCCTGCTCCTGATTGATGACCCGCCGCAGTGTCGCGGAGGGCCGCCGGCCCCGGCCGGCGCAGGGGCTTCAGCGCGACGGGCGCTCGCTGCCGGGCGGCAGCGGCAGCACCTGGTCGTGGCCGGCGCCGCCGAAGGCCTGCTCGCGCAGCAGCGCCAGCTGGTCGCGCACGCGGGCGGCCTTCTCGAACTCGAGGTTCTTCGCATGCTCGAGCATCTGGCGCTCGAGCTGCTTGATGCGCTTGCCGAGGTCCTTCTCGCTCAGCGACTCGATCTCGGCCGCGGCCTGCGCGGCCTTCAGGTCGTCGCCGCGGCTCTTCTCGGAGTAGACGCCGTCGATCAGGTCGCGGATCTCCTTCTTGATGCTGCGCGCGGTGATGCCATGCTCGACGTTGAAGGCGAGCTGCTTGCTACGGCGGCGCTCGGTCTCGTCGATCGCCTTGCGCATCGAGTCGGTGATGCGGTCGGCGTAGAGAATGGCCTTGCCGTTGAGGTTGCGCGCGGCGCGGCCGATGGTCTGGATCAGCGAGCGCTCGGCGCGCAGGAAGCCTTCCTTGTCGGCGTCGAGGATCGCCACCAGCGACACCTCGGGGATGTCCAGCCCCTCGCGCAGCAGGTTGATGCCGACCAGCACGTCGAAGTGGCCCAGCCGCAGGTCGCGCAGGATCTCGACGCGCTCGACGGTGTCGACGTCGCTGTGCAGGTAGCGCACCTTGACACCGTTGTCGGCCAGGTAGTCGGTGAGCTGCTCGGCCATGCGCTTGGTCAGCGTGGTGATCAGCACGCGCTCGTTGATCTCGACGCGCTCGCGGATCTCCTGCAGCACGTCGTCGACCTGGTGGGTCGCGGGGCGCACCTCGACCACCGGATCGACCAGGCCGGTGGGCCGCACCAGCTGCTCGACCACCTGGCCGGCATGCTCCTGCTCGTAGGCCGCGGGCGTGGCCGAGACGAACACCACCTGCCGCACCTTGCGCTCGAACTCCTCGAACTTCAGCGGCCGGTTGTCCATCGCCGAGGGCAGCCGGAAGCCATAGTCGACCAAGGTGCTCTTGCGCGCGCGGTCGCCGTTGTACATGCCGCCGAGCTGGCCGATCAGCACATGGCTCTCGTCGAGGAACATCAGCGCGTCGCCCGGCAGGTAGTCGACCAGCGTCGGCGGCGGCTCGCCGGGCGCGGCGCCCGACAGGTGGCGGGTGTAGTTCTCGATGCCCTTGCAGTGGCCGATCTCCTGCAGCATCTCGAGGTCGAAGCGGGTGCGCTGCTCGATGCGCTGCGCCTCGACCAGCTTGCCGGCGGCGACGAACTCGGCCAGCCGCGTGCGCAGCTCGTCCTTGATGCCGTCGATCGCGCGCAGCACCTGCTCGCGCGGCGTCACGTAGTGGCTGGACGGGTAGACCACGAAGCGCGGCACCTTCTGGCGGATGCGGCCGGTCAGCGGGTCGAACAGGCTCAGCGCCTCGACCTCGTCGTCGAACAGCTCGATGCGGATCGCGAGCTCGGAGTGCTCGGCCGGGAACACGTCGATCGTGTCGCCGCGCACGCGGAAAGTCCCGCGCGCGAAGTCGGTCTCGTTGCGCGTGTACTGCATGCGGATCAGCTGTGCGATCAGGTCGCGCTGGCCGAGCTTGGCGCCGCTGCGCAGGATCAGCCGCATCTCGAGGTAATCCTCGGGCTTGCCGATGCCGTAGATCGCCGAAACGCTGGCGACGATGATCACGTCGCGCCGCTCGAGCAGGCTCTTGGTCGCCGACAGCCGCATCTGCTCGATGTGCTCGTTGATCGCGCTGTCCTTCTCGATGAACAGGTCGCGCTGCGGCACGTAGGCCTCGGGCTGGTAGTAGTCGTAGTAGCTGACGAAGTACTCGACGGCGTTCTTCGGGAAGAACTCGCGGAACTCGCTGTAGAGCTGCGCGGCCAGCGTCTTGTTGGGCGCGAACACGATCGCCGGCCGGCCGAGCCGCGCGATCACGTTGGCCATCGTGTAGGTCTTGCCCGAGCCGGTGACGCCGAGCAGGGTCTGGAACACCTCGCCGTCCTGGATGCCCTCGACCAGCTTCGCGATCGCCTCCGGCTGGTCGCCGGCCGGCGGGTAGGGCATGAAGAGCTGGAAGGGCGAGTCGGGAAAGCTCGCGAACTCGCCCTCGGGGGGCGCGGCCTCCGCGCTGGGGTCGACGGCTTCGGTCAGGGAGGCCATGGTCAGGCTCGGTAGAATCGGGGTTATCCCTTGGGCAATCCGGCAGCGTAACGGATTTGCACGGCCCCCTCCATCCACTCTGACCAAGAGCCTCCATGTCCGCCCTGTTTGCCGCCGTCGAGATGGCGCCCCGCGACCCGATCCTGGGCCTGAACGAGCAGTTCAACGCCGACCCGAACCCGAACAAGGTCGACCTCGGCGTCGGCGTCTACTACGACGAGAACGGCAAGCTGCCGCTGCTGAAATGCGTGGCCGCGGCCGAGGCGCAGATGGCCGCGAAGCCGATCGCGCGCGGCTACCTGCCGATCGACGGCATCCCGGCCTATGACAAGGCGGTGCAGACGCTGGTGTTCGGCGAGGCCGCCGCCGCGAGCGGCCGCATCGCCACCGTGCAGGGCATCGGCGGCACCGGCGGCCTGAAGGTCGGCGCCGATTTCCTCAAGCGCCTGAGCCCGAACGCCCAGGTGCTGATCAGCGACCCGAGCTGGGAGAACCACCGCGCGCTGTTCACCAACGCCGGCTTCAGCGTCGGCAGCTACCCGTATTACGACGCCGCCCGGCGCGGCGTCGACATCGACGGCCTGCTGAGCGCGCTGAACGCGGCCGCGGCCGGGACCATCGTCGTGCTGCACGCCTGCTGCCACAACCCGACCGGCTACGACCTGAGCCCGGCGCAGTGGGCGCAGGTGATCGCCGCCGTGAAGGCGCGCCAGCTGACCCCCTTCCTCGACATGGCCTACCAGGGCTTCGGCCAGGGCATCGCCGAGGACGGTGCGGTGGTGCAGGCCTTCCTGGCCTCGGGCCTGGACTTCTTCGTCTCGACCAGCTTCTCGAAGAGCTTCTCGCTCTACGGCGAGCGCGTCGGCGCGCTGAGCGTGGTGTGCGCGACCAAGGACGAGGCGGTGCGGGTGCTGAGCCAGCTCAAGATCGTGATCCGCACCAACTACTCCAACCCGCCGACGCATGGCGCCTCGGTCGTCGCCCATGTGCTGACGACCCCGGCGCTGCGCGCCCAGTGGGAGGAGGAGCTGGCCGGCATGCGCCAGCGCATCAAGGCGATGCGCGTCGCGCTGGTCGCCAAGCTGCAGGCCGCCGGCGTGCCGGGCGACCTGAGCTACATCACGACCCAGCAGGGCATGTTCAGCTACTCCGGGCTGAACGCCGCCCAGATGCAGCGGCTGCGCAGCGAATTCGGCGTCTACGGCGTCGATTCGGGCCGCATCTGCGTCGCGGCGCTGAACGAGAAGAACCTTGACGCCGTCGCCAAGGCCATCGCCGCGGTGCTCTGACGCCTCCGATCAACGGCCCGCCGGTCCCACCGGCGGGCCGTTTGCATTTCTTTGCAGTGAATGGGCCCGGCGGATTGCACCGCCCGGCTGGTTCGCGCGTTATGGAGCAACAGGCCGCTGCGCGGCCCGAGGTGACTTCATGCACGACCGCCAGACCCCACCCGCTCCGCCGCCCACCGACCGGCCCCGTCGCTGCGGGCGTGTCCGCGGCCTGCTGCTGGCCCTGGTGCCGGCGCTGCTCCTGGCCCTGCCGGTGCGGGCCGAAATCGACATGGACGCGGCGCAGGACCCGCCGGCGCGCGTCGGTCGCGTCAGCGTGCTGCGCGGCCAGGTCGATGCCTCGACCGAGCCGGGCGCCGCCTGGCAGCCGGCCCGCGTCAACCAGCCGGTCACCACCCAGACCGCATTCTGGGTGCCGCCGGGCAGCCAGGCCGAGTTGCGCATCGGCAGTGCGGCGGTACGGATGGACGGCAACACCCAGGCGGTGTTCTCCCAGCTCGACGACCATGGCATTGCGATCGACGTCGCCCAGGGCACGGTGCGGGCGCGCGTGCGCAACCTGCCGGCCGGCGACGCCTTCAGCCTGAGCGCCGACGGCGTGCGCGCCGACGCGCTGATGCCGGGCGACTACCGTGTCGCCTACGACCCCGACCTGCGCCGCTACACCGTCCGCGCGCTGTCCGGCCGGCTGCGCGTCGTGACGCCGACCAACAGCGTGAACCTCGAGGCCGGTCAGGAAAGCCTGGTCGAGCGCGGCGGCGGCGCGCTGCAGCTGCGCGCGATCGGCCCGCGCGACGACTTCGACCTCTGGGCCGAGGCGCGCGACCGCGAGCACGACCGCCTGATCGCGAGCCGCTATGTCTCGCCCGAGACCACCGGCATCGAGGAACTCGACGAGCATGGCCGCTGGGAGGTGGACGACGGCTACGGCGCCGTCTGGTATCCGGCGGCCGTGCCCTACGGCTGGGCGCCCTACCGCTACGGCCGCTGGGCCTGGGTCGCGCCCTGGGGCTGGACCTGGGTCGACGACAGCGCCTGGGGCTTCGCGCCCTTCCACTATGGGCGCTGGGCATTGGTGGGCCACCGCTGGGGCTGGGTGCCAGGGCCGATCGTCGCGCGGCCCGTTTGGGCACCAGCGCTGGTGGGCTGGGTCGGCGGCCACTCGGGCAACATCAGCTGGAGCATCGGCATCGGCGCGCCGATCGGCTGGTTCCCGCTGGCGCCCTACGAGTTCTACTACCCGACCTACCGGCACAGCGTCATCTACATCGACCGCGTCAACATCGTGCGCGATCGCGTGCCCTACGACCCGCAGCGCAGCGGCCTGCAACGGCCGCGCGAACGGGACCCGCAGCGCGCCGGCGGCGATCCCCAGCGCGACCCGCAGCGCTATCGCTACGCGCAGCACCGCGACGCGCTGACGGTGGTCCGGGAGGACGCCTTCCGCAACGCGCGGCCGGTCGCCCGCGAGCGCATCGCGCTCGACCCGCAGCAGGTGGCGTCGCTGCGACCGATCGTGCGGCAGTCGCCAGAGGTCGGCGGCGTCGCGCCGGGGCGTGGCGTTCGCGTGGCGCCCGGTCAGCCGCGCGCGCCCGTCGAGGCGCTGCCACCACCACCGGTCCCGCGTGCGGCAGACCCTCAGGCGGCGGGTCGCCCCGTCCCGGAGCGCGGCCGTGGCCGCGGCGATGACTTCCTCCGCCGTCCCGCGCCTGCGCAGCAGCGGTCCGAGGTCGAGCCTGCGACACCGCAACCGCCGCGCGACGCCCAGCGGCGTGGGCCGGACGCCGTGGCCCCGCCGGAGCGCCCGCCGCGCGGGCGCCCGCCAGCGGCGAACCCGCGCCAAGACCAGGGGCAGGAGCTGCGGCCGTCTTCCCGCCAGGAACGGCAGGAGCCCCGCGGACGCAGGGACCGCCAGGAACTGGCGGAACGCGACGCGATGCGCACGCCTTGGGTCGCCGAGCCCCGCGGCGTCGCCCCCGCCCCGGCGCAGCCGCGGCCGCAGTGGGCGCCGCCACCGCAGGCCCAACCGGAGCAGGCCCGCCCCCAGCGACAGGAGCGACAGGATCAGCAGGAACGGCGCCACGACCGCCAGGGCGGCGGCCCTTGGGGCGATCGCTAGGCGCGGCGCCACGGCGAGCGCTGAGCGGAGCGGTCGCCGGCCGCGCCATGTCGCGCGCCCCGAAACCGCTCAAATGGCGCCCCGCGGGAGTGCTCGCCGCTGCCTGGCCATGGTGCGCACGCGGCACGGTAGGGGAACATCGGCCAAGGCGCGTCCGGCTTCTACAATGTGGCGACGCAGCAGATGCATCGGGAAGGTGCACGGCGGGCCGCTCACGCGAGCCGCGGGCGCCCGGGGACCATCAGCCACAGACGAATTCCGAGGGACTTGCCCATGCTTTATCAGCTCTATGAGACCCAGCGTGCGCTGCTGAGCCCGTTCGCCGAGTTCGCCACGGCCTCGGCCAAGCTCTACAGCCACCCCTTGTCGCCGTTCGCTCAGGCGCCGGGGGCACAGCGCATCTCGGCCGGCTTCGACTTGGTGCACCGGCTGACCAAGGAGTACGAAAAGCCCGCGTTCGGCATCACCAACATCACCGTCGGCGGCATCGACGTGGTGGTGCAGCAGCAGACGGCGATCGAGAAGCCGTTCTGCCGGCTGCTGCGCTTCAAGCGCTTCACCGACGACGCCAAGCAGCTGACCAAGATGCGCGACCAGCCCAGCGTGCTGGTGGTGGCACCGCTGTCGGGCCACCATTCGACGCTGCTGCGCGACACCGTGCGCACGCTGCTGCAGGACCACAAGGTCTACATCACCGACTGGATCGACGCGCGCATGGTGCCGGCCGACGTCGGCCCCTTCCACCTCGACGACTACGTGCGCTACGTGCAGGAGTTCATCCGCCATGTCGGTACCGAGGTCAACGTGATCTCGGTGTGCCAGCCGACGGTGCCGGTGCTCGCCGCGGTGTCGCTGATGGCCAGCGCCGGCGAGAAGACGCCGCGCACGATGACGATGATGGGCGGCCCGATCGACGCGCGCCGCTCGCCGACCGCGGTCAACAACCTCGCGATGAACAAGAGCATCGAGTGGTTCGAGAACAACGTGATCTACCGCGTGCCGCCGAACTACCCGGGCGCGGGCCGGCCGGTCTACCCTGGGTTCCTGCAGCACACCGGCTTCGTCGCGATGAACCCGGACCGCCATCTCACCTCGCACTACGACTACTTCGCCGACCTGATCCGCGGCGACGACGACAGCGTCGAGTCGCACCGCCAGTTCTACGACGAGTACAACGCGGTGCTGGACCTGCCGGCCGAGTACTACCTCGACACGATCCACACGGTGTTCCAGGACTTCGCGCTGGTCAACGGCACCTGGAGGGTCGGCGGCGAGCCGGTGCGGCCGCAGGACATCAAGACGACGGCGCTGCTGACCGTCGAGGGCGAGCTCGACGACATCTCCGGCGCCGGCCAGACCGCCGCCGCGCTGGAGCTGTGCACGGGCATCCCGAAGTCGCGCAAGCGCCACTACGACGTGGTCGGCGCCGGGCACTACGGCATCTTCTCGGGCCGCCGCTGGCGCGAGATGGCCTACCCGGAGATCCAGCAGTTCATCGCCAAGCACCAGAAGTGAACGCCGTGCGGCCGGTGGCCGTCGAGGCGATCGACGCGCTGCTGCCGCAGACGCAGTGCACGCGCTGCGGCTACCCGGATTGCCTCGGCTATGCCGAGGCGATCGCAACCGGCGCGGCCGACATCGACCGCTGCCCGCCCGGCGGCGCCGAGGGCATCGCGCGGCTCGCGGCGTTGACCGGGCTGGCGCCGAGGCCGCTGAATCCCGATTGCGGCCACGAAGGGCCGCGGCGCCTCGCAGTCATCGACGAGGCTGCCTGCATCGGCTGCACCCGCTGCATCGAGGCCTGCCCGGTGGACTGCATCGTCGGCGCCGCCAAGCGCATGCACAGCGTGATCGAGCCGCTGTGCACCGGCTGCGAGCTGTGCCTGCCCGCCTGCCCGGTGGACTGCATCGCGCTCGAGGACGCGACGCCGGGCCAGAGCGGCTGGGCCGCCTGGTCGCCGGCGCAGGCCGACGAGGCGCGGGCACGCTACCGCGAGCGCCAGGCACGGCGCGAGCGGGACCGCGACGAGCAGACCGCCCGGCTCGCGGCGCGCAGCGTCGCCGCCACCGCCCCGCCCGACGCCGACGCGGCGCGACAGGCGGTGATCGCCGCGGCGCTGGCCCGCGCCCGCGCGCAGCGCGGCGGCTGAGATCGAGCCCCAATGAAAACGGGGCCGGGCTCGCGCCCGGCCCCGCCTGTGCTTCAACGACTCACTTGATCAGCGTGTAGAGCACCGCATGCGCCACCTCGCCGGCACCGGTGAGCGTCAGCAGGCCATGCACCTCGCCGCGCGGCACGCCCTGGGCCGTGCGCACCGTGACACGCAGCGTCGTGCTCTCGCCCGCCGCCAGCGTGAACGCGCCGACCGGCACGCTGAAGGACACGCCGCTGCGGCCGCCGGTCGCGGCCGGCGTCAGCGTCAGCGCGCCGCCACTGGTGTTGCGCACCGTCACGTCGATCGCGCGGGTCTGGCCGCTGCCGCTGGGGATCGCGCCGTAGCTGACGCTGACCGGATCGAGCGCGACCACCGCGTTGGTCGCCGCGACCAGGTTCTCCAGACCGGCGCCCTGCTCGCTGCCGGTGACCGCGCTGCCGTCGAAGTCGGTCAGGATCGTGCGGTTGGCGGTGTTGACAACGGCCGAGCGCACCTCCGCCGCGCTCAAGCCGGGCCGCTGCTGGATCACGATCGCGGCCGAGCCGGCCAGGTGCGGCGCGGCCATCGAGGTCCCGCTGAAGAAGGCGAAGCAGGGCGCGCCGCCGCAGTTGCTGACCGGGATCGACGACAGCACGAAGTCGCCCGGCGCCACCACATCCGGCTTGACGCGGAAGTCCACGTCGGTCGGGCCGCGGCTGGAGAAGTCCGCCAGGATGTTGTTGCGGGCCGGGTCGTACACATAGGTGGCCACATCGGGCAGCGTGGTCGACGCGCCGTCGGCCGCCATCAGCGCCGCGCGGTCGGCCAGGCCGACCATGTAGGCCGGCAGCGTCGGCTGGTCGGGCTCGCCGTTGCCGCCCATCACGAACGGCGGGCCGGCCTCGCGGTTGACCATCAGCACGCCGACCGCGCCGGCCGCCTGGGCGTTGCGGACCTTGACGGTGAAGTCGCAGGTGCCGCGCGACAGCAGCGCGATGCGGCCGCTCAGGTCCGGCAGCGGCGCCGAGACCGGCGCGCCGCAGGCCTGCGACAGGCCGCCGAAGGGGCTGGTGGCATCGGCGACGACCGCCAGCGGCGCCGTCAGACCGCCGGCCGGGACATGGCCGAACTCGCCGCGCACGCTGAGGTAGGACGCGCCATTCACCAGGGTGTAGGACACCGTGCTGTGGCCGACGCTGCTGGCACCGGCGGTCAGGCCGCGCGGCGCGATGCCGGGCGAGCCGACCGTGTTGAGGCCCGGACCTTCGTTGCCGGCCGAGACGGTGATCACCATGTTGGCGAGGTCGAGGTTGTCGACCGCGGTGCTCAGCAGATCCTGGATGCCGTGCGAACCGCCGCCCAGGCTCATGTTGGCGACCTGGAAGCCGTCGGCGTAGGCGGCCTCGAGCGCGTTCAGGATGTCCTCGCTGCGGGCGCTCGTCACCGGGCCCGGGAAGACGTTGTAGTTGCCCAGCACCGCCCGCGGCGCGACGCCGGAAACACCGTAAGGCACCGTGCCACCCTCGACGGTGGCCGGCGTCTCGAAATTGCAGGCCACCGTGCCGGCGACATGGGTGCCGTGGTCCTGGACCGCGGCCGGCGACACGCCCAGCGGTTTGGCCTTGTTGTTGAAGACCTTGGCGACGATGACCTTGTTGTTGGTCAGGCTGGCCGGGCCGGTCTTCGTCTGCACCGGGTAGCCGGTGTCGGCGAAGCAGGGGTGGGCGACGTCGATGCCCGAGTCGACGATCGCGACCTTGACGCCCTCGCCGGCCGTCGCCGCGCCACCGGACTGGTTCCAGGCCGGCACCGCGTCGATCAGCGCCAGGTCGGGGTCGGTCGCGCTCGGGTAGTACAGGCCCTGGTACTGGGCGCTGCGCACCATCGGCGCCGCGGCGACCTGCGCCAGCGTGGCGCCGTTGAGCTTGACGGCGACCGCGTTCAGCGCGATGTCGAACTCGCCGGAGACCCGCGCCCCCGGCACGTTGGCGCGCAGCCAGGCCTTGTAGTCGTTGCGCTGCGCCGACAGGAAGGCCCGGTGGGACTTCACCCCGCCGTTGTTGAAGTCGATCTTCTTGCCCTTGGCGGGCTTGGTCTTGGCACTGGTCGCGAGCGGGTCGGCCGCCAGCTGGACCAGCGCGTACGCGCGGTCGACCGAGGGCTTGGCGGCCGCATCGCTGCGGGCCGCGGCCTGTGCGCCCGGCGCGGTCGCGGTCAGCGCAGCGGCCGCGCACAGGGTCAGGGCGGCCATCACGACCGGTGTGAGGCGGGGGGTGGATGCATTCATCGACGGGACTCCCGGAGGTTCTGGGGATGGAAGGACTTCGCCCTGACTTGTGGCCAGGGCGCGACCTGTAAGCATATGCAACCCGGGCGCCAGCACCATCCCGCGAAGCATGGGACGGGTAAGCCCTGGCGACAGCCACGGCGGATTGCGGCATGTGCTGCGTCGGCCGACTGCCAGAATCCGCCCTCGATGAAACCGCCCCAGATCGAGACCTTCTTCGCCACCCTGGCCGCCGCCAACCCCGAGCCGGCCAGCGAGCTGGTCTACAGCTCGGTGTTCGAGCTGTTGGCCGCGGTGCTGCTGTCGGCGCAGGCCACCGATGTCGGCGTCAACAAGGCGACGCGGCGGCTGTTCGCGCTGGCGCCGACGCCTCGGCGCATGCTTGCGCTCGGGCTCGACGGCCTCACCGAGCACATCCGCACCATCGGCCTGTACCGCAACAAGGCGCGCCACCTGCTCGAAACCTGCCGGCTGCTGGTCGAACGCCATGGCGGCGAGGTGCCGCGCACGCGCGAGGCCCTCGAGGCCCTGCCCGGCGTCGGCCGCAAGACCGCCAACGTGGTGCTCAACGTCGCCTTCGGCGAGCCGACGATGGCGGTCGACACGCACATCTTCCGCGTCGCCAACCGCACCGGCCTGGCGCCGGGCAAGACGCCGCTGGCGGTCGAGCTGAAACTGCTCGAGCGCGTGCCCGCGGCCTACGCCGAGCATGCGCACCACTGGCTGATCCTGCACGGCCGCTATGTCTGCCAGGCGCGCAAGCCGCGCTGCGGCGCCTGTGGCGTGTCCGGCGTGTGCGGCTGGCGCGACAAGGGGCGGCCCACGAGCGCCTGATGGCCCACAAACCCGCGCAAGATGTCAACTTGTGCAGGGGCAACGCCGCGCGTCAAAGGTCACAATTCGGGCCATGCCATCCGGTGATGCCCTGAGGGACGTCTGTGGCCGCCTCGACAGCGGCGACATCGACTACGTCCAGTTCCTCGAACTGTTCACGCGCGAACTCGCGCGCGAGATGGACTGCACGCGCGCGGGCATCTGGATCTTCGTCGGCGGCGAACGCAGCCGCATCCTGCACAGCATCGCGATGTACGACGCCGGCCGCGACCGCATGGTCGGCGCGTCGGATATCGAGGGCTCGGCGGTCACCGCCTATTTCGACGCGCTGTTGCGCGACGGCTGTGTCGTCGCGCCCGATGCGCTCACGCACCCGGCCACCGTGGGTTTCCGCGAGGACCTGCGGCGCCTGGACATCCGCTCGCTGATGGACGTGTGCTTCTCCGGCAACGGCAGCCTGTTCGGCGCCTTCAGCTGCGAGCAGATCGGCAAGCAGGTCGACTGGTCGCCGCGCCAGCTGCAGCGCCTGCGCCAGATCGGCGTGATGGCCAGCCTGACGCTGGTGCGCACGGTCCACTGGCAGGTCGACACGGCGCACGGCGCGCTGTGGGAGACCAGCACGCCGAACCGGCTGCTGACGATGCCGATGCCGCTGGACGTCGACAAGCCGAAGTAGCGTCAGCGGCTTCGGCGCACCCGCTCCAGCACCTCGCAGGCCGCCTGCACGCCGAGGGCGATGCGCGGACCGGCCCGGGCGATCAGATCCCCGTCGAGTTGGTAGAAGGCCCCGCGCCGCGTCGCGGCCAGGCCGCGCGCCGACCGCCACGTGGCGAAGCCCGGCGCATCGGGCCGGTGGATCCAGGGCACGTCGGGCCGCTCGCTGCCGGTCAGCACCACTTGCGGATCGGCCGCGAGCACCGCCTCGGTCGAGACCGGCGGCACCAGCGCATCGAGACCGGCGAACACGTTGCGGCCGCCGCACAGCGCCAGGACGTCGCTGACGAGGTGGCGGCCGTTGAGCGTGAGCAGCGGCTGCGGCCAGACCTGGTAGAAGACCCGCAGCGGCGCCGCGCCGGCATGGCGTGTGCGCAGCGCCTCGATCGTGCCGCGCAGCCGGGTGGCCTCGCGCGCGCCCTCGGCCTCGCGCCCGAGCAGGCGGCCGACGCGCTCCAGCGACGCCGGCACCTCGGCGAGGCGCTGCGATTCGAGCCGCACCACGCGCAGGCCGGCCGCCTCGAGCGCGCGCACCTCGCGATCCGGGTTGCCGCTCAGCCAGGCGAGCACGAGGTCGGGCTTGAGCAGCAGCAGCCGCTCGACATCGAAGCGCGCGTGGTCGCCGATGCGCGGCAGCGCGCGCGCGGCTTCGGGAAAGTCACTGGCGTCGATGGTCCCGACCAACTGCGCGCCGCCGCCCACCGCGTAGACGATCTCGGTCAGGTGCGGTGCGAGCGTCACGACGCGGCGGGCCGGGCCGGCGATGCGGTGCTCGCGGCCGGCGTCGTCGACGAAGACGATCGGCGTGGCCTGGGCGACGGCACAGCCCGCCAGACAGGTTGCCGCGACGAGCCGACGCCATCGGCTCGTCACGACATGCCCTCGCGCCGCGGCCCGATCCAGAAGCGCTGCTCGCCGCACACCTCGACGCGATCGATAGTCACACCATAGGCGGCCGACAGCCGCGCCGGCGTCATCACCGCCTCGCGCGGGCCGGCCGCAGCGCCACCGCGCCCGTCGAGCAGCACCGCATGGGTCGCGAGCTGCCAGGCGAGTTGCACGTCGTGCAGGCTGGCGCAGACGGCACCACCGCGCGAGGCATGCGCACCCAGAGCCACCACGAGCTGCTGCTGGTGCGCCAGATCGAGGTGCGAGGTCGGCTCGTCGAGCAGCAGCAGCGGCGCGTCCTGCCACAGCGCCGCGGCCAGCGCGACGCGCTGGCGTTCGCCACCCGACAGTCGCCGCACGTCGGTCGCGGCGAGCGGTGCGAGGTCGAGTGCGGCCAGCAGCGCGTCGAAGGCGGTGCCAGCGTCCGCCGCGTCGCCGCGGCGGGCCGCGCGCACCGTCTCGTCGACACGGGCCGGGAAGGGATCGCTCCAGAACTGCGGGCACCAGGCGCGCCAACGCGCCAGCGCGTCGGGCCGCCAGTCGGCCAGCGCCACGCCCTGCAGCGCAAGCGCCCCGCCGGTCGGCGGCAGCAGGCCGGCCAGCGTGGCGATCAGCGTCGACTTGCCGGCCCCGTTCGGGCCCAGCACGACCCAGCGCTCGCCGCCGCGGATCTCGAAGCCGAGTCCGGTCGCGAGCCGCCGCGCCGAGGCCTGCGCGCCGGCATGCAGCGCGAGGCCGGTCGCCTGCAGGCCGATCGCGTCGTGCCAGGGTCTCATCGCCCGCGCACCAGCAGGGCCAGGAACATCGGCACGCCGACCGCCGCCGACAGCACGCCGACCGGCAGCTGCAGCGGCGCGAACACGGTGCGCGCGGCGGCGTCGGCCAGCACGATGAAGGCGCCGCCGGCGAGCGCGCTCGCGACCAGCAGCGGCCGCACCGCGCGCACGCCGAGCAGCCGCAGCGCCTGCGGCACCACCAGCCCGACGAAGCCGATCGCGCCGGCCGTCGCCACCGCGGCGCCGGTGGCCAGCGCCGCGGCGGCGAGCGCCTCGCGCTTGCGCCGCAGCACCGGCACGCCCAGGCTCTCGGCCCAGGCGTCGCCGCGGGCCAGCAGCGCCAGGTCGTCGGCGCCGCGCCACACCAGGGCCAGCGCGGCCGGCAGCGCCAGCCACAGCGGCCACCACACCAGCGCGCCGTTCAGGTCGCCGAGCAGCCAGAAGATCAGTCCGCGCAGCGGCGCCTCGGGCACCAGCACCAGCAGCGCCGACACCAGCGCCGAGCAGCCGGCGCCGATCATCACGCCGATCAGCAGCAGCGTGCTGCGCGCCTCGCCCGGCGGCTGCAGGCCGGAGACGCGACCGAGCGTGCGCCAGGCCAGCGCGAACAGCAGCGCGACCGCGCCGGCCGCGCCGGCGGCCGCGCCGAGCATCACGCTCAGCGCGGCCAGCGCCGGCGGCGCGACCAACATCGCCCCGAGCGCCCCGACCGACGCGCCGCCCGACAGGCCGAGCACATAGGGATCGGCCAGCGCGTTGCGCGTCAGCAGCTGCATCAGCGCACCGGCCAGCGCCAGCGCGGCGCCGGCGCCGAAGCCGGCCAGCACCCGCGGCGCGCGCACCTGCCAGACGATGTCGGGGCTGCCATAGCCGAAGCCCGACGAGCCGATCGCGAGCGACAGCGCCGCCGCGGCGAGCGCCGCCAACCCCAGCAGCCACAGAAAGCGCGCCGGGCGCGGCGGCGGCAGTCGGTTGGCGGTCGGGGTGGCACCAGGCACGACGAACTGGCGTCGGCGACGCTCAGAAGCGCAGGCGCGCGGAGACCGTCACGACGCGGCCGGCTTCCGGGTAGATCGAGGTCGGCTGCCCGCCGGCGCAGGCGAAGGCCAGCGTGTAATAGGTCCGGTCGGTCACGTTGCTCGCCCCGACCGCCAGTTCGAGTCCGTCCATCTGATAGGCATAGCGCAGATCGAGCGTCGTGTAGCTGGGGATCGAGCAAGTGTTGCCGAAGTCGGCATGCTGCGACGCCACCCGGTTCACGCCGGCCACCACACTGTGCCCCGCCACGGGGACCCAGTTCGCGCGCAGCGACAGCGTGCGCTCCGGTGCCAACGGCACGTCGCGCCCATCGTAGGGGCCGGCGGTGAAGGTCGAGCGCCGCAGCGCGCCGGCCACGCTCACATTGAGCGAAGAGAGCACCGGCGTCGAGGCCTCGAACTCGACCCCCTGGCGGCGCGTGTCGTCGAAGTTGACGTTCGCGCCGCTCATGCCGCCGAACGGGTCGGCCGCGGCCGGATCGAAGCCGATCTCGTTGCTCAGCGCGCTGCGGTACAGGCGCAGGTCGGCGCGCCGGCCCGCGTCGGCCCAGCGCAGGCCGAGTTCCGCGTCGCGCGAGGTCTGGGGACGCAGTTCCGCGCCGCCGGAGGTGTAGCTGAACTCGTCCACGTTCGGCAGGCGGAAACTGCGGCCGACGCGGCCGTACAGGCCGGTGGTGGGGGTCACCGGCAGCAGCGCGCCGAGCTCCCAGGCGTGCTCGCGCTCGTCGATGACCTGCGGGCTCGTGCTGTTGCGCTTGTCGATCGACTCGGTGCGCGCGCCGGCGCTGAGGCGCAGTCCGCCCGGCAGCGTGGCCTCGTCCCTGACGTAGACCGCCGTCGAGTCCTGCTCGGCCACCGAGCCGAACAGGCCGGGCACGACGCGCTGCCAAGTGCCGCGGTCAACGCCGAGGACCAGCGCATGGCCGACATCGCCCCAGCGGCCGCTGCGCTTGGCACGCAACGCCAGGGTCTTGGCGTCGACATCGTAGGCGTAGATGTAGCCCGAGAAGTCGCTCCGCAGCGCCTTGTCGCGCCAGCCGGCGTCGACGCCGAGTTGCCACTGCGCGAGCGCGGTCTCGACGAACACGCCGCGGCGCTCGTTGCGGATCGAACCCTGGTCATTGGGGGTCGAGGCCTGCCGCGGGTTGCTGCGGTACTGCGCCAGGGTCAGGCTGCCCGGGAGGCCGCTGTCGAGCTCGTCCTTCGCAAACTGGACCCCGAGCCGCAGCCCGTCGGTACGCCACTGGCCGAGCAGGGACACGCCATCGGTCTCGGAGCGGAAGTTGTCGCGGTGATTGTCGGAGCGCCGCCGGTGGGCCGACACGTCGGCCGAGAAGCCGCCCGCGGCCACGGTGGCCCCGGCGCGCAGCTCGCGGAGGTGGTCACCGCCCGCCGCCGCATAGGCATAGCCGCCGCTGTCGCGCGTGCCGCCGGCGCCGCCCTTGGTGGTGATCACGATCACGCCGGCGGTCGCACCCTCGCCATAGAGGACGCTGCCGCTGCCGCGGACCACTTCGATGCGCTCGACCGACTCGATCGGGATGCCCGCCATGCGCGTGCCGCCGAGGTCGGCCTCGCTCAGGCGGATGCCGTCGACGATCACGACCTGGTTGTTGTCGGCCGTCGCGCCGAAGCCGCGCAAGTCGAGCGTGTAGTCGCCGCCACCGTTGAGGTCGACCCGGCCGGGAATGCCGAGCAGCCTGATCAGCGCCTCGTTGATGCTGGTCGCGCCGATCTCGGCGATCTGGCGCGCCGTCACCACGCTGACGCCGAAGGGCAGCGTGTCGGGATCCGCGCTGAAGCGGGTCGCGGTCACGAACACGGGCGACAGCTTGGCGGCGGCACCGCCGTCGAGGCCTTGCGCGGCGACCGACAGCGAGATGGACAGGGCGGCGCCGGCGATCACGGGGATGGCCGAAGCCCGGCGCACACGGCGCACGGAGGCAGGGGAGTTCATCAGAGGTAAACAGGACTCGAGAGCCGGCGCGAGCTTCCCCGCAAGCGCTGGCGACATGGCGCTCGCCTTGCGGCGCGCGCCTCCTGTTGGCCGGTATCCGGGCTGGCGGAGGCGACCCTCGTGACCTTCCCAGCCGCTCGCAGGCGACCAGTGGCATGAGCACGAGAGCGGAGGCCATGAACAGCACCTCGTCCGCTTACCGTTGCGGGGGCAGCGCAGGTTGGGTTCGACCCGGAGGGTCTGGCCGTCCTGCTTCCCGTTTGACTGTGCGACCGTGAACGGCAGCACGAGCACCAACGTTGCGGAGTGTAAGGGCGGTGCGAGGCCCCGCCTACAATCGTCACGGACAACGCGGGAGCCGGCACGACCATGGCGAGCATCGAGGAACTGGCCGAGCGCGTGGAGCGCCTGCTGCTGCGTCACGAGGAACTGCAGCGCACCCACACGCTGACGGTGCAGCAGCTCGGCGCGGTCAGCGCCGAGCGCGACTCGCTGAAGTCGCGCCTCGCCGCTGCGCGCCAGCGCATCGATGCGCTGCTCGACCGCCTGCCGCAGAACGACAGCCCCGCCGCCGAAGCCCAGGACACGCGCTGATGAAGCAGGTCGAAGTCACCATCATGGGCCAGAGCTACCGCCTCGGCTGCCCCGACGGCGGCGAGCGCGCGCTGCACGAGGCGGTGGCCAACGTCGACCGCGAGATGTGCGGCATCCGCGACTCGGGCAAGGTCAAGGCGCGCGAGCGCATCGCGGTGCTCGCGGCGCTGAACCTCGCATTCAACCTGGCCGAGCGCGGCGCCGCCGCGGTCGCGGCGCCGGCCGCAGCCAGCGGATCGGCCGCGGTCGACGACCCGTCGATCGACCTGCTGATTGCTCGCATCGACGAGGCCCTCGGCCACGACGGTCAATTGCTGTAACGCCCTGCCCGGCGTCATGCGACGCGGCGTACACTGGTTTCGTCCGTTGCGTCCGCGGGGGCCTTGGTTTCCCTGTTCCGATGCTCGTATGAGCAAGGGCTTGGAACATCGCTCGGCTGGTGTGATCGTCTCGCGTCAGATGAACCCGAGGCCTTGCTGACCTCGCCCACCTGAACCCCACGGTTCGGGAATGCGGCTCCCGGTTCGCGGCGGACACCTTTCCCCTGCCGCCCGCCCTCCCCGCATGGCCCACTGGCTGATGAAGTCCGAGCCCGACGAGGTCTCGATCGACGACCTCGCGTCCGCGCCTCGGCACACCCTGCCCTGGACCGGCGTGCGCAACTACCAGGCGCGCAATTTCATGCGCGACGCGATGCGCGTCGGCGACGGCGTGCTGTTCTATCACTCGTCCTGCCCGCAGCCGGGCATCGCCGGTCTGGCCGAGGTGGTGTCGGGCCCGCTCACCGACGCCACGCAGTTCGACCCGGCGAGCCCGTACTTCGACCCGAAGGCCACGCCCGAGGCGCCGCGCTGGATCGGCGTCGACGTGCGGCTGCTGCGCAAGACCCGGTTGCTGCCGCTGGCCGAGCTGCGCGCCGCGCCCGAACTCGCCAGCCTGCGCATCCTGCAGCGCGGCAACCGCCTGTCGATCACGCCGGTGACCGAGGCCGAGTGGCGCGCGGTGCTCGCGCGCCTCGACGCACCCGGATGCTGAGCCCGGCACTGATCGCCGGCCTGCTGCTGCTCGGCAGTGGCGCCGGCTTCCTGGCCGGGCTGCTGGGCATCGGCGGCGGCATGATCCTGGTGCCCTTCATCGTGCTGCTGCTCGAGCACCAGGGCTTCCCGCCGGCGCTGCTGGTGAAGATCGCGGTCGCGACCTCGCTGGCGACCATCCTGTTCACCTCGGTCTCGTCGGTGCGCGCCCACCACGCGCGCGGGGCGGTGCGCTGGAAGGTCGTGGGCGGGTTGGCGCCGGGCATCGTCGCGGGCTCGCTGCTGGGCGCGCAGGTCGCGGGCGCGCTGCCGGCCGGTCTGTTGACGCTGGTGTTCGCCGGCTTCGTCGGCTACTCGGCGACGCAGATGCTGGTCGACCGCAAGCCGCAGCCGGGGCGGCAACTGCCGGGCACGGCCGGGCTGCTGGGCATGGGCGGCGTGATCGGCGGCGTGTCGGCGCTGGTCGGCGCCGGCGGCGCCTTCCTGTCGGTGCCCTTCATGACCTGGTGCAACCTGTCGATCCACCTGGCGGTCGGCACCGCCGCCGCGCTCGGCTTTCCGATCGCGCTGGCCGGGACGGCCGGGTACATGTTGGCGGGCCAGCACCTCGACGGCCTGCCGCCCGGGCTGCTGGGCTATGTCTACCTGCCGGCGCTGGCGGTGATCGCGACCGCCAGCATGCTGACCGCGCCGCTCGGCGCGCGCGTCTCGCATGCGCTCGACGTGGCACAACTCAGGCGCGTGTTCGCGCTGCTGCTCTACGGGGTCGCCGGCTGGATGCTGTGGCGCGCCGTGCGCCACTGAGCGCCCCCAGGGCCGGGCTGCGCCCAGCCCGCCCCCCGCGGGGGTCAAGGAAACTTGGGGCGGCCCGGCGTTTCCTTGAGAGTCAGGACGCCGGCGCGCCGAACGCGATGCTGGCCAGCGCCACGCGGTTGCCGCCGCGTCCGCGTGCCTGGGCGAGTGCCGCCTCGGCCGCGTGCAGCAGGCCGGCCTGGGTCTGCGACGTGTGCGGGAAGCTCGCGACCCCCATCGACACGGTGAAGCGCAGCGCCTCGCCGCCGACCGGCACGAGCTGGGTTGCGCATTGCCGGCGCAGGCCCTCCATGCGCGAATGCGCGGTGGCCAGGCCGACGCCCGACAGCAACACCGCGAAACGCTCGCCGTCGATGCGGCAGGGCGCGTCCATCGCGCGCGTGTTGCTGCGCAGCAGGCGCCCCAGCGCCTCGATCACACGCTCGCGTCCGGCCGCGTCGTGCGGCGCGCTGCCCTCGGGCGGTGGATCGACGACGACGCACACCACCGCGAACTCGCGGTGCTCGCGCAGCGACAGGTCGACCTCGCGGCGCAGGAACTCGTCGAACTGGTCGCGCTGCACCAGCCGCGCCGCCGGTTCGCGACTGCCGCGGCCCTCGACCTCGGCACGCAAGGACTCGTTGGCCTGCTGCTGCTGCTCGAGCTGGGTGAGCGCGGCCCGCAGCGCCGCGCTGCGCTCGCGCATCGGTCCGGCGTCGGCCCACAGGCCGAGCAGCGACCGGCTGCCGTCGGCGCCCGGCGGCAACGCGACACGCACCGCCTCCAGGTCGCGACGGACGCCGCCGACCTCGATCTGGTGCTCGGCCGTCACCGGCCGGCTGGACGCGATGGCCGACTGGTCGGCGGCCCGCAGCATCGCGGCCTGCACATGCGGCAGCAGGTCGGCGTCGCTGAGGCCGCGTGCGGTGTCGGGAGCCAGGCCGAACAGCGCGTGGCCGCGCGGGCTCAGCTGCAGGTAGCGGCCGTCGGCGTCCTTGAGCCACCACACCACCCCGAGCGCTTCCAACGCGCCGAGCAAGGCGATATCGACACCGTCGGGGAGCTCGGCGTCAGGGATGAAGCTGGCATTCATGAGCGAGGCCGTGCCGTACATCGCATCGCGGTCCTGTTCAAACCATGATAGCCCGCGGCCCGATGGGCGGCCCCCATGCTTGGCACCGACCCACCATGATTGAAGGTCACCCGATCGGCCGCTGCAGGCTGCGCTCGACCTGACCGGTCAGACGCTCGAAGCGCTCGAGCGCCTGCTCGCTCGCGCCGGCCAGCCGCAACCGGCCCTCGGTGCTGCCGGCACGCGCCGCGGCGGCCAGCAACACCGGCCAGTCCGCCAACGCCTCGTCGAGTGCCGCGCGCAACTCCGGCCCGGCCAGCGGTGCGGCCTGCAGCGTCGCGAGCGCGGCATCGACCTCGGCCGCGGTGGCCGCGGCGGCGTCGCGCGCGAGGCCCGCCGCGGGCTCGGGCAGCAGCACGGCGAACAAGGCCTCCTTGGCGAGGCGTTGGCTGAGCATGCGCTGGCGTCCGGCCAGATTGATGATGCGCAGGCTGGGCGCCGCACCGGCCTGCTCCAGCGCGGCGGTCAGGGTGTCGGCGGCCTGCAGCAAGGCCTCGGCCCGGGCGTCCAGCGGCAGCAGGCGCTCGACCCGCGGCGTCTCGTCGAGCGCCGCGCGCAGCGCCGCCCAGGCGCCCAGCACGCCGTCCAGCAGATCGCCGAAAGTGGCCTTGGACAGGAGCTTGCCCAGCTGCTCGATGCGCTCGTCCAGTTGTGCAACCGCCCGCTGCTGCCGAGCCAGCGCCGCCTCGGCGTCGCAGCCCGCGGCCCGCAGCGCAAACAGCTGGACCAGCCGCTGCGACAGCATGCGCAGCTGGCCGGCGCGGTTGACGCCGGCCGCCTCCTGGGCGGCGTCGATCAGCTGCTGCGCGAACTGGCCGATGCGCAGCTTGGCCTGCATCGCACTCGAGCGCAGCAGGCGAAAGGCCTCGTCCTCCGGCACCTGACGGGCCAGCATCAGCAGCCCCTTGGCGCGGTCGACCAGCTTGCGCTCCTCGAAGCGGTGGCCGAGCTCGTCGAGCGCCTCGCGCAGCCCGCGCTCGCGGCGAAAGCGCGCCTGTGCGAGCTGGATCAGCGGCCGCAGCCGCGCCGGCGCGTAGCCTTGCACCACCCAGGCCTGGACGCCGGCGTCGAGGGCCCGCTCCATCGTCTCGACACCACCGTCCTGCGCGAAGGCGAGCACCGGGGCCGGCTGGGTCGCATGCAGCAGTTCGAGGGCACGGAACAGCGCCTCGTCGGCCGGTTGGGCCCAGCAGACCAGCAGATCGGGCGACTGGCGCACCGCCTCCTGCACCAGCTTGTCGCACGCCACCGCACCAAGGACGTGAATGCCGGCCGCACGCAGGTCGGCGCAGAGGTCGGGAGCCTGGGGGTCGGCGCCGGGGTACAGGAGGACGGAGATCACGCGCGCAGGCTCGCTCGACAGAGGGGAAACAAGGGACAGGCGCGCAGCATAGACCAGCCCCGGGGACGCCGCGGCGGACCGTGGCACGGATGCTGCTATGCAACACCCGGGCGCGCTGCGGCGCCCGGACCGGCATGCACGCCCGGTCCTGCGCACATCGGCGTGCGCAGCTTCGTGCCTTTGGATGGCGCCCGTCGGGCCGCCGTCCCCATGCCTGAAGCCCTATGCACGCCGCCGCCCGCCCCGGATCATTCAAGACTTTTGCCGCCGCCGGCCACTGGCCGACGCTGTTCGCGGCCTTCCTCTATTTCGATTTCTGCTTCGCCATCTGGGTGCTGAACGGCGCGATGGCGCCCTTCATCAGCGAGACCTACGGCCTGAACGCGGCCCAGAAGGGCTTCATGGTGTCGGTGCCGATCCTGGCCGGTGCGCTGATGCGCTTCCCGCTCGGCGTGCTGTCGCAGTACATCGGCCGCAAGAACGCGGCGATGGTCGAGATGGCCTTGATCATCGCCGCGCTCGCCTTCGGCTTCCTGTTCGTCGACAGCTACGACGGCGTGTTGGCGATGGGCGTGCTGCTCGGCATCGCCGGCGCGAGCTTCGGCGTCGCGCTCAGCCTGGGCAGCGGCTGGTACCCGCCCAAGTACAAGGGTCTGGCGATGGGCATCGCCGGTGCCGGCAACTCGGGCACGGTGCTGGCGGTGCTGCTCGCCCCGCCGCTGGCCCAGGCCTACGGCTGGCAGACGGTCTACGGCCTGGCCGCCGGCACCATGCTGCTGCCGATGGCGGTGATGTGGTTCTGCGCCAAGGAGCCGCCGGACCGCGAGCACCAGACGCTGCGCGAGCATGTGTCCTGCCTGTTCGAGAAGGACGGCTGGGCCTTCAGCCTGATCTACATCGTCACCTTCGGCGGCTTCATCGGGCTGGCGAGCTTCCTGCCGACCTACTTCCACGACCAGTTCGGCGTCACCAAGGTGCAGGCCGGGCAGCTCACCATGCTCGCGACGCTGATGGGCTCGGCGGTGCGGGTGCTCGGCGGCTGGATCTCGGACCGCGTCGGCGGCATCGCCACGTTGTCGGGCGTGCTGTGCGCGGTCGCCGTCACGCTGGCGGCCTGCGGCTTCGCCGGCGCGTCGCTGGTGGTGACGACGCTGCTCTTCATGCTCTGCTTCGCCGCGCTGGGTGCCGGCAACGGCGCGCTGTTCCAGCTCGTGCCGCTGCGCTGGCCGCTGGCCACCGCGGTGGCCGGCTCGATGATCGGCGAGGTCGGCGCGCTCGGCGGCGGCTTCCTGCCCAACGCGATGGGCCTGTCGAAGCAGTACAGCGGCAGCTACCTGTGGGGCTTCCTGTCCTTCACCGTGCTGGCGCTGGCGATGCTGGCGATGCTGCGGGTGATGCAGATCCGCTGGACCCGCACCTGGGCGGAGAAGGGCGGCAAGGCGCGCGGCACGCCGACCGCGGCGGACTTCACCGAGGGCGAGGTCCAGCGCGTCGCCCGGGCGCAACCCAAGGCGGCCTCATGAACCACCGGTCGTCAGCGCGGCAGGAACAGCAGCCACACCACCAGCAGCGCGTTGAAGAGCAGCGAGACCACCAGGCCCGCCTTCAACAGCGCCGCCGGGTCACGCTGGATCAGCGGCGTGGCGGGCGGCGCGGCCAGCACGCGCGAGGCGCCGCGCTCGAGCGCGAGCAGCAGCTCTTCGGCCGTCTCGAAGCGGTGGTGCGCATCGCGCGCGACGGCCTTGGCGAGCAGGTGGTCCAGCCAGATCGGCACGTCGGGCCGCAGCCGCGAAGCGGGCGCCGGGTCCTGGCGGTAGCGGCCGGTCTGGTAGGGCTCGATCTCGCCATAGGGCAGCCGGCCGGTGAGCCAGCGGTAGAGCGTGACGCCGAGGGCGTAGAGGTCGCTGCCGGCATCGGCCGAGGCGCCGTCCCACTGCTCGGGGTTGATGTAGCTCGGCGTGCCGGCATGCAGCTCGCGTTGCGCGGCCGGTTCGCGGCCCGACAGCGCGACGCCGAGGTCGAGGATGCGCCAGCGACCGTCGTCGCCGCGGTGCAGGTTGGCGGGCTTGATGTCGCGGTGGATCACGCCGTAGCGGTGCAGCCGTCCGAGCGCCTTGGCGACCTGGATGGCAGCCTCGATCACGTCGGCCACCGCCGCGGGCGTCGGGGCAACGAGCATCTGCTCGAGCGTGTGCCCGCCATGCCAGTCGAACACGCTGTAGAGCGCGCTCGGCTCGGTGAGCTCGTGCACGCGCACGAAGCCCGGGTCTTCGGTGCCCGCGCCGCGGCGCGGGCCGACGTAGCGCTCGGTCAGGCGCAGGCCCAGCCAGGCCTCGTGGGCGAGCATCGCGCGCTCCTCGGGGTCGCTGGCGCGCGACTCGTGCAGGGTCTTGATCGCGACCAGCCGGCGCTCCGCGTCGCGCGCCTGGTAGAGCCGGTGCACGCCGGTGTCGGCGACCAGCGCGGTGATCGCGTAGCCGTCGAGCAGGTCGCCGACCTTCAGGCGCGCCGGCACCGGCAGGCGACGGCCGCGCAGCAGCTCGTCCTCGAGCCGACCGGCGTCCAGCCCGCGCACGCGGATCACCAGCGCGGTGGCGTTGTCCTGGCTGCCGGCGGCGAGCGCCGCGTCGACCAGCGCCTCGCTCGCCGCCTGCGGGTCGCCCTCGCGCAGCAGCGCCGCCAGGCGCTCGGCGCCGAGCACGCCATGCACCCCGTCGGTGCTGAGCAGGAACAGGTCGCCGACCTGCAGCTCGCCCTGCGCGTAGTCGATGCGCACCGCGTCGTCGAGACCGATCGCGCGCGTCAGCCGGCTCTGGAAGTCGATCTGCTCGAAGCGGTGGTCGTGGGTCAGCTGCATCAGCTCGTCGCCACGCAGCCGCCAGGCGCGGCTGTCGCCGACATGGGCGATGGTGACGCCGTGGCCCTCGAGCGCGAGCGCGGTCAGCGTCGTCATCGCCGTGTCGCCGCCCTTGCCGGCGCGGCCGTTGTGCGCCGCCAGCCAGGCGTTCTGGGCGCCGACCAGGCGGTCGAACACCACGGTGGTCTCCCAGGTCGCCGGCGCGCCGAAGAAGTCCGCCAGCAGGCTCATCACCGTGGTCTGCGCCGCCTCGCGGCCGCGGCCGCCGCCCGAGACGCCGTCGGCGATCGCCGCCACCAGCCCGCGACCCGGCTCGCGCAGCGCACCGGCGAAGTCCTCGTTGTGCTCGCGCGTACCGCGCCGGCTCGCATGGCCGATCTCGACATCGAAACTCATCGCGCCATTGTCACCGGCCCGTCCGCGCTGTCGGCGATGGTTGGCACCCGCTTTGCTATGAACCGCTCGATCAGGAGCCTCGCATGAAGAAGATGAAACTGGTGATGGTGGGCAACGGCATGGCCGGCGTGCGCACGCTCGAGGAGCTGCTGAAGATCGCGCCGGACCTCTACGACATCACCGTGTTCGGCGCCGAGCCGCACCCGAACTACAACCGCATCCTGCTCAGCCCGGTGCTGGCCGGCGAGCAGACGATCGACGAGATCATCCTGAACCCGCTGTCCTGGTACGCGGAAAACGGCGTCACGCTGCACGCCGGCAAGAAGGTGGTGGCGGTCGACCGCAAGAAGCGCCTCGTGCGCGCCGAGGGCCAGGACGGCAGCGTCGTCGAGGCCGAGTACGACCGCCTGCTGATCGCCACCGGCTCCAACCCCTTCATCCTGCCGGTGCCCGGCAAGGACCTGGAGGGCGTGATCGCCTACCGCGACATCGCCGACACCAACACGATGATCGACGCGGCCACCAAGTACCAGCACGCGGTCGTGATCGGCGGCGGCCTGCTCGGTCTCGAGGCCGCCAACGGCCTGATGCTGCGCGGCATGCAGGTCACCGTGGTGCACATCATGCCCTGGCTGATGGAGCGCCAGCTCGACGACGTGGCGGGCAAGCTGCTGCAGAAGTCGCTCGAGGACCGTGGCCTGAAGTTCCTGATCGGCGCCCAGACGCAGGAGCTGATCGGCGGCAAGGACGGCCGCGTGATGGCGGTCAAGTTCAAGGACGGCAGCGAGATCCCGGCCGACCTGGTGGTGATGGCCGCCGGCATCCGCCCCAACACCGAGCTGGCCGAGAAGATCGGCATTCATTGCAGCCGCGGCATCGTCGTCACCGACACGATGCAGACCGTGACCGACCCGCGCGTCTACTCGGTCGGCGAATGCGCGGCCCACCGCGGCATCGCCTACGGCCTGGTCGCCCCCCTGTTCGAGCAGGGCAAGGTCTGCGCGACCCACCTGGCCGAGTTCGGCATCGGCCGCTACACCGGCAGCCAGACCTCGACCAAGCTCAAGGTCACCGGCATCGACCTGTTCTCGGCCGGCGAGTTCATGGGCGGCCAGGACTGCGAGGAGATCGTGATGAGCGATCCCTACGGCGGCGTCTACAAGAAGCTGGTCATCAAGGGCGACAAGCTGATCGGCGCCTGCCTGTATGGCGACACGGTCGACGGCAGCTGGTACTTCAAGATGCTGCGCGAGGGCCGCCCCATCGGCGACATCCGAGCCACGCTGCTGCACGGCGAGGCCGGCGCCAACATCGGCGACACCGGCCACGAGGGCCACACCAAGGCCGCCAGCATGCCCGACGATGCCGAGGTCTGCGGCTGCAACGGCGTCAACAAGGGCACGATCTGCAAGGCCATCAAGGAAAAGGGCCTGTTCACGCTCGAGGAGGTCAAGAAGCACACCAAGGCCAGCGCCTCGTGCGGCTCGTGCACCGGCCTGGTCGAGCAGATCCTGATGTTCACCGCCGGCGGCGACTACTCGAAGGCGCCGACCAAGAAGGCGATGTGCGGCTGCACCGACGCCAGCCACCAGGAGGCGCGCGAGGCGATCAAGGTCGAGCATCTGCTGACGATCGACTCGGTCTACAAGCGCCTGGGCTGGCGCACGCCCAACGGCTGCTCGTCGTGCCGCCCGGCGATCAACTACTACCTGATCAGCAGCTGGCCGAAGGAGGCGCTGGACGACCCGCAGTCGCGCTTCATCAACGAGCGCAGCCACGCCAACATCCAGAAGGACGGCACCTACTCGGTGATCCCGCGCATGTGGGGCGGCGAGACCACCGCCGACGAGCTGCGCCGCATCGCCGACGCGGTCGACAAGTACAAGATCCCGACCGTCAAGGTCACCGGCGGCCAGCGCATCGATCTGCTGGGCGTCAAGAAGGAGGATCTGGTCAACGTCTGGAAGGACATCGGCATGCCCTCGGGCCACGCCTACGCGAAGGCGCTGCGCACCGTGAAGACCTGCGTCGGCAGCGAGTGGTGCCGCTTCGGCACCCAGGACTCGACGCAGATGGGCAAGGACCTGGAGCGCGCGCTGTGGCGCATGTACGCGCCGCACAAGGTCAAGATCGCCGTGTCGGGCTGCCCGCGCAACTGCGCCGAGGCCGGCATCAAGGACGTCGGCGTGATCGGCGTCGACTCGGGCTGGGAGATCTACGTCGCCGGCAACGGCGGCATCAAGACCGAGGTCGCGCACTTCTTCTGCAAGCTCAAGACCGCCGAGGAGGTGCTCGAGTACAGCGGCGCCTTCCTGCAGCTCTACCGCGAGGAAGGCTGGTACCTCGAGCGCACGGTGCACTACGTCGGCCGCGTCGGCCTCGACTACGTCAAGAAGAAGATCCTCGACGACGCCGCGGGCCGCCAGGCGCTGTGGGAGAAGCTGAAGTTCAGCCTCGAGGGCGAACCCGACCCCTGGTTCGAGTTCGACAAGGCGGCGGTCGATACCCGCCAGTTCACGCCCGTGGGAGCGCTGTGATGAGCACCTGGAAGAAGATCTGTTTCGTCGCGGACATCCCCGCGCTCGGCTCGCGCCGCGTGCAGCGCCCGCAGGGCGTCGCGGTCGCGGTGTTCCGCAACGCCGAGGACAAGGTGTTCGCGCTGCTCGACCGCTGCCCGCACAAGGGCGGCCCGCTGAGCCAGGGCATCGTGTTCGGCGAGAGCGTCGCCTGCCCGCTGCACAACTGGACCATCGGCCTGGACGACGGCTGCGCGAAAGCGCCCGACGAGGGCTGCACGCCCTCGTTCGCCTGCAAGGTCGTGAACGGCGAGGTCTTCCTCGACGCGAACGAGCTCGCCACCAAGGCGCTCGACCTGCCGGCCCCGACCGCCGGCCCGCGCGTCACCTCGGCCGCCTGAACGAACGACCAACGGGAGAACCGACCATGCTCTTCGGCCGCACGCACCGCAAGCCGATCAAGATCCCGGTCAAGGCCGTGCACGAGTGGAAGTACACCACTTGCAACTACTGCTCGACCGGCTGCGCGATCGAGATCGGGCTGAACGATCAGGGTCGCATCGTCACCAGCCGCGGCCACGCCGGCGCCGACGTCAACCGCGGCAAGCTGTGCATCAAGGGCCTGCTCGAGCACGACCTGTTCGAGTCGCCCGGCCGCGGCAAGATCCCGCTGATGCGCGACAAGGCGCACCTGCCCTTCCAGCCGGCCAGCTGGGACGGCGCGCTCGACACCGTCGCCGCGAAGATCAAGGAGATCCAGGCCAAGTACGGCCGCGACTCCTTCGCGGTGGTCTCGACCGGCCAGCTGCTGACCGAAGAGTTCTACACCCTCGGCAAGCTGGTGCGCGGCCAGATCGGCACCAACAACTACGACGGCAACACGACGCTGTGCATGGCCTCGGCGGTGTCGGGCTACAAGCGCAGCTTCGGCTCCGACGGCCCGCCGGGCTGCTACGAGGACTTCGAGCACACCCATTGCCTGATGGCCTTCGGCTCGAACCTGCCCGAGCAGCACCCGATCATCTACTGGCGCCTGAAGGAAGCGCTCGAGAAGCGCAAGTTCCCGCTCATCGTGATCGACCCGCGCGTGACGATGCTGGCGCAGTTCGCCGACATCCACCTGCCGATCACGCCGGGCACCGACACGGTGCTGATCAACGCGATGATGCACGTGATCCTCAAGGAAGGCCTCGAGGACCGCGAGTACATCGAGCAGCACACCCAGGGCATCGACGCGCTGCGCGCGCTGGTGGCCGACTACGACCCGAAGATCGCCCAGCACGAGTGCGGCATCGACGAGGACCGCATCCGCCAGGTCGCGCGCCTGTACGCGAAGGCGCCGGCGGCGATGAGCATCTGGACCATGGGCATCAACCAATCCACCCACGGCTCGGACGGCGTCGTCAACATCAACAACCTGAACCTGATCACCGGCAACATCGGCAAGCCGGGCGGCACCAGCCTGTCGATCACCGGCCAGTGCAACGCGATGGGCACGCGCGAGTGGTCGTCCTGCTCGGGCCTGCCGGGCTACCGCCTGCTCGAGAAGGAGAAGGACCGCAAGCAGGTCGCCGACTTCTGGGGCATCGACGAGAGTTTCTTCCCGGCCAAGCGCGGGCTGGCGCAGACCGACATCTTCCCGGCCATCGAGACCGGCGAGATCAAGGGCCTGTGGCTGGTCGCGACCAACCCGATGACCTCGATGCCCAACCAGCCGCGCATCCGCAAGGCGATGGAGAACCTCGAGTTCCTGGTCGTGCAGGACGTCTACGAGGACGTCGAGACCAACAAGTACTCGCATGTCTACCTGCCGGCGGCCGTCTGGGCCGAGAAGGAAGGCTGCCACACCAACACCGAGCGCCGAGTGAATCTCACGCGCAACGTCATCCGGCCCTTCGCCGATTCGAAGTCCGACTTCTGGATCTTCAACGAGATGGCCAAGCGCTTCACCGACCGCAACGCCATCCACTACCCCGAGACGCCCGAGGGCGCGTTCGAGGAGATGAAGCAGCTGTCGGTCGGCGCCGGCCGCACGCTCGACATCTCGGGCATGAGCTACGACCGCATCGAGGCGGCGCGCGGCATCCAGTGGCCCTACACCGCCGAGCAGGCGGCGGCCGACGAGGCGCGCCTGGGCGTGCCCGGCGCCTTCGACATGCAAAAGCGCGTCGACCTGAAGGGCCACCAGCGCCTCTACGCCGACGGCCACTTCCAGACCGACAACGGCCGCGCGCACCTGATCCCGGTGCGCTTCGTCAACAACAACGAGTGCCCGGACGCCGAGTACCCGTTCTGGTTCAACTCGGGCCGCGTCGTCGAGCATTTCCACACCCGCACCCGCACCGGCAAGATCGGCAACCTGAACAAGTTCAGCCCGACGCCCTACATGGAGATGAACCCGGACGCGGCCGACGAGCTCGGCGTCGAGCACCAGAGCTATGTGCGCGTCGTCAGCCGCCGCGGCGACGCGATCGTGATGGTGCAGCTGACCCACCGCGTGCCGCGCAACATGGTGTTCGTGCCCTTCCACTACCACGACTGCGTCAACCGCATCTCGCTCGGCCTGCTCGACCCTTACTCCCGCCAGCCGGCCTTCAAGCAATGCGCCGCGCGCATCGAGAAGGTCGACCAGCAGGAAGCCGCGCGCCTGAACATGGAACGCCGCGCGTTCTGACCCCGAGGCCCAAGCGATGCTGAACATCTCCGTCAACCCGCGCACCGGCGAAGCCTCGGTGACGCCGCTGCCGCGCCCGGCGCCCGTGCCGCTCGACGAGCGGGCGCTGTGGGAAATGCGCACCGAGGAGCGCGACTACGCCTACCTGCCCGAGGTCGAGCTGCCGGACGTCAACCGCTACGGCCAGAAGATCGACCTGGTCGAGCACACCGGCGGCCAGGGACCGATGCAGGGGCCGGGCCGCTCGATGTACATCAACGAGAACCCGCAGGTCGGCCCGAACCCGAACCGCAACAAGCAGCACGGCTTCTACTTCACCGCCGACAACTGCATCGGCTGCCATGCCTGCGAGGCCGCGTGCAGCGAGAAGAACGAGAACCCGCCGCACCTGGCGTTCCGCTCGGTCGGCTATGTCGAGGGCGGCAGCTACCCCGACTACAAGCGCATGAACATCTCGATGGCCTGCAACCATTGCGATGACCCGGTGTGCCTGCGCGGCTGCCCGACCAAGGCCTACACCAAGCACACCGAGTACGGCGCGGTGCTGCAGGACCCGGACACCTGCTTCGGCTGCGGCTACTGCACCTGGGTGTGCCCCTACAACGCGCCGCAGCTCGACCCGGTCAAGGGCCAGGTCAGCAAGTGCAATATGTGCGTGGACCGCCTCGAGGTCGGCCTCAAGCCCGCCTGCGTCGCGGCTTGCGTGGGCAATGCGCTGGACTTCGGCGTCATCGAGACGGTGCCGAAGGGCCGCGAGCAGGCGCGCGCCGAGATCCCCGGCTTCCCCTCGCCCGAGATCACGCACCCGAACATCCGCTTCCAGCAGATCAAGGAGCTGCCCGACGAGATGAAGCGCACCGACTCGATGCCGGTCAAGTACCACAAGGACGAGCGGGGCCGCTACCGCCCGGCGATCGACCAGAAGGCGGGCAAGCAAGCGCACTGGAACCTCGCGCGCCTGTCCTCGCGCGAGAACCCGCTGGTGCTGTTCACGCTGGCCGCGCAGGCCGCGATCGGCGCGTTCACGCTGCAGTTCCTGGCCGGCGGGGCCGGCCTGCCGGGCTTCGCCGACTTCGCCACCTCGCCGATGTACCTGGTGCTGGCGGTGGTCGAGTTCATGCTGGTGGCCTTCGGTCTCTTCATGTCGACGATGCACCTGGGCAAGCCGCACCGCTTCTACCGCGGCTTCAACAACCTGCGCTACTCGCCGGTGTCGCGCGAAGGGCTGGGCATCGCCCTCTTCATCGCCGGGCTCGGCGGCCACATCGTGCTGAGCCTGCCGGCCCAACCCTGGGTGCAGGGCCTGGTCGGCGGCCTGCCGCCGCCGCTGCTCGCGCTCGCGGCCTTCGGCGCGCGCGCGGCCGGCCTGCTCGGCATCGTCGCCGGCGCGGTGGGGCTGTACTACATGACGCGCTGCTACCGCATCAAGGCGCGGCCGTTCTGGGACCACTGGCAGGTCGCGACCGCCTTCGGCGGCAGCGCGCTGTCGCTCGGCAGCCTCCTCGCCGCGGCGGCGCTGCTGCCGACGCTGCTGCTCGCCGGCCTGCCGCATGCCGACGCCGCGCTGGTCTGCGCCGTGCTGCTGGCGCTGGGCCTGGCGGTCGAGGGCCTCGGCCACATCGGCCATGCTCGCGACCTGGGCCGCGCCGAGCACGAAGGCGGTGCGTCCTACTACGTGCAGACCACCACCTTCGGCAAGACCTACCGGCTGCGCAACGTGCTGCTCGGCGCCAACCTGCTGCTGGTGGCAAGCGTCGTCGCGGCGCTGGCGACCGGCCATGCCGGACCCTGGGTGCTGGTCAACCTGGTGCTCGCCGGTGCGCTGCTGCTGGCGACCAGCCTGATCGGCCGCGCGCTCTTCTACGTGCTGGTGATCCCGACCACGATGCCGGGTGCCTTCTTCTGGAAGAACAAGGGCTTCGAGGACCATGCGCGCGCGATCGGCCTGGCGCACCTGCCGCAGGTCGGCGTCGCGCCGCTGCGCCACTGAAGCCGACACCCTGTAGCAGTTGACAGGGCGGCACCCCGGACCTCTGGCCTGAGACTTGCGAAACTGCGGGCATGGGCATCGCGCAATACCTGAAGGAAATCGGCCGCGGCAAGGAAGGCGCGCGTTCGCTGAACGACGCCCAGGCCGAGGACCTGATGGGCCAGGTGCTCGACCGCCAGGTCAGCGAGGCCGAGCGCGGCGCGTTCGCGATCGCGATGCGCATCAAGGGCGAGAGCACCGAGGAACTGGCCGGCTTCACCGCCGCCGCGGCGGCGCGCAGCGTCGCGCTCGACGCCACCGTCCTGCCGGTGCTGCTGCCCTCGTACAACGGCGCGCGCAAGCTGCCCAACCTGACCGCCCTGCTCGCGCTGCTGCTGGCGCAGGAGGGCGTGCCGGTGCTGGTGCACGGCCCCGAGCGCGACCCGGGCCGCGTCACCACGCACGAACTGTTCGGCGCACTCGGCCTGCCGGTCGCGCGTGACGCCGACGACGTGCACGCCGCCTGGCGCCGCCACGAGCCGGTGTTCATGCCCACCGCGGTGCTGTGCCCGCCGCTGATGGCGCTGCTCGACCTGCGCTGGACGCTCGGGCTGCGCAACCCGGCGCACACCGTCGCCAAGCTGCTGCTGCCGCGCGACACGCCCTGCCTGCGCGTCGTCAACTACACCCATCCCGAGTACGGCAGCGCGCACACCCGCTTCCTGCAGCATAGCCGCGCGCATGCGCTGCTGCTGCGCGGCACCGAGGGCGAGCCGGTGGCCGACCCGCGCCGGCGGCCGCTGCTCGAGGTCTTCATCGACGGCGTGCCGCGCCCCGACCTCGGCCGCGCGCCGCAGGAGGGCGTGCTGACCGAGCTGCCGCTGCTGCCGCGGCAATGCGACGCGGCCAGCACCGCGATGTACATCCAGTCGGCCGTCAGCGGCGAGCAGCCGGTGCCCGCGGCGCTGCTCGAGCAGGTCGAGGTGCTGGTGCGCGCGCGCACCGCGCTGCAACAGTTCCAGCAGAGGCAACATGAACGTTCGGCCTGACGACCACCCCCGTTGCGGCTTCGCCGCTCCCCCTCAAGGGGGCGACGCCAGTGGACCGGCGAAGCCGGATCCACGGCGTCCGCTGGGATGGCCCGGTCCAGTCGACGCGCGCAGCGTTGGCGCAACCGATAAGCGGATGGCGCCGAAGGCCTGGCTCGTCGGCGCCGGCCCCGGCGATCCGGAGCTGCTGACGCTGAAGGCGGTGCGCGCGATCCGCGGCGCGACCGTGCTGCTGGTCGACGACCTGGTGGGCGACGGTGTGCTGAAGTACGCGCGCAAGTCGGCGCGCATCGTCCACGTCGGCAAGCGCGGCGGCTGCAAGAGCACCCCGCAGGCCTTCATCGAACAGCTGATGCTGCGCGAGGCGCTGGCCGGCGAGCGCGTCGTGCGGCTCAAGGGCGGTGATCCCTTCGTGTTCGGCCGCGGCGGCGAGGAGGCCGAGACGCTGCGCGCGCAGGGGGTCGAGGTCGAGATCGTCAACGGCATCACCGCCGGCCTGGCCGCGGCCACCGCCCTCGGCGCGCCGCTGACGCACCGCGAGCATGCCCATGGCGTGATGTTCGTGACCGGCCATGCGAAGGAAGATGGTCCCGCGCTCGACTGGGGCGTGCTCGGCGCCGCGGCGGCGCAGGGCCTGACGCTGGTGGTCTACATGGGCGTCGCGCAGGCCGCGACGCTGCAGGCCGGGCTGAAGCGCGCCCTGCCCGGGACCACGCCGCTGGCGATCGTGCAGTCGGCCAGCCGACCCGAACAGCGCCACGCGGTGACGACGCTCGATGGTCTTCTGGACACCCTGGCGCGCGAGCGCCTCGGCAGCCCGTCGGTGCTGATCGTCGGCGAGGTGCTGCGCGGGCTGTCAGCGCTCGACGTGCGCGAGCGGGCGGCGGCCTGAGCCCGGCCGGGATAATCCCGGCCCAATGTCCTCTCCCGAGCGTTTCGATGTCGTCGTGATCGGTGCCGGCGCCGCCGGCCTGTTCTGCGCCGGCATCGCCGGCCAGCGCGGTCTGAAGGTGCTGCTGCTCGACCATGCCGAAAAACTGGCCGAGAAGATCCGCATCTCCGGCGGCGGCCGCTGCAACTTCACCAACCGCGACGCCGGGCCGGCGAACTTCCTGTCCGAGAACCCGGCCTTCTGCCGCTCGGCGCTGGCGCGCTACACGCCGCGCGACTTCATCGACCTGGTGCAGCGCCACCGCATCGCCTGGCACGAGAAGCACAAGGGCCAGCTGTTCTGCGACGACAGCAGCGACGAGATCATCGCGATGCTGCTGCGCGAATGCGAGGCGGGTGGCGTGACCCGCCGGCAGCCCTGCCGCGTCGCGGCGCTGCGCCAGGCCGATGGCGGCTTCGAGCTCGACACCGAGGCCGGCCCGCTGCGGGCCACGCGCGTCGTCGTCGCCACCGGCGGGCTGTCGATCCCCAAGATCGGCGCCAGCGACTTCGGCTATCGGCTGGCGCGCCAGTTCGGCCACCGCATCGTCGAGCCGCGCCCGGCGCTGGTGCCACTGAGCTTCGACGCCGCGGCCTGGGCGCCATTCGCCGCGCTGTCGGGCCTGTCGCTCGAGGTCGGCATCGAGACCGGCGCCGGCAAGTCGCGCGGGCAGTTCATCGAGGACCTGCTGTTCACCCACCGCGGCCTCAGCGGCCCGGCGGTGCTGCAGATCTCGAGCTACTGGCAGTCGGGCGAGCCCCTCACGCTCGACCTGGCACCCGGGCAAGACCTCGCCGCGGCACTGCGCGAGGCCAAGGCGGTGTCGAAGCGCCAGCTCGGCAACGAGCTCGCCACCCACCTGCCGGCCCGGCTCGCCGAGGCCTGGAGCACCCCGCTGGGCATCCTGGCCGCCCGGCCACTGCCCGAGGTCAAGGACAAGGACCTCGCCGCGCTCGCGGCCTCGCTGCAGGCCTGGCAGCTGACGCCGACCGGCACCGAAGGCTGGCGCAAGGCCGAGGTGACCGCCGGCGGCGTCGACACCCGCGAGCTGAGCTCGCAGACGCTTGAAAGCCGCCGCGTGAGCGGCCTGCACTTCATCGGCGAGGTGGTCGACGTGACCGGCTGGCTCGGCGGTTACAACTTCCAGTGGGCCTGGGCCAGCGCCCATGCCTGCGCGCGGGCCTGCGCCGCCTCGGCGCGTCCCGCCGAGGCGGCCCACTGAGGGCCGGCTGGCGCGCCGGCGGACTCTGTCTATAATCGCGGTCTTTGCTGGCAAACCACGCCTCGAGCGGCCGACCGGCCATCCGGAAAGGCCCCGGCCGCCACCGAGCGCGTACCTCTAGGATTCACCGCTACATGACCACCATCCGCGTCAAAGAGAACGAGCCCTTCGATGTGGCTCTCCGCCGCTTCAAGCGCACCATCGAAAAGCTCGGCCTCCTGACCGACCTGCGTGCCCGCGAGTTCTACGAAAAGCCCACCGCCGAGCGCAAGCGCAAGAAGGCCGCGGCCGTGAAGCGCCACTTCAAGCGCGTTCGCAGCATGCAGCTGCCGAAGAAGCTGTACTGACCACCGCCTCGCGGCGTCGACCAGCCCGCCCGGGGACGCCCGCGCGGGCTTGTTCATTTCTGGAGTGACCATGAGCCTGAAAGACCGCATCACCGAAGACATGAAGGCCGCGATGCGCGCCAAGGACGCCGATCGCCTGCTGACGATCCGCGGGCTGCTGGCCGCCTGCAAGCAGAAGGAAGTCGACGAGCGCGTGACGCTCGACGACGCGATGGTCGTGGCGATCGTCGACAAGCTGATCAAGCAGCGCAAGGACTCGATCTCTCAATTCGGCGTCGCCGGCCGCCAGGACCTGGTGGACAAGGAGAGCGCCGAACTGAAGGTGCTCGAGGCCTACCTACCGGCTCGGCTGAGCGCCGACGAGGTGACGGCCGCGGTGGCGGCGCTGGTCGCCGAACTCGGCGCCACGGGTCCGGCCGACATGGGCAAGGTCATGGGCGCGGCCAAGCAGCGCTTCGCCGGCAACGCCGACATGGGCCTGGTGTCGGCCGCGGTCAAGCAGGCGCTGACGAAGTAAGCTCACGCAGCAGCACCGAAGGAGACACGATGGACCTGCCCGCTTCGCGCCTGAACGACGAGATCGCCGTCGCCCCGCAGCTAGGCCCCGACGCGATGGCCGCCGCGGCCGCGGCCGGCTACCGCAGCGTCATCAACAACCGCCCGGACTTCGAGGGCGGTCCGGAGCAGCCGACCAACGCGGCGATGGAGGCTGCGGCCCGTGCGGCCGGCCTCGAATACGTCTTCCTGCCGGTCGCCAGCGCCTTCCAGACGCCGGAGCAGGCGCAGGCGATGGCCGACGCGCTCGAGCGGCTGCCCAAGCCGGTGCTGGCCTTCTGCCGCAGCGGCGCACGCAGCGGCCGCCTGTACCAGATGGCCTGCGCACTGCGCGGCTGACCCCCCGGTCCCGCGGCGGCGGCGCATGGCCGCACAGCGGTTCATTGCCCACCTCGACATGGACGCGTTCTACGCGTCGGTCGAGTTGCTGCGCTACCCGGAACTGAAGGGCCTGCCGGTCGTCATCGGCGGTGGCCGGCGTCACCAGCCCGAACGGCTGCCCGACGGCACGCACCGCTACGCGACGCTGCGGCATTACGCCGGCCGCGGCGTCATCACCACCGCCACCTATGCCGCGCGCGCCTTCGGGTTGCATTCCGGCATGGGGCTGATGAAGGCCGCCGTGCTGGCGCCCGACACGGTGCTGCTGCCGACCGACTTCGACGAGTACCGCCGCCTGTCGCGCGCCTTCAAGGCCGCTGTCACCGAGGTGGTGGGCGGCGAGCCGCCGGTGATCGAGGACCGCGGCATCGACGAGATCTACATCGACCTCACCGACCGGCCCGGCGTCGCGCTCGACCAGGGTGCCGCGCTCGCGCGGGCGATCAAGGCGCGCGTCGCCGAGCGCACCGGCCTCTCCTGCTCGATCGGCGTCACGCCGAACAAGCTGCTCGCCAAGCTCGCCTCCGACCTCGACAAGCCCGACGGCCTGACCCTCCTGCGCGAGACCGACATCCCGACCCGCATCTGGCCGCTGCCGGCGCGGCGCATCAACGGCATCGGCCCGAAGGCCGCCGCGAAGCTCGAGAGCCTGGGCATCCGCACGATCGGCGAGCTGGCCGCCGCCGACGCGGACTGGCTGGTCGCGCAGTTCGGCCGCAGCCATGGCGCCTGGATGCACGAGGCCGCGCACGGCCGCGACGAACGCCCGGTCGTGACCCACAGCGACCCGAAGAGCATCAGCCGCGAGACCACCTTCGACCGCGACCTGCACGCGCGGCGCGACCGCGCCGAGCTGTCGGCCATCTTCACCCGGCTGTGCGAGCAGCTCGCCGACGACCTGCAGCGCAAGGGCTGGCTCGGTCGCACGATCGGCCTGAAGCTGCGCTACGAGGACTTTCGCACCGTCACGCGCGACCTGACGCTGCCCGAGCCGGTGGACGAGGCCGCGGCGATCCGCCGCGCCGCCGGCGAGTGCCTGAAGCGCGTGCCGCTGGAGCGGCGGCTGCGGCTGCTCGGCGTGCGCGCGGGATCGCTGTCGCGACCGGGCGAGGCGTCGCCCCGGCGCGCCGCGGTGCGCGAGGTCGACGCGCCCTACACGCCGGAGCTGTTCGACGGCTGAGGCTTCAGGGCGAGCCGGCCTGGAAGGTGTTGCAGTCGGCCATCTGCCCGCCCCGGTGGCCGCGCTGGAACCACTGCATGCGCTGCGCGCTCGTGCCGTGGGTGAAGCTCTCTGGCACCACCGTGCCCTGGGACTTGCGCTGGAGCGTGTCGTCGCCGATCTGCGACGCCGCGTTCAGCGCCTCCTCCAGGTCGCCCTGCTCCAGCCAGCCGCGCGCCTGTTGCGAATGGTGGGCCCAGACGCCGGCAAAGCAGTCGGCCTGCAACTCGAGCTTGACGCTCAGCGCATTGCCTTCGGCCACGCCGACGCGGCGCCGGGCCGCCTCGACCTTGCCGCTCACGCCGAGCAGCTGCTGCACATGGTGACCGACCTCGTGCGCCACCACGTAGGCCTGGGCGAAGTCGCCCGGCGCGCCCAGGCGGGCCTTGAGCGTGTCGAAGAACTCGAGGTCGATGTAGACCTTCTGGTCGCCGGGGCAGTAGAACGGCCCCATCGCACTCTGCCCGGTGCCGCAGGCGGTCGGCGTCGCGCCGCGGAACAGCACCAGCCGCGGTGCCGCGTAGTCGGAGCGGCCCTGGCGGAAGATCTCCGCCCACGCGTCCTCGGTGCTGCGCAGCACGACCGAGACGAATTGCGCCTGCGCGTCGTCGGCCGGTGGCGCGGTCGCCGGGCCCTGGGCCACCTCGGCCGAGGGCATCGGCCCGCCGCCGAGGATGCCGAGCACCGTCAGCGGATTGATGCCGAAGATCCAGCCCGCGACCAGCGCGATGACGATGGTGCCCAGGCCGATGCCGCGCCCGCCGACCGGCAGGCGGCCGCCACCGCCGCTGCGGCGATCCTCGACGTTGTCGCTGCGTTCATGGCCTTCCCACTTCATGCCCGCCCCCCGCATCGCTGCCGATGCGGGCGATGGTACGCCGGGGGGCTCAGTGGGCCGCGAGGCCGTCGTCCGCGTGCATGCGGCGGAACAGCTCGAGCGCGATGCGCTGCAGCGCCTCGTTGGCGCTGCTGTGCGCGAAGGCGAGGCGTTCGTGGGCGTAGACCCGGTCGAAGATCATGCGCGCCACCTGCACCGGCCAGCCCTCGCGCGCTATGTGGCGCTTGAAGTCCGCGAGCGTGCGCAGGTCCACCACCAGCGGCATCGCCTGCGCCAGATCGACACGGGCCGTCGGCCCCTGGTCCTCGATCGGGGCGAAGTTGGTGTCGAAGAAGTCCGACCGGATCTCGTCCGGTACCGTGGCCTGTTCGTCGCGCGCATTCCGTGGCGTCATCGCGGGCTCCGTGCTGCCGGCGGCAGCGAAGTCGATGGCCTTAGTGTGTAACGGTAACGGCGCGGCCAGCCGGCGAAAACGCCGCGGAAGCACCGGCAGTTGGCGCTTTGCCGGTGCGGCGCCGACAGCGCATGTCGGCGCGATTCCTACAACGAACCGGCCCGGCTCAGGTCTTCGGCAGCGTCACGCCGCGCTGGCCCTGGTACTTGCCGCCGCGGTCCTTGTAGCTGGTCTCGCAGACCTCGTCGCTCTCGAAGAACAGCACCTGGGCGCAGCCTTCGCCAGCGTAGATCTTGGCCGGCAGCGGCGTGGTGTTGCTGAACTCCAGCGTCACGTAGCCCTCCCATTCGGGCTCGAAGGGCGTGACGTTGACGATGATCCCGCAGCGCGCATAGGTGCTCTTGCCCAGGCAGATGGTCAGCACGTTGCGCGGGATGCGGAAGTACTCGACGGTGCGCGCCAGCGCGAAGCTGTTGGGCGGGATGATGCAGACGTCGGAGTCCATGTCGACGAAGCTGCGTTCGTCGAAGTTCTTCGGGTCCACCACCGTGCTGTAGATGTTGGTGAAGACCTTGAATTCGGGCGCGCAGCGGATGTCGTAGCCGTAGCTGCTGGTGCCGTAGGAGACGATCCTGTGGCCGTCGGCCGCGTGGCGCACCTGGCCCGGCTCGAAGGGCTCGATCATGCCGTGCTGCTCGGCCATGCGGCGGATCCACTTGTCGCTCTTGATGCTCATCGCGCGTCCTGTTCGAGAAGCCCGGATTCTAGGCAGCGTCAGCGCCCCGTCTCCGACTCCAGTTCGGCCGTCAGGCGGGCCAGCGGCTCGCGGATGGCCGCACCGACGCGGATCTGCGGGTTGGAGTAGCCGTCGGCCTTGCCGGCCTCGCGCTCGCGCCGCGCGATCACCTCGCGGGCTGCGGCATGGGCCTGCTCGAAGGAGCGCGTCGAACGGAGCTGCTCGTCGAACATCGCGCGGCCGAAGTAGGTGAGATCGGACTTCGAACCGCAGCCGTAGGAAGTGTGCTCCGCATCGGCGGCCGTCATCACCAGCGTGCCGTCGGTCGCCAGCGGTTCGATCCAGCTCCCCGCGTAGCAGGCCGAGACCGAGACGATGCGATGCCGGATGCCGGCTTCGTCGAGCCAGACGCGCAGTTGAGCGGGCGTCAGCACCGGCATGTCGAGCGGCCACAACTGAGCGGAAAGCCGCCCGTCGCGGGCGCCGTGGGAGGCGAGATGGACCAGCAGCAGGTCCTCGTCGCGGTCCATGCGCTGGGCGACGCGCTCGATCGCGCGCCGCAGGTTGGCCGGCGTGGCCCAGGCGAACTCCTCTGCCGTGCGCGGGTGGTTGACCAACTGCAGCGTGCGACCGGCCGCGCCGAAGCGCTCGTCGAGTACGCCGGCGACCAGCGCACTCTCGCGGCGGAACACGTCCTCGTCGCCGTAAGGCGCGAACGTGAGTACGTAGAGATCGACCCGGCCCGGCCGCTGCGGCGCCAGGCCGTCCAGCGCGGCGCCCGCGACCTGCTGCTGGCGCTCGATCAGATCCGGCGTCAGACGCAGGAAGCTGGGCTCGGTCCCGGCGCCCTGCTCGTCGCGCGCGAGCCACGAGGGGGCTGAAGGTGCCAGCACCCAGGTCGGGGCACCCGCGACGGTCAGGAGGGCGATGCCGACCCGCGGCCCCGGCCGCGCGTAGCGCCACAGCAGGCCCAACTGGGCCAGCACGATCCAGACCACGGTTACCCACCACAGGGCCCAGGCGACCCAACCCGGTCCGAGGAACCGCAAGACCGGGGTGACCGCCGCCACGCTCGCGATCACGATCACCAGCCCCTGCGCCGCGAGCAGCGCGAACAGCGTCGCCGCAGCGGGCGGCGGCGACGTCTGCGGGTCGGCGTCGGGTCGTGGCGCGGCCGTCCACCAACACAACCATGCGGTGAGCGAGGTGGTGAACCAGCCGCTGACGAGCGAACGCCAGTGGAAATCGGCCGGCCCCACCAGCGCCAGCCACTCGCCAAACGCGCTGGCGGCCGTGGCCAGCAGGACCAATGCGAGCACGAGCGCCGGGGTCGCAGGCGACTGGCTGATGGTGTCGAGCCGCGGTGCACACAACAGCGCACTGCGCGCGCCCTCGCGCAGCCACACGCCGATGGCGCGCGGCAGCGGCACGGCCGGGCGGGCCTCGTCGACCGTCATCACTTCCTCCCCGAAGGCTGCGGATGCCGCCACTGTAGCGGCCGCCCCGCCGGGGCTGGCGTGCACTGCCGGTCGAACGCGCCCTCAGGCGCGCGCTGACTGGGCCAGCGCCGGCTCGGCGTCGAAGCGCTCGAAGCCGCTGTAGCAGATGAAGTGCCGGTTCATCGCGCGGCCGAACAGGGTCATGCCGAGCCGCGTCGCGAGCTCGTGGCCCATCTGCGTGATGCCCGAGCGCGACACGACGACGGGCACGCCCATCTGCGCCGACTTGATGACCATCTCGCTGGTCAGCCGGCCGGTCGTGTAGAAGGCCTTGTCGGCGCCGACCATGCCGCGCAGCCACATCCAGCCGGCCAGCGTGTCGATCGCGTTGTGGCGGCCGACGTCCTCGACGAAGAGGTCGAGCGTCGCGTCGTCGCCGGCGATCGTGAAGATCGCGCAGCCATGCACCGAGCCGGCCGACTTGTAGGTGCTCTCCTGCCGGCGCACCGCTTCGAGCAGCGCGTAGAGCGCGCGCTGGCTGACGCGCGCCGCGTCGGCCGGCGGCAGCACGACCGCGTCGATCTCGTCCATCAGCCCGCCGAACACCGTGCCCTGGCCGCAGCCGGTGGTGACAACGCGCTTGGCGGTCTTGCGCTCGAAGTCCGCGATGCCGCGGCGCGTCTTGACGGCCGCGGCGCCGACCTCCCAGTCGACCGTGACCGACTCGATGTCGTGCACCGCGCCGACCAGCCGCTGGTTGCGCAGGTAGCCCAGCACCAGCAGCTCGGGCTCGGCGCCCAGCGTCATCAGCGTGACCAGCTCGCGCTTGTCGACGAAGACCGTCAGCGGCCGCTCGGCGGGGATCTGGATCGTCTGGCGCTGGCCATGCTCGTCCTGCACGTCGACCGAGCGGGTCAGCGGGGCACGCGCGGCGGTCAGGCGCGGGAGGGCGTCAGGGGAACTCATCGCGGAAGCATCGCACAAGCCGGCGCCCGGGCCATGGCGCAAACGGCGCGGGCCGCCGCAGCGGCCCGCGGTCGCGGGAACGACGGGGCGCGCCGCGACCCGCGTGGACGCGTCACTTCCTGGCTGGAGCCGGTGCCGCGGCGGGCGCGGCCGCCACCGGCGCAGCGGGGGCCGCGGCGGCGGCCGGCGCCGCGGCACCGTCGGGGTTGTAGACGAAGGGGCCCGGGTCGGCGCAGGGCGGCGTCGCCGGCGCGGCCTTCGGGTCCTTGCCCGAGGTCTTGTAGTAATGCGCCGCGGTGCGCTCCATCGCCAGGCAGAGCTTGTAGGCGCCGACCTTGTCGCCATGCGCGGTCTTGGCCTTGGCCTCGTCGGCCTTGGCCTTGGCCTCGGGGGTCGGGGCCGGCAGCTTGGCCGGCGCGGCCGTCGGGGCGACGAGCGCGAGCGCCGCGCTCAAGGCCACGGCCAGGGTTTGCAGCTTGCTCATGGTGTCGCGTCCTCGAAGGCTCAGGCCTGCACGGCCGGGTTCTGGCGCGCCGGCACGGCCGAGCGCTGCGCGGGGATCTTGCCGGCGGCGATGTCGTCGGCCCAGAGCTCGTGGTGTTCCTTGGCCCAGGTCTCGTCGACATAGCCGGTGCGCATCGCCTGGTACGCGCCCTTCATCCCGAGGGTGCCGATGTAAATGTGGCCGAGGAACATCGCCATCATCAGCAGCGTCGCGGCGCCGTGGATCATGTGCGCGATCTGCATGTCGCCGCGCGTGTAGGCCAGGCCCGGGACCAGCTTGTCGAGCACCAGCCCCGAGGCCACGACGACGATGCCGAGCGCGAACACGCCGCCCCAGAAGATCAGCTTCTCGCCGGCGTTGAAGCGGTGCGAGGGCACATGCGCACCGTTGAACAGGCCGCCGCCCTTGGCGAGCCAGACCAGGTCGTCCTTGCTCGGGAAGTTGTCGCGCACGAAGGTCACGAACACCACCGCCAGCGAGACCGCGAACAGCGGCCCGGCGAAGTTGTGCAGCGTCTTCAGCGCATAGGTCAGCAGGCCGAACAGCGTGCCGCCGATGATCGGCAGCAGCAGGAACTTGCCGAAGGCCATCACCGCGCCCGACACCGCCAGCGTCACGAAGGCAATCGCGTTGGTCCAGTGCGCGGCGCGCTCGAAGTGGGTGAAGCGCTCGATCTTGCGGCCGGTCTCCGGCGCATGCAGTCCGATGCTGCCCTTGGCCTTGTAGAACAGCGCGATCGCCAGCAGCATGATCAGCAGCAGCCCGCCGCCGTAGGGAATGATCCAGCGGTTGCGCACCTCGCGCCAGGCCTCGCCGGCGGTGGTGAGCTTGCTGCCCGGGTACTGGACCAGCTCCTGGATCAGCACGCCCTTCTCGACGCCCGGCAGGCTGGTGGTGCCGGCCTGGGCACCGGACTCGCGCACCGCGCGCCAGAACGGCGCGTTGTTGTAGGGCTGGGTCTTGGCGCGCTCGGCATTGCTGTCGGTGGCGGCCGGACCCGCCGCTGGCGCCGGCGCGTCGGCCGGGGCCTGCGCCGCCGCACCCGCGCCGAGCAGCGCCAGCAGCCCGGCGACGCACCACTGTCTGAGCTTCGGGGTCATGGCCGTCCTCGCGTCGGGGCGCCGCTCACTGCACGCGCGTGTACTCGTTCTGGTTCTGGCCGCGCTTCTTGAGCTGCTGCTCCCAGCTCGCGCGGTCGCCGGCGGTCCAACCCTCGGCGCGGAAGGCCTCGGCCTTGCTGCCGTCCCAGGCCTTCGCATCGGACTTCTTCGCGGCGGTGGCGCCCTCTTGCGGCTTGTCGCCGCAGGCCACCAGACCGGCCGCGCCCAGCGCCAGCAGCATCGCGCCGGCGGCGCGTCCCCATGAGGTCCTGGTCTTCATGACTTGCCCGCCTCCGCCTTGTTGCCGCCCGGCTTGCCGTAGGCCGTGCCCCAGCCCCATACCTCGGAGCCCTTGCCGCGGCTGAGCACGCGGGTGCGGAAGATGTCGGCCACGACGTCGCCGTCGCCGCCGAGCAGCGCCTTGGTCGAGCACATCTCGGCGCAGGCCGGCAGCTTGCCCTCGGCGAGGCGGTTGCTGCCGTACTTCTCGAACTCCTCGTGCGAGCCGTTGGCCTCGGGGCCGCCGGCGCAGAAGGTGCACTTGTCCATCTTGCCGCGCAGCCCGAATGTGCCGTTGGTCGGGAACTGCGGTGCGCCGAACGGACAGGCGTAGCTGCAGTAGCCGCAGCCGATGCAGATGTCCTTGTCGTGCAGCACCACGCCCTCGTCGGTGCGGTAGAAGCAGTCGACCGGGCAGACCGCCATGCAGGGTGCATCGCTGCAATGCATGCAGGCCACCGAGATGCTGCGCTCGCCGGGCTGGCCGTCGCCCATGGTGACCACGCGGCGGCGGTTCACGCCCCAGGGCACCTCGTGCTCGGCCTTGCAGGCGGTGACGCAGCCATTGCATTCGATGCAGCGCTCGGCATCGCAAATGAACTTCATTCGAGCCATCGTGTCCTCCGATCGGTAAGCCTTAGCGCGCCGCCCCGGTCGCCGGGCCGCCCCAAGACCGGGGCGGGCCCCCGCGGGGGGCAGATGCGAAGCAGCCGGGGGTCGTCTTCATGCCCGTTCGACCTGGCAGACCGTGGTCTTGGTCTCTTGCATCATCGTCACGCTGTCGTAGCCGTAGGTGGTGGCGGTGTTGATCGCCTCGCCGCGCACCAGCGGCTTCGCCCCGTCCGGGTAGTAGGGCGAGAGATCGACACCCTGCCAGCGGCCCGAGAAGTGGAACGGCAGCCAGACGGTCTCGCGGTCGACCCGTTCGGTGACCAGCGCCTTGACCTTGATGCGCGCGCCGGTCGGCGTCTTGACCCAGACGTCCTCGCCGTTGCGGATGCCGCGGTCGTTGGCGGCCGCCGGATTGATCTCGACGAACATCTCCTGCTGCAGCTCGGCCAGGTAGGGGTTGGAGCGGGTCTCCTCGCCGCCGCCCTCGTACTCGACCAGGCGGCCCGAGCTCATGATCAGCGGGAACTGCTTGCCGATGTCCTTGTTCGCGTCCTGCACGGTCTTGAACAGCGTCGGCAGGCGCCAGAAGGCCTTCTTGTCGTCGTGCGTCGGGTACTTGGCGACCAGGTCCGGCCGGGTCGAGTACAGCGGCTCGCGGTGCTTCGGGATCGGGTCGGGGAAATTCCAGACCACCGCGCGCGCCTTGGCGTTGCCGAAGGGGTGGCAGCCGTGCAGCTTCATCGCCACGCGGATGATCCCGCCCGACGGATCGGTCTTCCAGTTCTTGCCCTCGGCGGCCTTCTTCTCGGCCTCGGTCAGGTCGTCCCACCAGCCGAGCTTCTTCAGCAGCACATGGTCGAACTCGGGGTAGCCGGTGGTGATGTCGGCGCCCTTCGAATGCGAGCCGTCCTCGGCCAGCAGGTTGACGCCGTCCTTGTCGACGCCGAAGTTCGCGCGGAAGTTGCCGCCGCCCTCCATCACGTGCTTGGACGTGTCGTAGAGGTTGGGCGAACCCGGGTGCTTCAGCTCCGGCGTGCCGTAGCAGGGCCAGGGCAGGCCGAAGTAGTCGCCGTCGAGGCTGTAGCCAGTCTCCTTGTCGACGCCGCCCTTGGCCTTGAGCGTCTTCACGTCGAAGACGTTCATGTTGCGCATGTGCGCCTTCAGGCGCTCCGGGCTCTGGCCGGTGTAGCCGATGGTCCAGACGCTGCGGTTGATCTCGCGCAGGATGTCCTCGGGCACCGGCTCGTCCATGCCCTTGACCTGCTGCATCTTGTAGTTCTTCGTCAGCTCCTTGTCGAAGCCCAGCTTCTGCGCCAGCTGGTACATGATCATGTGGTCGGTGCGGCTCTCCCACAGCGGCTCGATGACCTTCTCGCGCCACTGCAGCGAGCGGTTGGACGCGGTGCAGGAACCGCTGGTCTCGAACTGCGTGGTCGCCGGCAGCAGGTAGACGGCGCGGTTGGGGTTCTGGTCCTCGGGCTTGCCCGGCATCGCCGCCATCGCGGCGGTGGCGCTCGGGAAGGGGTCGATCACGACCAGCAGGTCGAGCTTGTCCATCGCCCGCTTCATCTCGAGACCGCGGGTCTGCGAGTTGGGCGCATGGCCCCAGAAGAACAGGCCGCGCAGGTTGCTGTCCTGGTCGATCAGCTCGTTCTTCTCGAGCACGCCGTCGACCCAGCGCGACACCGTCATGCCGGGCTTGGTCATCATGCCCGGTGCGTACTGCTTCTTGATCCACTCGAAGTCGACGTCCCAGACCTTCGCGAAGTGCTTGAACGAGCCTTCGGCAACACCGTAGTAGCCCGGCAGCGAGTCGGGGTTGGGGCCGACGTCGGTCGCGCCCTGCACGTTGTCGTGGCCGCGGAAGATGTTGGCGCCGCCGCCCGACACGCCGATGTTGCCCAGCGCCAGCTGCAGGATGCACGATGCGCGCACGATGGCATTGCCGGTGGTGTGCTGGGTCTGGCCCATGCACCACACGATGGTGGAAGGCCGGTTCTTGGCCATCATCTCGGCGGCCTTGAAAACGGTGGCTTCAGGCACGCCGCAGGCCTCTTCGACCTTGTCGGGCGTCCACTTCGCCATCACGTCGGCCTTGACCTGGTCCATGCCGTAGACGCGGTCGTTGATGTACTTCTGGTCTTCCCAGCCGTTCTTGAAGATGTGATACAGCATGCCGAACAGGAACGGAATGTCCGAGCCCGAGCGGATGCGGATGTACTCGTCGGCCTTGGCCGCCGTGCGGGTGAAGCGCGGATCGACCACGATCATCTTCGTGCCGGTCTCCTTGGCGTGCAGCATGTGCAGCATGCTCACCGGGTGCGCCTCGGCGGCGTTGGAGCCGATGTACAACGCGCACTTGCTGTTCTGCATGTCGTTGTACGAGTTGGTCATGGCGCCGTAGCCCCATGTGTTCGCCACACCGGCCACGGTGGTGGAGTGGCAGATGCGCGCCTGGTGGTCGCAGTTGTTGCTGCCCCAGAAGCTCACGAACTTGCGCATCAGGTACGCCTGCTCGTTGTTGTGCTTGGAGGAGCCAATCCAGTACATGGCGTCCGGGCCGCTGGCCTTGCGCAGCTCCAGT
>DATILD010000018.1:0-9920 GCA_035476815.1 Methylibium sp.
CGTCGAATCGTTCGCCGATTGGCAGGCCCAGGGCTACGTCCGCTTTCGTGTCGATGGCCACGTCGTCGAAGCGACCGACCTGCCCAAACTGAAGAAGACCGAGAAGCACGACATCGACGTGGTGATCGATCGCCTGCGCGCGCGGCCCGAGATGAAGCAGCGGCTGGCCGAGAGCTTCGAGGCGGCGCTGCGCATCGCCGAGGGCCGCGCGATCGCGCTCGAGCTCGACAGCGGTGACGCCGGGCGGCCGCCTCGCGAGCACCTGTTTTCCAACCGCTTCGCGTGCCCGGTGTGCAGCTATGCGCTGCCCGAACTGGAGCCGCGGCTGTTCTCGTTCAACTCGCCGGTGGGCGCCTGCCCTCACTGCGACGGCCTCGGCCAGGTGACCGCGTTCGACCCCGATCGTGTGGTCGCCTTCCCGAGCCTGAGTCTGGCCGCCGGCGCGGTGAAGGGCTGGGACCGGCGCAACGCCTACACCTTCTCGATGATCGAGAGTGTGGCAAAACACTGCGGCTTCGACGTCGAAACGCCGTTCGAGCAACTTTCCGCGGCGGCACGCCAGGTGCTGCTGCACGGTTCGGGCACGCAGGACATCGAGTTCATCTACCGCGCCGAAGGCACCAAGGGCCGCGTGCGCACGGTGAAACGCTGGCATCCGTTCGAAGGCATCATCCCCAACTTCGAGCGGCGCTTTCGTGAGACCGATTCGATGGCGGTGCGCGACGACCTGGCGCGTTACCAGGCAGCGCGGCCGTGCCCGCAGTGCGACGGCACGCGGCTGCGGCGAGAAGCGCGCCATGTGCGGCTGGCGGCGGCGGCTGACCCCAACCCCGCCGCCGGACGCGCGATCTACGAGATCGAGCACGCCACGCTGGCCGAGGCGCTGGCCTACTTCGAATCGCTGCAGCTCGCCGGCGCCAAGGCCGAAATCGCCGACAAGGTGGTGCGCGAGATCCGCGCGCGGCTGAAGTTCCTCAACGACGTGGGGCTGTCGTACCTGAGCCTGGACCGCGGCGCCGACACGCTGTCGGGCGGCGAGGCGCAGCGCATCCGCCTGGCCAGCCAGATCGGCTCGGGGCTGACCGGCGTGATGTACGTGCTCGACGAGCCGAGCATCGGTCTGCACCAGCGCGACAACGCGCGGCTGATCGAGACCCTCAAGCGCCTGCGCGACCTCGACAACAGCGTGCTGGTGGTCGAGCACGACGAGGACATGATCCGCGCCGCCGACCACTGCATCGACCTCGGGCCCGGCGCCGGCGTGCACGGCGGCCGGCTGGTGGCGCAGGGCACACCCGAGCAGATCGCCGCGCACCCGGTGTCGCTGACCGGGCAGTTCTTGTCGGGGCGGCGGCGCATCGCGGTGCCGGCGCGGCGCAGGCCGTGGCAAGCGGCCTCACTGCTCGATGGTGCCTCGCAGTCGCCTGGCGTCTGCCTGCGCATCGTCGGCGCACGCGGCAACAACCTGCACGAGGTGACTGCCGAGATCCCGGTGGGCCTGTTCACCTGCGTCACCGGTGTCTCGGGGTCGGGCAAGAGCACGCTGGTCAACGATACGCTGTACGCCGCCGTGGCGCACCACCTGTACGGCAGCGCCCAGGATCCGGCGCCGCACGACGCGATCGAGGGCATCGATGCGTTCGACAAGGTGATCGCGGTCGACCAGAGCCCGATCGGCCGCACGCCGCGCAGCAACCCGGCCACCTACACGGGCCTGTTCACGCCGATCCGCGAGCTGTTCGCCGAGGTGCCGGCGGCGCGCGAGCGCGGCTACGGCGCCGGGCGCTTCAGCTTCAACGTCGCCGGCGGGCGCTGCGAGGCCTGCCAGGGCGACGGCGTGATCAAGGTCGAGATGCACTTCCTGCCCGACGTCTACGTGCCCTGCGACATCTGCCATGGCGCGCGCTACAACCGCGAGACGCTGGAGATCCTCTACAAGGGCAGGAACATCACCGAGGTGCTGAACCTGACGGTCGAGGACGCGCATGCCTTCTTCGGCGCGGTGCCGGCGATCGCGCGCAAGCTGCAGACGCTGCTGGATGTCGGCCTGGGCTACATCACGCTGGGCCAGAGCGCGACCACGCTGTCGGGCGGCGAGGCGCAGCGCGTCAAGCTGGCGCTCGAGCTCTCCAAGCGCGACACCGGCCGCACGCTCTACATCCTCGACGAGCCGACGACGGGCCTGCACTTCGCCGACATCGACCTGCTGCTGAAGGTGCTGCACCAGCTGCGCGACGCCGGCAACACGGTGGTGGTGATCGAGCACAACCTCGACGTGATCAAGACCGCCGACTGGCTGATCGACATGGGCCCCGAGGGCGGCGCCGGCGGCGGCGAGGTGGTGGCGGTCGGCACGCCGGAGGAGGTGGCGGCCAATCCGGCCAGCCACACCGGGCGCTACTTGAAGCCGCTGCTCGACTGAGGGGCTGTGGATAAGTCTGTGTAGATCGAGTTGATCGGCTGTGCAGAAATTCCGCTTCACTTGATGCACTTAATGCACTTGTGGCGTACAGTCGAAGCGACCTGATGCTTTCCGGAGGCTGCTTGGGCCCGGCATCGCACCGATGCCGACGGAAGGAGAGACCGCATGGCAACACTCCAACGCGAACGGCGGCTTGCCCCGCCGGACATGACCCCCGAAGAAGCCGAGATGGCGCGTCTGGCACAACGCTTCATCGTGGAGTCGCTCGACCACTCGCGCGCCGCAGTGATCACCCTCACCAGTGACACCGGCGATGCGCCCTCGGTGTCGGTGCCGACCAAGACGCTGCGCTTCATCGCCGATGTGCTCGGCGCCTTGAGCGAACGCCAGCCCGTGGTGTTCATGCCGCCCAGGCGCGAGATGTCGACGGTCGAGGCGGCCAACTTCCTGAATGTGTCGCGGCCCTTCGTCATCAAGGAAATCGAGGCCGGCCGGCTGCCCCACCGCAAGGTCGGCAGCCACCGCCGCATCGCCTTCGAGGACCTGATGCGCTACGCCAGCGAGATGCACGCGCGCCAGCGCGAGGCACTGCAGCGGCTCGCGGACAACGCCGCGGAACTGGGGCTGGACTACTGACGTGGCCGGCCACGCTCGCTTCACGGCGGTGCTGGACGCGTGCGTGCTCTACCCCGTCAGCGTGGCCGACGCCCTGGTCAGCCTGGCCGTCGCCGGCCTCTATGCCGCCAAGTGGACGGCGGCGATCGAGGACGAATGGATACGCAACCTCGAAGCCAGGCGCCCCGAGTTGCAGGGCCGCCTCGGTCGGCGACGCGACGACATGCGCGCCGCCGTGCCCGACTGGGAAGTCCCGGCCGAGGCCTGGCAGACCCTTGCCCCATGTTTGCGCCTGCCCGATCCGGGTGACGTGCATGTGCTGGCGGCCGCCCTCGCAGGCCACGCCGATTGCATAGTGACCAACAACCTGCGGCACTTTCCGGACGAGCTCCTGCGCCCCTACGGCATCGAGGCCATCCATCCGGACGACTTCCTGGTCGCCCAGCTCGACCTCGACGAGTTCACGGCCCTCGCCGCCTTCCGCGACATGCGGGCGCGCAAGACGAACCCGCCCTTGAACGCCGAGGAGTTTGCCGAGGCTCTGGAGCGCAACGGCCTGGTCGCGACCGCGAGCCGGCTGCGGGCCGCCGCGCCGCTGATCTGAGCCCTCGCGCTCAGCGTGGCTCGGCCTTCATCGCCCCCACGATCCGCACCGTCTCCATGCTCACCGCCGCCACCCGCGCCAGCAGGTCGATCACGCGCTCCTTGTGGTCTTTGAGCCGGTAGGTGTCGAACCTGGCGCGGATCGTCGGGTCCTTGGGCTTCTTCTCCTTGTGCTGGTCGAGCACCCAGTCGAGCGCGCTGCGGTTGCCGAGGCGGTAGTCCCAGGCGGCGCGCGGGATGCCGGCGAGCACGGTCTCGCTGTCGATGACGATGCGGCCCGCCTCGGGCTCGCTTTTCAGGATGCACTTCGGCGCCAGCCCGGCGGCGCGGGCCTTGGCGTCGGGCGTGTCGGAGCGCGCCAGCGGCAGCGGCTCGGCCTGCTCGTAGCCCAGATGCTGCGCCATCAGCTCGGCGCCCCAGCCGGCCCATTGCCGGAAGGCGGCGGGCTCGCTGCCGTAGAGCGGGATGCGCGGGAACTCGCGCTTCAGGTTCTGCGCGTAGGTGTCACGGTAGACCGGGTCGTGCAGCACCGCGTAGACGTAGTGGAAGATCGCTTCCTTGGTGATCACCGAGCCGCCCTTCTTCGCCTTGCCGGCGCCGGCCTCGTAGTGCTGCTGGAACTGCTTGAGGGCCCAGTCGGTGATGTTGTCGAGGCGGATACCGTCCTGGTAGCGATAGAGCGCATACAGCCGCGTGTCGCCCATGAAGTGCCAGTCGCAAAGCACCGATGAAGCGAGCAACCGAAACGTCGCGGCGTTCCCAGGAGCCGATATGGCGACACACTGGTTCACCGCGGTCAGGTTCTTTCCGAACAGGTCCGCGTGCTTCTCCGTCAGACGGTCCGAGAACGTCGGCTCGCCGTAGTAGCGCATCGAGACGAACGGTCGGTAGTGAGCCGACACGATCGGTCCGTCAGCGACAGGCGGCGCCTGTTGACGAACGACGTTGTTGATGAGGCCTTCGCTCCACTTCAGCCGCTTGCTCAGCGCCTCGCGGTCGAGCTCCTTAAGCTTGATGCCTCGCACACGCATGTGCTCCTTGTTGAACTCATCCACCGCGAACGCCATACGCTTCTGCAGGGCCTTCGGATCGAAGTCGTAGACCCAGTCATCACGGGCCGTATTCACGCCGTTCGTCGTCAGCGCAAACACGGCATGCGCTTTGGCTGCTGATTCGACGAGCGGCATCAGCTCATCGAAGTCATTACTCGTCAAGTTCAGCCAGTTCCCCTTCCCATCCGGCCTCACCTCCTCGAAGGCCAGTTCCGCGGCCCGCGCGCTGCCCAGCCAGGCCAGCTTCTCCTCCGCCGTCTCCAGCTCCGGCCGCCGCGCATAGAACACCCGGCAGGGTGCCTTGTCCTTCTTCGTCTTGCCGGCCGCCGCATGGCGCTTGATGAAGAAGCTGATCGCCACGCCGGTCTGGATGCCGAAGACGTTGTGCTTCGTGCCGCTGAGCTTGGGGTTGGCGCGCACGTCGCCGCCCAGGTCCACCACGTAGGCCTCGGCGAACTCCTGCGCCACGGTCTTGCGGAAGCCGTCGAAGGTGCGGCTGGTCACGAAGGCCAGCACGCCGTCGGCGGCCAGCCGGTCGCTGGCCCAGCGGAAGAAGCGCGCGTACATGTCGTAGAGCTTGGTCTTCTGCGCGGTGCTCTCGGCGATGTAGGTCTGCTTGATGCGCGCGTCGATCTGCGGGTACTCGCGGTTCTTGTTGTTGTCGTTTTCGTTGGCCTGGTTGGCGTTGTAGGGCGGGTTGCCGATCACCACGCTGATGCGCCGGCCGTTCTGGCGCTTGATGCGCGCCACGTTCTCCTCGCTGACGCTGCCGAACAGGTCGTGCGTGACGCCGGCCGCGGCGGTGTGCAGGCCCACGTTGTCGAGCGTGTCGACGAAGCACAGGTTCTTGAACTCGGCGTACTCGCCGGTGATCGCGGCATAGGTGGCCTCGATGTTCAGGTTGGCGACGTAGTAGGGCAGGATCGCCACCTCGTTGGCGTGCAGCTCCTCGGCGTACTTGTGCCTGAGCTTGGCCGGCTGGCCGCGGAAGTGCTCGAGCAGCTCGCAGACGAAGGTGCCGGTGCCGGTGGCCGGGTCGAGGATCTCGACGTTCTTGTCGATCAGGTTGCGGCCGAAGTGCTTCTCGCACAGCCAGTCGGCGCCCTCGATCATGAAGCGCACGATCTCGCCCGGCGTGTAGACCACGCCCAGCCGGTCGGCCGCCTTGGCGTTGTAGACCTTGTAGAAGTTCTCGTAGATGACCTTCAGGAAGGTCTGCTTCTCGGCATGGCTGCCGATCTGCGCCGCCGCCGCGCGGATGGCGGCGTAGTAGGCCTCCAGGCCCTTGAGCGTGCTGCGCTTGAGGCCGCCGGTGAAGAAGGTTGCCTCCAGCTCGTAGAGCTTCTTGGCGACGTTGTTGTCGCGGTGGAACTCGCTGTCGAAGACCTTGGAGAAGATCTCCTCGGTGAGGATGTGCTGGATCAGCATCTCGCGCACGTCGGCGGCGCTCAGGCCCGGGTTGATGGCCTCCTGGGCGTGCTTCAGGAAGGCGGCCGACGCGTCGCGGAAGGCGGCGTTGCCGGCGTGCTGCGCCTCGATCATCGCGCGCAGCGCCTCCAGCACGGCCGGCAGGTCGGTCTTGAACTGCGCGACGGCCTGGCGGAAGTCGGCGATCTCGGCGCGCTCGTAGGCGAAGAAGAGCTTGAGCAGCTTCTCCAGCGCCTTCACGTCGGTCACGTCGCAGCGCATCACCTCGGCGCGGTGCTGGATCAGCACGGCCTGGGTGCTGTCCTCGAAGACGATGTTGTCCTGTGGGTAGCCGCGGCCGAACTTGAAGGCGATCTCGGCATCGAGGTCGTCCTTCGCGTCCTTGGCCTCCCAGTAGCCGAAGGGCACGCGCAGCTCGTGCAGCAGCGCGCCGTCGACGAAGCGGGTGTCACGGGTGGCGCTGTCGAGCTTGTACTCGGGGATGAAGACCAGGTCGTGCTGGCGGCCCCAGCCCTTGAGCAGGTCCTTGAAGGCCTCGCGGACCACGGACTCACGGTGGGTGCCGCCGACCTTCTTCAGCACGTCGAGCTGCGCGAGGTACTGGTTGATCAGGACTTGGCTCATGCGCTGCTTGTCTCCCTGGCGGCCGATTTCAGCACAGGCCCTGCGCCGCCGAGGACATGCGCCGCGACCTAGACTCGGCGCAACCCGGAGCGAGGAGCCCCCGATGCCGCTGACCGTCGATTACTACTTCGCGCCGCAGTCGCCGTGGAGCTACCTCGGCCACCTGCGCTTCTGGGACATCGCGCGCTCGGCCGGCGCGGCGATCCGCGTGCTGCCGGTCGACCTGGGCGGCAAGGTGTTCCCGGTGTCGGGCGGGCTGCCGCTGGCCAAGCGTGCGCCGCAGCGCCAGGCCTACCGGCTCGTGGAGCTCAAGCGCTTCAGCGAGTGGCTGCATGCGCCGCTGAACCTCGAGCCGAAGTACTTTCCCGTCAACGGCGACGACGCGGCCAGGCTGATCATCGCCGTCGACCTGCACGAGGGCGGCAATGCCGCGATGGGGCTGGCCGACACGCTGATGCGCGCGGTCTGGGTGCACGACCGCCACATCGCCGACGAGGCGGTGCTGGCCGCGGCGCTGGCCGAACGCGAGCTGCCGACACGCCGGCTGGAGGATGCCCACAGCCAGGCGGTGCAGGAGCGCTACGAGGCCGATTCGCAGGCCGCGATCGACGCCGGCGTGTTCGGCGCGCCGAGCTACGTGGTCGACGGCGAGATCTTCTGGGGCCAGGACCGGCTGGACTTCCTGCAGCGGCGGCTGGCGCAGGGCTGAGCCGATGGGCCGCCGGCGCCGACTTCGCCCGGTCCGCGGCCCGGTGCATGACTCACGGCGCGCGACAATGCCGCCTCGCCGCCACTGCCGCCCATGACCGCCCCCCTGCACCCCCGAGAAGCCGAGCGCCTGGCGGTGCTCGCGGCGCTGGAGCACGAGGATGGCCCGTCCGAGGCCGGGCTCGACGCGCTGGTGCGCTGCGCCGCCCAGCTGACCGGCGCCCCGGTGGCGCTGATCAGCCTGATCGGCGAGGACCGGCAATGGGCCTGCGCCCGTCACGGCGACGACGGCGGTCCGCTGCCGCGCGAGCACACCTTCTGCGCGCATGCGATCCTGCAGGACGGTCTGTTCGAGGTGCCGGACGCGCTGCTCGACGGGCGCTTCGCCGACAACCCGCCGGTCATCGCCGGGCCCAGGCTGCGTTTCTACGCCGGCCAGCCGCTGCTGATCGATGGCCTGCCGATGGGCACGCTGTGCGTGATCGACCGGCAGCCGCGCCGCCTGAGTGCCGCCGACCGCGAGACGCTGGCCCAGCTCGGCGCCGCCGCGGTCGAACTGCTGCAGTCGCGCCGGCGGCTGCGCGAGGCGGCGCGGCAGCGCGAGCGGCTGCTCGACTTCGCGCGCGCCGCCGGCGACTGGATGTGGGAGAGCGACGCCGAGCACCGCCTGGTGTGGGTCTCGGAGGCCTTCGAGGCGATCGTCGGCCAGCCGGCCGCGAGCCGCCTCGGCCGCCCGCTGGCCGACCTGGCGCTGCTGGACGAGCAGGGCCGGGCGCTGCCCGACGGGCGCCGTTTCGGGGAGGTGCTCGAGCGCCGCACGGCCTTCTCGCGAGCGCTGGTGGCGCTGGACACCGCGCGCGGCCGGCTGGCGATCTCGCGCAGTGCCGTGCCGGCGTTCGACGACGCCGGCCGCTTCATCGGCTACCGCGGCACCGCGCGCGACATGACCGGCGTGCTGGCCGCCGAGGCCGAGGCGCGCCGCAGCGCGGCGCTGCTGCGCGAGCTCGCGTCCCAGGTCCCGGGGGCGCTGTTCGTGTACCACGAGCGCACACCCGAGCGCTCGAACTACCCGTACCTCAGCGACGGCATCGTCGCCCTCACCGGCCTCACGCCGGAGCTGCTGCGCGAGGATGCCGCGCCGTTCATGGCGCTCGTGCATCCGGACGACCACGCGTCGCTGCGCGCCGCCGTCGCCGAGGCCGGCGCGCGCAACGGCCAGGGCCGCTTCGTCTACCGGCTGCGCCGCACCGACGGGCAGTGGCGCTGGCTCGAATCGACCGCCGTGCCGACCCGGCTGCCGGACAGCACGACGCTGTGGCACGGATTCGCCGCCGACATCACCGAGCGCCAGGCCACCGAGGCCGCGCTGCGCGAGCACGAGCAGCGCTGGCAGCTCGCCGCCACCGCCGCCGGCATCGGCATCGCACAGTTCACGCTGGTCGACGGCCGCGTCCACCTGGACGAGCGGGCCTGCGCCAACCACGGCATCGGGTTGCGCCCGGCCGGGCTCGAGCTCGCCGACTGGGCCGCGCAGATCGACCCGGCCGACCGCGACACCGTGACACGCGGCGTGCAGCAAGCGATCGCGAGCGGCACGCCCTTCGAGAGCCGCTACCGCGTCCACCGCGCCGACGGGCAGGTGCGCTGGCTCGAGTTCGTGGTGCGGGCCACCCACGACGCCGAGGGCGGCTGCACCGGCCTCATCGGCACCTGCCGCGACGTCCACGAGCAGCAGATCGCCACCGACCTGCAGCGCGCCAAGAACGAGGCCGAGAACGCCAGCCGGGCCAAGACCGAGTTCCTCTCGCGCGTCAGCCACGAGCTGCGCACGCCGCTGAACGCCATCCTCGGCTTCGCGCAGCTGATGGCGCTCGACCAGCAGCAGCCGCTCACCGGCGAGCAGCAGAAGCGCCTGGCCAGCGTCGCGCGCGGCGGGCGCCACCTGCTGGAACTGATCAACGACGTGCTGGACCTGACCCGCATCGAGAGCGCCGACTTCTCGCTGCAGCTGCAGCCGGTCGACCTGGGCGCTGCGCTGCGCAGCAGTGCCGCGCTGGTGCAACCGCTGGCCGAGGCGCGCGGCATCCGGCTGGACCTGGCGCCCGCCGGCGGGCATTGGGCCCGCGGCGACGCGCGTGCCATCGAGCAGGTGCTGATGAACCTGCTGTCCAATGCCATCAAGTACGGCCCGGGCGGTCAGCCGGTCACCGTCACGATCGGGCGCCAGGGCGACGAGGCCATGCTGGAGGTGCATGACCGCGGCGCCGGCCTCAGCGCCGCGGCGGTCGCGCGCCTGTTCGAGCCCTTCGAGCGGCTCGGCGCCGACAAGCAGCGCATCGAGGGCAGCGGTCTCGGGCTGGTGATCGCGCGCGAACTGGCCCAGGCCATGGGCGGGCGCGTCAGCGTCGCCAGCGCGCCCGGCGCGGGCTCGACCTTCGGCCTGCACCTCGCGTGGTGCGAGGCGCCGG
>DATILD010000019.1:0-6716 GCA_035476815.1 Methylibium sp.
AGCCTGCAGCCGGCGCCGGGCGCGCTGAGCGGCGCACTGCTCGGCCTCGCGCGGCGCCAGCCCGGCGACACCGGCGAGGGCCCGCTGCGGCCGCTGCTGCGCGCCGACAACCTCGCCTTCGAACTGGCGCGGCAGGGCCGCCGCTGGCAATTCGCCGCGCGCCCCGGCAGCGTCGACCTGCTGGGCGCGCCGCTGCGCTGGCGCGCCGCCGCCTGGGACAGCGGCGACGCCACGACGCCGCCGCGGCTGGAGCTCGATGCCGAGATCGAGCCGGTGCGCGTCGCCGACTGGCTGCGCCGCATCCAGCCCGACTTCGGCTGGGGCGGCGACCTGCGCGTCGGCGCCAGCGCACGCATCCGCAGCGAGCCGGCGGTCAGCGCGCGCATCGAGATCGCCCGCGCCGGCGGCGACCTCGAGGTCAACGAGTTCGGCGTCGTGCAGACCCTCGGCCTGAGCGAGGCGCGGCTGGCCTTCAGCGCCGACGCCGGCAGCTGGCGGCTGAGCCAGCAGATCACCGGCCGCACGCTCGGCCGCATCGACGGCGAGCAGACGCTGCGCACCGACCCGCAGCGGCTGTGGCCCGACGCCGACGCGCCGATCGAAGGCCGGCTCGGCGCGCGCGTCGAGAACCTCGGCACCTGGGGCGCCTGGGTGCCGGCCGGCTGGCGGCTGGCCGGCCAGCTCGACGCCGCGCTGCAGATCGCCGGGCGCTTCGGCGCGCCCACGCTGACCGGCGAGGTGACGGGCCGCGACATCGGCCTGCGCAACGCCCTCGAAGGCGTGGCGCTGTCGGACGGCCGCATCGACGCGCGCTTCGAGGGCGAGACGGCCCGCCTCGGCACGCTGCGCTTCAAGGCCGGCGACGGCAGCATCGCGATCAGCGGCGACGCCCAGCTCGGCGCCGAGCCGCGGCTCGAGCTCAAGCTCGAGGCCGACCGCGCCACCGTGCTCGGCCGGGTCGACCGCCGCGTCGTCGCCAGCGGCCAGGCGACGCTGCAGGCCGACCGCCGGCGGCTCGCGATCACCGGCCAGGTGCGCGCCGACGAGGGCCTGATCGACATCAGCCGCAGCGACGCACCGCGCCTGGGCGACGACGTCAGCGTGCGCCGCCGCGGCGACCGGCCCCCGCCCGAGCCCACGCCCGCCGAGGCCGAGAAGCGCGCGCCGCGCGCCGTCGAGGCCGACCTGCGCGTCGACCTCGGCCCGCACTTCGCGCTGCGCGGCCGCGGCATCGACACCCGGCTCGGCGGCGAACTGCGCTTCACCACGCCCGGCGGCCGGCTCACGACGCGCGGCGAGATCCGCACCGAACGCGGCACCTACGAGGCCTACGGCCAGAAGCTCGAGATCGAGCGCGGCGTGATCACCTTCGTCGGCCCGGTCGACAACCCGCGGCTGGACATCGAGGCGGTGCGGCCCAACACCGACGTGCGCGTCGGCGTGCGGGTCGGCGGCAGCGCGCAGGCGCCGCGGGTGCGGCTGTTCTCCGAGCCCGACCTACCGGCCACCGAGAAGCTGGCGCTGCTGGTCACCGGCCGCTCCTACGACAGCCTGGGCGGCGCCGACACGCTGCTGCTGCAGCGCGCCGCCTTCGCGCTGCTGGCCGGCGACGGCAGCGGCGCGGCCGACTTCAACGTCGCGCGCGCGCTGCAGCTCGACGAGCTGTCGGTGCGCCAGAGCGACGGCGTGGTGCGCGACACCGTGGTGACGCTGGGCAAGCAGATCTCCGACCGGGTCTTCCTGGGCTACGAGCGCGGCATGGACGCGGCGGCCGGCAACTGGCAGCTGATCTACCGCATCGCCCAGCGCTTCACGCTGCGGGCGCAGTCGGGCGACGACTCGGCGCTGGACCTGATCTGGCTGTTCCGCTGGTAGCGGCTCCTACAATCCTGCTCATCCCGCCACCGTAGTTCAACGGATAGAACGGCCGCCTCCTAAGCGGCAGATACAGGTTCGATTCCTGTCGGAGGCGCCAAGGCGAGGTCACTCCTCAGTCCGCCGGACTCGCGATCGACGCTTCGGCCAACTTCATGTGCGCGAAGTCGAGGTCAGCTGAGCGGCGCGAACCGCCGCATCGATGTCATCCAACTGCGATTCCCACCACCTGATCGCTTCGTGGATCAGATCGCGCTGGTCTCTGCCCGCAAATGGCCCCGTCGTGATCGTATAGAGATAGATCGGTTCTAGCTGCTCGACATGCAGTTGTCTTGTGACCGGATTGATCTTGGGTCGGCTGAAGGATTCACGATCGATTTCGCTCTGTGTCGCGCTCGTCTTGTACTTCTTCAGAATCGAGTTGCGCTCTTTGCAGATGAACGACCAGTAGATGTGTGGCTCCGGTTTCCTGGCGGCCAGGCTGGCCGACCAATCGGCGACCGCTCGACCGCATTGGCTGTCTTGCTGCGCATCTACCTCGCGGAGTACGTGCCACACAGCGCGCAAAAGCACTAAGGACGTCACCCAACGCCGCCACCACGTCCTGCCAGTCAGCCCATAGTGGAGGTCGGCAAGTGCGCCTCTGCAGTCCTCAAGAACGTCGCGAGCTGCTGCTGTCACTGTATGCGTCCAGATTCGTCAAAAGAGTCAATCGCGCAGCGTACGGCCTGGGGGTCTGGCTCGCAAGCTCCTCCCGCCCTCAGCGGGCCCGCATCGCCCGACTCAGCAGCACCACCGGAATCAGCCCGACGACGACGATCGCCAGCGACGGCAGCGCCGCCTCGGCCAGCCGCTCGTCGCGCGCCAGGTTGTAGGCGACCACCGCGAGCGTGTCGCTGTCGAAGGGGCGCAGCACCAGCGTCGCCGGCAGCTCCTTCATCACGTCGACGAACACCAGCAGCGCCGCCGCCAGCGCCGAGCGCGTCAAGAGCGGCGCATGGACGCCGAAGAACAAGCGCCCGCCGCCGGCACCGAGGGTGCGGGCGGTGTCGTCGAAGCTGGCCGGGATGCGCGCGTAGCCGGCCTCGACCGACTGCAGCGCCACCGCCGAGAAGCGCACGAGGTAGGCGAACAGCAGGCCGGCCACCGTGCCGGTCGCGGCCAGCGTCACCCAGCCGGCCAGCGCCGAGCCCGGCGCGGCGGCCTGCACCCAGCCCACCGGCCCGAGCAGGCCGACCGCGATCACCGCCCCCGGCACCGCATAGCCGAGCGACACCAGCCGCACCAGCGGCCGCACCGCGCCGCCACCACCGCTGCGCAGCATGAAGCCGAGCAGCAGCGCCAGTGCCACCGCCGCGGCCGCGGCCAGCGACGCGAGCTTCAGGCTGGTCCAGGCCCAGCCGCCGAAGCGCGCCCAGGGCAGGCCGAACTCGCCATGCGCCGCCTCGCGCCCGACCTGCCACAGCAGCACCGCCACCGGCAGCACGAAGCCCAGCAGCACCGGCAGCGCGCACAGCGCGAAGGCCAGGGCCGCGCGCCGGCCGGTCAGCGGCACCGGGCGTGCCTCGCGGCCGGCCGCGGCGCCGCGGCCGCTGACGTAGCGCAGCCGCGCCTGGGCGCGCCGCTCGGCCCACAGCAGCAGCCCCACGGTGGCGAGCAGCAGCGTCGCGAGCTGGGCCGCGGCGATGCGGTCGTCCATCACCAGCCAGGCCTTGTAGATGCCGGTGGTGAAGGTCGTCAGACCGAAGTAGGCGCCAACGCCGTAGTCGGCCAGCGTCTCCATCAGCGCCAGCGCAACGCCGGCGGCGATCGCCGGGCGGGCCAGCGGCAGCGCCACCTCGCGCACGCGCCGGCCGAGCCCGGCGCCGAGCAGCCGGGCGGCCTCCATCAGGTGCAGGCCGCGCTCGACCAGCGCACCGCGCGTCAGCAGGTAGACATAGGGGTAGAGCGCCAGCGTGAACAGCACGATCGCGCCGGGCAGGCTGCGCACGTCGGGCCACAGCGGGCCGGCGGCGCCGGTCAGGCCACGCAGCGCGGTCTGCAGCGGGCCGCTGAACTGCAGGAAGTCGGTGCCGGCATAGGCCAGCACATAGGCCGGCATCGCCAGCGGCAGCAGCAGCGCCCATTCGAAGTGGCGGCGACCGGGGAAGTCGAACAGCGTCACCGCCGCCGCCGTCGCGCCGCCGAGCAGCGCGACACCGACCGCCACGCCGGCGGCCAGCACGAGCGAGCTGGCCGCATAGCCCGGCATCACGGTGCTGAACTGGTGGCGCAGCAGCTCCCAGCTGTCGGCGCGCGGCACGAACCAGGCGCCGAGCACGCCGGCCAGCGGCAGCGCGAGCAGCACGCACAGCAGCAGCGCGAGGCGTCGCATCAGCCCCACCGCCCGTTCGTTGCAGGCCCCACGGCAACAAGAATGCGAACGACTTTCATTTTGAATCCGGTCGCTATCATAGGAGCATGTTCCTCAGTGTCGATTCGGTGTCGGTGCACTACCCGCAGGCCGCGGGGGCGCCGCGCGCGGCGGTCGAGCAGGTGAGCTTCGGGCTGGCGCGGGGCGAGATCGGCGTGCTGATAGGCCCGTCGGGCTGCGGCAAGACCTCGCTGCTGCGGGCGATCGCCGGGCTGGAGCCGCTGCACGAGGGCCGCATCGCCCTCGACGGCGAGACCCTGGCCGACCCGGTGTCGGGGGTCCACCTCGCGCCGGAGGCGCGGCGCATCGGCATGGTGTTCCAGGACTACGCGCTGTTCCCGCACCTGACCGTCGCGCAGAACGTCGGCTTCGGCCTGCCGGGCCTGGGCCGCGCCGAGCGCGCCCGGCGGGTGCAGGAGCTGCTCGACCTGGTCGGTCTGGGCGCGGCGGCGCAGCGCGCACCGCACCAACTCTCCGGCGGCCAGCAGCAGCGCATCGCGCTGGCCCGGGCGCTGGCCCCGGCGCCCCGGCTGCTGCTGCTCGACGAGCCCTTCTCCAGCCTGGACGTCGACCTGCGCGAGCGGCTCGCCCAGGAGCTGCGCGCGATCCTCAAGCAGACCGGCAGCACCGCGCTGTTCGTCACCCACGACCAGCTCGAGGCCTTCGCGCTCGGCGACGCGATCGGCGTGATGCACCGCGGCCGGCTGGACCAGTGGGACGATGCCTACGCGCTCTACCACCGGCCGGCGACCCGTTTCGTGGCCGACTTCATCGGTCACGGCGTGTTCGCGCCGGCGCGCATCGTCGAGTGCGAGCATGGCCATTGCGTGACGACGCCGCTGGGCGAGCTGCACGACGTCGCCGAGTGCCCGCTGCCGGACGCCTACCCCGGCGGCGAATGCGAGGTGCTGCTGCGCGCCGACGACATCGTCCACGACGACGCCAGCCCGGTGAAGGCGCGCATCGAGCGCAAGGCCTTCCGCGGCTCGGAGTTTCTTTACACCCTGCAACTCGCCAGCGGCGAGCGCGTGCTGGCCCATGTGCCCAGCCACCACGACCACCAGCTCGGCGAATGGATCGGCATCCGCGCTGAGGTGGACCATGTCGTGACCTTCCCGCGCGAGGACGCCACCACCCCCTGAGCGCGGTGCCGAAAGTCCTTGAAAAGAAGGCAACTTTCGCGCCACATGCAGACTCCGAGGGTGGGACCGGGTCCTATACTGGCTCGCCGGCACGCGAAAGGAAGTCGATCATCATGGGTGCAACGATCAAAGTGGCGGGCTGGGTGGCCCTCGGGGCCGTCGCCGGCGCGCTGACGACGATGCAGCTCACCGCCATCGCACGCAGCCCCGCGGCCGCGCTGCCGCTCGAGGAACTGCAGCAGCTCGCCGCCGTGTTCGGCATGGTCAAGAGCGACTACGTCGAGCCGGTCGACGAGAAGAAGCTGATCACCGACGCGATCGGCGGCATGGTCGCCGGCCTCGACCCGCACTCGCAGTACTTCGACAAGAAGACCTTCAAGGAATTCCGCGAGGGCACCAGCGGCAAGTTCGTCGGCGTCGGCATCGAGATCGGCATGGAGGACGGGCTGGTCAAGGTCGTCACGCCGATCGAGGGCTCGCCGGCCTACCGCGCCGGCCTGAAGACCGGCGACCTGATCACCAAGATCGACGACACCTTCGTCAAGGGCCTGACGATGGACCAGGCCGTCAAGCGCATGCGCGGCGAGCCCAACACCAAGGTGCTGCTGCAGGTGTTCCGCAAGACCGAGAGCCGCAGCTTCCCGGTCACCATCGTGCGCGAAGAAATCCGCATGCAGAGCGTGCGGGCCAAGATCGCCGAGCCCGGCTATGCCTGGCTGCGCGTCAGCCAGTTCCAGGACCGCACCGTCGACGACTTCGTCGGCAAGCTGGCCGAGCTGTACAAGCAGGACCCGAACCTCAAGGGCATCGTGCTCGACCTGCGCAACGACCCGGGCGGCCTGCTCGAGGCCTCGGTCGCGATCTCGGCGGCCTTCCTGCCCAAGGATGTGACGGTGGTGTCGACCAACGGCCAGATCGCCGAGTCGAAGGCGGTGTTCAAGGCCAGCCCGGAGTTCTACACACGCCGCGGCAGCGACCCGCTGGCCAAGCTGCCGGCCGCGCTGAAGACGGTGCCGCTGGTGGTGCTGGTCAACGAGGGCTCGGCCTCGGCCAGCGAGATCGTCGCCGGCGCGCTGCAGGACCACAAGCGCGCCGTCGTCATGGGCAGCCAGACCTTCGGCAAGGGCTCGGTGCAGACCGTCCGTCCGCTCGGCCCCGACACCGGCCTGAAGCTGACCACGGCCCGCTACTACACGCCCAGTGGCAAGTCGATCCAGGCCCGCGGCATCGTGCCCGACGTGATGGTCGACGAGTCCGAGGAGGGCAACGTGTTCTCGGTACTGCGC
>DATILD010000020.1:0-26525 GCA_035476815.1 Methylibium sp.
GAACTCCACCAGTGCGAGTATTCGTTTGTGGCATGCTCCTAGGCGCGATCTGAAAACCGTACAGGTGCCCTATGGCAATCCCAGTGGAAGTGTTGGAAGTCGAGGTTCTAAGTCTCCCGCCCGCGGAGCGCTCCCGCCTTCTGGACAGACTGCTCGCCAGCCTCGATCCGGACCCCGAGTGGGAAGAAGCATGGGCCCAAGAAGTGGATCGGCGGGAAGGTGAAATTGCGGCAGGAAGATCCACCTGGCTTCCAGGTGAAGAAGTTGTAGATCGCCTACGCGCAAAGTTGAAGTGAGCTATTTCCTCTCACCTGAGGCAGAGGAAGAGCTTGCTCAGGCAGTCGCCTTCTATGCCGAGCAAGCCAGTACTTCAGTAGCAATCGCGTTTCTGGCCGAGTTCGCTCGGGCCGCGCGAATCATTGCGGCGCATCCGGGGCTTGGCACGCGCACTTCGCGTGAGCGAAGGCTCTTTCCACTTCACCGATCTCCTTACTCGCTCGTCTACCGCGCCGAAGATGAAGGAGTACGTATCGGTGCTGTCGCTCACCATAGCCGCCGCCCAGGCTACTGGCGCACGCGAAAGTAGAGCGGCGAGCACGCCATGCCAGAACCCGCCTCCACCACCTCGCGTGCTCCGGTGCTGCTCGAGCCCGGCGCGGGCAGGCAGTACCCCATGGGCCGCATCCTCGCCGTGTTCAAGGCGGACGGCGCGGAGACGCAGAACGGCTACTCCATATCGGAATGGTGGCTGGAACCGAACACGAAGGGGCCCGGCGCGCACGCGCATCCGGAGGACGACATCTTCTACGTGCTGGCCGGCACCATGCACCTGCTCGTCGGCGAGGACTGGCTGGGCGCGCAGGCCGGCAGCTTCGTGCTGGTCCCCGGCGGCACGACGCATGACTTCGAGAACCGGGGCAGCGTCCGTGCCGGCGTGCTGAACCTCTCCATTCCCGGCGCGTTCGAACCCGCCATGCCGGACATCGTCGAGTGGTTCCAGAAGCACCCGCCAGGAAACGCCGGCGTCTGACCCCTCACCCACGAGCGAAGCGCCGACGGCCCGGCCCGAGAAGCGCTGCCCACTCCACCCCACCGCCCCTGCTCGAGCCCCAGCCCATGGCCACCCTCCGCACCGGTACCGCAGCCGCCCTCCTGGTCGTCGATGTACAGGTCGGCGTGATGGCCGAGGCCTGGGACGCGGCGCGGATCGTCCAGAACATCGTGCATGCGGTCCAGCGGGCCCGCGCGCAGGGCGTGCCGGTGCTCTGGGTCCAGCATGCCGATGACGAGCTGCCCGAGGGTTCCGCGCCGTGGCAGTTGCGGGCCGAGCTGCAGCCCGCGGCCGGCGAGCCGCGCATCGTCAAGCGCTACAACTCGTCGTTCGAGCAGACGCCGCTGGAGGACGAGCTCGCCCGCCTGGGCGTCGGCCACATCGTGCTGGCCGGCGCGGCGACGAACTGGTGCATCCGCGCGACGGCCTACGCGGCGCTGGAGCGGGGCTACGACCTGACGCTGCTCCAGGACGCCCACACGACCGGCGACATCGAGCTGCCGGGCGGTCGGCGGATCGCCGCCGCCGACATCGTCGCCGAGCTCAACGTGGCGATGCGGTGGCTGAGCTATCCGGGGCGCGTCAACGGGATCGCCACCGCGGCGGCGGTCGACTTCGGTCGTCCCGGCGGCGCCCGCTAGCGCCGCCCGCCGCCCCGCGGCGGCTGCGACGGGCCCTGAGGCATCATCGGTTCGGCTCCGCCGCGCGTCGCCCGGCGGTCGTTGCAGCGCCATCGCAGGAGCTGATCGTGCCCGTCTCGTCGACCTTCGTCGCCACCGATGGCGACGGCTACGAACTCACCATGGGGCGCTGGAGCCGGCTGCTCGCGGAGCCCTTCCTCGACTTCGTCGGCACCGCGGACCACCGGCGGGTGCTCGACCTCGGCTGCGGCACCGGCCACCTGGCGGCCGCGATCGCCCGGCGCTCCGAGCCGAGCGAGGTGCACGCGGTCGACCTGTCGGCCGTCTACGTCGAGTATGCGAAGGCCCGCCACTCCGACGCGCGGCTGGTGTTCCGGACGGGCGACGCCTGCGCGCTGGACCACCCGGGCGGCAGCTTCGATCAGGTGCTGTCCTTGCCGATGCTGCACTTCGTCCCGCGCACGGACGCCGAACGGGACCGACTCGAAACCGCGCTGCGCGCCGCCTACCTGGACGGCGAACCCGACGGACCACGCTCGTATGCGGCCTTGGCCTGGGCCGTCAAGGGCCTCGCGCCGTAGCCTGAGCCAGGCCGCGTCCCTGAAACCTGCCGAGGCCTGCCGGCGATGAACCAGCCTCCCGGCGACGGTCTGCCGCGCCATGGGCATGGCGTCCAGCTTCGCCGCCTGTCTCCGGACGATCTGCGGACGTTCCAGTCCTACCGTCACGACCCGGCGCTGGCTCGCTATCAGGGCTGGTCCGCGCTGTCGGACGCCAAGGCCAGCGCCTTCCTGGCCGAGATGGGCGCGGCGCCGCTGTTGCAGCCCGGTCGCTGGACGCAGCTCGGCATCGCGACGCCGGAGGGCGGGCGCCTGATCGGCGACATCGGCATCCACCTCGACGCGGCGGGCCACGACGCCGAGATCGGCTTCACGCTCGAACGCGGGTCACAAGGCCGCGGGCTCGCCACGGCCGCGGTCCGTGAGGCGATCCGGCTCGTCTTCGAGGCCAGCGCCGCCGAGCGCGTGCTCGGCATCACCGATGCGCGAAACTCGGCCTCGCTGCGGCTGCTGGAGCGCGTCGGCATGACGAGGCTGAAGACGGGCAAGGCACTGTTCCGCGGCGAGGCCTGCGTGGAGCATGTCTATGCGCTCGCGCGCGACCCCGCACGCCCCTGACGAGTCACACGAAGGTCACCACGATGCCGATCATCCGCCCGCTCACCGAAGCCGAGTTCGCGACCTGGGAGGCGCAGTCCGTGCCCGCCTACGCGGCCGACAAGGTGGCCTCGGGGGCCTGGGCCGAGGCCACGGCCCTCGAACAGTCCGGCCAGGAACACGCGGCGCTGCTGCCCGCCGGCCAGCACACGCCGGGCCACCACTTCTACGCCATCCTCGGCGCGGCCGGCGCCCAGGTCGGCATGATCTGGTTCGCCGAGCAGGACCGCGGCGCGAGCCGCGTCGCCTACATCTACGACGTCGAGGTCTGGCCGGAGCAGCAGCGGCAGGGCCATGCCGGCCGCGCGTTCGTGGCGATCGAGGACGAGGCGCGCCGGCTCGGCCTGGCCGGCGTCGCGCTGCATGTCTTCGGCCACAACCGGGCGGCGCAGGCGCTGTACGAAAAGCTCGGCTACCGGACGACCAACATCACCATGTACAAGCCGGTCGGCGACGCGATCTGAATCCACGCACCCGACCGACCGGCCCGCACCATGAGCATCGCCCTCGACCACGCCATCGTCCCGGCCCGCGACCGGCGCGCGGCCGCCGAGCTGCTGGCCGCGATCCTCGGCGTGCCATGGTCGGAGACCGGCGTCGGGCCCTTCTGCCCGGTCTACGTGAACGACGGGCTGACGCTCGACTTCGACCAGGCCGACGGCCCCTTCCCCGTACAGCACTACGCCTTTCGCGTCAGCGAGGCGGCGTTCGACGCCATCGTGGCCCGACTCGGCGCGCGCGGCATCGCCTACCGCAGCACGCCGCACGGCCCGGTCGACGGGCGGGTGAACCAGGAACACGGCGGACGCATCGTCTACTGGAGCGAACCGGACGGCCATGTGTGGGAGGCGCTGACCGTCAGCTATGCGCGGCGGCCCGCCGAGGACCGCCAGGACCACCCGCGACCGCGCGCTACACCGGCACCAGGAAGTCCCGGCTGATGCCGACGCCCAGGTCGCCGACCCGGTCGAGGAACTGCGTCAGGTAGGCGTGCAGCCCGGTCGCGAGGATCTCGTCGATGCGGCCGAACTGCAGGTCCGAGCGCAGCCGCCCGGCGCGCCTCAGGGTCTCGATGCTCTGCTCGTTGGCGACGAACTGGAGGTTGGCGACCACCTCGTTCATGCAGGCCGCCAGCGAGCGCGGCATGTCGGGGCGCAGGATCAGCAGCTCGGCGACCTTCTCGGGCCGGATCACGTTGCGGTAGACCTTGCGGTAGACCTCGAAGCCGGACACCGAACGCAGGATCGCGCTCCAGTGATAGAAGTCGACCTCGAGCGGCTCGTTCGGGTCGCGGGCGCCGAAGAATTCGTTGTGCGCGGCGTGGAACTTCACGTCGAGCAGCCGCGCGGTGTTGTCGGCGCGCTCGAGGAAGGTGCCGATGCGCAGGAAGTGGAAGCTCTCGTCCTGCAGCATGGTGCCGTAGGTCACGCCGCGCGACAGGTGCGAGCGGAACTTCACCCACTCGAAGAATTCGCTCGGGTCCTTGTGGAAGCTGCCGCCGGCGATCAGGCGCATGAATTCCAGCCAGGTCGTGTTGGCGGTCTCCCAGACCTCGGTGGTCAGCGTGCCGCGCACCGCGCGGGCGTTCTCGCGCGCGGCGCGCAGGCAGGAGTGGATGCTCGACGCGTTGGACTCGTCGCGCACCATGAAGTCCATCACCTCGCGCGGGTTCACGCCCGAGTGGCGGCGCAGGAACTCGCCGGTCAGCTCGCTGATGCTGAGCATGCCGCGCCAGCCCTGCTCGGCCTGCTCGCTCGACTGCGGCAGCAGCGACATCTGGTAGTTGATGTCGAGCATGCGGGCGGTGTTCTCGGCGCGCTCGGTGTAGCGCGCCATCCAGTACAGATGGTCGGCAGTGCGGGACAGCATGGTGTTGTCTCCCCTCAGCTTTCCAGGACCCAGGTGTCCTTGGTCCCGCCGCCCTGCGACGAGTTGACGACCAGCGAACCCTCCTTCAGCGCCACCCGCGTCAAGCCGCCGGGCACCATCTGCACCGTGGTGCCGCTGAGCACGAAGGGCCGCAGGTCGATGTGGCGCGGCGCGATGCCGCTGTCGACATAGGTCGGGCAGGTCGACAGCGCCAGCGTCGGCTGGGCGATGTAGTTGCCGGGATTGGCGACCAGCTGGGCGCGGAAGGCCTCGATCTCGGCCTTGCTCGCGGCCGGGCCGACCAGCATGCCGTAGCCGCCGGCGCCGTGCACCTCCTTGACGACCAGCTCGGGCAGGTGGGCCAGCACATGCTTCAGGTCCGCGGGCTCGCGGCACAGCCAGGTCGGCACGTTGTTCAGGATCGGTTTCTCGCCGAGGTAGAACTCGATCATCTTCGGCACGTAGGGGTAGATCGACTTGTCGTCGGCCACGCCGGCACCGATGGCGTTGCACAGGGTCACGTTGCCGGCGCGGTAGACGCTCAGCAGCCCGGCGCAACCGAGCGAGGAGTCGGTCCGGAAGGCCAGCGGATCGAGGAAGTCGTCGTCGATGCGGCGGTAGATCACGTCGACCCGCTTGGGCCCCTGCGTGGTGCGCATGTAGCAGAAGCTGTCCTTGACGAACAGGTCCTTGCCCTCGACCAGCTCGACACCCATCTGCTGCGCCAGGAAGGCATGCTCGAAGTAGGCGCTGTTGTACATGCCGGGCGTCAGCACCACCACGGTGGGCTCGTTGACGCCGCCCGGCGAGACCGCGCGCAGCGTCTCGAGCAGCAGGTCGGGGTAATGCGCGACCGGCGCGACGCGGTGGCTGACGAACAGCTCCGGGAACAGCCGCATCATCATCTTGCGGTTCTCGAGCATGTAGCTCACGCCGCTGGGCACGCGCAGGTTGTCCTCGAGCACGTAGTAGCTGCCGCTGCCGTCGGGGTGGGCGGCGCGCACGATGTCGACGCCGGCGATGTGCGAGTAGATGTCGCCCGCGACGTTGACGCCCATCATCTCGGGGCGGAACTGGGCGTTCTTCAGCACCTGCTCGGCGGGCACGACGCCGGCCTTGAGGATCTCCTGCTCGTGGTAGACGTCGTGGATGAAGCGGTTCAGCGCGGTGACGCGCTGGCGCAGGCCCTTCTCCATCTCGCGCCACTCGTGCGCCGGGATCACGCGCGGGATCAGGTCGAAGGGGATCAGGCGCTCGGTGCCGGAGCCGTCCTCGTCCTTCGCGCCATAGACGGCGAAGGTGATGCCGACGCGGCGGAAGATCATCTCGGCCTCGTCGCGCCGGTCGCGCATGGCCTCGTTGGGCTGCTCGGCCAGCCAGCGCGCATAGGCCTCGTAGTGCGGCCGGACCGCGGCGCCTGCCGCTGCATGCATCTCGTCGTACGCGCTCATCGTGTCTCCCACGCAGGACAAGTTAGCACGGACTGTGCCAGTCACCCGCCGCCGACGGTGCGGGTCTCTACCGCGACGGCCAGCCGGTGGGCCCCGCCGCCACGGATCACGCCGCGCAGCGGCGTCACGTCGCCATAGTCGCGCCCGAACGCGACCCGCACATGGCTGGCACCGGCGACGCAGGCGTTGGTCGGGTCCAGCTCCAGCCAGTCGGGCTCGCCGTCCTCGCGCGGCAGCGCCACCGCCAGCCAGGCGTGCGAGGCGTCGGCGCCCTGCATGCGGGGCTGGCCGGGCGGCGGCTCGGTCAGCAGGTAGCCGCTGACGTAGCGCGCCGCCAGACCGAGCGAGCGCAGCGCGCCGATCATCACGTGGGCGAAGTCCTGGCAGACGCCGCGCCGCTCGCGGAAGGCCTCCAGCAGCGGCGTCCCCACATGGGTGCTGTCGGGCTCGTAGGCGAATTCCTCATGCAGCCGCTGCATCAGCTCGGTGGCGGCCTCGGCCAGCGGCCGGCCGGGCGCGAACGACGGCAGCGCCCAGTCGCGCAGCTCGTCGGCCAACGGCACCAGCGGCGAGGCGAACACGAAGCCGGCGGCGCCGTCGGGCGCGCGGCCGGCCTGGTAGCGCCAGTGCTCGCGGGCCGCGGGGGCGTCGGGGCCGGGGTCCGGCTCGGCCGGGGCGCTCACCTGCACGCGGCTGCGGGCGGTGACGCGCAGCGCGTCATGCGGGGCGTGCAGCGAGAACAGCGTGCGCGTGTTGCCGAAGGCGTCGGTCTCGTGGCCGACGCTCGGCGGTGCCGGATCGATGTCGAGCGCGAAGTCCAGCAGCCGCTGCGGGCCGTCGTCGCGCGGCCTCAGGAAGGCGATGTGATGGGCCAGCTCGACCGGCTGGCCGTAGGTGTAGACGGTCTCGTGGCGGACCTCGAGCTCGGTCGTCATGTCATGGGCTCCGCCGCTCGTCGATCGCTCCGCACTCGGCGAATCCGCGGCCCAGCCAGCAGCCGCCGCGGCCCGGCTCCGCCGGGTCGCCAGCGGCGCCCCCTGGAGGGGGAGCGGCGCAGCCGCAACGGGGGTGGTCGTCATACCGCAAGGTGCTGCTCCTGGAGGTCCGCGAGCGCGAAGAAGCGCCGTCCGACCTCGTCGGACAGCCGGCCGCCGGCCTCGGCCAGCTGGTCGGCCAGCGCGACGACGCGCTCGTCGTCGGACGCGACCTCGGCGCCGTCGTCGCGGCACAGCTCGGTCAGCGTCGCGCCGGCGCCGAAGGGCGGCAGCAGCGCCAGCAGGCCCTCGGCGGTGCCGCCGGCGGCCGGCAGCTTGCCCAACTCGGTGCGCAGCCGGCGCAGCACGCAGCCGAGCGCACGCGGGTTGGCCGGGTCGATCACCAGCAGGTCGAGCAGCGCCAGCGCCTCCTGCCGACCCGGGTGGCGCGAGCGGTAGGTGATGGTGCTGTCGAACAGGCCCAGCAGCAGGTCGAAGCCATGGGTCGTGTGCACCGCGCCGTCGGCGAAGAAGGCGCGCAGCGTCGCGCTCATCGCGATCAGCCGCTCGGTCAGGCGGCCGATGGTCAGCAGGCGCCAGCCGTCGTCGCGCGTCATGCGGTCGCTCTGCGCGCCGGTCACCGCGGCGAGCTGGGTTGCGAGGTGCTCGAGCGCGGCTTCCAGCTCGCCGGCGCCGAAGCCGGCGGCCGGCTCGCCCTCGGCGGCCTCGAGCCGGCACCAGGCCAGCCGCGCGGTGAAGTCCTCGGCCATCGCGCGCACCAGCCGGCCATGCTCGGGCGACAGCCGGTCGCGCAGCGCGCCGGCGGCGCGGTCGAGCGCCTGCAGGTTGTAGGCGATGCTGCGCGACTCCTGCGCGTCGCCGAGCGCGGCGACCACGGCGCGCTCGAACACCCGCGGCGACTGCGCCAGCGAGGGCACGCCCGGCGGCGCCAGGCCGGCCGACTCGGCCAGCTCGGAGACGGCGTCGAGCACCGCGGGCGGCGTCTCGTCGTCGTCCTCGACCAGCGCCGCGGCGGCCAGCGCGAGCCGCACCAGGTGCTCGGTGCGCTCGGTGTAGCGGCCCATCCAGAACAGGTTCTCGGCGGTGCGGCTGGACACCGGCCGGCGGTGCAGCGCGATCTCCTCGGGCCGCAGGTGCTGCGGCAGCATCGAGTAGGTGTCGATCGCGCCGTCGGTCAGCACCCAGGTGTCGACGCTGGCGCCGCCCTGCTGCATCGACACCACATGGCGGCCGCGCGCCGCGACCCGCGTCATGCCGCCGGGCAGCACGCGGTGGCCGCCGCGGCCGTCGGAGATCGCGTAGACGCGCAGCATCGCGGTGCGCGGTTCCAGCGCCCCGCCTTCCCACCACGGCGTCTGCGCGAACGGCAGGTAGCGCTGGATCGTGTGCAGGTCGGCATGGGCCTCGATGCGCGCCTGCCAGCCGGCCAGCTGCGAGGGCGCCAGCGTCGCGGCGATCGCCGGCTCGAAGCCGCGGCCCGGCACGCCCGGATAGGTCGGCCGGATCACGCGCTCGGCCAGCGCGTCGCGCGCCGCCTCCCAGGCCGCCGTCTCGCCGCACCACCAGGTCGGCAGCGAGGGCAGCGCCAGCTCCTCGCCGAACAGCCGGCGCGCGAGGCCGGGCAGGAAGCCCTGCACGCCGGGCGATTCGAGGAAGCCGGCGCCCAGCGCGTTGGCCATCACGACGCGGCCGGCGCGCATCACCTGCAGCAGGCCGGGCACGCCGAGGGCGGAATCGGGACGCAGTTCGAGCGGGTCGCACCAGTCGTCGTCGAGCCGGCGCAGCAGGCCGTGCACCGGCTCGAGGCCCTGCACGGTCTTCATGTACAGGCGCTCGTCGCGCACCGTCAGGTCGCCGCCCTCGACCAGCGGCAGGCCCAGGTAGCGCGCCAGGTAGGTCTGCTCGAAATAGGTCTCGTTGTAGGGACCGGGGGTCAGCAGCGCGAGCCGCGGCGTGCCGTGGCCGTCGGCCTGGGCGATCGGCGCGGCCAGCGTCAGCAGCGTGTCGAGCAGCTGGCGGTAGGCCGACGCGATGTGCTGCACGCGCATCTCGCGGAAGGCCTCGGGGAACTGGCGCGAGACGATCAGCCGGTTCTCCAGCACATAGCCCAGGCCCGACGGCGCCTGGGTGCGCTGCGACACGACCCACCAGCCGCTGTCCTCGGGCCCGCGCGCGATGTCGAAGGCGCAGACATGCAGCCGCACCCCGCCGACCGGCGCCACGCCCTGCAGCGCGTGCAGGTAGCCGGGATGGCCGTGCAGCAGCGCCGGCGGCAGCAGGCCCTCGCGCAGCAACGCCTGCGGGCCGTAGCAGTCGGCCAGCACCGCCTCCATCAGGCGCGCGCGCTGGGCGATGCCGGCCTCGACCGCGCGCCACTCGTCGGGGCCGATCAGCAGCGGCAGCAGGCCCAGCGGCCAGGGGCGCTGGCCGCCGGCGGCGTCGCCATAGACGTTGTAGGTGACGCCGTTGCGGCGGATCTGCTGCGCGAGCGCGGCGTTGCGGCGCTCCAGGTCGACCAGGCCGCCGTCAGCGGCGAGCAGCGCGAAGAAGCGCTGCCAGGGCTCGCGCAGGCGCTGGCCGTCGAGCAGTTCGTCGCGATGCCCCGGCTCGGCGCGCCGCGCCGCGTGCAGCACCTCCAGCAGCGCGGCATCGGCCGCGCTCAGCGTGGTGTCGAACTGAAGCTGGGACTGCAGCACGTCGCGTGGTGCGACGCCTCAGACCTCGCCGGGCCGCCCCAAGAGGGCTGAGCGCCCCCTCGGGGGGCAGCACCGAAGGTGCGTGGGGGCGGTCATGTCACTGGCGTCGAAGGTCGAGGGTGAAGGGGAACTCGCGGCTCGCCACCGGCAGCGGCACCTCGACGCGTCCCGGGCTGTGGCCGAAGGCGAAGAAGCGCGCGAGGCGCCGGCTCTCCGCCCCGTAGGCATTGACCGGGAAGCTGTCGTGACTGAGACCGCCGGGGTGGGCCACATGATAGCGACAGCCCCCGAGCGAGCGGCCGACCCAGGTGTCGATCACGTCGACCGTCAGCGGCGCATGCACGTCGATGGTCGGGTGCAGCGCCGACGGCGGCGCCCAGGCCTTGTAGCGCACGCCGGCCACATGCTCGCCGCCATGCTGGCCGGGCACGCCCAGCGGCTGCAGCGGCAGCGGCCGGCCGTTGACGGTGACGACATGGCGGTTGCCGTTGAGCCCGCGGCTGCGCACCTCGATGCGTTCGAGCGAGGAGTCGACATAGCGCGCCGTGCCGCCGGGCGCGCCCTCCTCGCCCATCACATGCCAGGGCTCGAGGGCGGCGCGCAGCACCAGCTCGATGCCGGCCACCTCGACGCGGCCGATCTTGGGGAAGCGGAACTCGAAGTGCGGCGCGAACCAGGCCGGGTCGAAGCCGAAGCCGGCCTCGGCCAGCTCGGCCAGCACGTCGTCGAAGTCCATCTGCACGAAGCTGGGCAGCAGGAAGCGGTCATGCAGCTCGGTGCCCCAGCGCGTCAGCCGCGTCGCGCCGCGGCCGGTGTAGGGCGTGAGCCAGAACCAGGCGATCAGCGCGCGCAGCAGCAGCTGCTGGGCCAGGCTCATGCGCGCGTGCGGCGGCATCTCGAAGGCGCGCAGCTCCAGCAGGCCGAGCCGCCCGGTCGGGCCGTCGGGCGAGTAGAGCTTGTCGATGCAGAACTCGCTGCGGTGGGTGTTGCCGGTGACGTCGATCAGCACGTTGCGCAACGCGCGGTCGATCAGCCAGGGCGGGATGCGCGACGGGTGGCCGTAGACGGCGGTCTGGCGCTCGATCTCGGCCAGCGCCACTTCCAGCTCGTAGACTTGGTCGTTGCGCGCCTCGTCGACCCGCGGTGCCTGGCTGGTCGGCCCGATGAACATGCCGCTGAACAGATAGCTCAGGCTCGGGTGGTTGTGCCAGTAGGCCAGCAGGCTGGCCAGCAGATCGGGCCGGCGCAGGAAGGGGCTGTCGGGCGGCGTCGCGCCGCCGAGCACGAAGTGGTTGCCGCCGCCGGTGCCGGTGTGGCGGCCGTCGAGCATGAACTTCTCGGTCGACAGGCGGGTCTCGTGCGCCGCCTGGTAGAGGAACTCGGTGTGGTCGACCAGCTGATCCCAGCTGGACGCCGGGTGGATGTTGACCTCGATCACGCCGGGGTCGGGCGTGACCTGCAGCATCTTCAGCCGCACGTCGCGCGGCGGCGGATAGCCCTCGAGCACGATCTTCACGCCCTGCGCGGCCGCGGTGGCCTCGACGGCGGCCAGCAGGTCCAGGTAGTCGTCGAGCGCCTCCAGCGGCGGCATGAAGACGTAGAGGATGCCGCCGCGCGCCTCGACGCACATCGCGGTGCGGGTGAGCCAGTGGGCCGACTCGAAGCGGTCGGGCTGGTGCACGAGCGGGTTCTCCGCGCCGCCACCCTCACCCCTGCTCTCTCCCGCCCCGGCGGGAGAGGGTGCCGCTGCGCCGCGCAGCCCCATCGCGCCAGCGGAGGTTCTTCCTCCCTCTCCTCCCGCGGGGGAGAGGGCTGGGGTGAGGGGTCCCCCCGCCGCCGCCTCGCCTCGCATCGCATGCGACGCGTACTGCGCCCGCAGCGCCGCGACCGGGCGCAGCCGCCCGACCGGCGCGAACGGATCGGCCTCGTTCAGCCACGGGAAATCGGCCTTCGACACCCAGGGCAGCGAGTCCAGCGGCAGCCGGTAGCCCATCGGCGAATCGCCGGGGAACAGGTACATGCGCTCGTCGCGGAAGAACCAGGGCCCGGTGACCCAGCGCGGACCGGCGAGCGCCGGGCCTTCGTCGCGCTTGATCGGCAGCATGTAGCCGACCACCTTGGCGAGGCCCTGGTCGAACACCTTGCGCAGCCGGGCGCGCTCCATCTCGTCGTCGAGCCGCGCGTCGAAGGGATCGACATTGACCGGCAGGCGGCGCTCGCGCCACAGGTAGTACCAGGTGTCCTCGTAGCCGGCCTGGATGTAGTCGGCGGTAAGGCCGAGCTTGCCGGTCAGCCCCTCGATGAAGGCCTTGGCATGGGTCTCGTCGTAGCTCGTCGGCACGCGCTCGTCGGCGAACAGCGTGGGGTCGATCCAGCAGGGCTCTCCGTCGGCGCGCCAGAACACCGAGAGCGCCCAGCGCGGCAGCTGCTCGCCCGGGTACCACTTGCCCTGGCCGAAGTGCAGGAAGCCGCCGACGCCGTAGCGCGCGCGCAACCGCTGCACCAGTTCGTTGGCATAGCCGCGCTTGGTCGGGCCGAGCGCGGCGGTGTTCCATTCGGCGCCGTCGCGGTCGTCGACCGACACGAAGGTCGGCTCGCCGCCCTGGGTGAGCCGCACGTCCAGCGCCTTCAACTGGCCGTCGACGCGCGTGCCGAGCGCCAGCACCGCGGCCCATTGCTCCTCGGTGTAGGGCTTGGTGACGCGCGGCGACTCCCAGATGCGCGTGATCGCCATCGTGTGCTCGAACTCGACCTCGCTCTCGTCGACCGCGCCGCTGACCGGCGCCGCGCTCGACGGTTCCGGCGTGCAGGCCACCGGGATATGGCCCTCGCCGGCCAGCAGGCCCGAGGTCGGGTCCAGGCCGACCCAGCCGGCGCCCGGCAGGTAGACCTCGCACCAGGCGTGCAGGTCGGTGAAGTCGACCTCGGTGCCCGAGGGCCCGTCGAGCGCCTTCACGTCGGCCTTCAGCTGGATCAGGTAGCCCGACACGAAGCGCGCCGCCAGGCCGACATGGCGCAGTGCCTGCACCATCAGCCAGCCGCTGTCGCGGCAGGAGCCCGAGCCCAGCGTCAGCGTCTCCTCGGGCGTCTGCACGCCGGGCTCCATGCGGATCACGTAGCGGATGTCGCCCTGCAGGCGCTGGTTCAGGCCGACCAGGAAGTCGATCGTGCGCTGCTTCTGCTTGGGCAGGCTGTCGACCAGTTCCTTCAGCTTGGGCGTCAGCGGCGCGGCCACGAGATAGGGCGCGAGCTCGCGCTTCAGTCCCTCGTCGTAGCCGAACGGGTAGTTCTCGGCCGAGGGCTCGAGGAAGAAGTCGAAGGGGTTGTAGACCGCCATCTGGGCGACCAGATCGACGGTGATCTTGAATTCGCCGGTCTTCTCGGGCACGACCAGCCGCGCCAGGTAGTTGGCGAACGGGTCCTGCTGCCAGTTGACGAAGTGCTCGGCCGGCTCGATGCGCAGCGAATAGCTCAGGATCGGCGTGCGGCAGTGCGGCGCCGGGCGCAGCCGCACCACCTGCGGGCCGAGCGCGACGCGCCGGTCGTAGCGGTAGTGGGTGACATGGGTCAGCGCGACATGGATCGACAAGGGACTCTCCTCAGGGCGGGACGGGGCGCGCGGCAGGGCCTGTTCACACTACGGGAAGGGTCGCGAAGGCCGGCCGAAGCGGGCCAATCGAGGCGCAGCGCGCCGCCCGCACTCGCGTGCGGGCAAGCGATGCAACGACGAGTGGCCCGCTTCGGCCGGCCTTCCCGCAGGGTTGATGCCCAGTAAGGCCGCATGCGGCGTTGCAAATCCTCGCCGGGTGTCCAACCCGGCTGCGGTTTGCGCCTTGCCTGCGGCCTTACTGGGCATCAACGCGATCCCTTCCCGTAGTGTGAACAGGCCCTAGTCTTCGGCGGCGGGATCGTCCGCCGGCACCAGCGAATTAGCAACTTCCAAGCCATTGTCACGGCCGCGGCCCTCCGGATGGTGCCAGTAGCGCCGTGACAGCGTGCGCCAGCAGGGCGCGCCGCCGGGGCCGAAGCGCCAGGCGCCGCAGCGCGGCGAGTCGATCAGCGCGATGCCGCGCTCGGCGTAGCGGGCCGCGACCGCCGGCGCCGGATGGCCGAAGCGGTTGCGGTAGCCGGCCTGCACCACCGCGGTCCGCGGCGCGACGGCGTCGAGGAAGGGCTCGCTCGACGAGGTCTTGCTGCCATGGTGCGGCACCAGCAGCACCTCGGCCGCGAGGGCCGCGCCGCGCGCGGCGACGAGCGCGAGCTCCTGTTCGCGCTCGATGTCGCCGGGCAGCAAGCTGCGCTGCGCCCTCCCATCCCAGCGGCCGCTGACCTTCAGCACGCAGCTCAGCGTGTTGGCCTTCGTCTTCTCCCAGCCCGAGCGGGCCAGCAGTTCCGGGCCCGGGTGCAGCCACTCGAAGTCGACGCCGTCCCAGCGCCAGCGGCCGCCGGCCTGGCAGGGCGCGACCGCCACGCCACGTTCGCGGGCCCGCGCGAGCAGCGGATGCGCCGGCTCCAGCGAACTCGCCAGCCGCACCACCGGCACCCCGCGCAGCAGCGCGGCGGCGCCGCCGACATGGTCGGTGTCGCGGTGGCTGAGCACCAGCGCGTCGAGCCGCCGCTCGCCGAGCGCGCGCAGCAGCGGCAGCAGCACCCGCTCGCCGGCGTCGGCCTCGCGCGAGTACTGCGGCCCGGCGTCGTAGAGCAGCGTGTGGCGGGCGGTGCGCAGCAGCACCGCCGTGCCCTGGCCGACATCGACCGCGGTGAGTTCGTAGGCCCCCTCGGCCGGCCGGTGCACCGCCGGTGCCAGCAGCGGCAGCAGCAGCGGCACGGCCAGCAGCCGCACAGTCCAGGGCAGCGGCAGCAGCGCGACAGCGGCGCCGAGCAGCGCGCAGGGCGCCGCCCAGGCCGGCGCGGCCGGCAGCTGCCACACCGCCCAGGCGGGCGCGGCCAGCACCTGCAGCAGGCCGTTCAGCGCCCCCACGGCCGCCGCGCCGGCCGACCACAGCGGCGCCCACAGCACACCCAGCAGCGCCAGCGGCGTGACCAACAGCGTGACCAGCGGGATCGCGACCAGGTTGGCCGCGAAGCCGACCAGCGACAGCTGCTGGAAGAACACCAGCGTCAACGGCGCGAGACCCAGCGTCGCGACGGCCTGGGTGCGCAGCCCGCCGGCGAGCAGCCGGCCCACCCGCAGACGCAGCGATCGGGTCTCGGGCGGCGCCAACCCGCTGGCCGCGGCCACCAACGGCCGCGCCGCGCCCGAGCCCATCAGCAGCCCGACCGCGACGAAGGACAGCCAGAAGCCCGGCTGCAGCAGCGCCCAGGGGTCGGCCGCCGCGACCACCACCGCCGCACTGCCCCACACCAGTGGCCAGCCCCAGCGCAGCCCGGCCGTGCCGAGCACGGTGGTCGTCGCGAGCATCCACACGGTGCGCTGGGCCGGCACACCCCAGCCGGCGAAGACCGCGTAGGCGAGCGCCGCGGCCAGCCCGCCCCAACGCGACGCACGCGGCGCGGGGCACCAGAGCATCGCGCGGGCGCTGCAGCGCCACAGCCGGTCGAACAGCAGGCCGGCCAGCCACGCGAACATCGTGACGTGCAGGCCGCTGATCGACATCAGGTGGGCGACGCCGGTGTCGCGGTAGAGCGACCAGTCCTCGCGCTCGATGGCCGACTGGTCGCCGACCGCGAGCGCGGCCAGCACGCCGGCGGCCGAGGGGTCGCCCACGCGCGCGTCGATCGCGTCGCGCACCGCCTGGCGGGCCCGGTCCACCGGGTGCGACACGGCCTCGGCGAGCAGGCGGTGACCGTGGGGCCGGACGTAGCCGGTGGCGCGCAGGCCCTGCTCGAACAGGTGCAGCTCGTAGTCGTAGCCATGCGGGTTGCGCGCGCCATGCGGCCGCTTGAGCCGCAGCACGAGCTGCCAGCGCTGGCCGGCGCGCAGGGTCGGTAGCGCGGCGCCGGGCCCCTGGCCATACCAGCCGAGCGCGAGGCGGCGCGGGATGTCGACCGGCGCACCGTCGAGCCGCGCCGACTCGACCGCCAGGCGAAAGCGCCAGGCCTCGGGGCCGCGCTGCGGCAGGCCGTCGACGACGCCGATGACCACGACATCGCGGCCTTCGAGTTCGGCCGGCAGCGCCTCGGCCAGCCGGGCGCCGGCGCGCAGGCCCGTGAGCGCGAACGCGAGGCCGGCCACCCCGATGACGAGCAGCCCCAGGCGCGACGCACCCCGCAGCCGCCGCAACAGCACCGCAAGCGCCGCGGCGGCCACCGCGAGCGTGGCGTAGCCGCCGAACGCCCACAGCGCCGGCTGCTGCAGCTGCAGCCCGGTCCCCGCCAGCCAGGCGAGCCCCAGCGCGGCGAACGTCACGGCGGCGTCGGGGGCACGGGCGGACATCGGGCCAGTCTAGAAGCGAGCCCGCAGCGCAGCGCCCCCACGAGCGGGGCCTTGCGCCTGCGCGGTAGCATGCGCTCCCCCGTGAACCGGAGCCTCGCATGAGCGTGACCCAGAAGCTGAAGGAGCTCGGCGTCGAGCTGCCCCCGGTGGCCATCCCGGCCGCCGCCTACCTGCCCTTCGTGCGCAGCGGCAACCTGGTGTTCCTGTCGGGCCACATCGCCAAGCAGGCCGGCAAGGCCTGGGTCGGTCAGCTCGGCGCCGACATGACGACCGAGCAGGGCCAGGCCGCGGCCCGCGCCGTCGCGATCGACCTGCTCGGCACGCTGAACGCGGCGCTCGACGGCGACCTCGAGCGCGTGGTGCGCATCGTCAAGCTGACCAGCCTGGTCAACAGCAGCGCGACCTACACCGAGCACCACCTGGTGACCAACGGCGCCTCGGAGCTGCTCGGCCAGGTGTTCGGCGAGCGGGGTGCCCATGCACGCGCGGCCTTCGGCGTGGCGCAGCTGCCGCTGGGCTCCTGCGTCGAGATCGACATGGTGGCGGAAGTCCGCTGATGCCCGGCCATCTGCTGCACCGCCTGCCGCGCGGCGTGCTGGCGCTGATCGCGCTGACCGCACTGGTCGCCGTCGGCGCGGCGCTGACGGCGCAGCATGCGTTCGGCATGCAGCCCTGCCCCTGGTGCATCTTCCAGCGGGTGATCTACCTCGCGATCTCCGCAGTAGCGCTGCTCGGCTGGGCCGCGCCGTACTGCAAGGGCGTGGTGCCGGCGGCGCTGGGCGTGCTGGCGCTGTCGCTCGGCGGCATCGCGTCGGCGGTGTTCCAGCATCAGGTCGCGGCGAAGAATGCCAGCTGCGCCTTCACCTTCGCCGACCGCTTCCTGAGCGCGACCGGGCTCGAGACGGCGCTGCCGGCGCTGTTCCAGGTCACCGCGACCTGCATGGAGGCGGCGAGCTACCGCCTGCTCGGCCTGCCCTTCGAGGTCTGGAGCGGGCTGCTGTTCGCGCTGATCGCCGTGGTGGCGGCGCTGCTGCTCTGGTACCGCAAGCCGCGGCACTGATCCGGGTCAAGCCCTCGACACACGAGGGGACTAAGCTGTCGGCATCGACCGACCGGCATTGGAGACCGCCATGACGCCCTGGCACCGCTTCTGGTTCCCGCACCTCGACGAAGAACCGGCCCTCACGCGTGACGCCGCGCTGTGGTCGCCACAGGCGCTGAACGACGCCCAGCAGGCCATGTGGCAGGCGGCCGCGCAGGCCACCGAGAACTGGTGGCGCTACTGGAGCGACGCCTGGGAGGCCTTGCCGGCGCAGCCGGCCGCCGCCGTCGCACCGACGCTGTGCCCGCCGGCCGCGGGCCGGCGACCCCGCAAGACCTCAGGCGCGAAGCAGTAGCGTCGGCTTGAAGCCGATCTCGGCCGGCTTGCCCTTGCGCGCCCGCACGGCCTTGTAGGGGGCCAGCGCGGCGGCGCCGAGCACCTCGTCCTTGGGCTTGCCGCCGCGGCCGCTGCCGAGCACGCGCAGCGCCTTCTCGAACGCCGCCACGCTGACCAGCGCATCCTTGCCCTCCAGGCTCAGCAGCGTCAGCCCGCGGCCGCCCTTGGGCTGCAGCTTCAGCTCGTCGAGCGCGAAGGTCAGCAGCCGCCCGCCCAGGCTCAGGCAGGCCACCTGCTGCGCGCCGTCGGCGCGTGCCGGCGGCAAGGGCTTCTCGCCCTCGGCCAGGCTCAGGAAGCTCTTGCCGCCGCGCTGCTTGGCGACCAGGTCGCCGGCCTGCGCGAGCAGGCCGTAGCCACCGGTGCCGGCAAGCAGCAGCGTCGCCTCGGCCGGGCCGGCGAAGTAGTGCAGCGGCTGGGTGCCGGCCTCGAGCTCGATCATCGAGGTGATCGGCTGGCCGTCGCCGCGCGCGCCGGGCAGCCCGCTCACCGCGATCGAATAGACTCGGCCGTTGCTGCCGAACACCAGCAGCGTGTCGATGGTGCGGCACTCGAAGGTGCCGTAGAGCGCGTCACCGGCCTTGAAGGCGAAGCTCGCGGCGTCGTGCCCATGGGCCTGGCGCGCACGCACCCAGCCCTTGGCGCTGACGACCACCGTGACCGGCTCGTCGACCACCCTGATCTCGGCCACCGCGCGCTTTTCGGCCTGGATCAGCGTGCGGCGCTCGTCGCCATGCGCCTTGGCATCCAGCTCGATCTCCTTGACGATGACGCGCTTGAGCGCGGCCGGGCTGCCGAGGATGTCCTCCAGCTTGGCCTGCTCCTCGCGCAGGCCCTTCAGTTCCTGCTCGATCTTGATCGCCTCGAGCCTTGCCAGCTGGCGCAGCCGGATCTCGAGGATGTCCTCGGCCTGGCGGTCGCTGAGACGGAAGCGCTCGACCAGCGCCGGCTTGGGCTCGTCGGCGTTGCGGATGATGCGGATCACCTCGTCGATGTTCAGCAGCACCAGCTGCCGGCCTTCGAGGATGTGGATGCGGTCCAGCACCTTGCCGAGCCGGAAGCGCGTGCGGCGCTCGACGGTCTGCTTGCGGAACTCGATCCACTCGATGAGCATCTGCCGCAGCGACTTCTGCGTCGGCCGGCCATCGGCGCCGACCATCGTCAGGTTCAGCGGCGCCGAGGTCTCGAGGCTGGTGTGCGCCAACAGCACGTTGATCAGTTCCTGCTGCCCGACGGTGCGGGTCTTGGGTTCGAACACCAGCCGCACCGCGGCCTCCTTGCCCGACTCGTCGCGCACCGCGTCGAGCACGCCGAGCAACGTGGTCTTGAGCTGGGTCTGATCCGCCGAGAGCGCCTTCTTGCCGGCCTTGACCTTGGGGTTGGTCAGCTCCTCGATCTCCTCGAGCACCTTCTGCGCGCTGGTGCCCGGCGGCAGCTCGGTGACCACGAGGTTCCACTGGCCGCGGGCCAGGTCCTCGATCTTCCACTTGGCGCGCACCTTCAGCGAGCCGCGACCGGTGCGGTAGGCCTCGCGGATATCGGCCTCGGCGCTGATGATCTGGCCGCCGCCGGGGTAGTCGGGGCCGGGCAGCAGCGCGTAGAGCGCGTCGTCGGCGAGCTTGTCGTCCTTCAGCAGCGCCACCGCGGCGGCCGCGACCTCGCGCAGGTTGTGGCTGGGGATCTCGGTCGCGAGGCCGACCGCGATGCCGCTGGCGCCGTTGAGCAGCACGAAGGGCAGGCGCGCCGGCAGCTGCCGCGGCTCCTGGGTCGAGCCGTCGTAGTTGGGCACGAAGTCGACCGTGCCCTCGTCGATCTCGTCGAGCAGCAGCCGCGTGATCGGCGCGAGCCGCGCCTCGGTGTAGCGCATCGCCGCGGCGCCGTCGCCGTCACGGCTGCCGAAGTTGCCCTGGCCGTCGACCAGCGGGTAGCGCTGGCTGAAGTCCTGCGCCATGCGCACCATCGCGTCGTAGGCGGCAGTGTCGCCATGCGGGTGGTAGCGGCCCAGCACGTCGCCGACGACGCGCGCGCTCTTCATCGCCTTCGGGCCAGCGGCCGTGGTGAAGGCCAGGCCGAGGCGCTCCATCGCGTAGAGGATGCGGCGCTGCACCGGCTTCTGGCCATCGCACACATCGGGCAGCGCACGGCCCTTGACGACCGACAGCGCGTATTCGAGGTAGGCGCGCTCGGCGTAGTGGGCGAGCGTAAGCGCGTCGCCGGAGTCGGCGGCGGGGGGAGGATCGAACAGGTCGTTCATACGAGGAAAAATTGCGGGGGTAGTGTGACAGCGCGACGTCGCTGAAGACGCGCAAGCGTTGGAGCGGGATCAGGCCGACGGGGCGCTCTGCTCCGCGAATGTCCCCCGGCCGGGCTGCGCCCGACCTCCTCCTTTATTTCGCTGCGCAGAGCGCCCCATCGGCCTGATCGGCGAGCGCGGTGGTGGTCGCAGGCTGCAGGACAGGTACACGAATCAGACGTGTGCCCCGACCTCAATGCGAGCCGCAGGTTCGCTATAGCGCCCGCCCGGCGTCGGGCGCGAGGTACTGCTCTGTCGTCTTTTGACCCAAGCCATCGCGCTTTTTGCTGATCCATCTGCCCGCAGTCCGGTCGAGTGCGAACCTGCTGTGTGGAGAGCCGTTGCCTTGTATGAACTGCAGCAGCCCGTCATCGGTCAACTGCCAGCTGTGCTCGTTGTCGTTTCGCCCTTCCCCAACCTTGCCGCCGGCTTGCAGGTGAATGATCTTGCTTCCACTTGGGCGTTTTGGGTCGAACGTTAGGCGCCAAGCGGTATCGCTCAATCCTTCCTCGCCAGGATGCCCCGGAGTGCGCATCACGTCCTGAGCACGCTCATGCGAATCTCCTGTAATTCGGGCAACAGGTGCCGGCGGTTCCCCGGCAGTCGATCTGGCGCGCTCATTACTGCGCCGCGCAACGGACGCCTCAAGCTCCGTTCGCTCGTTGGTTAAGGTCGCGACGAGTTTGCGCTGTACATCTCTCTCTTCGGTCACATTCGCGGCGAGTTCACGCAAGGAGTCTCGCTCTTGCTGTATTGCCCGAAGCTTGACGTCAAACTCGATCTCCAAAGCCGCATGCGACTGTCGCAACTGGCGAGCCTCTTCAGCGGAAATCAGTTCGTCACCCTCGATCCTTCTGCGCACATCCCGCAATCTTCGCTGCTGCGCGGCTGCGTACTCGTAAACCCAGCGGGCCGGCCAAGGGTATATAAGAATGAAAAGGACCGCAGTGACTATGGGGCCAAGCCCCCAAAGCCATGCGATGCTTTTCCAGCCATCTGGGTAGAGCGTGATGTTTACGAACTCCAACTTCTCTTGGAACTTCCCGTCACCGAGTAGCACGGCAACGAGCTTGTAGTTCCACGCTGCCCAGGAAACAGCGAATGACCCGAAGAGCGGACTGGACGTTCTGTCGTAGAGCGTCGCCTTGATTGAATTTACGATGTCCGCAAACATGCCGGTGCTTCCTTTGCGCTCTGACAACGCAGCCGAACCTTGAGGACTGCGCGTTCCCGCTGCCGCAGTGCGTCCGTCCGGTCATGCGCTGATGCTTTGCGAGTTTAGGGGCGTCCGCCGTCACCCCCGAACGCCGAAGCCACCGGGCAACCCCCGCAGCGAAATTAAGGGGGAGGCCGGCGCAGCCGGCCGGAGGACATTCGCGGAGGGGGTTGCCCGGTGGCTTCGGCGTGCCGCGCAGACCAAGAAGCCCCTCACACATCCACCTCGACATCGTCCCCGCGCAGCTCCATCAACTCGCGCCGTGCCGCGGCCTCGCCCTTGCCCATCAGCTTGTTGAACGAACCCTCGGTCTGGCCGAAGTCCAGCGCCCCCCAGGCGACCGGCAGCAGGCGCCGCGTGTCGGGGTTCAGCGTCGTGTCCCACAACTGCTCGGCGCTCATCTCGCCCAGGCCCTTGAAGCGGCTGATGCTCCAGCTGCCTTCGCGCGCGCCCTCCTTGCGCAGCTTGTCGAGGATGGCGGTCAGCTCGCCCTCGTCCAGCGCATAGAGCTTGGCCGCCGGCTTCTTGCCGCGGGCTGTAGCGTCGACGCGGAACAGCGGCGGCCGCGCGACGCAGATGTGGCCGCGCTCGATCAGCTTGGGGAAGTGGCGGAAGAACAGCGTCAGCAGCAGCACCTGGATGTGCGAGCCGTCCACGTCGGCGTCGCTGAGGATGCAGACCTTGCCGTAGCGCAGGCCCGAGAGGTCCGGCTCGTCGTTCGGGCCATGCGGGTCGACGCCGATCGCCACCGAGATGTCGTGGATCTCGTTGTTGGCGAACAGCCGGTCGCGCTCCACCTCCCAGGAATTGAGCACCTTGCCACGCAGCGGCAGGATGGCCTGGGTCTCCTTGTCGCGGCCCATCTTGGCGCTGCCGCCGGCCGAGTCGCCCTCGACGAGGAAGAGTTCGTTCAGACTCAGGTCGCGGCTCTCGCAATCCGTCAGCTTGCCGGGCAGCACCGCGACGCCCGAGCCCTTGCGCTTCTCGACCTTCTGGCCGGCGCGCTGGCGCGCCTGGGCCTGCTTGATCACCAGTTCGGCGAGCCTGCGGCCATGCTCGACATGCTGGCTGAGCCACAGCTCGAAGGCCGGCTTGACATAGGTGGACACCAGCCGCAGCGCGTCGCGCGAGTTGAGCCGCTCCTTGGTCTGGCCCTGGAACTGCGGGTCCAGCACCTTGGCCGAGAGCACGAAGCTGGCGCGCGAGAACACGTCGTCGGGCATCAGCTTCACGCCCTTGGGCAGCAGGCTGTACAGGTCGATGAAACCCTTGATGGCCTGGAACAGGCCATCCTTCAGACCGGCCTCGTGGGTGCCGCCGGCCACCGTCGGGATCAGGTTCACATAGCTCTCGCGCACGGCCGCGCCGTCCTCGGTGAAGGCGACGCACCAGGCCGCGCCCTCGCCCTCGGCGAAGTTCTCGGTCTCGCCCTCCTCGGCGTAATGCGCGCCCTCGAACAGCGGGATCACCGGGTCGGCCACCAGCGTCTGCATCAGGTAGTCGCGCAGGCCGCCCTGGTAGCGCCAGGTCTGCACCTCGCCGGACTTCTCGTGCGTCAGCGTCACGGTGACGCCCGGCATCAGCACCGCCTTGCTGCGCAGCAGATGCACCAGCTCGGCCTTGGGCAGCTCGGCGCTCTCGAAATACTTCGCGTCGGGCCAGACGCGCACCGTCGTGCCCTGGGCGCGGTCCTCGGCCTTGGCCTTGCGCGTGGCGACCGGCTCGGTGACATCGCCGCCGCCGAAGGCGATCGTCGCCACCCGGCCGTCGCGGAAGACCGTGACCGCCAGGCGCGTCGACAGCGCGTTGGTCACGCTGACGCCCACGCCGTGCAGCCCGCCCGAGAAGCTGTAGGCCCCGCCGGCGCCCTTGTCGAACTTGCCGCCGGCATGCAGCCGCGTGAACACGATCTCCACCACCGGCACCTGCTCCTCGGGGTGCAGGCCGTAGGGGATGCCGCGGCCGTCGTCGTCGACGCCGATGGAGCCGTCGGCATGCAGCGTCACCGCGATGCGGGTGCCGTGGCCGGCCAGCGCCTCGTCGGCGGCGTTGTCGATCACCTCCTGCACGATGTGCAGCGGGTTGTCGGTGCGGGTGTACATGCCCGGGCGCTGCTTCACGGGCTCCAGGCCCTTGAGCACGCGGATCGAGGCCTCGCCGTAGCGGCCGGGGGCCGAGGCTTTCGGGGTGGGTTTGGTCGACATGAGGCGGCGATTCTATGAACGGCCCTGTTGCAGCCCGGGTCGCGTCGCCGGAACGACAGCGCCGCCGGCGCCCCTTCGCTACAGTGCCGGCCGATGAACACGTCCTCCCGCCCGACGCTGTCGATGACCCAGGTGCTGCTCTGCGGCGCCGCGATCGTGACGCTGTCGATGGGCATCCGCCACGGCTTCGGCCTGTGGCTGCAGCCGGTGACGATGGACCGCGGCTGGACCCGCGAGACCTTCGCGCTGGCGATCGCGGTGCAGAACCTGATGTGGGGGCTGGCCGGCCCCTTCGCCGGCATGCTGGCCGACCGCTGGGGTGCGTTCCGCGTGCTGCTGATCGGTGCACCGCTGTATGCGGGCGGGCTGGTGCTGATGGCCCTCTCGACCTCCGGCCTGGGCTTCATGGGCAGCGCCGGCCTGCTGATCGGCATGGCCCAGGCCGGCACCACCTACGTCATCGTCTACGGCGTGATCGGCCGCAACGTGGCGCCGGAGAAGCGCTCCTGGGCGATGGGCATCACCGCGGCGGCCGGATCGTTCGGGCAGTTCCTGATGGTGCCGGTGTCCAGCGGGCTGATCGGAGCGTTCGGCTGGCAGGAGGCGCTGATGCTGCTGGGCTGCGCCGCGCTCGCCATCGTGCCGCTGGCCTTCGGCCTGCGGGAGCCGCCGACCGTGCTGCCGACCGGCAGCGGGCCGCGCCAGAGCATCGGGGCGGCCGTGCGCGAGGCCTTCGGCTACCGCAGCTTCCAGCTGCTGATGGCGGGCTACTTCGTCTGCGGCTTCCAGGTCGTCTTCATCGGCATCCACATGCCCAGCTACCTGAAGGACCAGGGGCTGGCGCCGCAGGTCGCAACGACCGCGCTGGCGCTGATCGGCCTGTTCAACGTGTTCGGTACCTACGGCGCGGGGCTGCTGGGCCAGCGCTTCGCCAAGAAGCACATCCTGGCGGCCATCTACGGCCTGCGCTCGGTGGCCATCGTCGCCTTCCTGGCCGCGCCGCTGACGCCGGGGTCGGTCTACCTGTTCTCGATGGTGATGGGGCTGCTGTGGCTGTCCACGGTGCCGGCCACCAACGCGGCGGTGGCGCAGATCTTCGGCGTGCGCCACTTCTCGATGCTCGGGGGCTTCGTCTTCCTCGGCCACCAGGTCGGCAGCTTCCTCGGCGTGTGGCTGGGCGGCAAGCTCTACGACGCGACCGGCAGCTACGACGTGGTGTGGTGGATCTCGGTGGCGCTCGGCGTGTTCGCGATGCTGATCAATCTGCCCGTTCGCGAAGCGGCCATTGCCCGCCCGGGCGTCCCCGCTGCGGCATGATTCGCAGCGTGACGCATGCCCCTACCCTGAAGCGCGCACTGGCCTGGACCGTGGCCGGCGCGGTGCTGGCCGCGGTGTTCGCGAGCTGGCTGCAGCCGGACCTGGTGTTCGACCTGGCCACCCGCGCATGGGGTTGCTTCGGATGAGCGGCGCCCCGCACGAGGCGCTCGCGCCCTCGCCCTGGCTGCTGCGCTGGGCCTCGCTTTGGGCCCCGGGCAGTACGGTCCTCGACGTCGCCTGCGGCGGTGGCCGCCACCTGCGCCACCTTGCAGGCCTGGGCCATCGCGTGACCGGGATCGACCGCGACGCAGCCCTGCTCGCGCCGTTGGCCGGCGTGGCCGAGACCATCGTCGCCGACATCGAGAACGGCCCCTGGCCGGTCGTGGGCCGCAGCTTCGACGCGGTCGTCGTCACCAACTACCTGTGGCGCCCGCTGATGCCGGCGCTGCTGGCCAGCGTGGCGGAAGAAGGCTGGCTGGTCTGCGAGACCTTCTCGCTCGGGCAGGAGACGATCGGCAAGCCCTCCAACCCGGCCTTCCTGCTGCGCCCCGGCGAGCTGCTCGACACCGTGCGCGGCCATGCGGCCGGCGGCTGGCGCGTGATCGCCTACGAGGACGGCTTTCTCGACCGCCCCGAGCGCTTCGTGCAGCGCATCGTGGCGCGACGCGTGCCGGCCGTGCGCGGCGCGCCGCCGCGCTACCCGCTGTAGCCGGCAGCAGCCCGTCAGGGCCAGCCGGCTAAAATCGCCGGATTCCGAGGACCCCCATGAATCCGATCGTTGGCAGCATCGTCGCGCTCGTGACGCCGATGAACGAGGACGGCAGCGTCGATTACCCGACGCTGCGCGCCCTGATCGACTGGCATATCGCCGAAGGCAGCGACTGCATCGGCGTGGTCGGCACCACCGGCGAATCGCCGACCGTCAGCACCGAGGAGCACTGCGAGATCATCCGCGCCTCGGTCGAGCACGCGGCCGGCCGCGTGCCGATCATGGCCGGCTGCGGCTCCAACTCGACGCGCGAGGCGATCGAGCTGAGCCGCTATGCGAAGCAGGTCGGCGCCGACTGCACGCTGCAGGTCGTGCCCTACTACAACAAGCCGACCCAGGAAGGCCAGTACCTGCATTTCAAGGCGCTGGCCGAGGCGGTCGACATCCCGCTGGTGCTCTACAACGTGCCCGGGCGCAGCGGTGCCGACATGCTGCCCGAGACGGCGCTGCGGCTGGCCCAGGTGCCGGGCGTCATCGGCATCAAGGAAGCCACCGGCAACATCGAGCGCGCCCAATGGCTGATCCGCGATGTGCCCAAGGGTTTCTCGATCTATTCGGGCGATGACCCAACAGCCGTCGCGTTGATGCTGTGCGGCGGACAGGGCAACGTCAGCGTGACGGCCAATGTCGCGCCCAAGCTGATGCACCAGCTGTGCGTGGCCGCCGTCAAGGGCGACGCCGCCGCGGCGATGGAAATCCAGCGCAAGCTGATGCCGGTGCACAAGCACTTGTTCGTCGAGGCCAACCCGATTCCCGTGAAATGGGCCATGGCGCGGATGGGCCTGTGCGGCGGCGCCTTGCGGCTGCCGATGACGCCCCTGTCCGCAGCCAATGAAGCCGTGGTGGAAGGCGCCCTGCGCGCCAGTGGCCTGCTGGCCTGATTCTTTGAGACCCAATTCCGAAGGGGATGACGTGAAGCAAATTGCAAAAATCGGCGTTGTGGCGCTCTGCGCGGCGCTCTCCGCCTGTTCCGT
>DATILD010000021.1:0-125755 GCA_035476815.1 Methylibium sp.
AGCGGGTCGAAGCCCGCGACGCTCAGCAGCGCAGCGCCGGCGTCGCGCTCGAGCACCAGGAGCTTCTCGGCGAACGCCGCCGATGCCGGCACCAGCCCGTGAAGCGTCCGGACGCCCTCGGCCATCCGCCGCAGCCCGGGCTGCATGCGAAACGGCGCGGTGACGGCGGCGTCGAAGTCGAAGGCGGACATGTCGCGATGGTGCCAAGAACCGGCGCGCCCACGAAAAAGGGCACCCGGGGGTGCCCTCGATCGCGCCGGTCGAGCGTCGTCAGACGCGCTTGCGGTACTCGTGCGTGCGGGTGTCGATCTCGATCTTGTCGCCGTTCTCGACGAACAGCGGCACCGGGATCTCGAAGCCGGTGCCGACGATCTTGGCCGGCTTCATGACCTTGCCCGAGGTGTCGCCCTTGACGGCCGGCTCGGTCTCGATTTCGCGCACCACCGAGGTCGGCAGTTCGACCGAGATCGCCTTGCCGTCGTAGAACACCACCTCGACCGACATCGCGTCCTGCAGGTAGTTGATCGCGTCGCCCATGTTCTCGGTCTCGACCTCGAACTGGTTGTAGTCGGCGTCCATGAAGGCGTACATCGGGTCGGCGAAGTAGGAGTAGGTGCACTCCTTCTTGTCCAGCACGATCTGCTCCATCTTGTCGTCGGCCTTGAACACCACCTCGGCGCCGGCGCCGTTGAGCAGGTTCTTCATCTTCATGCGCACGGTGGCGGCGCCGCGGCCGCCGCGGCTGTACTCGGTCTTGAGCACGACCATCGGGTCCTTGCCCTGCATGATCACGTTGCCGGCGCGGATTTCCTGTGCGAGCTTCATCGGTAGGTCCTGTGGTCCAACGGGGGCGCGGCGGCCGGGGGCCGTTCTGCGCAAAGCCGAGGATTTTAGCGTTTCGAGACGACGAAGCGGTAGAGCCGGCTGCCGAGGTCGCCGAGCCCGCGCTGTTCGCTCTCGAAGGCGGCCCGCCGCGCGTGCGCGTGGACCCGCCACGCGGGGGGCGCCGGGCCGGCCTCGGCGCGCGCCGGATCGAGGCCGTTCCACTGCCTGAAGCGGCCGCGCAACGCCTGCGCCAGCGCCGGGTCGGCGCCGTGCAGGTAGAGCGCCAGGAAGGCCTCGAGCTTGGCCGCATGGGCACCATCGGCCTGCGGGTACAACTGCCACACGAAGGGTTGGCCGGACCAGAGAGCGCGCACCAGCGAGTCCTCGCCGCGCACATGGTTCAGGTCGCAGGACCACAGCAGCCGGTCGAAGCCGTCCTGGCTCAGCCAGGGCAGGGCATGCGCGTGCAGGGCACCGCGCTTGAGCACGCTGCCCGGCGGCAGCGGCGCCCCGAGGAGCGCTCCGACCTGCTCGGCCGCCGGACCGGGGGTGACGAGCAATTGCGTCGGCTGCTCCTGCCAGTGGGCCAGCCAGGCCGCCAGCGCCGGCTGGGCGTAGCAGAACAGGCTGACGCGCCGCGCCCCGGGGTGGGGTTGCACGCCGACCGAGGCCAGCCAGCTCGGCAGGTCGAAGCCGGCGCGTTCGGCGGTCAGGTCGTCCTCGTAGAGCAGGCCGCCGGTGTCGGCGCCGAAACCGGGATAGAAGAACCACTTGACCAACCCGGCGCCCGGGCCGCGCTGCTGCGGCGAGGGCAGCAGGTGGCTGCGCGCGACGTAGGCCTCGGCGCTCAGGTACTCGAGGTTGATCCAGACCGGCGCTTGCGTCGCGGCCGCCATGCGCGCGACGAAGCCGGGCGGCGGATCGCAGCCGAAGGCCTCGACCACCACGTCGCCGGGCGCGTCGCCCGGTTGCGGTTCGCGCCAGGGCAGCACGTGCACGTGGCGGTCGCCGTCGGGCGCCATCCAGGCCAGCGCGCGGGCATCGTCGATCCACAGCCGCACGCGCTGGCCGAGCGTGGCCAGCCGCCTCGCGAGCCGCCAGCACACGCCGATGTCGCCGTGGTTGTCGATCACGCGGCAGAACAGGTCCCAGGTCAGGGCAGGGCGGGTGGCCATGCGGTCATTATCGAAGCGGTCGCGCGGCACAATCTTCGGTGATGGAAGATGCCGCCCTGCCCGCCGAAGCGCCCGCCGATCCGCTGCGCGAGAAGCTGCTGGACGAGGTCGCCGGTCTGCCCGCGCTGCCGGGCGTCTACCGCTACTTCGACGCCCAGGGCGCGCTGCTCTACGTCGGCAAGGCGCGCAACCTGAAGAGGCGCGTCGCGAGCTACTTCCAGAAGAACCACGCGGGCACCCGCATCGGCCACATGATCGGCCGCATCGTGCGGATGGAGACGACGGTGGTGCGCTCCGAGGCCGAGGCGCTGCTGCTCGAGAACAACCTGATCAAGACGCAGAACCCGAAGTTCAACATCCTGTTCCGGGACGACAAGAGCTACCCCTATCTGAAGATCGCGTCGCACCAGTACCCGCGGGTCGCCTACTACCGTGGCGCGGTCGACAAGAAGCACCGCTACTTCGGCCCCTATCCGAGCGCCTGGGCGGTCAAGGAGTCGATCCAGCTGCTGCAGAAGGTGTTCCGCCTGCGCACCTGCGAGGACACGGTGTTCAACCACCGCGCGCGGCCCTGCCTGCTGCACCAGATCAGGCGCTGCTCGGCGCCCTGCGTGAACCTGATCTCGGCCGAGGCCTATGCGCTCGACGTGGCGGACGCCGAACGCTTCCTGCTCGGCGAGCAGCAGCAGGTGATGGACGCGCTGCAGGCGCGCATGATGGCCCACGCCGAGGCGCTGGAGTACGAGCAGGCGGCCGAGATCCGCAACCAGCTCGCGGCGCTGTCGCGGGTGCTGCACCAGCAGTCGGTCGAGACCAATGCCGACGGCGCGTTCGACAAGGATGCCGACGTGCTGGCGGCGGTGGTGCAGGGCGGGCGCGCCTGTGTGAACCTCGCGATGGTGCGCGGCGGACGCCACCTCGGCGACCGGCCCTACTTCCCGGCCCATGTCGACGAGGCCGCCGTGCTCGGCGCGGCCGGCGACGAGGAGGGCACGCCGGTCGAGGTCCAGGTGCTCGAGGCCTTCATCGCCCAGCATTACCTCGACGGCGCGCCGCCGCCGCTGCTGATCACCAGTCATCCGATCGACAAGGCGCTGGTCGAGGGGCTGTCCGAGGCCAGCGGCGTGCGCGTGAGCGCCCAGCACCAGCCGCGCGACCAGCGCCGGCTGTGGCTGGAGATGGCACTGAAGAACGGCCAGCTCAAGCTCGCCCAGCTGCTGGGCGAAGAGGGTTCGCAGCAGGCGCGCACGCGGGCGCTGGTCGACGCGCTCGACCTCGCGCCGGACAACCTCGACACCTTCCGTATCGAGTGTTTCGACATCAGCCACACGGCCGGCGAGGCGACGCAGGCATCGTGCGTCGTGTTCGAACAGCACAAGATGCAGAGCGCCCAGTACCGCCGCTACAACATCGACGGCATCACGCCCGGCGACGACTACGCGGCGATGCGCCAGGTGCTGACGCGCCGCTACGCGCGGCTGGCCGAGGGGGCTGCCAAGGGCGAAGGCCGGCTGCCCGACCTGGTGCTGGTCGACGGGGGCCGCGGCCAGGTGGCGATGGCGCGCGAGGTGTTCGAGGAGCTCGGCCTCGACCTCGGTCTGATCGTCGGTGTCGAGAAGGGCGAGGGCCGCAAGGTCGGGCTGGAAGAACTGGTGTTCGCCGACGGCCGGGCCAAGATCGGCCTGGGCCGCGAGTCGGCGGCGCTGATGCTGGTGGCGCAGATCCGCGACGAGGCGCACCGCTTCGCGATCACCGGCATGCGCGCCAAGCGCGCCAGCGTGCGCACCGGCGGCAGCCGGCTCGAGGACATCGCCGGCGTCGGCCCGCGCAAGCGCGCCAAGCTGATGCAGCGCTTCGGCGGCGTGCGCGGTGTCGGCGCGGCAAGCGTCGACGACCTGGCGACCGTCGATGGCATTTCACGAGAACTGGCGGAGGAGATCTACCGTGCCTTGCATTAGAGCGGCCGCCCCGGCCTTGCTCGTCGTCCTGCTGCTGGCCGCCTGCCAGCAGACCCCGCCGCAGCCGGCGCCCGCGCGGCCAGCGGGTCCGGCGCCCGCCCTGCCGGCTGCCGAGCGGCACCGGTCGATGGACGAGCTGCGCGTGCACGCGGCGCGCCGCATCGTCGCCGCCAACCCCTCGCTGACCTACCTGGGCACGCCGCAGAACGTGCTGCTGGCGATCCCGGTGCTCGAGATCGAGCTCAACGCCGACGGCAGCGTGCGCCGCATCGAGGTGCTGCGCTACCCCGGCCAGGCGCGCGACACGACCCAGCTCGCGATCGACGCGGTCAAGCGCGCGGCCCCCTTCGGCGACGTGTCGCGCCTGCCCCGGCCCTGGAAGTTCACCGAGACCTTCCTGTTCAACGACGACCGCCGCTTCAAGCCGCGCACGCTGAACTGAGGGCGGCGCGCCTTCTTCGGCACAATGGGCCGATGTTCTTCACCGTCCCGACCCTGCTGACCTGGGCGCGCATCGTCGCGATCCCGCTGATCGTCGGCGTGTTCTACCTCGACCTGGCCGCGCCGCTGCAGAACCTGATCGCGACGGTGCTGTTCGTCGTGGTCGCGCTGACCGACTGGGCCGACGGCTACCTGGCGCGCCGCCTGAACCAGACCTCGTCCTTCGGCGCCTTCCTCGACCCGGTGGCCGACAAGTTCCTGGTCTGCGCGGCGCTGCTGGTGCTGGTGCACCTGAACCGGCTGCACGCGCTGCTGGCGCTGGTCATCATCGGCCGCGAGATCGCGATCTCGGCACTGCGCGAGTGGATGGCGCAGATCGGCGCCTCGCGCAGCGTCGCGGTGCACATGGTCGGCAAGCTCAAGACCACGGTGCAGATGGTCGCGATCCCCTTCCTGCTCTACGACGGCCGGCTGTTCGGCCTGATCGACACCCATGCCTGGGGCACCGTGCTGATCATCGCCGCCGCGGCGTTGACCATCTGGTCGATGGTGTACTACCTGCAGAAGGCGCTGCCCGAGATCCGGGCCAAGGCGCGCTGATGGCGTCGGCGCCCGAGCGCGCGGCGCTGCTGCGCGCGATGCCGCTGGTGTTCGTGCTGATCTGGAGCACCGGCTTCATCGTCGCGCGCTACGGCATGCCGCACGCGCCGCCGATGAAGTTCCTGGCGCTGCGCTACACGCTGTCGCTGGCCTGCTTCGGGCTGTGGGTTCTGCTCGCGCAGGCCGCCTGGCCGCGCGGCGGCGCGCAGTGGCGGCATCTCGCGGTCATTGGCGTGCTGATGCATGGCGGCTACCTCGGCGGCGTCTGGGCGGCGGTGAAGGCGGGGCTGGGGGCCGGCGCGGTGTCGCTGATCGTCGGGCTGCAGCCGGTGCTCACCGCCCTGTGGGTCAGCGCCGCGGGCGATGCCTCCGAGCGCGTGTCGGCGCGGCAGTGGGCCGGGCTGGCGCTCGGCTTCGGCGGGCTGGTGCTGGTCGTCGGCCCCAAGCTCGGCCGCGGCGAACTGGGTCCGTGGGCCCTCGTGCTCGCGGTCGGCGCGCTGCTCGGCATCACCGCCGGCACGCTGTACCAGAAGCGCCACCTCGAACCCTGCGACGTGCGCACCGCCAGTTGCGTGCAGCTGCTCGCCGCGCTGGCCGTCACCGCGCCGCTGGCGCTGCTCGAGACCGAGGCGATGGACTGGCAGCCGGCGCTGGTCGGCGCGCTGGCCTGGTCGGTGCTCGGTCTGACGCTCGGCGGTGCCTCGCTGCTCTACCTGCTGATCCAGCGCGGCGCCGCGACCTCGGTGACCACCTTGCTCTACCTCGTGCCACCGTGCACCGCAACGATGGCCTGGCTGCTGTTCGACGAGCCGCTGACACCGGCGGTGCTGCTCGGCTTCGCGGTCACGGCCGCCGGCGTCGCGCTGGTGGTGCGCGGCGCGACGCCACCGCCGGCCAGCTCATGAGGCCGCGCGCCGCCCGTGTGCGACTTGTCAACTTCGTCGGCGCTGTCGTGAACCAGGGCCTCCCGCGCGCGGCACCGGCGCATAGAATCCGCGCTCGCGCTTGACACCTCGCGGCCCCGCCGCTGTAATGAATCAGCACCCGTTGCGGCCAGCGCAGCGCGTCCCACCGGGCTTCTGCCCGCACCATCCAAACAGCCAGAGACACCTTGCAGAGGGGTACTTTTGTGAACAAGACCGAACTGATCGAACACATCGCCAAGCAGGCCGACATCTCGAAGGCGGCCGCGTCGCGCGCACTCGAAGCCGTGATCGGCGGCGTGCGCACCACCTTGAAGAAGGGCGGCAGCGTGTCGATCGTCGGCTTCGGTACCTTCGCCGTGACCAAGCGTGCCGGCCGCACCGGCCGCAACCCGCGCACCGGCGAGTCGATCAAGATCAAGTCGGCCAAGGTGCCGAAGTTCCGTCCGGGCAAGGCACTGAAGGACGCGCTCAACTGAAGCGCGCGGCCCCGCGGGTGCTTAGCTCAGTCGGTAGAGCGGCGCCCTTACAAGGCGTAGGTCGGGGGTTCGAACCCCTCAGCACCCACCACCCGCACACGGCCGGGCTGCTCCCCTAGAATTCCGGCGGTGTCCGGTGCGCGTCCCGCGCGCCGGCATCCGGCCCCAGTCAAAGGCGAACCCCGGTTCGCCTTTGTCGCATCCGGGGTCCTTCCCAGCTTCCGAGGTTCACGATGTTCGAGTTCGTCCGCAAGCACACCCGGATCATGCAGTTCGTGCTGCTGCTGCTGATCTTCCCCGCGTTCGTGTTCTTCGGCATCGAGGGTTACAGCGGCTTCAACGCCAGCAGCGCCAGCGTGGCCAAGGTCGCCGGTCGCTCGATCACCCAGGCCGAGTGGGATGCCGCCCACCGCAACTTCGCCGAGCGCCTGCGCGCGCAGCAGCCGACGATCGATGCCGCGCTGCTCGACGGCCCCGAGATGAAGAAGCAGTCGCTCGAGGCGCTGGTGCGCGAGCGCGTGCTGCTGACCGCCGCCGACCAGCTGCGCCTGGGCGCGACCGACGCGCGCCTGCAGCGCCTGTTCGCGACCGATCCGCAGTTCGCCTTCCTGCGGACACCGGAAGGGGCGCTGAACAAGGAGATCCTGATCGCGCGCGGCCTGAGCCCGCAGCAGTTCGAGCTGCAGCTGCGCCAGGACGTGGCCATGCGTCAGGTGCTGGGCGGTGTCAGCGGCAGTGCGATCGGCGCGGCCAAGCCGGCCGGGTTGGCGCTCGATGCGCTGTTCCAGCAGCGCGAGGTGCGCGTGGCGCGCTTCGAGACCAAGAACTATGTCGACAAGGTCAAGCCCACCGACGCCGAGGTCGAGGCCTACTACAAGGACCCGACGTCGGGCAGCGCCTTCGAGCTGCCCGAGCGTGTCGCGATCGAGTACGTGGTGCTCGACATCGAGGCGCTGAAGGCCGGCGTCGCCGCCAGCGAGGCCGAGCTGCGTCAGTTCTACGAGCAGAACGCGTCGCGCTTCGGTACCGCCGAGGAGCGCCGCGCCAGCCATATCCTGGTCAAGGCCGAACAGGGCGCCAGTGCCGCCGACCGCGCCAAGGCCCGCGCCAAGGCCGAGGGTCTCCTCGCGAAGGTGAAGAAGGACCCGTCACGCTTCGCCGAGCTGGCCAAGGCCAACTCCGACGACCCGGGTTCGGCCGCCAAGGGCGGCGACCTCGACTTCTTCGGCCGCGGCGCGATGGTCAAGCCCTTCGAGGACGCCGCCTTCGCGCTGAAGCAGGGCGAGATCAGCGGCCTGGTCGAGTCCGACTTCGGCTACCACGTCATCCAGCTCACCGGCATGCGCGGCGGCGAGCGCAAGACCTTCGAGGCGGCGCGCGGCGAGATCGAGGCGGAGGTCAAGCAGCAGCTCGCGCAGCGCAAGTTCGCCGAGGCGGCCGACAGCTTCACCAACACCGTCTACGAACAAGCGGACAGCCTCAAGCCGGTGGCCGACAAGCTGCAGCTGACGGTCAAGACGGCCAAGGCCATCACCCGCACGGCCGAACCGGGCGCGCAGGGGCCGCTGGCCAGCGCCAAGTTCCTGGCCGCGCTGTTCTCCGACGAGGTGCTGCGCAACAAGCGCAACACCGAGGCGATCGAGGTCGGCGCGAACCAGCTCGCCGCCGCGCGCGTCACCGAGCATGCGCCGGCGCGCAAGCTGCCGCTCGAGGAGGTCAAGGAGGCTGTGCGCCTGCGCGTCGTCGCGGCCCAGGCCGCCGCGCTGGCGCGCAAGGAGGGCCAGGCCAAGCTGGCCGAGTGGCGCGGCGGTGCCCCGGCGGAGGCGCTGGAGCCGCCGATCACCGTCTCGCGCGGCGCGACGCAGACCTACCCGGCCGAGCTGATCGACGCCGTGATGAAGGCGCCGCCGTCACCGCTGCCGTCCTGGACCGGCGTGGAGTTCGGCGAGCAGGGCTTCGCGGTCGTGCGCGTGGACAAGCTGCTGCCGCGCGATCCGGCCACCGGCGATGCGAAGCAGCTGCAAGGCCAGTACGGCCAGGCCTGGGGCGAAGCCGAGGCCGATGCCTACTACCAGGCGCTGCGTGCCCGCTACAAGGTGCAGGTCACCGGCGTCGCGAAGCCGGTGGACGCCGCGACGCGCTGAAGCTCGCGGCTATAATTTGCGGCTCGGCGGTGGCTGTAGCTCAGTTGGTAGAGTCCCAGATTGTGATTCTGGTCGTCGTGGGTTCGAGTCCCATCAGCCACCCCAACTAATTCACGGGCCCCGTCGGTTCTTGACCTTCAAGGACCGACGGGGCCTTCGCTTTGGGGCTTTCGGCATGCCGGATTGCTAAAGTGCGCCTGCGTCAACGCTGACGCAGCGAAGCTCGACCGGACCGCAGGTCGTCGGGCCTTTCCAATCAGGACAAAGGCGTCCTGCCCTGCCGGCCACGACGCCGGCAGGGCAGGACGCCTTTGCTTTTTCCAAGAGCCCACCATGAACCGTCGTGACGTCATCCGCTGCATGGGCAGCCTCGCGCTGCTCGGCGTGTCCCCGACCTTCGCACAAGTCGTCGACCTGAACGACGCCATCAACAAGGCCGGTCGGCAGCGCATGCTGTCGCAGCGCGCCGCAAAGGCGTATCTGGCCGCCGGACAGGGCGTGCTGGCCGACCGCACGCGCGAGGTCCTGGCCGTGTCGATCGCGCTGTTCGACCGCCAGCTCGCCGAGCTGAAGGCCTTCGCGCCGACGCCGGAGATCCGCGACACCTACGCCGGCCTCGACGCGGCCTGGGGCGAGTACAAGGCGATGCTGGTCGGGCGGGTGCCGAGCCGCGACGGCGCGCCCGCGCTGATCGCGCTGGACGGCAAGGTGCTGGCGCTCGCGCACAAGGGCACGGTCCAGCTCGAGCAGGTGTCGGGCAAGCCGGTCGGCAAGCTGGTCAACGTGGCCGGGCGGCAGCGCATGCTGTCGCAGCGGGTCGCGAAGTTCTATCTGGCCCGGGCCTGGAGGGCCGACGTGCCGAACGCCGAGGCCGAGATCGACAAGGCGCGCGCCGAGTTCGTGCAGGCGCTCGACCTGCTGGCGAACGCGCCCGAGGCGACCGGCCCGATCCGGCGCGAGATCGAGCTGGCGCGCAACCAATGGGTGTTCTACGAAGCGGCGATCGCGCAGCGCGGCGTCGACAGCGCGGTGCCCGAGCGCAGCAGCAACGTGTTCCTGTCGAGCGAGAACATCCTGACGGTGATGGACAAGGTCACCGGCCTGTACGCACGGATGGTGGTCTGAGCGCGGCCGCTTCAGTGCCGCTTGTATTGCTCGTCGCCGAACAGCGCCTGCCGCGCCGCGTCATCGGTCAGCGGCTTGCGGCGGTCGGCCAGCACCGCCACGCCGCGCTGCACCGCCGGGCGGCCGGCGATCTCGTCGAACCAGCCCTTGAGCTGCGGATAGTCGTTCCAGTCGATGCCCTGGTTCTTCCACGACCGCAGCCATGGGAACACGGCGATGTCGGCAATGCCGTATTCCGGCCCGCCCAGGTAGCGCGAGCGCGCCAGCCGCGTGTCCATCACGCCGTACAGCCGCCGCGCCTCGCTGGTGTAGCGCTCGATCGCGTAGGGGATCTTCTCGGGTGCGTAGAGCCGGAAGTGGTGGGTCTGGCCGAGCATCGGGCCGACGCCGCCCATCTGGAACATCAGCCATTGCAGGGCCTCCCAGCGGCCGCGCAGGCCGGTGGGCAGGAAGCGCCCAGTCTTGGCGGCCAGGTAGAGCAGGATCGCGCCGGACTCGAACAGCGAGATCGGCTGCCCGTCCGGGCCGTCGGGGTCGACGATCGCGGGGATCTTGTTGTTCGGGCTGATCGCCAGGAACTCGGGCCCGAACTGCTCGCCGGCGCCGATGTCCACCGCGTTCACGTGGTAGTCCAGGCCGCACTCCTCGAGCATGATGTGGACCTTGTGACCGTTGGGCGTGGCCCAGGAATACACTTGGATCGTCACGTTGTCGCTCCTTGCCGTGGCCGACGCAGCGGATGCGCGGCGCGCCGGGCCACTCTATTCGATCGCACTGCCTCATGCTCGAGTCCCTGAAGCGCTGGATCGGCGGAAGCCACGGCGGGCCCGACCCGAAGGCGCTGCAGGGCTGGGCGCGGCAGCGCGGCCTCGCGGTCAAGCGCGTGCGCGACGACGAGGGGGTGGTGGTCGAAGGCACGATGCACGGCACGCCCTGGCGCCTGGAGTGGGGGCCGCCGCAGCGTGCCTACATCCTCGAGCGCGAACTGCGTCTGCGCATGGACCTCGGGCTGCCGCCGACGCTGCAGATGCTCGTCACGTCGCGCGCGCTCGCCGAAGAGCTCGAGCAGTCGGCCTACGCGCTCTTCACCCAGGACATGCAGACCCGCATCGACTCGGGCATGCCCGAGGAGATGCGCTGGCTGGCGATGTTCCCCAAGACCCAGCTCGCGGCGATGAAGCCGCTGAAGATGCACTTCTCGGCCGTCGCCAGCGCGCCCGAGCCGCTCGCGACCTGGATCGGCGGCGAGCTCGCGCAGCAGCTCGAAGCAGCGGCGCACAACTGGCTGTCGCAGGACGAACCCTTGGTGCTGATGACGTTGCGAGGGCGCCTGTACCTGCGCATCGAATCGCTGAAGCCCGACGAGGCGTTGCTCGACGGCGCGCTCGCGCTCTTCGAGGCGGCGGCGCAGCGCGCACTGGCCGCCGCCGATGGGGCGGCGAACCAGGGCCAGTGGCCGCACACCAGCAGCACGGCCTGGGGCAACAACCTGCCGTCGGTCTATCCCGACGACGCGGCCGGCGACGACACGTCGCGCTAGCCGATCGCGCGGGCTGCGTTGCGGCCGAGTTCCAGCTTGGCGATGGCGTTGCGGTGCACCTCGTCGGGGCCATCGGCGAAGCGCAGCCAGCGAGCGATCGTGTACGCATAGGCGAGCGGGAAGTCCTCGCTCAGGCCGGCCGCCCCATGCGCCTGGATCGCCCAGTCGATCACCTGTGCGGCCATGGTCGGCGCCACCACCTTGATCATCGCGATGTCGCCCTGCGCGGCCTTGTTGCCGTCGCGGTCCATCGTCCATGCGGCCTTCAGCGTCAGCAGGCGCGCCTGGTCGATGCGGCAGCGTGCCTCGGCGATGCGCTCGCGCGTCACGCCCTGGTCCGCCAGCGGCCGGCCGAAGGCGACGCGCTGCGAGGCGCGCCGGCACAGCAGCTCCAGCGCCCGCTCGGCGAGGCCGATCAGCCGCATGCAATGGTGGATACGCCCCGGCCCGAGACGCCCTTGCGCGATCTCGAAGCCGCGTCCTTCGCCGAGCAGCAGCGCCGAGGCCGGCACGCGCACGTCGGTGAAGTCGACCTCCATGTGGCCGTGCGGCGCGTCGTCGTAGCCGAACACGGACAGCGGGCGCAGGACCGTGATGCCGGGCGTGTCGGCCGGCACCAGCAGCATCGACTGCTGGGCATGGCGCGGCGCGTCGAGGTCGGTCTTGCCCATCAGGATGTAGACGGCGCAGCGTGGATCGCCGGCCCCGCTGGTCCACCACTTGCGGGCATTGATCACGTAGCCGTCGCCGTCGCGCTCGATGCGCGCCTGGATGTTGGTGGCGTCGGACGACGCCACCGCCGGCTCGGTCATCGCGAAGGCGCTGCGGATGCGGCCGTCGAGCAGCGGTTCGAGCCAGCGCGCCTTCTGTTCGGGCGTGCCGTAGCGCTCGATGGTCTCCATGTTGCCGGTGTCCGGTGCCGAGCAGTTGAACACCTCGCTGGCCCAGGGCACGCGGCCCATGATCTCGGCCAGCGGCGCGTAGTCGCCGTTCGACAGGCCGGCCGCGTGGCCGTCGCCCGGCGCTGCGGGCTCGCCCGTCGCGCTGGGCGGCATGAACAGGTTCCACAGTCCCTGGGCGCGCGCGTGGGGCTTGAGCGCCTCGATCAGCGTCAGCGGCGTCCAGCGCCGGCCGGCCTGCGTGTTGGCTTCGAGCTCGGCGTGGAAGCGCGCCTCGTTCGGGTAGATGTGCGCGTCCATGAACTGCAGCAGGCGGGCCTGCAGTTCCTGGGTCCGGGGCGAATAGCCGAAGTCCATCGACGTCTCCTGGTAGGCCGGTCGACTCAGCCGCGCTGCGCGATCGCCCAGCCGAGCTCGGCCAGCGGCCGCGCGCCGGCGGCAGCCTGGCGGGCCTGTTCGCTCGCGGCGGTGCCGTCCTCGACCCGCTTCGCGATCCCCTGCAGGATGCCGGCCATGCGGAACAGGTTGTAGGCGAGGTAGAAGTTCCAGTCGGCCATCACCGCGTCGAGGTCGGCGCGGCCGGTGCGCGCGCAGTAGCGGGCCACGTAGTCGCGTTCGTCCGGGATGCCGAGCGCCGCGAGGTCGAGCCCGCCGATGCCGCGGAAGGCGCCCGGCGTGATGTGCCAGCTCATGCAGTGGTAGCTGAAGTCGGCGAGCGGGTGGCCGAGCGTCGACAGTTCCCAGTCCAGCACCGCGATCACGCGCGGCTCGTTGGCGTGGAACACCAGGTTGTCGAGCCGGAAGTCGCCGTGCACCACAGCCACCTCGCGCTCGTCGCGCGCGCTGGCGGGCATGTGCTCGGGCAGCCAGGCCATCAGCCGGTTCATCGCCTCGATCGGCGTGGTGATCGAGGCCAGGTACTGCTTGCTCCAGCGGCCGATCTGGCGCTCGAAGTAGTTGCCCGGCTTGCCGTAGCCGGCCAGGCCGGCCCGTTGCACGTCGACGCGGTGCAGCGCCGCGATCACGCGGTTCATCTCGTCGTAGATCGCCGCGCGAACGGCCGGATCGAGACCGGGCAGCGACTGCTCCCACAGCACGCGCCCCTGCACGAATTCCATCACGTAGAAGGCGCGGCCGATGACCGCTTCGTCCTCGCACAGCAGGCACATGCGCGGCACCGGCACGTCGCTGCCGTGCAGGGCGCGCATGACGGCGAACTCGCGCTCGATCGCATGCGCCGAGGGCAGCAGCCTGGCCTTGGGGCCGGGCTTGCTGCGCATCACCCAGCTGCGGGTCGGCGTGACGAGCTGGTAGGTCGGGTTGGACTGGCCGCCCTTGAACTGCTCGACGGCGAGCGGGCCGGCAAAACCCTCGAGCCGGGGCGCCAGCCAGGCCTGCAGCGCCGTCACGTCGAAGGCATGCGAGGCGGCGATCGGCTTGGTGCCGGAGTGGTCGTCCATCGGGTCTCCGAAGGTCAGGCGCGGCGCGCGGCCGCCGCGTTCAGCGCGCCGCGATCGCCAGCAGCTTGTCGCGCGACAGCACGACCAGCCGCGTCGGCTCGACGCGCAGCGCGCCGTCGCGCTCGAAGCCCTTGAGCTCCTGGTTCACGCGCTGGCGCGACGCGCCCAGCAGCTGCGCCAGATCCTCCTGCGCGAGCTGCAGGCCGATGCGGATCTCCTCGCCCTCGGCGATGCCGTAGCTGCGCGCCAGCAGCAGCAGCTGCTTGGCCAGCCGGGCGGCGAGCGGACGGGTGTTGAGGTCCTCGACCACGTCGAACATCAGGCGCAGACGGCGGCACTGCAGCCGCAGCAGCGCGTCGTAGAGCTCGACGTGGCGCGACAGCAGCTCGCGGAAATCGGCCTTGCGCACGACCAGCAGCGTGGTGTCGCCATGCGCGTTCGCGTCGTGCGTGCGCGGCAGGCCGTCGAACAGCGCGATGTCGCCGAACCAGACGCCAGGCTCGGCGTAGGTCAGCGTGATCTGCTTGCCGGACAGCGAGACCGAACTGATGCGCACCGCGCCGCGCGCGACGCCACACCATTCGTCGGCCGCGGCACCGCGCGCCGAGACCATGGCGCCATCGGCCAGCCGGCGCACCTGCGCCCGGCCGAGGATGTCCGCGCGCAGCGCGGGTGAGAGCTTGCTGAACCACGGACCGTTGTCGACATGCAGTTGCTCATCGAGTGTAAGAGCCGGGTGCGGCAGGGCTTGTCCCTGATGCGACATGGCCGCTCCTCAGGCCTGCCGGCGCCGGTACTGCGCCAGGAGCTTTTCCATCGTCGTGAGGCGTTCATCCTCGTGCAGCCACTGCGTGGGCGCGAGATTGATTGCCCGCACGACCGCGTCGTCGCCGTCGCCGAGGTCGCAGACATTGATGCAGGCCGGCTGCTGCTCGAGCGCGCCGAAGAACGCCCGCCGTCCGGCCAGCAGCGACGACAGGATCGCGCGGTTGACGCCGCCGTGCAGCACCAGCAGCAGGCACTGCCAGTCGTCGCGTCGGCGCCAGTGCTCGAAGGCCGGCAGCACGCGATCGAGCAGCTCGCCGACCGATTCGCCGCCGAGGAAGCGTCGGTGCTCGTCGGCCGCGCCGCCGCGGAAGGCGTCGAGGAAGGCCGACTCGATCTCTTCGGGCGCGAGGTCGGCGAGCCGGCCGCCGCGGATCTCCTGCAATGCTGGCACCGCCTCGACAGGCAGCGCGAGGCCCGTGGCGGCCAGCACGCGCTCGGCCGTCTGCACCGTGCGCGGCAGGCCGCTGGCGACCACGCGGTCGAAGCGCACCGCGCAGCGCGCGAACAACGCACCCGCGGCATCGGCCTGCCGTCGGCCTTCCTCATTCAACGGCACGCCTTCGGGCGGGATGGCCGAACCATCGGTGCAGAAGTAGTCGACCGAGCCGTGGCGCATGAGGTACAGACGACGGCGGGCAGGGTGGTGAGAAGTCACCGCAGGAGTGTGTCATGCAGGCGTCGCCGTGGTCAGACAGACGGTTACTTCATGCTAGAGTGCCTCGGCCCAGACCCCAGACACAGCATGAATTTCGACGTGCGCCACCTGTTGCTCGGCCTTGCCATCGGCGGGTTCGGACAGGGGGCCTCCGCGTTGGGTTTCGGGGCGCTGCCCAGTTCGGCGACGCTCGGCCAAGCGCTCGATCTGCGCGTCCCGTTGCGGCTCGAACCCGGTGAGGATGTCGCTCCCGAATGCGTCTCGGCCGAGGTGCAGTTCGGCGAGACCGTGCAACAGCGCGGCACGACGACCGCGACGCTCGAGCCGGCACTCCCGGGAGCCCGCGAGCGGACCGTGCGCGTCCTCACGACGACCCGCATCGCCGAACCGGTGGTGACCGTCGAGATCGTCGTCGGCTGTGCGGCACGCAGCAGCCGGCGCTTCACGCTGTTTGCCGACCCGCCGCTCTACACGCCGCCCGCGAGCGGCGTGGCGGCCGCTTCGCCCGGCCCCGCCACGACGCCGGGGCCGGCGGCGGCCTCATCGACGACGGTAGCGGCTGCAGCGTCGCCGCCTGCGGCTCAGGCCTCCGCGGCACCGCCGCGTCGCGCCGCCAAGCGCACGCGGCCGCGCACCGGCGCAACGGCCCCCGCGCCCGCCCGCACACCGACCACCGCCTCGGCCGCCCCGCGCGCACCAGCGACTCCGGCAGTGCCCGTCGCGGTAGCGGACAGCACGTCGCGGCTGAAGCTCGCCACGCTCGAGGAAGGGGCCAACCCCGGCGCCACGGCCGCCAGCGCCCCTTCGCCGGAACTGCTGGCCGCCGCGGAAGCGGCCAGTGCGGCCAGTGCCGCGGCGGCGGCCGCCAGCGCGCGTGTTGCCGAGGTCGAAGCATCCGGTGTTCGCTTGCGGGCCGAATTCGACAAGGCCCAGCAGACCATCAACGAGTTGAAGACGCGTCTCCAGCAGGGCGAGGCGGCGCGCAGCGACGAGGTGCTGGTCTACGGGCTGGGCGGGCTGGCGCTGCTGCTCGCGGCGCTGCTGATCTGGATGTGGCGCCAGCGCGAGCAGGAACGCGAGGCGAGCGCCTGGCTGGAGCAGGCGGCCGCGGCCCATCCGCGCCCCGGCACCCCGGAGGGCGATGCGGCGACCGCCGAGGCGATGGCCTTTGCGCCGCAGCCTTCGGCGCCGCTTTCGGCGCCCGTCGGCTTCGACGATACCCAGGCCGCGTCGCGTGCCGGCCTGACGTCGCGGCCCGGTGGCCTCGGCCCGATCTCGGCGCCGGCGCCGCTCGCGCAGGAGCGCCGCGAGGTCTCGGTCGAGGAACTGATCGACCTCGAACAGCAGGCCGAGTTCTTCATCGTGCTCGGGCAGGACGAGGCCGCGATCGACCTGCTGATGGGTCATCTGCGCAGCACCGCGGACACCAGCCCGCTGCCTTACCTGAAGCTGCTCGAGATCTGCAAGCGCCGCGGCGACCGCAAGGAATACGAGCGGCTGCGCGAGCGCTTCAACAGCCGCTTCTCGGCCCGCGCGCCGGAGTGGGAGACCGACCTGCAGGGCGGCCTGACGCTCGAGGACTACCCGGCCGTGGTGCGGCGGCTGCAGAGCCTGTGGTTCCAGCCGCAACGCGCGATGGAGGTGCTCCAGGCCACGCTGCTGCGCGAACCGGGCGACGCCGATACGCAGCAGGCCGACAGCTTCGACCTGCCGGCCTACCGCGAGCTGATGCTGCTGTACTCGGTGGCGCGCGACCTGTCGGAGACGACGACCAACGGCATCGGTGCGGTCGATCTGCTGCTGCCGCTGGACGAGTCCGGGACGGGCGCGCCGGCACCGGTGTTCGAGCGCCTCGTTGCGACCACCTCGCTGGAGGCGCAGCCCTCGGTGCACAAGCCGCTGGAGGTCGACCTGCCGCTCGACGACGCCGACACCGGCGGCGGCGGCAGCCGATCCTGAGCGCCGCCCGCGCGGGCTACAGCCGCGTTCTCAGGCGCTCCAGCGCCGCATCGAGCGTCGCAGCGCGCTTGGCGAAGCAGAAGCGCACGATGCGCTGCTCGCAGCCGTCGGCGTAGAAGGCCGATAGCGGGATCGCCGCGACGCCGACCTCGGTCGTGAGCCAGCGGCAGAAATCGAGTTCGCTGCGCTCGCGATGGGCCTGCAGCGCCGAGTAGTCGACGCACTGAAAATAGCTTCCCTCGCTGGGCAACAGCGCGAGGCCGGTGCCGGCCAGCCCGGCGCGGAAGCGGTCGCGCTTGGCCGCATAGAAACCCGGCAGGCCGAGGTAGGGCGCCGGGTCGGCGAGGTAGGCGGCCAGCCCGTGCTGCACCGGCGTGTTGACGGTGAACACGTTGAACTGGTGGACCTTGCGGAACTCGGCCATCAGCGGCGCCGGGGCGCAGACATAGCCGACCTTCCAGCCGGTGACGTGGAAGGTCTTGCCGAAGCTCGACACCAGCACGCTGCGCGCGGCCAGCGCCGGATGCCGCGCGACGCTCTGGTGCGCGGCGCCGTCGTAGACCATGTGCTCGTAGACCTCGTCGGCCAGCAGCAGCGTGTCGGTCGGCGCCAGCAGCGCGGCGAGGCGCTGCATGTCGACCTCGCTCCAGACCGTCGCGCTCGGGTTGTGCGGCGTGTTGACGATCAGCAGGCGCGTGCGCGGGCTCAGCGCGGCGGCGATGCGTTCGAAGTCCGGCCGGAACGTGCCGGGTGTCAGCGGCACGCGGACGATGCGCCCGCCGGCCAGCTCGATGTTCGGGCCGTAGCTGTCGTAGCAGGGCTCGAGCACGATGACCTCGTCGCCCGGGTGCACCAGCGCGAGGATGGTGGTGAGGATGGCCTGCGTCGCGCCGGCGGTGATCGTGACCTCGCTGCCGGGGTCATAGGCCTGGCCGTGGAGCGCGGCGACCTTGGCGGCGACCGCCTCGCGCAGCGCCGGCACGCCGGCCATCGGCGGGTACTGGTTGTGGCCGGCGCGCATCGCGTCGGTGACCGCGTCGACCAGGCGTGCATCGCCATCGAAGTCGGGGAATCCCTGACCGAGATTGACGGCGCCATGCTCCTGGGCGAGCGCCGACATCACGGTGAAGATCGTCGTGCCGACCTGCGGCAGCCGGCTCGGGGGCAGCGGGGTGCGCTCGTTCATGGTTCAGCGCGGCGCGGTGTCGGCGCCGCCGGCCATGGCGCGCTCGACCACCGCACGCGTGAGCTTGGGCGACAGCAGCTCGGCGAAGCCGTAGACGAAGTGGCGCAGGTAGGCGCCGCGCTTGAAGGCGAGCCGCGCGACGTTGTTGCCGAACAGCGTGCCGGCCGGCCGCACCACCAGGTCGCCGCCGGGGCCGCAGCTGGGGTCGTCGCGCACCGCCATCTCGGCGACGATGCCGACGCCCAGCCCCAGCCGCACATAGGTCTTGATGACGTCGGAGTCGATCGCCTCCAGCACCACGTTCGGCGCGAAACCCTGGGCGGCGAAGGCCGCGTCGATCTTGGTGCGGCCGGTGAACGAAGGGTGGTAGGTGATCAGCGGCTCGTGGGCGAGTTGCTCGAGCGAGACGCGCTCCTGCGCCGCCAGCGCATGGGCGGCCGGCAGCACCACCATGTGCTGCCAGTCATAGCAGGGCAGCGTGACCAGCGATTCGAAGGCGCTGAGCGATTCGGTCGCGAGCCCGACCTCAGCGGTCTCGTCGATCAGCATCTGCGCCACCTGCTCCGGCGTGCCCTGGTGCAGGCTGATCGCGACCTTGGGGTGGCGCTTGCGCAGCGCCGCCACCGGCCCCGGCAGCACGTAGCGCGCCTGGGTGTGGGTGGTGGCGATCGAGAGCGTGCCGGCGTCCTGCTGGCTGAATTCCTCGCCGATGCGCTTGAGGTTGCCGACCTCGCGCATGATCGTCTCGATCGCCGCCAGCACCTGGCGGCCCGGCTCGGTGATGCGCTTCAGGCGCTTGCCGTGGCGCGCGAAGATGTCGATGCCGAGCTCGGCTTCGAGTTCGAGGATGGCCTTCGAGATGCCGGGCTGCGAGGTGTGCAGCGCCTTCGCGGTCTCGGTCAGGTTCAGGTTGCGGCGCGCCGCCTCCTGGACGAAACGGAACTGGTGCAGGTTCATGGGGCGTGGGCGGCCGCCTCGGCGAGCGCGGCGATCACGAGCGGGTGTTCGCCGACCGCGCCGGCCAGCGTCACGCGCAGACCCGGGTGAGCCGCCTCCAGCGTGCGGGCGAGCGCCGGCAGGTCCTGGCGCACATGGCCGCCGGCGCCGAGGAACAGCGGCACGACGGTGATCGCGTCGCAGCCGGCGGTCGCCAGTTCGGCGCCCGCGGTCGCGAGATCGGGCGTCATCAACTCCAGGAAGGCGAGCCGCACCTCGGCATCCGGCCGCAGCGCGCGCACGCGCTCGGCGACGGCCTGGAAGGGCCGCGCCCAGTTCGGGTCGCGCGCGCCATGGGCGAACAGCAGCAGGCCGTGTCGGAGGCTCATCGGTAGCGCACCAGCCAGCTGAACGCCGCCATCGACAGCAGCAGGTAGAAGGCGCTCGGTGCCGCGGCGGCGATCCACGGCGTCCAGTCGCGCAGCAGGCCGAGATGGGTCGAGACGTTGTTCAGCAGCACGAAGCTGATGCCCAGCAGGATGCCGCCGAACACCTTGACGCTGACGCCGCCGCCGCGCGCGTGCAGGTAGGCGAACGGCAGCGCCAGACCCACCATCACCAGGCAGGCCAGCGGGTACAGCGCCTTCTTCCAGAACTGGATCTGCTGGCGCTGCACGGCCTGCTCGTTGTCGGACAGGTGGCTCGAGTAGCGATACAGGTCCAGCGTGGACATGCTGCGCAGCGGCGCGACCGCCGCCGCCACGACCGAACGCGTCAACGTGGCCGGCCAGGCGAGCGCGGCGCGCGTCTCGTCCGTCGAGAGGTGCTCGTCGCCGTCGCTCTCCCAGCGCGTGATGCGCACGTCCTCGAGCTGCCAGCCGTCGGTGCCCGCCACGCCGCGCGCCGCGCGCACCCGGCGCAGCAGCTGGCTGTCGGGACCGAACTCGTAGATGTCGACATCCTCGAGCCGGCCGTCCGGACCGACATGACCGACATGGATCGAGTCGAGCCGCTCGCCGGCCGGTGTCTCGCCGGGCCTGGCGCTGCGGCGGTCCTTGAGCCAGGCGCTGGCGCGCCGTCCGCTCGGCTGTCCCGTCTGTTGGTACTTGAGCGTTGCCTTCATCGCATCGCCGTAGGCCCCCGCCTGCGGTGCCACGTAGTCGCCGACCACGAAGGTCAGCACCGCGGCGGCCAGGCCCAGCATCGCCAGCAGGCCGAGCGCGCGCCCGGGCCCCAGCCCGCCGGTGCGCAGGATCGTGAACTCCGAGGACTGCGCGAGGCGCGCCAACGCGAACGTGGTGCCGATCAGCACCGCGATCGGGAACAGCTCGTAGAAGTGCGACGGCAGCTCCAGCAGGCAGTACAGCGCCGCGTGCTGCACGCGGTAGGCGCCGCGGCCGACGTCGCCGAGCTGGTCGACCAGGTCGAGGAAGTAGAACAGGGCCAGGAAGGCGACCGTGACGAAGGCGACGGCGCCGAGCACCTCGATGTAGAGCAGGCGACGGACGGTACGCATCGCGCTCAGGCCGTGGCCGCCGCGGGGCGGCGCCGGGTCAGTGACACGCCGTACTCGCGCCACCACAGCAGTGCCAGCGCCAGCACGAAGGTGCCGCCATGCACCAGCAGCAGCGTCGGCAGCATCGCGAGCTTGCCGCTCGCGACCCAGGCCTGCGTGAGGCTCAGCAGGTTGTAGTAGACGACGAAGGTCAGCAGCGCGAACAGCAGGTTCCAGCTGCCGCCGCGCCGCGGGTTGCCGGCGGCCAGGCCGATGCCGAGCAGCACCAGGTTCAGCCCGCCGACCGCGAGCCCGATGCGCCAGGTCAGCTCGCCGAGGTGGCGCGGCGTCGGCTGGGTCAGCAGCTCCCAGGTGCTGCGCGCCTTGGGCGGCAGATCGTCGAGCGCGCTGCGCGGGGCCTCGCCGGCCAGCACGCGGTAGCTGTCGAAGCGGGCGACGCGCTTCTCGCCGGTGTGAAAGTCGAGATCGTTGCGCTGGCCGCGATCGAGCACCGCGTAGCGCTGCCCGTTGTCCATCTCGATGCGCCCGCTGTGGGCCGAGGTCACGCTCTCGCCGCCGTCGCGCCGCTCGAGCACGAACACGTTGCGCGCCAGCTGACCTTCGCCGGCGTCACGATCGATGAAGAACACGCGCCGGCCGTCGCTCGAGGTCTGGAATTGCCCCGGCGTGACGCGCGCGATGTCGGAGCGCTGCTCGTAGCGGAACTTCAGCTCCTCGATCTGCCGGTTGCCCCAGGGCCAGACGAACAGCGCCAGCACCACCACCAGCAGCAGTACCGGCCAGGCCAGCCGCAGCACCGGCCCGACGAAGCGCAGCAGCCCGACGCCGCTGGCGAACCAGATCACCATCTCGCTGTCGCGGTACATGCGCGTGAGCGTGCCGACGACCGCGACGAACAGCGACAGGCTGACGATCGTCGGCAGGTGCTCGAGCGAGATGTAGCCCAGCAGCAGCACCACGTCCTGCGGCGCGATCGCGCCGCCCGCGGCCTGGCCGAGCGTGCGGATCAGGAACATCGTGATCACGATCGTCAGGATCACGATGAGCGTGGCGGCGAGACTGCGCGCGAGGTCTCGGCGCAACGTTGAATCGAATAACATCATCGGACATCAAAACGGTTGCTCATTATGGACTTTCGTACCCGTCTTCAGAGTGCGGACCAACTGTCGCAGACGCCCGCCGATGCGCTGGTCGTCGTGCTGCAGGGCGACCTGAAGAAGCAGAAGCTCGACGCGCCGCTCGCGGCCCTGCTGGCCGATGCCGTCGCCGCCGGCGACCTGCAGGCCAAGGCCGGCCGGGTGCTCTACATCCACCGTGCGGCCGGCGTGAAGGCCAGGCGAGTCGTGCTGACCGTCGCCGGCGAGGGCGGCGCCAAGGCCTTCCGCCAGGCCGTGGCCGCGGCGCTGGGCAGCCTGAAGAGCTCCGGCGCGAAGCACGTCGCTGTCGCGAGCGGCGCGGGCCCGGTCGATGCGGGGCAGGCGGAGGCGCTGGTCGCCGCGGTCGCGGAGGCCGGCTACCTCTACCGCCATACCAAGCCGAGCGCGGCGCCGGCCCCGGCCTTCGACGCCGTGACGCTCGTTGCCGACAAGGACGCGGCCAAGGCCGTACGGGCCGGCCTGGCATGCGGCGAGGGTGTCGCCGCCGGCGTGACGCTGGCGCGCGAATGCGCGAACCGGCCGGCCAACCACTGCACGCCGAGCTTCCTGGCCGGCGAGGCGAAGAAGCTCGCCAAGGCGCATGGCTTCAAGGTCCAGGTGCTGGAGCGCAAGGACTGCGAGAAGCTCGGCATGGGCTCCTTCCTCGCCGTCGCGCAGGGCTCGGACGAGCCGTTGAAGTTCATCGTGCTGCGCCACGAGGGCGGGACCAAGGGCCAGGCGCCGGTGGTGCTGGTCGGCAAGGGCATCACCTTCGACACCGGCGGCATCTCGATCAAGCCCTCGGCCGAGATGGACGAGATGAAGTTCGACATGGGCGGCGCCGCCAGCGTGCTCGGTACCTTCCGCGCGCTCGGCGAGTTGAAGCCCAAGCTCAACGTGATCGGCCTGATCCCGGCGTGCGAGAACATGCCCAGCGGCCGGGCGGTCAAGCCGGGCGACGTCGTGACCTCGATGTCCGGCCAGACCATCGAGGTGCTGAACACCGACGCCGAGGGCCGGCTGATCCTCTGCGATGCGCTGACCTATGCGGAGCGCTTCAAGCCGGCCGCCGTGATCGACATCGCCACACTGACCGGCGCCTGCGTGATCGCGCTCGGCGCACACCGCTCGGGCCTGTTCAGTCCCGACGACAAGCTGGCCGAGGCGCTGCTCGCCGCCGGCGCGGCCGGGCTCGATCCGGCCTGGCGCATGCCGCTGGACGACGAGTACGACGAGGCGCTGAAGAGCAACTTCGCCGACATGGGCAACGTCGGCGGCCGCGCCGGCGGTGCGATCACCGCGGCGATGTTCCTGAAGAAGTTCACCGCCATGTACCCCTGGGCCCATCTGGACATCGCCGGCACCGCCTGGAAGTCCGGCGCCGCCAAGGGGGCCACCGGGCGCCCGGTGGCACTGCTGACCCATTACCTGCTGGCACGCGCCGGCTGAACATCGCGCGAACCGCACCGATGACCGAGGTGCACTTTCACACCGGGCTGGCCGATCCGCTGGCCTATGCCTGCCGGCTGCTGCGCAAGTCGCAGCGACGCGGCGCGCAGGTGGTCGTCACGGCCGATCCGGCGCGGCTCGACCAGCTCGACGTGCTGCTGTGGACCTTCGAGCCGCTCGAGTTCCTGCCGCATGCCCGCCTGCGCGGCGGCGCGGCCGTGCCGCCGCGCCTGGCTGCCACGCCGATCTGGCTGGCCGACAGACCCACCGAGGCACCGCACCACGAGGTGCTGGTGAATCTCGGCCCCGACCTCGGTCCCGGCTTCGAGAGCTTCGGTCGCCTGTTCGAGCTCGTCGGCGGCGCGCCCGACGAGGCCGCGGCCGGCCGCCAGCGCTGGCAGCACCTCAAGGCCCGCGGCTACCCGGTCACTCACCACGTGGAGGCGGTCGAGTGACGGCCGGCCCACGCCCGCCGCCGCCGCGCCATGTGCCGACGCTGACCGAGGTGCTCGATCCCCGCGGGCGCGTCTCGGCGCCGATGCCAGGCCCGCCGGCCGCCCCGGCCGCGCTCGACGAGGAGCTGGTGCGCCGCGTGATGGGTGAGCTGCACCGCCGGCTCGACGACACGCTCGAGCCGCGGCTGCGCGCTGCGATCGCGCCGGCCGTCGACGCGGTGGCCGGGGCCCTGCTGACCGAGGCCCGCGCCTTGCTTGACGACCTGCTGCACCAGGCGGTGCGCGACGCGGTCGCCAAGGAGCTGGCGCGGCGCCGCGACCCGCCGTCGCGCTGAATTATTCTTCCGCCACGAAATCGCCAACAAGGAGCTTCCATGCAGAAATCCATCGTCTCTCTCGCGGTCGTTGCGGCGCTCGCCGCGCTGGTCGCAGGCTGCGGCAAGAAGGAGGCGGCAGCGCCCGACGAGGTGCTGATCAAGATCGGCCACGTCGCCCCGCTGAGCGGCCCGAGCGCCCACCTGGGCAAGGACAACGAGAACGGCGCCCGCATGGCCATCGACGACCTCAACGCCAAGGGCGTGACGATCGGCGGCAAGAAGGCCCGATTCGAGCTCGTCGCCGAGGACGACGCCGCCGACCCGAAGCAGGGCACCGCGGTGGCGCAGAAGCTCGTCGACGCCAAGGTCAACGGCGTGGTCGGGCACCTGAACTCGGGCACCAGCATCCCCGCGTCGCAGATCTACAGCGCCGCCGGCATCCCGCAGATCTCGCCGTCGTCGACCAACCCCAAGTACACGCGCCAGGGCTTCAAGACCACCTTCCGCGTGGTGGCCGACGACGTGCACCTCGGCGGCACGCTCGGCCGTTACGCGAAGGGCGAGCTCAAGGGCGCCTCGATCGCGGTGATCGACGACCGCACCGCCTACGGCCAGGGCGTGGCCGACGAGTTCGAGAACGGCGTCAAGGGTTCGGGCGGCACCGTGGTCGGCCGCGAGTTCACCACCGACAAGGCGCAGGAGTTCTCGTCGATCCTCTCCGGCATCAAGGCCAAGAACCCCGACGTGGTGTTCTTCGGTGGCATGGACGCGGTGGCCGGGCCGATGCTGCGCCAGCTCAAGCAGCTCGGCATCAACGCCAAGTTCCTCGGCGGCGACGGCATCTGCACCAGCGAGCTGCCCAAGCTCGCCGGCGGGTCGATGGACGACGGTCAGGTGGTGTGCGCCGAGGCCGGTGGCGTTGAGGGCGAGCAGAAGGTCGGCATGGACGAGTTCCGCACCCGCTACAAGGCCAAGTTCAACGACGACGTCAAGCTCTACGCGCCCTATGTCTACGACGCGCTGATGGTGATGGCCGATGCGATGGTCAAGGCCAACTCGGCCGACCCGGCGACCTACCTGCCGGCGCTCGCCAAGACCGAGGGCTACAAGGGCGTGACCGGCACGATCAGCTTCGACGAGAAGGGCGACATCAAGAACGGTGCGCTGACGCTCTACACCTACAAGGGCGGCCAGCGCGAGCAGATCGCCGTGGTCCGTTGAGCGGGCCCGGGCGGCTCGCCGCGGCCGCTTAGAATCTTCGGCTCCGGAGAGATGGATGAGCGGTTTAAGTCGCACGCCTGGAAAGCGTGTGAGGGTTAACAGCCCTCCGCGGGTTCGAATCCCGCTCTCTCCGCCAGGACGTTGTTAGAAATTGAAGCGGGCCCCTCGGGCCCGATTTTTTAGCCACGCCCCAACCCATTCACGACGCAGCGCGCGTCGGGGATGTCGGCTCAGTCGATGAAGCACCACAAGCCAACGGTTGCGACACCGATGACAACGAGCCACTCAATGGCCTGCGTCATCAACATCCGCATCTGCCGCTGCGGGAGCGCCGTCACCTGGGACTGAGCAGTGATCATGGGTGCCGCCATCTCATGAGAATGGCGGCAGCGTAGCGAGCTTGGCTTAAGGTTTGATTAAACGGGCGCGGCGATCCGGCCCTGAACTGCCCACGGCCTCGAGTGGCGGTCACCGCGGGCGAATCACGCCGCGCTCTCGGCCGGGACGCTGGAAAAAGAAACGGGCCCATCGGGCCCGTCTTGCTCTTCGCCGCGCCGTCGGCCGGTCGTCGGCTACTTGCCCGGGAACAGTCCCCGCAGTTCACCCGGCAGCGTGTCGATGGGCTGCTCGAACATGTCCATGCCATAGCGCAGGTCGAACGAGGACTCGTTCCACACCGGCTCGTCCGAGCCGGCATGCAGGCCCATCGGGACCGTCTCCGCGAAGTCGGGGAGGCGGTCCGGTTCGGCGGCGCCCGGGCGGGGCGGACGGGGCGTGGTCCAGGTCTTGTTCATCGGTGGCTTGAGCATGGCCATCCGGCTAGTCTGCCGTTTTGTGCGATTTGTTGCAATCGGTAACCCGCACTCGATCGCATCCGCGAGGGTCCGAGGCTCATAGCGACCAGCGTCTGCACCGTCGAGGAGCCGCCCGTGACCCATCCGCTCAGCGCCGACGGCGATGGCGTCCGGTGGTATTCGCGCGATCACGAGGCCGTGCAGCTGGCAGCCGGCCTGCGCAGCGCGCGTGTCACGCTGCTGTCGGGCCCGGCCCGGTCGGGGAAGACCACGCTGCTGCACCAGGGCTTGCTGCCGCTGCTGCGGCGACGCACGGTCGATCACGGCCCGCTGCCTGCCGCCGCATTGCCGCCCGGCGTGCTGCCCATCCCGGACCGACGCCGTCGCGCCACCGCGCCCTGGGCCGCGACGCCCGAGGTCGCCATGGTGTTCGACCGCTGGGACGGCGAGCCGCTGGCGGCGCTGTTGGGCCATGTCCAGGCGGAACTCGGGCTGCGCCGGGTGGTCGACGGGCTCGACGACGGCGCGCTCGGGGACAGCCTGGCGCTGTGGGGGCGGCAACTCGGTGCGCGGCTGTTGCTGATCCTCGATGGCTTCGACGCGGTGCTCGGCGCGCCGGCCGGCGACGGCGGGTGCGAGCGCCTGAGCGCCGCGTTGCTGCAGGCGATCGGCATGCCGAGCCTGCCGGCCAACTTCCTGTTCGCGTTCCGCGACACGGCCGAACCGGGGCTGATGCGCTGGTGCCGGCGCTGGCCGGGCATCGAGAGGCAGCATGTGCGGCTGCCGCCGCCGCAGGGCGGCGGGCTGCTGTCGAGCTTCGCCGCGGCGCGTACCGTGGCGCGCTGAGCCTGCAGCGGCGATCGACCGGCGTCAGGCGCTGCGCGCCAGGGCGTGGCGCTGCAGCGCCGCCAGGTTCACGACTTCCAGCGCCCGCTCGTGCGTGCTCTCCAGCACCACCGGTGGGGCGACGCCGGCCTCGAGCGCCTCGGTCCAGCGCCGTGCGCACAGGCACCAGCGATCGCCCGGCCGCAGCCCGGGGAAGCGCTGCTGCGGCCGCGGCGTGACGAGGTCGTTGCCGCGCTCGCGGGCGAAGGCGAGGAACGCGGACGTCATGCGCGCACACACCACGTGGCTGCCGGGGTCGTCGCTGCCCGTGTGGCAACAGCCGTCGCGGAACCAGCCGGTCAGCGGGTCGTAGGAGCAGGCGAGCAGCGCCGTGCCCAGCACGTTGCGCGCCGGCCCGGGATCGCTCATGGCCGGCCTGCCACCGCCGGCTGCCGGATCAGCGTCATCGCGGTGCCGATCAGCGTGGCCACCTCGCCCATGTGGCCGGGCACGATCATGGTGTTGTTCTTCTGTGCCAGCTGGCCGTAGGCCTCGACGGCCTTCTCGGCCACCTTGAGCTGCACCGCCTGTTCGCCGCCGGGCTCGCGGATCGCGGCGGCGACCTGGCGGATCGCCGAGGCCGTGGCCTCGGCCACGGCGATGATCGCGGCGGCCTGCCCCTGGGCGTTGTTGATCTCGGCCTGCTTCTCGCCCTCGGAGCGCGCGATGAAGGCCTCGCGCTCGCCGGTGGCGATGTTGATCTGCTCCTGGCGCCGGCCTTCGGAGGCGGCGATCAGGGCACGCTTCTCGCGCTCGGCGGTGATCTGGGCCTGCATCGCGTGCAGGATCGCGGCCGGCGGCGTGAGGTCCTTGATCTCGTAGCGCAGCACCTTGACGCCCCAGTTCAGCGCCGCCTCGTCGAGGGCGTTGACCACCGCGGCGTTGATCGCGTTGCGTTCCTCGAAGGTCTTGTCGAGCTCCATCTTGCCGATCACGCTGCGCAGCGTCGTCTGCGCGAGCTGGGTGATCGCCACGATGTAGTTCGAGGCACCGTAGCTGGCCCGCATCGCGTCGGTGACCTGGAAGTAGAGGATGCCGTCGACGGTGAGCTGGGTGTTGTCCCTGGTGATGCAGACCTGGCTGGGCACGTCCAGCGGGATCTCCTTGAGCGAGTGCTTGTAGGCGAGCCGGTCGATGAAGGGCACGAGGAAGTTCAGCCCGGGCGTCAGCGTCGCGTGGTACTTGCCGAGGCGCTCGACCACCCAGGCGTTCTGCTGCGGCACGACCTTGACCGAGCGGACGACAAAGATCGCGGCGACGATAAGGAGGACGAGGGCGATGATTTCCATGGTGGCGTGGGAGGGGGTTGCAGGAGGTCAGCGGCCGAGCAGCAGGCGATTGCCCTCGACCGCGCGGATGGTGCACAGGCCGGGTGTCGGCGGCGTGTCGTCGTGCCAGCGCGCCGACCACTGCGCGCCGCGGTAGGACACCTGGGTGCTGCCCTCGCTGTCCCATGCGTCGACGCGGACCTGCTCGCCGATGTCGAGGTTGACGTCGCGGTTGGAGCCGGCCGGCGCCGCGACCGGCCGCGCACCGCGCTTGAGATGCCAGGCCGCCACCGCGCCACCGCCGACCGCCGCCGCCACCACCAGCTGGCCGGAGAAATCGAGCCCGCCATGTGCGGCCAGCGCCGCCGCGGCCACGCCGAGGGCCAGCATCAGCAGGTAGAAGGTCCCGGTCGTCAGCTCGGCCGCCACCAGCACCCCGCAGGCAACCCACCACCACGTGGACGCGCTCCAATCCATGCCTGGTCCTCCTGCGCCCGGCGGCGCGATCTGCGATTCAGTTTACGCCGCGCCTGTCGTCATCGGCGTGGCGCGGCGATGGGTCTACACTGCGCGCCTTCTCGAGCGGCGACCGGCCGCCGGCGCCCGCCTTCCGGAGCCCCTTCGATGCAGCATTTCCGCTTTCCCATCGTCATCATCGACGAGGACTACCGCTCCGAGAACACCTCGGGCCTGGGCATCCGCGCGCTCGCCGACGCGATCCAGAAGGAAGGCTTCGAGGTGCTGGGCGTCACCAGCTACGGCGACCTGAGCCAGTTCGCGCAGCAGCAGAGCCGCGCCAGCGCCTTCATCCTGTCGATCGACGACAACGAGTTCGTCCACGAAGGCCCGGAGCTGGCGCCGGCGGTCGTCAACCTGCGCCAGTTCATCCGCGAGATCCGGCGCAAGAACCTCGAGATCCCGATCTACCTGTACGGCGAGACGCGCACCTCGCAGCACCTGCCCAACGACGTGCTGCGCGAGCTGCACGGCTTCATCCACATGTTCGAGGACACGCCGGAGTTCGTGGCGCGCCACATCATCCGCGAGGCCAAGAGCTACCTCGACGGCCTGGCGCCGCCGTTCTTCAAGGCGCTGGTCGACTATGCGCAGGACGGCTCGTACTCCTGGCACTGCCCGGGGCATTCGGGCGGCGTGGCGTTTCTCAAGAGCCCGGTCGGCCAGATGTTCCACCAGTTCTTCGGCGAGAACATGCTGCGCGCCGACGTCTGCAACTCGGTGGACGAGTTGGGCCAGCTGCTCGACCATACCGGCCCGGTGGCGCAGAGCGAGCGCAACGCGGCGCGCATCTTCAATGCCGACCACTGCTTCTTCGTCACCAACGGCACCAGCACCAGCAACAAGATGGTGTGGCACCACACGGTGGCGCCGGACGACGTGGTGGTGGTGGACCGCAACTGCCACAAGTCCATCCTGCACGCGATCATCATGACCGGCGCCGTGCCGGTGTTCCTGCCGCCGACGCGCAACCACCTGGGCATCATCGGCCCGATCCCGCAGGCCGAGTTCGAGCCGGCGGCGATCCGCAAGCGCATCGCCGCCAACCCGCTGCTCGCACACGTGAACCCGGCGACCGTCAAGCCGCGCATCCTGACGCTGACGCAGAGCACCTACGACGGCGTGCTCTACAACACCGAGACCATCAAGGGTCTGCTCGACGGCTGGGTCGACACGCTGCACTTCGACGAGGCCTGGCTGCCGCACGCCGCCTTCCACAAGTTCTACGGCAGCTACCACGCGATGGGCAAGTACCGCACGCGGCCGAAGCAGGCGGTGGTCTACGCGACCCAGAGCACCCACAAGCTGCTGGCCGGCATCAGCCAGGCCTCGCAGGTGCTGGTGCAGGACGCGCAGAACACCAAGCTCGACCGCCACCTTTTCAACGAGGCCTACCTGATGCACACCTCGACCTCGCCGCAGTACGCGATCATCGCGAGCTGCGACGTGGCCGCCGCGATGATGGAGCCGCCCGGCGGCACCGCGCTGGTGGAGGAGAGCATCCAGGAGGCGCTCGACTTCCGTCGCGCGATGCGCAAGGTCGACAAGGAGTTCGGCAAGGACTGGTGGTTCAAGGTCTGGGGCCCGGACCGGCTCAGCGAGGACGGCATCGGCAAGCCCGAGGACTGGATGATCAAGGCCGAGGCCAAGTGGCACGGCTTCGGTCCGCTGGCCGAAGGCTTCAACATGCTCGACCCGATCAAGTCGACCATCGTGACGCCGGGGCTGGACGTGTCGGGCAAGTTCGCCAAGAGCGGCATCCCGGCGTCGATCGTCACCAAGTTCCTGGCCGAGCATGGCGTGATCGTCGAGAAGACCGGGCTGTACTCGTTCTTCATCATGTTCACGATCGGCATCACCAAGGGCCGCTGGAACACGCTGCTGACCGCGCTGCAGCAGTTCAAGGACGACTACGACAAGAACGCGCCGCTGTGGCGCATCCTGCCGGAGTTCTGCGCCGCCCACCCGCGCTACGAGCGCATGGGCCTGCGCGACCTGGCCCAGGCCATCCACGAGGCCTACGTGGCTGGCGACATCGCGCGCCTGACGACCGACATGTACCTGTCGGACCTGCAGCCGGCGATGAAGCCGAGCGAGGCCTACGCCCACATCGCCCACCGCAAGACCGAGCGGGTCGACATCGAGGCGCTGGAAGGGCGCATCACGACCTCGCTGCTGACCCCCTATCCGCCGGGCATCCCGCTGCTCATTCCGGGCGAGCGCTTCAACAAGAAGATCGTCGACTACCTGCGCTTCACGCGCGACTTCAACAAGCGCTTCCCCGGCTTCGACACCGACGTGCACGGCCTCGTCGAGGAGGAGAACGAGGACGGCGTGCGGCGCTACTCCGTCGACTGCGTGGCCTAGGGAAGGCGTACAGCTCCGAGCGGGCCGAGGGCATCGGGCGGCCGACTGCGCTCATGTCCTCCGGCCCGCGCTCCGCGCGGGCCGCCCCCTCTGCTTCGCTCCGCCGGCCACCCGACACCCTCGGCTGGGCAACTCAGTGCCCCGCCCGCGTGAGCCTCGCTCCGTCACCACCGCTTCAGAGTTCGCTCATCCCGCTCGCCACCCGGCTGAAGCCGGCGTCGACGTAGGTGATCTCGGCGGTCACGCCGGCGGCCAGGTCGCTGAGCAGGAAGGCGGCGACGTTGCCCACGTCGTCGATCGTCACGTTGCGCTTGAGCGGCGCGTTCTGCTCGACCACGTCGAGGATCTTGCCGAAGCCCTTGATGCCCGAGGCCGCCAGCGTCTTGATCGGCCCGGCCGAAATCCCGTTGACGCGGATGCCGCGGCCGCCCAGGCTGCCGGCCAGGTAGCGCACGCTCGCCTCCAGCGAGGCCTTGGCCAGACCCATGGTGTTGTAGTTGGGCACGACGCGGTCGCTGCCCAGGTAGGTCAGCGTCAGCAGCGCCGCCTTGGCCGACAGCCTTGGTGCGGCCGCCTTGGCCATCGCCGGGAAGCTGTAGGACGAGATGTCGTGGGCGATGCGGAAGGCCTCGCGGGACAGGCCGTCGAGGAAGTCGCCGGCGATCGCCTCGCGCGGCGCGAAGCCGATCGAGTGCACGAAGCCGTCGAAGCTGGGCCAGGCCTCGCCGAGACCGTCGAACATGGCCTGGATCTGCGCGTCGTCGGCGACGTCGCAGTCGAAGATCAGCTCGGTGCCGAACTCCTTGGCGAAGTCGACGATGCGCCCCTTGAAGCGCTCGCCGACATAGCTGAAGGCCAGCTCCGCGCCCTCGCGGTGGCAGGCGCGGGCGATGCCGTAGGCGATCGAGCGGTTGGACAGCAGCCCGGTGATCAGCAGGCGCTTGCCGGCGAGAAAGCCCATGGTCGGCTCCAGGTAAGGGGGTCGGGAGCCCGAAATTCTGGCATGCGCGCCCCTGCACCAGCCGCTCTTGACACCCCGGCGGCTTGCCGTTAGGGCCTGTCCGGGCTACAATCCGCGCTTCGCTAGACCATGAATTGGGCAGGGAAATCCAGCCCTTTTTTTTTGGTCGATTCTCTTTGGGGCGGGGTGAACCCGCATTGGCAGGATATCGAGCGTTGTCGTTGAACTGGCAGGCAGCCGTGGAAAAGACCGTCGCCGGGCTCGGGTACGAGCTGGTGGAATGCGAGCGCGGCTCGCAGGGTCTGTTGCGCGTCGCCATCGACCAGCTCCCCGGTGCCGCCGGCGGCGAGTTCATCACGGTCGACGACTGCGAGAAGGTCACCCGCCAGCTGCAGCTCGTGCTCGAGGTCGAGGGCTGCGACTACAAGCGGCTCGAGGTCTCGTCGCCGGGGCTCGACCGGCCGCTGAAGACCGCCGCGCACTATGCGCGCTTCCTCGGCGAGCGCATCGAGCTGACGCTGAAGCTGCCCTTCCAGGGGCGCAAGAAATACGCTGGCCTGCTGATGGCGGGCGAGGCCGAGGGCGGCTGGGCGCTGCAACTCGTCGCGCCCGAGGCGCCGGCCGGCAGCAAGGCGGCGCGTGCCGCCAAGAAGCGGGTCACGCCGGCGGCCGCCGACGAGCCGCCCGCACAGGTTTTGAGCTTCACGCTCGACGAGGTCCGCGAGGCCCGGCTGGTGCCGGTCGTGGACTTCAAGGGCCGCAAGGGCGGGGCCGAGCCCCAGCCCGCGGCGCAGGAATCCGGAGGTCACGAAGAATGAACCGCGAACTGTTGATGCTGGTGGACGCGATCGCTCGCGAGAAGAACGTCGAGCGCGAGGTCGTGTTCGGTGCCGTCGAGGCCGCGCTCGCCTCGGCGAGCAAGAAGCTGCATGGCGGCGAGGTGGACATGCGCGTGTCCGTCGACCGCGAGACCGGCGAGTACGAGACCTTCCGCCGCTGGCACGTGGTGCCCAACGAGGCCGGCCTGCAGCTGCCCGATTCGGAGAAGCTGCTGTTCGAGGCCCAGGAGGAGATCGCCGACATCGAGGTCGACGACTACATCGAGGAGCAGGTCGAGTCGGTGTCGATCGGCCGCATCGGTGCGCAAGCCGCCAAGCAGGTGATCCTGCAGAAGATCCGCGACGCCGAGCGCGAGCAGCTGCTCAACGACTTCCTGTCGCGCGGCGACAAGATCTTCGTCGGCACCGTCAAGCGCCTCGACAAGGGCGACATCGTCGTCGAGAGCGGCCGCGTCGAAGGGCGCCTGCGCCGCAGCGAGATGATCGCCAAGGAGAACCTGCGCACCGGCGACCGCGTGCGTGCCTTCATCACCGAGGTCGACACCACGCAGCGCGGACCGCAGATCATGCTGTCGCGCTCGGCGCCGGGCTTCATGATGGAGCTGTTCCGCCACGAGGTGCCCGAGATCGAGCAGGGCCTGCTCGAGATCAAGAGCTGCGCCCGCGATGCCGGTTCGCGCGCCAAGATCGCCGTCGTGTCGCACGACAAGCGGGTCGACCCGATCGGCACCTGCGTCGGCGTGCGCGGCTCGCGCGTCAACGCCGTCACCAACGAGCTGGCCGGCGAGCGCGTCGACATCGTGCTGTGGTCTGAGGACCCGGCGCAGTTCGTGATCGGCGCGCTGGCGCCGGCCAACGTGCAGTCCATCGTCGTCGACGAGGAGAAGCACGCGATGGACGTGGTCGTCGACGAGGAGAACCTCGCGATCGCGATCGGCCGCGGCGGCCAGAACGTGCGCCTGGCCTCCGAGCTGACCGGTTGGCGCATCAACATCATGAGCGCCGAGGAGTCGGCCGAGAAGCAGGCCGGCGAGTCGGAGTCGATCCGCAAGCTCTTCGTCGACAAGCTCGACGTCGACGCCGAGGTGGCCGACATCCTGATCGAGGAAGGCTTCACCAGCCTCGAGGAGGTGGCCTACGTGCCGCTGTCGGAGATGCTCGAGATCGAGAGCTTCGACGAGGACACCGTCAACGAGCTGCGCACCCGCGCCAAGGACGCGCTGCTCACGATGGAGATCGCCCAGGAGGAGAAGCTCGAGAGCGTCTCGCAGGATCTGCGCGACCTCGACGGACTCGACGAGGCGCTGATCCCCAAGCTCACCGAGGGCGGCATCCACACCCGCGACGACCTCGCCGACCTGGCGGTCGACGAGCTGACCGAGCTCACCGGCATGGCCGAGGCCGATGCCCGCGCGCTGATCATGAAGGCGCGCGAGCACTGGTTCACGGCCTGATCGGCCGCCGGACCGCCTGCACGACGCCACGCACCCGCTACACCAAGGACACCACCCAATGGCCGTGACCACCGTCGCACAACTTGCCGCCGAGCTGAACCGCCCGGCCGCGACGCTGCTCGAACAGCTGCAATCCGCCGGCGTCGCCAAGCGCTCGGCGGAGGACGCGCTGACCGAAGCCGACAAGGAGCGCCTGCTCGACTTCCTGCGCTCGTCGCACGGCACCGGCAGTGCCGAGCGCAAGAAGATCACGCTGACCAAGAAGTCCACCACCGAGATCAAGCAGGCCGACGCCTCGGGCAAGGCACGCACGATCCAGGTCGAGGTGCGCAAGAAGCGCACCTTCATCAAGCGCGAGGACACGCCGGCCGCCGTCGAGGAAGCGCCGGCCGCGCCGGCGATCGACGAGGTCGAGCTGCAGAAGCGCGAGGAAGAGGCCAGCCGCCAGGCCGAGCTGCTGCGCCGTCAGGAGGAAGACCTGGCGGAGAAGCGCCGCCAGCGCGAGGCCCAGGAGGCCGCCGAGCGTGCCGCCGCCGAGGAAAAGCAGCGCCTTGCCGCCGAGCAGGCCGCCGCCGCCCTGGCGGCCGCCGCCGCGACGCCGGCGCCTGCCCCGACGGTCGCTGCCGAGCCGGCTGCCAAGGCCGTCGAGCCGCCGGCCAAGCCCGCCGAGCCGCCGAAGCCCGCGGTGCGCGTGGTCAAGGCCGCCGCCATCGAGGCCGAGGAAAAGCAGAAGGCCGACGACCTCGCCAAGCGCCGCAAGGCCGCCGAGGACGAAGCCTCGGCGATCCGAGCGATGATGAATGCGCCGAAGAAGGTGCTCGTGGCCAAGAAGCCCGAGGAGCCGAAGCCGGCCGAGATCAAGGGCACGATCCACAAGCCGGCCGCCAAGCCGGGCGCGCCGGCGACCGCCGCGCCGGGCGCCGCCAAGCCGGGCGACAAGAAGTCGGTCAAGTCGGAAAAGCTGTCCTCCAGCTGGGCCGACGACGCGGCCAAGAAGCGCGCCGCCCAGAAGGGCCGCACCGACAGCTCGGGTCGCGGCGGCTGGAAGGCACCGCGCGGCGGGCGCCGCGGTGATCGGGGCGACGGAGCGCCCCCGCCGATGCAGGTCGAGGCCCAGATCTACGAGGTCCACGTGCCCGAGACCATCTCGGTCGCCGACCTCGCGCACAAGATGAGCGTCAAGGCCTCCGAGGTCATCAAGCAGCTGATGAAGCTGGGCCAGATGGTCACCATCAACCAGCAGCTCGACCAGGAGACCGCGATGATCCTGGTGGAGGAGATGGGCCACAAGGCCTTCCCCGCCAAGCTGGACGATCCGGACGCCTTCCTCGAGGAAGAGACCTCGACCACCGAAGCCGAGCTGAAGCCGCGCGCGCCGGTCGTCACGGTGATGGGCCACGTCGACCACGGCAAGACCTCGCTGCTCGACTACATCCGCACCAGCCGCGTCGCGGCCGGCGAGGCGGGCGGCATCACGCAGCACATCGGCGCCTACCACGTCGAGACGCCGCGCGGCATGATCACCTTCCTCGACACCCCGGGCCACGAGGCCTTCACGCAGATGCGCGCCCGCGGCGCCAAGGCCACCGACCTGGTGATCCTGGTGGTGGCGGCCGACGACGGCGTGATGCCGCAGACCAAGGAAGCCATCGCCCACGCGAAGGCGGCCCAGGTGCCGCTGATCGTGGCGATCAACAAGATCGACAAGCCCGGCCACAACGTCGAGCGCGTGCGCAGCGAGCTGATCACCGAGCAGGTGGTGCCCGAGGACTTCGGCGGCGACTCGCCCTTCGTCCAGGTGTCGGCCAAGACCGGCCAGGGCATCGACGACCTGCTCGAGCAGGTGCTGCTGCAGGCCGAGGTGCTGGAACTCAAGGCGCCGGTCGACGCGCCCGCCAAGGGCCTGGTCATCGAAGCCCAGCTCGACAAGGGCCGCGGCCCGGTCGCCACGGTGCTGGTGCAGAGCGGCACGCTCAAGCGTGGCGACGTGGTGCTGGCCGGCGCCACCTACGGCCGCGTGCGCGCGATGCTGGACGAGGACGGCAAGGCGACGACCGAGGCCGGTCCGGCCATCCCGGTCGAGATCCAGGGCCTGACCGAGGTGCCGCAGGCCGGCGACGAGTTCATGGTGCTGTCCGACGAGCGGCGCGCGCGCGAGATCGCGACCTTCCGCTCCGGCAAGTACCGCGACGTCAAGCTGGCCAAGCAGCAGGCCGCCAAGCTCGAGAACATGTTCGAGAACATGGGCCAGGGCGACGTGCAGACCCTGCCGCTGATCATCAAGGCCGACGTGCAGGGTTCGCAGGAGGCGCTGGCCGCCTCGCTGCTCAAGCTCAGCACGCCCGAGGTCAAGGTGCAGATCGTGCACGCGGCGGTGGGCGGCATCAGCGAGAGCGACGTCAACCTCGCGATCGCGTCGAAGGCGGTCATCATCGGCTTCAACATCCGCGCCGATGCCGGCGCGCGCAAGCTGGCCGAGGGCAACAACGTCGACCTGCGCTACTACAGCATCATTTACGACGCGGTCGACGAGATCAAGTCGGCGATGGGCGGGATGCTGGCGCCGGAGCAGAAGGAAGAGCTGCTCGGCACCGCCGAGATCCGGCTGGTCTTCGTGGCCTCCAAGATCGGCACCGTGGCCGGCTCGATGGTCACGTCGGGCCTGGTGCGGCGCGGCGCGCGCTTCCGCCTGCTGCGCGAGAACGTGGTGGTCTACACCGGCGAGGTCGAGTCGGTGCGGCGCCTGAAAGACGACGTGCGCGAGGTCAAGGAAGGCTTCGAGTGCGGCATCAAGCTGAAGAACTACAACGACATCAAGGAAGGCGACCAGCTCGAGTTCTTCGAGATCAAGGAAGTCGCACGAACGCTGTAAGGCGGTACTTGCTCCATCCCGAACAAGCCCCGCCTTCCGAAAGAAGGCGGGGCTTGTCGTTGATGGCGCCGAGGAGCACCCATGAAACACAAGCGCGCCATCCCCAACCGCAGCTTCCGCGTCGCCGACCAGATCCAGCGCGACGTGGCGGAGCTCATCCGCGAGTTGAAGGACCCGCGCGTCGGCATGGTCACGGTGCAGGCGGTCGAGGTCACGCCCGACTATGCCCATGCCAAGGTGTTCTTCTCGGTGCTGATGGGCGACCCGACCGAGTGCCAGACGGCGCTGAACGAGGCCGCCGGCTGGTTGCGCAACGGCCTGTTCAAGCGGCTGCAGATCCACACCGTGCCGACGCTGCACTTCCAGTTCGACCGCACCACCGAGCGCGCCGCCGACCTGAACGCGCTGATCCACCGCGCCAACGCGACCCGGGCCAAGGACGCCGACGACGCCGAAGGGCGCGAGGACTGAGCACCATGACCGCGGCCCCGCGTCCCCCCAAGCTGCCCCGCCGTGCGCGGCATGGCTTGAGCGCGCCACGGCAGCCCCGCCGTGCCCTGCACGGCGTGCTGCTGATCGACAAGCCGATCGGCTGGTCGAGCAACGACGCGCTGCAGAAGGTCAAGGGCATGCTGCGGGCGCAGAAGGGCGGCCACACCGGCACGCTGGACCCGCTGGCCACGGGGCTGCTGCCGCTGTGCTTCGGCGCGGCGACCAAGTTCTCGCAGGCCGCGCTCGACGCCGACAAGACCTACCGCGCGACGCTCAAGCTCGGCGTCACCCGGGTCGGTGGCGACCTCGAGGGCGAGGTCGTCGCGACGCGTCCGCTGGCCTTCGACGCGGCCGCGCTGCACGCCGCCTGCGCCGCGCTGACCGGCCCCATCGACCAGACGCCGCCGATGCATTCGGCGCTGAAGCACGAGGGCAAGGCGCTGTACGACTACGCCCGCGCCGGCGTCGAGGTCGAGCGCGCGCCGCGCCGCGTGACGGTTCATCGTCTCGACATCCTGCGCTGGCAGGATGACGAGCTGGAGATCGAGGTCTGCGTCAGCAAGGGCACCTACATCCGCACGCTGGCCGAGGACCTGGGCGAGCGGCTCGGCTGCGGCGCCCACCTGATCGCGCTGCGCCGCACGGCCAGCGGGCCGGTGCGCGTCGACGATGCGATCACGGTCGAGGCGCTGAACGCGCTCGAACCGGCCGCCCGCGAGGCCCGGCTGCTGCCCCCCGACGTGCTGCTCGCCGACTGGCCGGCGGTGCGGCTCGCGAGCGACGAGGCGGGGCGCTTCCTGTCCGGGCTGCGCCGCCGCGTCGCCGAGGCCGATTGCGCCGCGGTTCGCGTCTACGGCCCGGAGCCGCGCGCCTTCCTCGGCAGCGCGCATGTGAAGGCCGGCGAACTGATCCCCGGCCGGCTGCTGAGCCCGCCCGAAGTGCAGGCGCTGATCGACGCCGGCGTCGCCACCCCTACCGAATCCAAGCTAGCGAGTACCGCATGACCACCAGCCCCAACGCCCGCCAGATCCGCAACGTGGCGATCATCGCCCACGTCGACCATGGCAAGACCACGCTGGTCGACCAGCTGCTGCGCCAGAGCGGCACCTTCCGCGAGAACGAGAAGGTCGCCGAGCGCGTGATGGACAGCAACGACATCGAGAAGGAGCGCGGCATCACCATCCTCTCGAAGAACTGCGCCGTCGAGTGGCAGGGCACCCACGTCAACATCGTCGACACCCCGGGCCACGCCGACTTCGGCGGCGAGGTCGAGCGCGTGCTGTCGATGGTCGACTCGGTGCTGCTGCTGGTCGATGCGGTCGAGGGCCCGATGCCGCAGACCCGCTTCGTGACCAAGAAGGCGCTGGCGCTGGGCCTGAAGCCCATCGTCGTCGTCAACAAGGTCGACCGCCCCGGCGCGCGGCCCGACTACGTGATCAACGCCACCTTCGACCTGTTCGACAAGCTGCACGCCACCGAGGAGCAGCTCGACTTCCCGGTCGTCTACGCCTCGGGCCTGAACGGCTGGGCGACGCTCGAGGCCGGCACGGTCGGCGAGAACATGGCGCCGCTGTTCGACGCCATCCTCCGGCATGTGCCGCCGCACGAGGGCGACCCGGAAGGCCCGCTGCAGCTGCAGATCTGCTCGCTGGACTACTCGACCTTCGTCGGCCGCATCGGCATCGGCCGCATCAACCAGGGCACGTTGAAGCCGATGCAGGACGTGTCGGTCTTCTCCGGCGAGGACAGCATCCCCTTCAAGGCGCGCGTCAACCAGGTGCTCAAGTTCGACGGCCTCGAGCGCGTGCCGGCCACCGAGGCGGGCCCGGGCGACATCGTGCTGATCAACGGCATCGAGGACATCGGCATCGGCGTCACGCTGACCGACCTCGACGACCCGGTGCCGCTGCCGATGCTGCAGGTCGACGAGCCGACGCTGACAATGAACTTCTGCGTCAACACCTCGCCGCTGGCCGGCCGCGAGGGCAAGTTCGTCACCAGCCGCCAGCTCTGGGATCGGCTGCAGAAGGAGCTGCAGAGCAACGTTGCGCTGCGCGTGAAGGACACCGACGAGGACGGCATCTTCGAGGTCTCGGGGCGCGGCGAACTGCACCTGACCATCCTGCTGGAGAACATGCGCCGCGAGGGCTACGAGCTGGCCGTCTCGAAGCCGCGCGTGGTCTTCCATGAGGTGGACGGCGCTGATGGCAAGGAGAAGCAGGAGCCGATGGAGCTGGTGACGGCCGACGTCGAGGAGCAGCACCAGGGCGGCGTGATGCAGGCGCTCGGCCTGCGCAAGGCCGAGCTCGTGAACATGGAGCCGGACGGCATGGGCCGTGTGCGGCTCGAGTACCGCATCCCGGCGCGCGGCCTGATCGGCTTCTCCAACGAGTTCATGAACCTGACCCGCGGCACCGGCCTGATCAGCAACATCTTCGACGGCTACGAGGCCTACAAGGGCGAGATCGGCGGCCGCAAGAACGGCGTGCTGATCAGCATGGACGACGGCGAGATCGTCACCTACGCGCTCGGCAAGCTCGACGACCGCGGCCGCATGTTCGTCAAGGCCGGCGACCCGGTCTACGAGGGCATGATCGTCGGCATCCACTCGCGCGACAACGACCTGGTCGTCAACGCGGTGCGCCAGAAGCAGCTGACCAACTTCCGCGTCAGCGGCAAGGAGGACGCGATCAAGATCACGCCGCCGATCGAGCTCTCGCTCGAGTACGCGGTGGAGTTCATCGAGGACGACGAGCTCGTGGAGATCACCCCGAAGTCGATCCGGCTGCGCAAGCGCCACCTCAAGGAGCATGACCGCAAGAAGGCGAGCCGCGAAGCGGCTTGAGCGCGGGGCGCGCTCACCGCTTGCGGCCGTGATGGGGCACTCCCGGCCCCCGCCGAGCGGGGGGTTCATTCATGAAGAACGCCCGGGCCGCTGCGCGGCCCTCTGAAGGCCGATGACGCATCGGCGCGCGGTCGCGCTGATGGTGCTGGTGACGCTGATGTGGAGCATCGCCGGCGTCGTCACGCGGCAGCTCGACGCGGCGCGCAGCTTCGAGCTCACGTTCTGGCGCAGCCTGTTCAACGCGGTCGCCCTGGCCGTGGCGCTGAGCGCGATGCGCGGCGCGCTGCTGTGGCGCAGCCTGCGCACCGCGGCCTGGCCGCTGTGGGCCTCGGGCCTGTGCTGGGCGGTGATGTTCACCGCCTTCATGGTCGCCATCACGCTGACCAGCGTCGCCAACGTGCTGGTCACGATGGCGATCGGCCCGCTGATCACGGCTTTGTTCGCGCGCTTGTTCCTGCACCACCGGCTGCCGGCGCGCACCTGGGCCGCGATCGCCGCCGGCGGCGCCGGCATCGCCTGGATGTTCGGTCACGAGGCCGGAGCCGGGATGTCGCTTGCCGGCACGCTGGTGGCGCTGGCCGTGCCGCTGGCCGCGGCCACCAACTGGACGCTGCTGCAGCATGTCGGCCATGGCCCGGCCGATCCCGACGAGGCCGCGCCGCCGCAGGACATGCTGCCCGCCGTGCTGATCGGCGCCGCGCTGTCAGCGGCGCTGACGCTCCCGCTGGCCTGGCCGCTGCAGGCCTCGGCTCACGACCTGGGCTGGCTGGCGCTGCTGGGCGTGGTGCAGCTCGCCATCCCCTGCCTGCTGGTCGTGCGGCTGGCGCGCGAGCTGCCGGCGCCGGAGATCGCGCTGCTCGGGCTGCTCGAGGTCGTGTTCGGCGTCAGCTGGGCCTGGCTGGGTGCCGGCGAGCCGCCCGGCGCGAGCGCGCTGCAGGGCGGCGTGCTGGTGCTGGGCGCCCTGGCCGCCAACGAGCTGCTGGCCTTGCGCCGCCGGCGTTGAGTCACCCGGCGCGGCCCAGTCTCGTTAGACTGCGGCTCACACCATCATGCAAGCCCCGGCCCGCTACCTGATCCTGATCGAATCCGACGGCGCGATGCTCGCCCGGCTGTTCGACGCCCAGCGCGTGCAGCGTGCCGAGTTCGACGCCGCGTCCGAGGAGGTCGCGGTGATGACCAGCGGCCTGCGGCCGACCAACGGCGCCGGCGACGCCACCTGGGACCAGCCCCTCGCCGGCCACAACGCCGGCGAGCGCGCCGCGGCGCAGGTCTACACCCTCGACGTCTGAGCGGGCCATGGGGCCGTCGGGCCCTGCGGATAATCCGCCGATGACGCCCGAAGAGTTCCGCAAGCATGGCCACGCGGTGGTCGACTGGATCGCCGACTACCGCGCCCGCCAGGAGAGCCTGCCGGTGATGGCCCGCACCGAGCCGGGCGAGGTGAGGGCGCAGCTGTCGGCGCAGCCGCCCGAAGCGGGCGAGCCCTTCGAGGCCATCCTCGCCGACCTCGACCGCGTCGTGCTGCCCGGGCTGACGCTGTGGCAGCACCCGCGCTTCTTCGGCTACTTTCCGGCCAACGGCCTGCTTGCCAGCGTGCTGGGCGACTATGTCAGCACCGGCCTGGGCGTGCTGGGCCTCGCGTGGCAATCGAGCCCGGCGCTGACCGAGGTCGAGGAGGTCGCGACCGACTGGTTGCGCCAGATGGTCGGCCTGTCCGACGCCTGGCGCGGCGTGATCCAGGACACCGCGTCGACCAGTACGCTGGTGGCGCTGCTGTCGGCGCGCGAGCGCAGCACCGGCTACGCGCTGGCGCGGGGCGGCCTGCAGGCCGAGGAGCGGCCGCTGGTCGTCTACACCTCGGACCAGGCGCACAGCTCCGTCGAGAAGGCGGCGCTGCTGGCCGGTTTCGGGCGCGACAACATCCGCGTCGTGGCCCATGACGCGGCCTATGCGATGCGTGCCGACGCGCTCGACGCCGCGATCCGCGCCGACCTGGCCGCCGGCCGCCGGCCCTGCGCCGTCGTCGCGACCACCGGCACGACCACCACCACCGCCATCGACCCGGTCGGCGCGCTGGCCGCGGTGGCCGAGGCGCAGGGCCTGTGGCTGCACGTCGACGCGGCGATGGCCGGTTCGGCGATGATCCTGCCCGAGTACCGCGGCCTGTGGGCGGGCATCGAGCGCGCCGATTCGCTGGTGCTCAACCCGCACAAGTGGCTGGGCGCGTCCTTCGACTGCTCGACCTACTACGTGCGCGACGCCGAGCACCTGGTGCGCGTGATGTCCACGAATCCGAGCTACCTGCAGACCGCGGCCGACGGCCAGGTCACCAACTACCGCGACTGGGGTCTGCCGCTGGGCCGGCGCTTCCGCGCGCTGAAGCTGTGGTTCCTGATCCGCGAGCAGGGCGTGGCCGGGCTGCAGGCGCGGCTGCGCCGGGACATCGACAACGCCCGCTGGCTGGCCGAACAGGTGGCCGCGACGCCGGGCTGGCGCGTGCTGGCCCCGGTGCCGCTGCAGACCGTCTGCGTGCGCCACGCGCCGGCGGGGCTGGACGGCGACGCGCTGGACCGGCACACGCGGGCCTGGGCCGAGCGGCTCAACCGCTCGGGGCTGGCCTACGTGACGCCGGCGCTGCTGGACGGCCGCTGGATGGTGCGGGTGTCGGTCGGCGGCGAGGCGACCGAGCGGGACCATGTGGCCCAGCTCTGGGACGCGATGCAGGCGCAGGCTGCCGCCGGCTGAGGCTCCCGCGTCGCTTCATTCTGGGGGGACGCGGCGCGGCTGTCCGCCTGGCGCGGTTGCGCCGCGCCGCCGTTCGGCGCACAGTCGTCGGGCTGCATGGGGTCGTGCAGCGTGGGCCTGCGGACCCACCATGGCCACCTGATCTGCAAGGAGACGGCACATGGCACATGCGAACTGGCGCCTCGAAGGCGAATGGCTGAAGAACTGCACCTGCGCCTACGGCTGCCCGTGCGACTTCAACGCGCGGCCGACCCAGGGCCACTGCAAGGGCTTCCTCGGCATGCGCATCACGAAGGGACATTTCGAGGACGTCCGGCTCGACGGCGTGAGCTTCTTCGCCGTCGTGTCCTTCCCCGGCCCGCTGCACGAGGGCAACGGCCAGCTGCAGCCCATCATCGACGAGCGCGCGACGCCCGAGCAGCGCGAGGCGCTGTTCAAGATCATGTCGGGGCAGCACTCGGCCGAAGGCACGCTGTTCCACATCTGCAGTCTGATCGTGACCAAGATGCACGAGCCGGTGTTCGCGCCGGTGACCCTCGAGTTCGACCAGGACGCCCGCACCGCGCGGCTGCTCATCCCGGGCGTGCTCGAGACCGAGGTCGAGCCGATCAAGAACCCGGTGACCGGCGCGCCGCACCGCGTGCAGGTCCTGATGCCGGAGGGCTTCGAGCACCGCGTCGGCGAGATCGCCTCGGCGGACATCCGCAGCACCGGCGCGATCCCGTTCGAGACCCGTGCCTCGCACAGCACGCTGGCCCATGTCACCCAGACGCCGGAGGGCGTCGTGGCCTGAGGCGTGGCGGCCGGCACGCTGATCGACGGCGCGCTGCGGCGCGACCGCCTGCTGGTGGCGGGCTGCCTGCTGGTGGCGATCGTCCTGTCCTGGGCCTGGTTGTACAGCGGGGCCGGGATGATGGAAGAGATGGGCGACATGCTCATGCCGATGAGCAGCGGGCCGTGGAGCGCCGGCCATGCGCTGCTCGTGCTGGCGATGTGGGCCGTGATGATGGCGGCGATGATGCTGCCCAGCGCCGCGCCGATGATCCTGCTGCACGGCACGCTGGCGCGGCGCCGTGCCGAGGGCGGCGACCCGGCGCTCGCGTCGGGTGCTGCCGCGGCCGGCTACCTGGCGGTGTGGGCGGCGTTCAGCGTCGCGGCGACGGCGCTGCAGTATGGGCTGGAACAGGCCGCGCTGCTGTCGCCGATGATGGAGACGACGAGCCGCGTGCTGGCCGGCGCGGTGCTGGTCGCCGCCGGGCTGTACCAGTGGACACCGCTGAAGCAGGCCTGCCTGCGGCACTGCCGCTCGCCGCTGGACTTCGTGCTCGCGCATTGGCGGCCGGGCTGGCGCGGCGCGTTCGCGATGGGCCTGCGCCACGGCGTCGTCTGCACCGGCTGCTGCGGCTTGCTGATGCTGCTGCTGTTCGTCGGCGGCGTGATGAACCTGGCGTGGATCGCCGGCATCGCGCTGTTCGTCGGCGTCGAGAAGCTCGGCCCCGGCGGCCCCTGGGTCGGGCGGATCGCCGGCACGCTGCTGGTCGCCTGGGGCGTGGCGGTCTGGTTGACGCTGGTCTGATTGGGCCTCGCGGCGCGCCGGGCCGCCGGGGCAACGACAATTGCGGGAGTAGCTCCCCGCGATCCATGACTTCTGCTGTCAATGCCTGGCGCCTGTCCGTCGCCCCGATGATGGACTGGACCGACCGCCACTGCCGCGTCTTCCACCGCCAGATCACCCGCCGCACGCGCCTGTACACCGAGATGGTGACGACCGGCGCGCTGCTGCACGGCGACCAGCCGCGCCACCTGGACTTCGACGCCGCCGAGCACCCGCTCGCGCTGCAGCTCGGCGGCAGCGAGCCGGCCGACCTGGCGGCCTGCGCGACGCTCGGCGAGCGCTGGGGCTACGACGAGATCAACCTGAACTGCGGCTGCCCGAGCGAGCGGGTGCAGCGCGGGTCCTTCGGTGCCTGCCTGATGGCCGAGCCGGCGCTGGTGCGCGACGGCGTGAAGGCGATGGTCGATGCGGTGGCGATCCCGGTGACCGTCAAGCACCGCATCGGCATCGACAAGACCGAGGACTACGGCTTCGTGCGCGACTTCGTCGGCACGGTGGCCGATGGGGGTTGCTCGGTGTTCGTGGTCCATGCGCGCAACGCCTGGCTCAAGGGCCTGAGCCCGAAGGAGAACCGCGAGGTCCCGCCGCTGCGATACGAGACGGTGCACCGGCTCAAGCGCGACTTTCCGGCGCTGACCATCGTCGTCAACGGCGGGGTCGCCGGAGACGAGGTGATCGCCGCGCAGCTCGCCGCCGCCGACGGCGCGATGCTCGGCCGCGACCCCTACCACCACCCCTGGACCATGCAGGGCTGGGACCGCCGCTTCCTCGGCGCCGAGCGCGACGCGGCGCCCGACCGCGAGACCGTCGAGGACGCGATGGTCGCCTACATGGAGCGCGAGCAGGCCCGTGCGGGCGTCGCCTGGAGCCATATATCGCGCCACATGATGGGCCTGTGGAACGGCACGCCGGGTGCCCGGCGCTGGCGGCAGGTGTGGTCCGACCACCGGCTCAAGGCCGAGCCACCGCGGCGCGTGCAGGCGCTGGCCACCGCGCAGCGCCTGGCGGGCGCCGAGGCCGCCACAATCGCCGCATGAGCACCCTCGTGGCATTCCGCGTTGCGCGGGCCGAGCGCCGGGCCGCTCCCAAGCCGGCCCGCATCCCCTCGGGGGATCGGCCGACGTACCCGTCGGACGAGGGACTGTCATGACGATCGGCGTCATCGGCGGCAGCGGTCTCTACGATCTGCCGGGCTTGGCGGACACCCGCTGGGTCACGGTCGACACGCCCTGGGGGGCGCCGTCGGACCAGATTTTTCTCGGCCGGCTCGGCGACGCGCAGCTCGCCTTCCTGCCGCGCCACGGCCGCGGCCACCGCATCCCGCCGGGCGAGGTGAACTACCGCGCCAACATCGCGGCGCTGAAGAGCCTGGGCGCGACCGACGTGCTGTCGCTCAGCGCCGTCGGCGCGCTGAAGGAGGAGCTGCCGCCCGGCAGCTTCGTCGTGGTCGACCAGTTCATCGACCGCACCGTCGGCCGCGCCTCGTCCTTCTTCGGCACCGGGCTGGTCGCCCATGTGTCGATGGCGCATCCGGTGTGCGGCCGGCTCGGCGACCATGTGCAGGCGGCGCTGGGCCAGCTCGGCGTGGCCCACCACCGCGGCGGCACCTACGTCGCGATGGAGGGCCCGCAGTTCTCGACGCTGGCCGAATCGCAGCTCTACCGCGGCTGGGGCGCCAGCGTGATCGGCATGACCAACCTGCCCGAGGCCAAGCTCGCCCGCGAGGCCGAGCTCTGCTATGCGTCGATCTCGATGGTCACCGACTACGACTGCTGGCACCCGGGCCATGACGCGGTGACGGTCGACGCGATCATCAAGGTGCTGCTCGGCAACGCGGCGCATGCCAAGAGCCTGGTCGTCGATCTGGCCGCGGCACTCCATGCCGACACCCATGGCGCGGCCTGCGCCTGCCGACGCGCGCTGGACAGCGCGCTGATCACCGCGCCCGCGGCACGCGACCCGGCGATGGTCGAGAAGCTGCGCGGGATCGCGGGCCGGGTCCTGGCATGAAGGTCGCCGGCCGGCCGATGCGCACGCTCTGGCCGGCGCCGGAGCGCGACGCGGTCCATGTCATCGACCAGCGGGCGCTGCCGCACCGGCTGGTGATCGCGCGGCTGGACAGCGTCGCCGCCGTCCACGAGGCGATCCGCGACATGTGGGTGCGCGGCGCGCCGCTGATCGGCGCCACCGCGGCCTACGGACTGGCGCTGCAGGCTCAGTACGACGCGCTCGATGCCAGCCTGCGCGAGACCGCGGACTTTCTCGCCGGGGCGCGGCCGACCGCCGTGAACCTGGCCTGGGCCCTGCGCCGCATGCTCGACCGGCTGCTCGGGCTGCCGCCGGCCGAGCGCGCCGCGGCGGCGTGGGCCGAGGCCGGCGCGATCGCCGAGGACGACGTGCTCGCCAACGCCGCGATCGGCCGCCACGGCCTCGCGTTGCTGCGCGAGCTCGCGGCACGCAAGCCGGGCGGCCGCCTGAACGTGCTGACGCATTGCAACGCCGGCTGGCTCGCCACCGTCGACTGGGGCACCGCCACCGCGCCGATCTACCAGGCCCATGCCGAGGGCCTGCCGCTGCATGTCTGGGTCGACGAGACCCGGCCGCGCAACCAGGGCGCCAGCCTGACGGCCTGGGAGCTGGGCCACGAGGGCGTGCCGCACACGGTGATCGCCGACAACGCCGGCGGCCACCTGATGCAGCGCGGTGAAGTCGACCTGGTGATCGTCGGCTGCGACCGCGTGGCCGCCAACGGCGATGTGTGCAACAAGATCGGCACGTATCTGAAGGCGCTGGCGGCGCAGGACAACGGCGTGCCCTTCTACGTGGCGATGCCCACGTCGACGCTGGACCTCGCGTTGGCCGACGGCGGCGCGATACCGATCGAGGAGCGCAGCGCGCGCGAGGTCACGCATGCGTCCGGCCGTGCGGCCGACGGCTCGGTGATCGAGGTGCAGCTGGTGGCCGAGGGCAGCCCGGCCGCCAACCCGGCCTTCGACGTGACGCCGTCACGGCTCGTGACCGGCCTGATCACCGAGCGGGGCGTCGTCGCGGCCGAGGCGGGGGCACTGCGGCGCCTGATGGACGGACCGTGATGGATGAAGCCACCCTGCGCACCGAGCTCGTCGCGACGCTGCGGCGCCTCGACGCGCTCGGCCTCAACCGCGGCAGCACCGGCAACCTGAGCCATCGCTTGGGCGAGGGCATGCTGATCACGCCGACCGGCATGGGCGCCGACGAGCTGCGGCCCGAAGACCTGGTCTGGCTCGGCGACGACGGCACGCTGCGCGGCGACTGGCAGCCCTCGTCGGAGTGGCATTTCCACCAGGCGATCTACCGGGCCCGGCCGGCGCTGAACGCGGTCGTCCACATGCACTCGGTGCATGCCACGGCGCTGGCCTGCCTGCGGCGCGAGCTGGCGAGCTTTCACTACATGGTGGCGGTGGCGGGCGGCGACTCGGTGCGCTGCACGCCCTATCACCTGTTCGGCACCGAGGCGCTGTCGCAGGCCGTTGCCGCGGCGATGCGCGACCGCGACGCCTGCCTGATGGCCAACCACGGCCTGGTCGCGGCCGGCGCGACGCTCGGCCAGGCGATGAAGGTCGCGCTCGAGATCGAGTCGCTGTGCGAGGTCTACCTGAAGGCACTGGCCACCGGTGCGGAGCCGGCGCGGCTCGACGCCGCGCAGATGGCCGAGGTCATCGAGCGCTTCCGCAGCTACGGCAAGGCCGCGCGGCGCTGATCGGTCGGCCAGGTCGCCAGCAGCAGGCCGAGCAGCGCCAGCCCGAGCGCGGCGGCCTGGGCCGGCACGAAGGGCTCGCCGAGCAGTCCCACGCCGACCGCGGCGGCCGTGACCGGCAGCATCACCGTGAACACGCCCGCCTGCGGCGCCGGCACCTGCTGCAGGCCCTTCATCCACAGCCACACCGCCCACATGCTGGCGGCCAGTGCGTAGAAGACCAGCAGCGCCCAGGTCGGCGACGCGACCGCGGCGAAGTCGAAGCGCAGCGCCTGCCACAGCCCCAGCGGCGTCACCAGTGCCAGCCCCCACAGGTTGATCAGCGCACTGATGCGGCGCGGCGAGACGCGGCCGGTCAGCCGCTTGCCGATGACGACATAGCTGGCCTCGCACAGCACCGCGCCGACCAGCAGCACGTAGCCCAGCAGTTGGGGCGCCGCGCCGTCGTGCGCCGGCCGGAACAGCGCCGACAGCGCAATGCCCGCGACCGCGCAGGTGATGCCCGCCGCGACGCGCGGTGCGAGCCGCTCGCCCAGAAAGGCGCGCGACAGCAGCGCCACCGCGGCCGGGATCGCGGCCATCACCACGCCGGCCGCGACGGCCGAGCTCAGCGCCACGCCGTAGAGCATGCAGACCGAGAACAGGAAGTTGCCGAGGAAGCTGTTCCAGAACAGCAGCCGGCGCTCCTGCGCGTTCAGCGGTGCTTCGTCCGAGCCACGCCGCACCCAGTGCGGCATCGCCAGCGCCGCGATGCCGAAGCGCAGCCAGGCCAGCAGGAACACCGGGAACACGGCGACCAGGCCCTTCGACAGCCCGACATAGCTGCCCACCAGCGCCATGCTGGCGGCGAGGCAGGCGTAGGCGCCGAGCGGCGGTCGCGTCACGCCGGCTGCTGTGCGCGCCAGGACTGCCAGCGCCAGGCGTCGACGCACATCTGCGCCAGGTCGCGCTTGCTGCGCCAGCCGAGCAGCCGCTCGGCCAGCGCCGGGTCGGCCCAGCAGGCCGCCACGTCGCCGGCGCGACGGTCGACGATGCGGTAGGGCACCGGCCGGCCCGAGGCGGCCTCGAAGGCGCGCACCATCTCCAGCACCGAGATGCCGCGGCCGGTGCCGAGGTTGACGGTCAGCAGCCCCGGCTCGCGCGCGAGTTGGTCGAGCGCGGCCACATGACCCTCGGCCAGGTCCATCACGTGGATGTAGTCGCGCATGCCGGTGCCGTCGGGCGTCGGCCAGTCGCCGCCGAACACCTGCAGCTCGGGCCGCTGGCCGGTGGCGACCTGGGCCACGTAGGGCAGCAGGTTGTTGGGCACGCCCGACGGGTCCTCGCCGATGCGACCGCTCTCGTGCGCACCGACCGGGTTGAAGTAGCGCAGCCGCGCGATGCGCCAGTCCGGCTCGGCCTGCGCCAGGTCGGCCAGCATCTGCTCCATCATCAGCTTGGTCCAGCCGTAGGGGTTGGTGGCGGTGAGCGGGAAGTCCTCGCGGATCGGCACGCTGGCCGGGTCGCCGTAGACGGTGGCGGAGGACGAGAACACCATCGTGCGCACGCCGGCGCGCTTCATCGCTTCGAGCAGCTTCAGCGTGCCGCCGACGTTGTTGTCGTAGTAGGCCAGCGGCTGGCGGACCGACTCGCCGACCGCCTTCAGCGCGGCGAAGTGGATCACCGCGGTGATGCGATGGTCGGCGAACACGCGGTCGAGCAGGGCCGGGTCGCGCACGTCGCCTTCGACGAAGGCCGGGCGCTGGCCGCACAGCGGCGCCAGGCGGTCGAGCACGTCGGCGCGGCTGTTCGACAGGTTGTCGAGGATCAGGAACTCGTGGCCCGCCGCCGCGAGCGCGACGCAGGTGTGCGAGCCGATGAAGCCGGTGCCGCCGGTGACGAGGATCATGCTGAGGCCAGGGTTGCGGGCGCGGCCGGTCGCCGCGCGCCGATCCTAACGGCCTCTGCGCCTCGGCGCGCGCTCAGAAAGCGGCGCCGTAGCGCTCATGTTCCCAATCACTGACGTGGCGCGCGTAATCGATCCACTCGGCGCGTTTCAGACGTATGAACTCGCCGTGCAGCGTATCGCCGAGTGCCTGGCGTATCACGGTGTTGCCTTCGAGCGCGTCGACCGCTTCGCCGAGGCTTTGCGGCAGCAGGCCGTAGCCGCGCTCGCGGATCTGCGCCGGGCTCAGCGCGAACAGGTCCTCGGTGCAGTCGGGGCCCGGGTCGAGCTCGCGGTCGATGCCGTCCAGACCGGCGGCGATCAGCGCCGCGCTCGCAAGATAGGGGTTGGCCGAGGCGTCCGGCACGCGCCACTCGAAACGCCCCGGCAGCGTGCGGACCAGCGCGGTGCGGTTGTTGGGCCCGTGGGCCACGTAGGCGGGCGCCCAACTGGTGCCGGACAGCGACTCGCCGACCACCAGCCGCTTGTAGCTGTTGACCGTGGGCGCGGCCAGCGCGCACAGCGCGGCGCTGTGGGCCAGCACGCCGCCGATGAAGTGGCGCATCAGCGGGCCTTGTTCGAACAGGCAGCGTTCCGCCTGCCACAGCGACACGTGGAAGTGCAGCCCGCTGCCCGGCTGGTTGGCGAAGGGCTTGGGCATCATCGAGAACACGCAGCCCTCGCGCTCCGCCAGCGCGTGGGCGGCGAGCTTGAACAGCATCACATGGTCGGCGCTGCGCAGCGCCTCGTCGTAGGCGAAGTTGAGCTCGTACTGGCCGTGGGCGTCCTCGTGGTCGGTTTGCAGCACCGTCAGCCCCGCCGCTTCCAGCGCCTCGCGCAGCGCGTGCAGGAAGGGCTGCTGGCGCGGCAGGCTCTTGAGGTCATAGCTGGGCTTGTCGAGGCGGTCGGTGTCATCGGCCGGCAGGTATCGTGCGCCGTCACGCTTGAGCAGGAAGAACTCCGGCTCGATGCCGGTGCGCAACTGCCAGCCGCGCTCGGCGAGCCTGGCGGTCGCCCGCTTGAGCACCTGGCGCGGACAGGCGTCGAAGGCCTCGCCGGCCACGAAACCGTCGCCGACGATGCGCGCGATGCCGGGCATCCAGGGCAGGGCCTGCAGCGTGGCGGCGTCGCCGCGCGCGTAGTACTCGGCGCGCGGGCCGCTGCGGCCCAACGCCGTGCCCCAGATCGACGGGCCGGCGAAGCCGGCGCCGGTGGCGAGGACGGTCTCCAATTGGTGCAGCGGCACCAGCTTGCCCTTGGCGACGCCGTGCACGTCGGTGAACTGCACCAGCAGCGTGTGCACGCCCTGGGCGGCGAGCGACTCGCGGGAGGTGCGGATGAAGTCTTCGGTGGGGTTCATTGGAGCGTTCTATCGAGTGGCGCGGCGCGGCAGGCGGTGCCCGGCAGGGGCTCATGCTGGGGCGGTCGGCGCTTTGCGCCGACTCCGCTGCGGTGCTCGGCTCGGGGTCGCGTCGCGAAACTCGCTCCGTTCGCTACGCTCACTGCGCTCAGACAGTCGCGACGAGTCAGTTCACGAGGCGCGCAATGCGCGCCGACCCCGAACCTGCGCTCCTCGCCGCCCCAGAAATCGCCCCCGCCGGGCACCGCCTGCCGCGCGACACCATCGGCGGCGTACCGACCGCACACCAACGCCGCATCGGCAAAGGCGCGTCGGGGCAGGCTGGAGCGCGCCTGCGAGGCGCCGAGAAGCGCAGGGTTCATGGCGGCACGCGCAGCGTGCTTCGTGAACTGACTCGTTGCGGTTGTTCGAGCGTCGCGAACGAAGTGAGCAGAGCGAGTTCCGCGACGCAGCCATGAAACCGAGCATCGCAGGGCAGTCGGAGCGCAGCGGAGACCGCCTCGCCGAAGCGCGCAAGCCTGCCCCGGCGTGCCTTTGCCGCGCCAACGCTCAAGCACGCGCGGCCTTCAGCGACTGATCGAGGATCGCCAAAGCCTCGTCGAACACCGGCTCCTCGATGGTCAGCGGGAACAGGAAGCGCAACACGTTGCCGTCGACGCCGCAGGTCAGCAGGATCAGCCCGCGCTGCAGCGCCTCGGCCTGCACGCGCTTCGTGAAGTCGGCGTCGGTGAACTGTGCGGCAACCATCGCGCCGAGGCCACGTATGTCAGTGATCTGGGGCACGGTGGCGCGCAGGCCTTCGAGCCGCGCCTTCAGCACGTCGCCCAGGCGCTGGCCGCGCTCGGGCAGCTTCTCGTCGGCCATCACCTCGATCACCGCATGCGCGGCGGCGATCGCCAGCGGGTTGCCGGCATAGGTGCCGCCCAGCCCGCCGGGGGCCGGCGCGTCCATGATCTCGGCCTTGCCGGTGACGGCCGACAGCGGCACGCCGGCCGCCAGCGACTTGGCGATCACCATCAGGTCGGGCACGACGTCGAAGTGCTCCATCGCGAACATCTTGCCGGTGCGGCCGAAGCCGGTCTGCACCTCGTCGGCGATCAGCACGATGCCATGCTGGTCGCACAGCGCGCGCAGCCAGGTCACGGCCTCGGCCTGGATCACGTTGAAGCCGCCTTCGCCCTGCACCGGCTCGAACACGATGGCGGCGACGCGGGCCGGGTCGATGTCGGCCTTGAACAGGTGCTCGACCGCCTTCTGCACCGACGCCAGGTCGGTGCCGTGGCAGGGGAAGGGCGCGTGGTAGATCTCGGGCGGGAAGGGCCCGAAGCCGGCTTTGTAGGGCTGGACCTTGCCGGTCAGCGCCACCGCGAACATCGAGCGGCCGTGGAAGGCGCCGCCGAAGGCGATGACGCCGCTGCGGCCGGTGTAGGAGCGGGCGATCTTGATCGCGTTCTCGATGCCCTCGGCGCCGGTCGAGAACAGCGCCGTCTTCTTGGCATGCGTGCCCGGCGTCATCGCGTTGAGCTTCTCGGCCAGCGCGACGTAGCCCTCGTAGGGCACGACCTGCCAGCAGGTGTGGGTGAAGCGCTCGAGCTGGGCCTCGATCGCCTTGACGATCCTGGGGTGGCGGTGGCCGGTGTTCATCACCGCGATGCCGCCGGCGAAGTCGATGTAGCGGCGGCCCTCGACGTCCCACAGCAGCGCGTTCTCCGCGTGGTCGGCGAAGAAGCTCGCCATCACGCCGACGCCGCGCGGCGTGGCCGCGGCCTTGCGGGCCATCAGCTGTTCGTTGCGCGAGTGGTTCATGGGTTGATCCTCAGCCAGGTCGTCTTCAGCTCGGTGACCTTGTCGAAGGCATGCAGCGACTTGTCGCGGCCGTTGCCGCTCTGCTTGTAGCCGCCGAAGGGCACGGTGATGTCGTCCTCGTCGTACTGGTTCACGTGCACGGTGCCGGCGCGCAGCGCGCGCGCCACGCGGTGGGCGCGGTCGACATGCGAGCTCCACACGCTGGCCTGCAGGCCGTAGGGCGAGTCGTTGGCGAGGCGGATCGCCTCGGCCTCGTCGCTGAAGCGGAGGATGGACATGACGGGGCCGAAGATCTCCTCACGGGCGATTCGCATGTCGTTGCGCACGCCGGCAAACACGGTCGGCTCGACGTAGTAGCCGCCGGTCTCGGCGCGGGCCTGGGTGCCGCCGGTGAGCAGCGTCGCGCCCTCGGTCTGGCCGGCGTCGATGTAGCCCATCACGGTGCGCAGCTGGCCGTCGTCGACCAGCGCGCCCATCACCGTCTTCGCATCGAGCGGATCGGCCGGGCGGTACTTGGGCGCCTCGGCGGCGACGCGCTTCGCGAAGTCGTCGGCGATGCTCTCGTGCACCAGCACGCGCGAGGGCGCGTTGCAGCTCTCGCCCTGGTTGAAGAACAGGCTGCCGGCGACCGTCTGCGCGCAGCGGTCGAGGTCGTCGAAGTCGGGGAAGACGAGGAAGGCGCTCTTGCCGCCGAGCTCGTTGTAGACGCGCTTGAGGTTGCTGCGGCCCGCGTACTCGAGCATCTTGCGGCCGACGCGGGTGGAGCCGGTGAAGCCGATCGCGTCGACGTCCGGGTGCAGCGCCAGCGCCTCGCCGGCCTCGTGGCCGTAGCCGGGCACGACGTTGAACACCCCCGGCGGCAGCCCGGCCTCGAGCGCCAGTTCCGCGAGACGCAGCGCGGTGTAGGGGCTCTTCTCGCTGGGCTTGAGCACCACCGAGTTGCCGGCCGCGAGCGCGGGGCCGAGCTTCCACGCGGCCATGATCATCGGGTAGTTCCAGGGCACGATCACGCCGATCACGCCCATCGCCTCGCGCTGGATCAGCGCCAGCGCGTTCGCTGCCGTCGGGGCAATCTCATCGTAGACCTTGTCCACCGCCTCCGCGTACCAGGCGATGGTGCGCGCGGTCGAGGGCACGTCGACCGACAGCGAGTACTGGATCGGCTTGCCCATGTCGAGGGTCTCGAGCAGCGCGAGCTCTTCCTTGGCTGCAAGGATCTTCTCGGCGAAGGCCAGCAGCACGCGCTTGCGCGCGGCCGGCGCGCGCTTGGCCCAGCGGCCGTCCTCGAAGGCGGCGCGGGCGCTCTTGACGGCGGCGTCGATGTCGGCCGCCTGGCCGCGGGCCACGGCGCCGAGCAGGCGGCCGTCGATCGGCGAGCGCTTGTCGAACAGTGCGGCCGCGGTGCGGCGCTCGCCGCCGATGACGGCATGGCCGTCGGGCCTGAGCGCGGCGGCGCGTTCGCGCCAGTCGATCGGGGTGGACGTCGTGCTCATGGGACCTCCTTCAGAATCGGCGCGGATCGCCCGGGTGCAGGCGAACCGCGCCCGGCGCGCCGGGTTCTGTGCTTGTAGCCGCGGCGTGCAATGACAGTGGGCATAGGGGCTTGTGGGCCCGCGCCGGCGGGACGGATCTGCCGGCGCCTCGGGTCAGAAGCTCACCACCACGGCGGCGCCGAACAGGTGGTTGTTCTTCTTGAACACGCCGTTCTTCACGTCGGCGAACACCGGCAGGTTGGCGCCGTCGTAGCGGTACTCGGCCTTGAAGGTCGTGTTCAGGTTGTAGGCGTACTTCAGGCCGAAGGACAGCGCATACCGGTCGGCGCCCTTGCCGCAGCCGGCCACCGTCGGGTCCTCGCAGCCCAGTCGCGGGTCGGGGCCGATGCCGTTGTGGTAGTCGCCGTAGGGGCCGTCGACGCCGAAGGCATCCCAGTAGCCTGTGTAGGTCAGCAGGCCGCCGCCGTTCTTGTCGTTCTTGATGTAGTCGGCCCGCATCAGCGCCTGCAGCCGCGGCGTGATCAGGTAGCCGGCCAGCGCCGAGGCTCCCCACCACTCGGCCTTCTTGAAGTTGCCGTCGGCGTCGGGGACGATCCCGGCCTCCTTCTGCGTGCCGTAGCTGAGCTGGCCCTGCACCGTCCAGTCGCCGCGGATGAAGTAGCCGTCGATCTCGAACAGGTGGGTCTCGGTCTTGAAGAACTCGGTGCAGTCGTCGTCGCGGCAGAGGTTGTAGTTGGTGGTCCGCCCGTGCAGACCGGCGAAGCCGAAGCCGTTGAACTCGCCCTTCGAGTAGTCGACGCGGTAGACCAGCGCCGGCTGGCGTTCGCCCTGCTTGCCGTTGGGCTCGTTCACGTTGGCCAGCATGCCGCGCAGCCACCACTTGCCCTGGGTGTAGTCGATGCCGGCACCGGTGTAGGCGGTGGGCAGCGTGAAGTCGTACAGCAGGTTGTGGGTGATGAAGGGGTTGAGCGTCGGCTGCTGGTACTCGTAGCCCGACCAGTCCGGCACCTGGCCGACCAGCAGCCGCGTCTGCAGATTGTTCAGCGGGATCGACACCGTGGCCTCCTGCACGATGCCGGCGCCAATCACCTCGCCGACGCCGCGGTTGGGCGTCAGCGTGAGCTTCCAGCGGGTGCCGCTGTCGGTCTCCTTGGTGAAGTCGATCGACGCCGAGCCGATGTAGGAGGTGTCGTAGAAATAGCCGTCGCCCTGCGAGTTGAGGAACTGGAAGCCCGCGCGCTTCTGGTTGCGGTTGTAGATGTAGGTCGGATCGGCATAGCCCGAGATCGTCAGACCCTTCAGGCCCCACATCTCGACGTTGTCCTCCATCGCCTCGGTCTTGACGGCGATGCGGTTGAAGTCCTGCACCTGCTCGGGCGTCATGCCCCACTGCGCACCGCCGGCCGCCGCGGGCTTGCTCTCGGCGGCCTTGAGCTTGGCCTCGAGCTCGGTGACGCGCTGCTGCAGGTCCTGCAGCGCCTTCAGCAGCTCGGCGTTGCTCTGGGCCATCGCCGCCGGGAAGGCGACGGCCAGGGCCAGGGCGATCGGGGTGAACTTCCAGCTCTTCATGTGGTGGGCTCCTCTCTTGAAGTGGGTTCCGCTCTGACGGGGGTATCGGGTTCAGCCGCCGCGCGCGGCCTGGGCGAGCGCGAGGGCGCGCTGGCGCTCGGCACGGGCGATCAGCCAGCTCGCGGCGAGCACGCCGATCGCGACGACGACGATCACGACCGTGGCCATCGCGTTGACGCTCGGGTTCATGCCCAGCCGGGCGCGCGAGAAGATGACCAGCGGCATCGTCGTGGCGCCGGGGCCCGAGAGGAAGGCCGACAGCACCACGTCGTCGAGCGAGATCGTGAAGGTCAGCAGCCAGGCCGACACCAGCGACTGCGCGATCATCGGCAGCGTGACCAGCGCGAACACCTCGTGGGGGCGCGCGCCGAGGTCCATCGCGGCCTCCTCGAGCTGCGGGTTCAGGTCGCGCAGCCGGGCCTGCACCACCACCGTGGCGTAGGCCATGCCCAGCAGCAGGTGGCCGAGCCAGATGGTCAGCATGCCGCGCTCGGGGAAGCCCCAGCCGAAGGCCGACTGAGTCGCGCGCTGCACCGACACCAGGAACAGCAGCAGCGACAGGCCGACGATGACCTCGGGCATCACCAGCGGCGCGCTGACCATGCCGCCGAACAGCGTGCGGCCGGGAAAGCGCGTGTACTTGACCAGCGCGAAGGCCGCCAGCGTGCCCAGTACCACCGAGCCGCAGGCGGTGAAGAAGGCGATCTTCAGGCTCAGCCACAGCCCGGCGAGCATCTCGCGGTCGTTGGCGAGCGCGCCGTACCACTTCAAGGTGACGCCGGCCCACACGCTGGGCAGCGGCGAATCGTTGAACGAGTAGATGACCAGCGCGACGATCGGCAGGTAGAGGAAGGCGTAGGCCGCGGCCAGCCAGCCGCGCGCGAACTGGCGCGTGAAGGCAGGCCCGAACAGGGTGCGACGAGTCATGACGACACCCCGCCCGCCGAGTACGGCGCGCGACCCTCCGCGAGGGGCGGGCCTTGCTTGGGGCGGCCCGGCGCGGCGGCCCGCGGTCGCATCGGCTGCCGCCTCATGCCCGCTTCTCCTGCGCCTGCGCCTGGTAGCGGTTGAACAGCGCCAGCGGCACGATGATCAGCAGGATCATCACCACGGCGACGCTCGAGGCCATCGGCCAGTCGTTGTTGCTGAAGAACTCGTCCCACAGCACGCGGCCGATCATCAGCGTCTGCGGGCCGCCCAGCAGCTCCGGGATCACGAACTCGCCGATGCAGGGGATGAAGACCAGCATCGAGCCGGCGATGATCCCGGCCTTCGACAGCGGCACCGTGATCTTCCAGAACGCCACGGCCGGCGTCGCGCCGAGGTCCTGGGCCGCCTCGAGCAGGTGCAGGTCCATCTTCGACAAGTTGGCGTACAGCGGCAGGATCATGAAGGGCAGGTAGGTGTAGACCATGCCCAGCACCAGCGAGAAGGGCGTGTTCATGAACTTGCCCTCGGCCGCGATCAGGCCCAGGCCGAGCAGCAGGTGATCGACGCCCAGCCCCTCGAGGGCGTTGGCGACCCAGCCGTTCTCGCCGAGCAGGCCCTTCCAGGCGTAGACGCGCAGCAGGAAGGAGGTCCAGAACGGCAGCATCACCGCCATCAGCAGCGCCGGCTGCAGCGTCTTCGGCGCGCGTGCCATGAAGTAGGCAAAGGGGTAGCCGATCGCGAGGCACAGCAATGTCGTCACCGCGGCGTACTTCAGGCTCGCGAGGTAGGTCGCGAAGTACAGGTCGTCGTCGAGGATGTAGAGGTAGTTGCCGAGCTTGACGGTGAGCTGCAGCGCGCCGTCGACATAGGTCAGCACGTCCTTGAAGTGCACGGTCTCCATCTCGGAGACGCTGATCTTCACGACGATCAGGAAGGGCGCGAGGAAAAACAGCAGCAGCCACAGGTAGGGGAGGCCGATCACCGCGCTGCGGCCGCGCCACCAGGACGGCGCGCGCGACGCCTTCGGCGCACCGGGTCGCGCCGCGCGGGCGAGGGGGGAAAGCGTTGCGGTCATCGCTGCGGGCGGTCCGTCACTGCGTCAGCACGACCTGCGAGCCGGGCGTCCAGCTCGCCCAGGCGGTGTCGCCCCAGGTCAGCGCGTCGCCGCGGTGGCGGTCGACGTTGCTCTGGCTGATCTTGATGACCTGCCCGCTCGGCAGCGCCAGGTGGTAGACGGTGAAGCTGCCGAAGTAGGACAGGTCCTTGACCGTGCCCTGCACGCGGTTGTGTGGCGCATGCTCGCCACCCGACGCCTCGCGGCCGAGCCGGATCTTCTCGGGCCGCACCGCGACGCTGACCGCCATGCCCTCGGTGCCGGTGATGCCATGGCCGACCCAGTGGCTGCAGTCGTTGCAGCGCACGACGACATGGTCGGGCTGGTCCTCGACCAGCGTGCCGTCCATCAGGTTCACGTTGCCGATGAAGTCGGCGACGAAGCGGTTGGCCGGCGTCTCGTAGATGTCGCCCGGTGCGCCGACCTGCAGCACCTTGCCCTCGCTCATTACCGCGATGCGCGAGGCCATGGTCATCGCCTCCTCCTGGTCGTGGGTCACCATCACGCAGGTGACGCCGACTTCCTCGATGATGTTGACCAGCTCGAGCTGGGTCTCCTCGCGCAGCTTCTTGTCGAGCGCGCCCAGCGGCTCGTCGAGCAGCAGCAGCTGCGGTCGCTTGGCCAGGCTGCGCCCCAGCGCCACGCGCTGCTGCTGGCCGCCGGAGAGCTGGTGCGGCTTGCGCTTGGCGTACTTGCCGAGCTGCACCAGCTTGAGCATGGCCTCGACACGCTCGGCCACCTTGTCCGCCGGCATCGCGTCGCGCCGCAGCCCGAAGGCGATGTTGTCCCAGACCGAGAGATGCGGGAACAGCGCGTAGGACTGGAACATCATGTTGATCGGCCGCTCGTAGGGCGCGAGGCCCGCGAGGTCCTGGCCGGCCAGCACGATGCGCCCGGAGGTCGGCGTCTCGAAGCCGGCCAGCATGCGCAGCAGCGTGGTCTTGCCGCAGCCGGACGAGCCGAGCAGCGCGAAGATCTCGCCCTTGGCGATGTCGATCGACACATGGTTGACCGCGACGGCGCCGCCGCCGAAGTCCTTCACCACGTCCTCGATCTGCAGATAAGCGACTGTCATGCTTCGGTCGAAACGGTGAGTGCGGCATTGGCAAGCAGCCGCCGCGGATCCGGCTCCGCCGGTCCGCCAGCGGCGCCCCCCTGGGGGGGAGCGCCGAAGGCGCAACGGGGGGGAGCCATCACAGCCCGGTCTTGAACGAGGTGTACATGCGCGTCATCGTGCGGCGCAGGTCGTTGTTGATCGCGTCCGGCGCGGCCATCTTGGCCATGTCGGCGTCGCTCGGGAACACCGTCGGGTTCGCCGCGACCTCGGGCTTGATGAACTTCTTCGACTCCTTGTTCGGGTTCGCGTAGAAGACCTTGTTGGTCAGGCTCGCGTGCACCTCGGGGCGCATGATGAAGTCGATGAACTTGTGGGCGTTGTCGGGGTGGGGTGCATCGGCCGGGATCACCATCACGTCGAAGAACAGCACGCCGCCGGTCTTCGGGATCAGCGCCTCGATCTTCTGGCCGGTCTTGCCGTCGATGGCGCGCTGGCGGGCGATGTTGATGTCGCCCGACCAGCCGAGCGCGACGCAGATCGAGCCGTTGGCCATGTCGTTGATGTAGCCCGAGGAGCTGAACAGCGTCACGTAGGGGCGGATGCTCTTGAGCAGCGGCGTGACACCGGCGTAGTCGGCCTGGCTGCGGCTGTAGGCCGGCTTGCCCAGGTAGTGCAGCGCGGCGGGGATGACCTCGGTGGCGGAGTCGAGGAAGCTGACGCCGCAGCTCTTGAGCTTGGCGATGTACTCGGGCTTGAACACCAGGTCCCAGGCGTTGTCGGGCATCGGCGTCGAGCCGAGCGCGGCCTTGACCTTGTCGACGTTGATGCCGACGGTCGTGTAGCCCCACAGCCAGTTGACCTGGTACTGGTTGCCCGGATCGAGCTTGGCAAGCTGCGCCTGCAGCGACGGGTCGAGGTACTTGTAGTTGGACAGCTTGCTCTTGTCGATCTTCATCAGCAGGCCGCCGTCGGCCTGCAGCTTGGCCCAGTAGGACGAGGGCACCACGACGTCGTAGCCGGTCTTGCCCGCCACCAGCTTGGCGTGGACGATCTCGTTGTTGTCGAAGTTGTCGTAGCGGACCTTGATGCCGGTCTCCTTCTCGAAGGTGGCCAGCGTGTCCTCGGCGATGTAGTCGGACCAGTTGTAGACGTTGAGGACCTTCTCCTCCTGCGCGAAGGCCCCCGCGGACGTGAGGGCGAGCGCGGTGAAGGCCAGGACACTCAACGAACCGACTGGGAGCAGCTTCATGATGGGAGAACCTCCGTGGTGTGACAGAAACAGGGGAAGGGACGCAGGGCGCTGACGCTCGGCTCGACCGTCGGACGACCGCTCAGACCCAGCCCCGGGCCCGGACGTCGGTCCAGGTCAGGTCCAGGCAGCGGCGGATCAGGGCCAACATCTCGTCGATCTGGGCCCGCGTGATCACCAGCGGCGGCGCGATGATCATGCGGTCGCCGACCGCGCGCATGATCAGACCGTTGCCGAAGCAGTGACCGCGGCAGACCATGCCGACCTCGAGCTCGGGGGCAAAGGCCGTGCCGCGCTCCTTGTCCTTGACCAGCTGCACGGCGCCCATCAGGCCGCGCGTCTCGGCGTCGCCGACCAGCGGGTGGGCCTTCAGCGTCGCGAACTGCTCGGCCAGATAGGGGCCGGTGTCCTCGCGGACCTTCTCGACCAGGCGCTCGCGCTGGATCAGCCGGATGTTGGCCAGCGCCACCGCGCAGGCCACCGGGTGGCCGCTGTAGGTGTAGCCGTGGTTGAACTCGCCGCCCTGGTCGATCAGCACCCTGGCGACGCGCTCGCCGACCATCACGCCGCCGAGCGGCACGTAGCCCGAGGTCACGCCCTTGGCGAAGGTCATCAGGTCGGGCCGGCTGCCCATGGTTTCGCAGCCCCACCATTGACCGGTGCGGCCGAAGCCGCAGATCACCTCGTCGGAGATCAGCAGGATTGCGTACTTGTCGCAGATCGCCTGCACCGCCGGCCAGTAGCTGTCGGGCGGGATGATCACGCCGCCGGCGCCCTGGATCGGCTCGCCGATGAAGGCGGCCACGCGCTCGGGGCCGACCTCGAGGATCTTCTGTTCCAGCCAGCCGGCCGCGAGCCTGCCGAATTCGTCGCGCGACAGGCCCTCGGGGCGGCCCAGCTCGTACCAGAAGGGCTGCTGGATGTGGGTGATGTCGGGGATCGGCAGTCCGCCCTGGGCGTGCATGCCGCTCATGCCGCCGAGCGAGGCGCCGGCCATCGTCGAACCGTGGTAGCCGTTCCAGCGGCCGATGATCACCTTGCGCTCGGGCTGGCCGAGCACGTCCCAGTAGCGCCGCACCATGCGCACGATGGTGTCGTTGCCCTCGGAGCCCGAGCCCGAGAAGAACACATGCTGGAACTGCGGCGGCGTGACCTCGGCCAGCAGCTCGGCCAGCTCGATCGCCGGCTTTGTTGCGGTCTGGAAGAAGGCGTTGTAGAAGGGCAGCTGCTTCATCTGCGCCGTGGCGGCATCGACCAGCTCCTGCCGGCCGTAGCCGACGTTGACGCACCACAGGCCGCTCATCGCGTCGAGGATCCGCTGGCCCTCGCTGTCGCGCAGGTAGATGTTGTCGGCGCTCTCGATGATGCGGGCGCCCTTCTTGGCGAGCGCGGCGAAGTCGGTGAAGGGGTGCAGGAAATGGGCGGCGTCGGCGCGCTGCCACTCGGTGGTCGTACGGGTCATGGCTTGCGAGTCGGTTGTGTTAGCCAAGCGGACGCCGTGGATCCGGCTCTGCCGGGCCACTGGCGTCGCCCCCTCGAGGGGGAGCGGCGAAGCCGCAACGGGGGTGATCGTCATACATGCAGGAGCAGGTGCTCCCGCTCCCACGGCGAGATGACCTTCATGAACTCGGCGTACTCGATCTCCTTGACTTCGGTGTAGACGGTGACGAAGGACTCGCCCAGCACCCGCGCCAGCTCCTTCTCGGCGCGCAGCAGCGCGAGCGCCTCGCCCAGGCTGCGCGGCAGCTGGAAGTCGCCGAGGTAGGCGTCGCCCTTGCACTCGGGCGTCGGCTCGATGCGGTGCTTGATGCCGAGGTAGCCGCAGGCGAGCGTCGCGGCCAGCGCCGCGTAGGGGTTGGCGTCGGCGCCGATCACGCGGTTCTCGATGCGGCGCGCCGCCGCGGTGGCGACCGGCGAGCGGATGCCGACGGTGCGGTTGTCGGTACCCCACTGGATGTTGATCGGCGCGGCGTTGCTGCGCACCAGCCGGCGGTAGCTGTTGACGTAGGGCGCGAACAGCGCCATCGCCGCCGGCACGTACTTCTGCAGGCCGCCGATGTACCAGAAGAACTCCTTGCTCGGGCTGCCGTCCTCGTTGCTGAAGATGTTCTTGCCGGTGGCCTTGCTGACCACGCTCTGGTGCACGTGCATCGCGCTGCCCGGCTCGCCGGCGATCGGCTTGGCCATGAAGGTGGCGAACATGTCGTGGCGCATCGCCGCCTCGCGCAGCGTGCGCTTGAAGAAGAACACCTCGTCCGCCAGCCCCAGCGGGTGGGCGTGGAAGAAGTTGATCTCCATCTGGCCGGCACCGATCTCGTGGATCAGCGTGTCGACGTTGAGCTCCATCTTCTCGCAGTAGTCGTAGACGTCCTCGAACAAGGGGTCGAACTCGTTGACCGCGTCGATCGAATAGGCCTGGCGCGAGGTCTCGCTGCGGCCGCTGCGGCCGATCGGCGCCTTCAGCGGCACGTCGGGGTCGGTGTTGCGCGCGACCAGGTAGAACTCCAGCTCGGGCGCGACCACCGGGTCCCAGCCCTCGGCGTCGTAGAGGTCGCACACCCGGCGCAGCACCGAGCGCGGCGCGAAGGGCACCAGCTTGCCGTCGCGGTCGAAGCAGTCGTGGATCACCTGCGCGGTGGGGTCGGTCGCCCAGGGGACGATGCGGACGGTGCTCGGGTCCGGCCGCAGGTGCATGTCCTGGTCGGTCGGGCTGATCACGTCGTAGTAGGGCCCCTCCTCGGGGAATTCGCCGGTCACGCCCATCGCGACCACCGCCTCGGGAAGCCGCATGCCGCGGTCCTCGGTGAACTTCTTGCGGGGCAGGATCTTGCCGCGCGCCACGCCGGTGAGGTCGGGCACCAGGCACTCGATCTCGGTCACGCGCTTCTCGTCGAGCCACTGTTCGAGCTCGCTGAATGTGAAATTGTCTCGGACCACCATGAGTCACCTGTCTGTTCTGCTGCGCGCTCTTGCGGACGACGCGGCGCGCGGGGGCATCGGGGGCAGGGACCTAGGGGACGCGGGGGCGCTCCCGGGCCGTCTCTCGGTTCACTTCTCGATAGGCGCGGCAGGCGTCGCCGAAGGCGCGCAGCAGCTTCATCGACACCGGGTTGTCGCGCGCCTGCCATTCGGGGTGCCACTGCACGCCGAGATTGAAGCCCGGCGCGGCCGGCGCGGTGAAGGCCTCGATCACGCCGTCCGGCGCCAGCGCCTCGGCGCGCAGCCGCTCGGCCAGCCGCTTGACGCCCTGGCCGTGCAGGCTGTTGACCTTGAACTCGCTCTCGCCGAGCAGGGTCTCGAGCAGGCCGCCGGGCACGACCTTGACGGGGTGAGCCGGGCCGTACTGGATGTCGATCGACTGCTGGTCGTCGCTGCGGTGGTCCAGCAGGCCGGGCTGCTCCTGCACCGCCTGGTGCAGCGAACCGCCGAGGGCAACGTTGGTCTCCTGGAAGCCGCGGCAGATCGCGAACAGCGGGATGCCGAGCTCCAGCACGCGCGGCACCAGCGGCAGCGTCCAGTCGTCGCGCACCGGGTCGAGCGGCAGGGTGGTGTCGTGCACCACCTCGTCGAAGTGGCGCGGGTGCACGTTGCTGGGCGAGCCGGTCAGGAACACGCCGTCGGCCAGCGCCAGCAGCTCGTCGACCTCGTGCCCGCGCGCCGCCGGCACCACCAGCGGCAGACAGCCGGCCAGCCGGACCGCGTCGACGTACTTCTGCCCGACGATGTGGAAGGGGTGATGCCCGACCATGCGGTTGCAGGCCGGCACCAGCACCACGGGCCGTTGCGGCAGCGGGAGGGTCTCGGGGCGGTTCATGCGGTGATCGCCGGGTGGGCGGTCCTGGATTCCGGCTCAGCGGTGGCTGAGCCGGCGAACGGTGAGCGTGCAAGCGCCATGCCACGAAGCGCGCGGTCCGCGGCCGGCAGCGGCCTCGATTCGGTGCACATGGGCTTCAGCACGGGACTCACAGTACGTCCCTCAGCCGGTAGTAGGCCATCCCCAGCACCAGCGCCGGCGTGCGCAGCAGCCGCCCGCCGGGGAAGGGGCGGTGCCTCAGGCGCGCGAAGGTGTCGAAGCGCGAGGCGTCGCCGGCCATCGCCTCGGCCACCAGCTTGCCAGCCAGGCCGGTCAGCGCCAGCCCGTGGCCGGAGAAGCCCTGCAGGTAGTAGACGTTCGACGCCGCCCCGGCCCGTGCCGGCAGCCGGCCGAAGTCGGGCGCGCGGTTCATCGAAATGTCGACGAAGCCGCCCCAGGCGTACTCGACCCGGGTGTCGGTCAGCTGCGGGAAGGTCAGCGCCATGCGCTTGTGCATGCTGGCCGCCAGGTTCATCGGCGTCACGGTGCTGTAGCTGACGCGGCCGCCGTAGAGCAGGCGGTCGTCGGCGGTCGGGCGGAAGTAGTCGAGCACGAAGTTGGTATCGCAGACCGCCGCGCGCGAGGGGATCAGCGTGGCCGCGACGCCGGGCTCGAGCCGTTCCGAGCAGACGATGTAGGTGCCGACCGGCATGATCCGCGTGTTGAGCTGCGGCGCGAGTGCCGGCGCGAACTCGTGCAGGTAGACGTTGCCGGCCAGCAGCACCTGGCGGGCGCGCACGCTGCCTGCGGCGGTGCGCAGCACGCTCGAGGTGCCGGGCGCGGCGGCCGGCGCCAGCGCGGTCACGGCCGAGCCCTCGAACAGCCTCACGCCCAGCGATCGCGCCGCCCGCGCGAGCCCAAGGCTGTACTTCAGCGGGTGCAGATGGCCGGAGCGCGCGTCGTGCAGACCGCTGTGGAAGCGCGGGCTGGCGATCCAGCGGCCGATGTCGGCGGGGGCGATCCAGTCGGTCGCATAGCCGTAGACCGTCGCCATGCGCTCCTGCCATGTGCGCAGCTCGGCGGCGCGGCGGGCGTTGACGGCCAGGCCCAGCCAGCCGTCGCGCCAGTCGCAATCGATCGCGAAGCGCGTGCAGCGCTCGCGGATCAGGTCCAGCGCCTCGATCGACATCGCCCAGACGCGTTTCGAGGCCTCGAGCCCGAGCTGGGCCTCGATCTCGCCCTGGTCGCAGGCCAGGCCGTGGATCGCCTGGCCGCCGTTGCGGCCCGAGGCGCCGGAGCCCACTTCGCGCGCTTCCAGCAGCACGACCGAGAAGCCCCTGTCGGCCAGCTCGATCGCGGCCGACAGCCCGGCCAGCCCGCCGCCGACGATGGCGACGTCGGCGTCCAGGTGTTCCTGCAGGACGGGCCAGCGGTCACCACGGGGCGCGGTGGCCCGGTAGTAGGAATCCCGCGTCAGGTCCTGGTCGGCGCGAAGGAGGTTCATACGGTATGCGCTAGGCAGTGCCCTCGTTGTCTATGCCCGGTGCTTACGCAGCGCGCTTGAGCGCGTCGGCGATCGTGCCGACGAGCTGGTCGATGTGACGCCTGCCGATGATCAGCGGCGGCGACAGCGCGATCGTGTCGCCGGTGGTGCGGATCAGCACGCCGCGCTCCCAGCAGTCCAGGAAGATGTCGAAGGCGCGCTGGGCGGGCTGGCCCTCGATCGGCTGCAGCTCGATGCCGCCGACCAGGCCGAGGTTGCGGATGTCGATCACGTGCGGCAGCCCCTTCAGGCCGTGCAGCGCGTCGGCGAAATAGCCTTCCAGCTCGGCGCCGCGGGTCAGCAGGCCCTCGTCGGCATAGGTGTCGAGCGTGCCGAGGGCCGCGGCGCAGGCCAGCGGGTGGCCCGAGTAGGTGTAGCCGTGGAAGAACTCGATCAGGTGCTCCGGGCCCTGCATGAAGGTGTCGTGGATCGCCGGCGTGGCGAACACCGCGCCCATCGGCACGCAGCCGTTAGTCAGGCCCTTGGCCACCGTCATCAGGTCGGGCGTGACGCCGAAGCGCTGTGCCGCGAAGGGCGCGCCGGTGCGGCCGAAGCCGGTGATGACCTCGTCGAAGATCAGCAGGATGCCGTGGCGGTCGCAGATCTCGCGCAGCCGCTGCAGATAGCCCTGGGGCGGGACCAGCACGCCGGTCGAGCCGGCGACCGGCTCGACGATCACCGCGGCGATCGTGCTCGCGTCGTGCAGCGCCACCAGGCGCTCGAGGTCGTCGGCCAGCTCCGCACCGTGGGCCGGCTGCCCGACCGAGTAGGCGTTGCGGGGATCGTGGGTATGGCGGATGTGATCGACCCCGGCCAGCAGGGGACCGAACATCTTGCGGTTGGCGACCATGCCGCCGACCGAAATGCCGCCGAAGTTGACGCCGTGGTAGCCGCGCTCGCGGCCGATCAGCCGGGTGCGCGAGCCCTCGCCGCGCACGCGGTGGTAGGCCAGCGCCATCTTCAGCGCGGTGTCGACCGACTCGGAGCCCGAGTTGGTATAGAAGACCTTGCCCAGCCCCGCGGGCGCGATCCCGGCCAGCCGCCCGGCCAGTTCGAAGGCCTTCGGGTGGGCCATGTTGAAGGGCGGCGCGAAGTCGAGTTCGGCGGCCTGGCGCTGGATCGCCGCGACGATCTTCGGCCGGTTGTGACCGGCGTTGACGCACCACAGGCCGGCGATGCCGTCGAGCACCTCGCGGCCCTCCGGGGTCCAGAAGTGCATGCCGTCGGCCTTGGCGATCAGGCGCGGCGACTTCTTGAACTGCCGGTTGGCCGTGAAGGGCATCCAGTACGCGTCGAGGTCGGTCGTCATCGCTCAGGCTCCCGGGCCCGTGATGCCCGCCGCCGGTAAGCGGCGGGCCCCGTAGCCCTCAACGACACCTTGTGCAGGTGGCGTCTCGAAGGGTTCAGTCTAGGCTGCCGGCCGCGCAATCGGATTGCGCAATCGACCGGGGCGAACCCGCGACATTCGAACCAGATTCGATAGACTAGTCGATCATTCGAATTTTCTGCCAATGAGGTTGTTATTCATGCAATCTGATGCGCCGTTGGACACCATAGACCGAGCCATCCTGCGCGAGCTGCAGATCGACGGCCGGGTCTCGAATCAGGACCTCGCGCAACGCATCCACCTGTCGCCCTCGGCCTGTCTGCGGCGCGTCAAGCGACTGGAGGACAACCGGGTCATTGCGCGCTACGTGGCGCTGGTCGACCCGAAGGCGGTGGGCCAGCCCGGTACCAGCTACACCATCGTCAACCTGGAGCGGCTGACCAAGCAGGCCATCGAGGCCTTCGAGGGCACCGTGCTCGACATGCCGTCCATCCTCGACTGCTACTACGTCGCCGGCACCAACGACTACCTGATCCGCTTCACCTACAACGACGCGGCGGACCTGGAGCGCTTCCACACCGACGTGCTGATGCGCCTGCCCGGCGTGCTGCGCTCGAATTCGATGCTGGTGCTGCGCACGGTGAAGAAGACCACCGCGCTGGAGGTCTGAGGCATGCACTGTTCCGTCGCGGCACACTGACGGGACTTCCCCGCGGTTGACGCTGGCTGCCGCTTCGGCCGAGCATGAACCTTTGACACGAGAGTCGATGCCCATGGACCGACAAGACGTGCTGCTGGCCGACTGGCGCCGCCGCGCCCTCGAACTCGAGACCCAGGCCGCGCAGGTGATGATCGGCCAGCCGCGCGTGATCCGCCTGGTCAACACCGCGGTGTTCGCCCGCGGCCATGTGCTGCTGCAGGGCGACGTCGGCGTCGGCAAGACCACGCTGCTGCGCGCCTTCGCGCGGCTGATCGGCGGCGCCTTCTCGCGCGCCGAGGGCACGATCGACCTGATGCCCAACGACCTGATCTATCACACCCACATCGGCGCCGACGGCCGCCCGGCGGTGGATCCGGGCCCGCTGACCGAGCATGGCGAGCGGCTCGCGCTGTTCTTCTTCAACGAGATCAACCGTGCCCGCCCGCAGGTGCATGCGCTGCTGCTGCGCGCGATGGCCGAGCGCAGCCTGACCGCCTTCAACCGCGAACTCAAGCTGCCGCACCTGCTGGTGTTCGCCGACCGCAACCGCGTCGAGCGCGAGGAGACCTTCGAGATCTCGGCCGCGGCGCGCGACCGCTTCATGATGGAGATCACCATCGACGCGCCGACCGCGGCCGCCGACCGCCGCGCGCTGATGTTCGACCCGCGCTTCCACGACACCGACGCGCTGATCGCCTCGCTGCCCGAGGCGGTGCTGCCCTACGAGGAACTGGGAGCCGTGTCGGGGGCCATCCAGCGCGGCGTGCAGGCCGCACCGGCGCTGCAGGACTACGCGCTGGCCCTGTGGCGCGCGACCGCGGCGCCCGACGAGTTCGGCATCCGCCTCGACGGCCTGGACCTGCACGACGCGCGTGCCGGCGACGTGATCCTGGCCGGCGCCAGCCCGCGTGGCATGGGCCAGCTGATGCGCGCGGCGCGCGTGACCGCCTGGCTCGACGGCCGCGATTACGCGACGCCCGAGGACATCCGCGCGGTGTTCGTCGAGACCATCGCGCACCGCCTGTGCCTGCAGCCGGTCTACGAGCTGCGGCGCGGCGAGATCGTCGACGTGCTGATCCGCGGCATCCTCGACCACGTGGCGGCACCGTGACCCGGCCATGAGAGAGTTCTACTACCGCAGCGGCCAGCCGGCGCTCGGTCAGTTCCCCGGCCACCACCGCAGCCGCCGCGGCGACAGCGGCCACGAGTTCCGCAGCCACGTGCCGCTGACCCATGCGCCGGACGCGCGCCGGCTCGACCTGCTGGCCAGCCTGCGCGACCCGCTCGGCCAGTGGCTGGTGCGGCTGGCGAGCGAGCGCAAGGCGATCCCCGTCTACGCGGTGGCCGACCTGTCGGCGTCGATGGGCTACGTGGGCGAGCGGCGGCGGCTCGACGTGCTGGCCGACTTCACCGAATCGCTGGCCTGGTCGGCCTGGCGCACCGGCGACCCCTTCGGCTTCGTCGGCTGCGACGAACGCGTGCGCCCCGACTGGGTGCAGCCGCCGGTGCGCAGCCGCGGCGCCGGCAGCCAGCTCGCGCAGCGGCTGCGCGGCTTCGTGCCGACCGGCCGCAGCGCGATCGGCCTGGCCGACGCGCACCGCATGCTGCGGCGGCAGCGCTCGCTGGTGTTCCTGCTGTCGGACTTCCACCTGCCGCTCGACCAGCTCGACCGCGTGCTCGACTCGCTGTCCATGCACGAGATCGTCCCGGTACTGCTGTGGGACCGCGGCGAGTTCGAGCCGCCGCCGGCGCGCAGCGGCCTCGCGCCGCTGGCCGACGCCGAGAGCGGCCGCCAGCGGCTGTTGTGGCTGCGGCCGGCGCTGCGGGCGCGCTGGGTCGAGCGCATCGAGGCGCGCCAGGACGCGCTCGACGCGCTGTTCCGCCGCCACCGGCTGCGGCCGCTGCGGCTCGTCGACGGCTTCGACGCCGATGCCGTGACGGCGCATTTCCATCGATGAAGCACCGATGAAGCGGCTCCTCGCCCCGGCCCTGGCCGCGACGCTGACCTCCGCGCTCGCGCAGGTCGACCTGCGGGCGACGACCGAGGAGCCGCGCGCCTTCGGCTACCAGGTCGGCGACATCGCCACGCGCGTCGTGCACGTCGACGTGCCCGACGGATTGAGGCTCGACGCCGACTCGCTGCCGACGCCCGGCCGCATCAGCGCGGCGCTGGACCTGCGGGCGCTGTCGCGCAGCGAGCGCGGCATCCCCGGCGGCACGCGCGTGCGGCTCGATTTCGTGTTCCAGGTCTTCGCCGCGCCGGTGGCGCCGCGCATCGTCGACCTGCCGACGCTCGAGCTGCGCTTCGAGGGTGGTGATCGCCACCAGGCGCTGCGCGTCGATCCCTGGCCACTGGCGGTGTCGCCGGTCGGGCCCGAGGCCGCGTCGCCGCGGCATGGCCTGGGCGAACTGCGACCCGACCTGCCGCCGCCCGCGGCCGACACGGCCGGGCTGCGCCGGCTTGTGCTGGCGGGTGCTGCCGTGGCAATACTGATCGGCGGCTGGCTCGCGGTCGTCTACTTCGGCCTGCCGTGGTGGGGGCGTCGGCACCGGCCGTTCGGGGTGGCCTGGCGCGAGCTGCAGGCCGCGCGCCGCCGCGGCGCGCTGGGCGAGGAGGCCGCCGCCTGCGCGGCCATCGCCCGTCGCCTGCATGCGGCGCTGAACGCGAGCGCCGGCCATGTGCTGTTCGCCGAAGGGGTCGAGGGCTTCATCGCGGCGGCACCGCGCTACGCGCCGCTGCGCGAGGACCTGCTGCGCTTCTTCGAGCGCTCGCGCAGCGCCTTCTTCGCGGCGGCACCGGCCGGCGACCAGCGCTGGCTGCTCGACCTCGCCCGCGCGCTGCGCGACGCCGAGCGCGGCACGGCCTGACATGAACCACCCCCGTTGCGGCTTCGCCGCTCCCCCTCCAGGGGGCGCCGCTGGCGGCCCGGCAAAGCCGGTCCGCGGCGGCTGCTCGGCAGACGGGTTCATGCGCCGCGGGTCGCGCGCAGCGCGGTGGAGCAACTGATATGAACCCGCTCGCCAGCTTCGACCATCCCTGGCTGCTGCTCGCGCTGCCGCTCGCGCTGCTGCCCTGGTGGCAGCGGCCGCGCGAGGCCTTGGTGTGGTCCTGGGGCGAGCTGCTGCCGCCGGATCGCGCCTCCGATCTGCTCGACGTCGGGCTGCGCGCCATCGCCTCGCTGGCCGTCGCCGCGCTGGTCGTCGGCGCGGCCGGCTGGTACCGGCCGGCCTACGAGGTCGAGCAGGTCGGGCAGGGTGCCGAGATCGTGATGCTGGTCGACCGCAGCCGCAGCATGGATCAGCCCTTCGTGACCGGCGCGGCGCGCCACCAGCAGCCGTCGCTGCTGAGCTACCAGACCGGCCGCGAGGCGGCGGACAAGAGTCGCCAGACCAAGCAGCAGGTCGCGCGCGAGATGCTCGCCGGCTTCGCGGCGCAGCGCGGTGCCGACCGCTTCGCGATGGAGACCTTCACCACGCTGCCGATCCGCGTGATGGGCTTCAGCCAGAAGCCGGCGGCGGTGCAGGCCTCGATCGCCGCCGGCAAGATCGGCCGCGGGCTGGCCGAGACCGACATCGGGCTGGCGATGCTCGACGCGCTCGACCTGTTCCGCGACCGGCCCTACACCGGTTCGCGCATCGTGATGCTGGTGTCCGACGGCGGCGACGTGATCGAGCCCGAGCGGCGCGACAACATCGCGAAGCTGGCGCGCGAGTACCGCGTCGGCATCTACTGGATCTACATCCGCTCGCACCGCAGCCCCGGCCTGCGCGCCGAGGAGGCCGCGATGGCCAACGGCGAGACCGCGCCCGAGTACTTCCTGCACCGCTTCCTCGGCGGCATCGGCGTGCCCTACCGCGCCTACGAGGCCGAGGACCCGGAAGCGCTCAAGCGCGCGCTGGCCGACGTCGGGCGGCTCGAGAACCTGCCGATCAGCTACCGCGACATCGTGCCGCGCCGCGACCTCGCGCGCTGGGCCTGGGGCGCGGCGCTGGCACTGGTGCTGACGCTGCTGGTCGCCAAGCTGACGGAGATCCGCACATGGCGCTGAAGCACATCCTGCTGGCGCCGCGCACGCGGCTGCGCACGCTGTTCGCGCTGCTGGCGCTGAGCCTGGCCGTGGCGGCGGCGGCCGGCTGGCAGTGGTGGCGCCTCGGGCGCGACGACGCGCTCGCGGCGGCCGGCGGCGTCGCGGCGCTGCCGGTCGAGCAGACGCTGGCCGCGCCGACGCTGCGCTTCGCGCGCGCCCGCGAGCTGGCCGCGGCCGGCGACTTCGAGGGTGCGCTGGCGCTGTACCGCACGCTCTACACCGACCGCCACCTCGGCGTCACGGCCCGCTACAACAACGCCAATCTGCTGATGCGCGAGGCCCAGCGGCTGCGCGACGCCGACGGCGCCGGCCAGGCGGTCGCGCTGATCGAGCTGGCCAAGCAGGGCTACCGCGAGGTGCTGCGCGCCGAGCCGCGGCACTGGGACGCGCGCTACAACTACGAGCGCGCCCAGCGCCTGCAGCCCGATCCCGAGGACGCGACGCCGTCGATCGGCGGCCCGCGCAACGACGCCGAGCGCGCGTCGATCACGATCCGCGGCGTGCCGCAGGGCCTGCCGTGAAGGCGCGGCTGCTTGCCCTTCGGGCCGCGCTGCGCGGGCGCCGCGATGCGCTGCTGATGCTGCTGGCAGCGTTGCTGCTTGGCGCGACCTTCCTGGACCCGGGGTTGCCGGTCACGCGCGCGCAGGTCGACGCGGTGGCGGTGGTCGACATCACGCAGAGCATGAACGTGCTCGACGGCGCCATGCCCGGTGGGGGCAAGCCGGTGTCGCGACTGGCCGCCGCGAAGGCGACGCTGTCGCGGCTGGTCGAGCAGCTGCCCTGCGGCTCGCGGCTCGGCCTGGGCATCTTCACCGAGTACCGCACGCTGCTGCTGCTGACGCCGATCGAGGTCTGCGAGCACCAGCAGGAACTGCTGGGCACGCTCGCGCTGATGGACGGCCGCATGGCCTGGGCCGGCGCGAGCGAGGTCGCCAAGGGCGTGAACAGCGGCATGGAGGCGGTCAAGGCGCTCGAGGACCGGCCGGCGCTGCTGTTCCTGAGCGACGGCCACGAGTCCCCGCCGGTCAACCCGCGCTACCGGCCCTACTTCACGGTCGCGCGCGGCGAGGTGCGTGGGTTGCTGGTTGGCGTCGGCGGCGACGAGCCGCTGCCGATCCCGAAGTTCGACCCCGGTGGCCACGCCGTCGGCGAATGGGCCGCCGACGAGGTGCTGCAGATCGACCCGCGCAGCCTCGGCCGCGGCGGCAGCGTCGGTGGCGAGCAGATGGTCGAGCCGGAGGACGCCAGCGTGAAATCGCTGCCCGGCGTGACGCCGGGGACCGAGCATCTGTCGGCGCTGCGCGAGGAGTATCTGCGGCTGCTGGCCGGCGAGACCGGGCTGGGCTACCAGCGGCTCGGCGACGCGGCGGCGCTGCGCGAGGCGCTCGAAGGGCCGAAGCTGGCGCGCGAGGCGCCGGCGCGGCTGGACCTGCGGCCGGTGCTCGGCGCGGCGGCGCTGGTCTGCCTGCTGATCCCCTTGCTGCCGGCGCGGCGCCAGGCGGCGCGACCGGTCGTTCAGCCCGCGCTGTCGCGCGCGATGCGCCCGCAGAGGTAGGTCCAGACGAAGGACGCGGCGGCATAGCTGGTCAGCTCCGCGTGGTCGTAGGGCGGGGCAACCTCGACGCAGTCCATCCCGACGAAGCGGAGGTCGGCCAGTTCCTCGAGGATCGTCAACACCTGGTTCGTGCTCAGCCCGCCGGGCTCGGGGGTGCCGGTGCCGGGTGCGAAGGCGGGGTCGAGGCAATCGATGTCGAGGCTCAGGTAGACCAGCGGATCGCCGTGCGCGGCGAGTCGCTGGCGAACCGCCGCGAGCACCGGTGCGAGCTGGTTCGCGTTCTCGAGGCCGCGCAGCTCGCGCGCGGTGAAGATCTGGCCGCCCTGGTCGCGCACGTAGTCGCGCGCCTCGCGCGCGCCGGCCGAGCGGATGCCGATCTGCGTGAAGCATTCCTTGATCACCAGGCCCTCGCGGATCGCCTCGTAGACCCAGGTGCCGTGGCCGCTGGGCTCGCCGAAATGGTCTTCCCAGGTGTCGCAGTGGGCGTCGAAGTGGATCACCGCCAGCGGCCGGCCCAGCCAGGCGCGGTAGGCGCGCAACAGCGGCAGCGTGACCGAGTGGTCGCCGCCGATCCACGCCATGTGGTGGGCGCGGATCAGGCCGGCGACCGCCGGGCCCATGGCCTCGCGCATCGCCGCGAGGCTGGTGTTGGGCAGCGCGAGGTCGCCGAGATCGGTGAGCCGGCCGGCCGGCGAGGTGTCGAAATGCGGGTGGGTGCCGTCGCACAGCATGTGGCTGGCCTCTCGGATCGCCCGCGGACCGAAGCGCGCGCCCGGCCGGTTGGTCACCGCGCCGTCCCAGGCGAGGCCGGCCACCGCATAGGGCCGGTTTGCGTCGGCGAGCGGCGCCTTCATGAAGGCGTTGTTGGAGAGGAAGGCGAAGGAAGTCATGCGCGGGCGCCGCCGTGTCGGGAGGGTAAGGCGCGGCCATCATAGAAGCGGCCTGCGCCGCGTCGGCCGCGGGGCGGCACAAATCATGGGCGATAAGCGGCGCTGGAGTGATGCCGGCCGCGGCGCCGCCAGGGCGCCAAGATTTCACCAGCGCACGGCGACCTTCCGCATTGCACAATCCCGGTTGCTGCGTCGCCGCAAAATTTTTCGCTGCGGCAAATGACGTTTCACATGCGGAAACGACGTTCCTAACTTGTTGTTTTTCATCATGTCTCTTTTTGGTCTTCTATAAGATATAAGTCTTCACAAGGCGCCGCTTTGGCGCTACGCTGCTCACCGTTTCCACCATTCCCTTCCACCCTCTCCGGAGCCCCGCCATGAGCCAACCGACCCGTCAACAACAGATCGCCGCCCTCGAGAAGGACTGGGCCGAGAACCCGCGCTGGAAGGGCGTGAAGCGCGGCTACAGCGCCGCCGACGTCGTGCGCCTGCGCGGCAGCCTGCAGCCCGAGTACACGCTGGCCAAGCGCGGCGCCGAGACGCTGTGGGCCAAGGTGAACGGCGGCGCCAAGAAGGGCTACGTCAACGCCTTCGGCGCGATCACCGCCGGCCAGGCGATGCAGCAGGCCAAGGCCGGCCTGGAAGCCGTGTACCTGTCGGGCTGGCAGGTCGCCGCCGACGGCAACACCAGCGAAACCATGTACCCCGACCAGTCGCTGTACGCCTACGACTCGGTGCCGACCATGGTCCGCCGCATCAACAACACCTTCAAGCGCGCCGACGAGATCCAGTGGTCGCGCGGCATCGAGCCGGGCAGCGCGGAGTTCATCGACTACTTCCTGCCGATCGTGGCCGACGCGGAAGCCGGCTTCGGCGGCGTGCTGAACGCCTTCGAACTGATGAAGAACATGATCGCCGCGGGTGCCGCCGGCGTTCACTTCGAAGACCAACTGGCCGCCGTCAAGAAGTGCGGTCACATGGGCGGCAAGGTGCTCGTGCCGACCCAGGAAGCCTGCGAGAAGCTGATCGCCGCGCGCTTCGCCGCCGACGTCATGGGCGTGCCGACCATCGTGCTGGCCCGCACCGACGCGGAAGCCGCGAACCTGATCACCAGCGACCACGACGCCAACGACAAGCCCTTCCTGACCGGCGAGCGCACCCAGGAAGGTTTCTACCGCGTCAAGAACGGCCTCGAGCAGTCGATCAGCCGCGGCGTCGCCTACGCGCCCTACGCCGACCTGGTGTGGTGCGAGACCGGCGTGCCCGACATCGGCTTCGCCCGTGAGTTCGCGCAGGCCGTGCACGCTGCCGTGCCGGGCAAGCTGCTGAGCTACAACTGCTCGCCGTCGTTCAACTGGAGGAAGAACCTGGACGACAAGCAGATCGCCAAGTTCCAGGAAGACCTCTCGGCGCTGGGCTACAAGTACCAGTTCATCACGCTGGCCGGCATCCACATCAACTGGTACAACACCTTCCAGTTCGCCCATGCCTACGCCCGCGGCGAAGGCATGAAGCACTACACGGAGATGGTGCAGGAGCCGGAATTCGCGGCGCGCGAAAAGGGCTACACCTTCGTGTCGCACCAGCAGGAAGTCGGCGCCGGCTACTTCGACGACGTCACCACCGTGATCCAGGGCGGCTCGTCCAGCGTCAAGGCGCTGACCGGCTCGACCGAGGAAGAGCAGTTCCACTGATCGGGGTGTAGCGGGCGCGCCTACAATGCGCGCTCGCCTCCACGAACAAGGACGAGAAAGGCACGCCGGGTTATGACACCGCGAACGTCGACCACCACTTTCCAGGGTTGTCCGACCGCGGTCTGAGCACGTCTCGTTTTTCTCGTCTCGAAGCGCGGTTTCCACCGCGCTTTTTTCATTCCAGGAACGCTTCCATGATCGCCATCACGCTTCCCGACGGTTCGAAACGCGAGTTCCCCGGCCCGGTCACCGTGGCCGAGGTGGCGGCGTCCATCGGCGCCGGGCTAGCGAAGGCCGCGCTGGGCGGTCGGGTGGGGCAGGGCAGCGACGCGAAGCTCGTGGACACGAGCTACCGCATCGAGCAGGACACGCCGCTCGCCATCGTCACCGACAAGGACCCGGACGGGCTGGACCTGATCCGCCATTCCACTGCCCACCTGCTGGCCTATGCGGTGAAGGCCTTGTTCCCCGAGGCCCAGGTCACGATCGGCCCGGTGATCGACAACGGCTTCTACTACGACTTCGCCTACAAGCGCCCCTTCACGCCCGAGGACCTGGCGGCCATCGAGTCCCGGATGATCGAGCTGGCGAAGAAGGACGAGAAGGTCGAGCGCCGCGTGCTTCCTCGGGATGACGCTGTCGCGTTTTTTAAGGCGCAGGGCGAGCACTACAAGGCCGAGATCATCGCCAGCATCCCCACCGGTGAGGACGTATCGCTGTACCGCGAGGGCGGCTTCGAGGACCTGTGCCGCGGCCCCCACGTGCCCAGCACCGGCAAGCTCAGGCACTTCAAGCTGATGAAGGTGGCCGGCGCCTACTGGCGCGGCGACCACCGCAACGAGATGCTCCAGCGCATCTACGGCACCGCCTGGGCCAGCAAGGACGACCTGCAGGCCTACCTGACGCGGCTGGAGGAGGCCGAGAAGCGCGACCACCGCCGCCTGGGCCGCGAGCTGGACCTGTTCCACCTCGACGAGCATGCCCCCGGCCTGGTGTTCTGGCACCCGAAGGGCTGGACGGTGTGGCAGCAGGTCGAGCAGTACATGCGGCAGGTCTACCGCGACAACGGCTACCTCGAGGTCAAGGGCCCGCAGATCCTCGACCAGGGCCTGTGGGAGAAGACCGGCCACTGGGACAAGTACCGCGAGAACATGTTCGTGACCGAGTCGGAGAAGCGCGACTACGCGTTGAAGCCGATGAACTGCCCCGGCCACATCCTGATCTACAAGCAGGGCATCAAGAGCTACCGCGACCTGCCGCTGCGCTACGGCGAGTTCGGCCAGTGCCACCGCAACGAGCCCACGGGCGGCCTGCACGGCATCATGCGGGTGCGTGGCTTCACGCAGGACGACGGCCACATCTTCTGCACCGAGGCCCACATCCTGCCCGAGTGCGACGCCTTCACGACGCTGCTCAAGAAGGTCTACGCCGACTTCGGCTTCACCGACATCCTCTACAAGGTCGCGACGCGGCCCGCGGCGCGGATCGGCTCGGACGAAGTCTGGGACAAGGCCGAGCATGCGCTGATGGAGAGCCTGCGGCGCTCGGGCTGTGACTTCCAGGTCTCGCCGGGCGAGGGCGCCTTCTACGGGCCGAAGATCGAGTACACGCTGAAGGACGCGATCGGCCGCGAGTGGCAGTGCGGCACGATCCAGGTCGATTTCTCGCTGCCGGAGCGGCTGGACGCCGAGTACGTCGCCGAGGACGGCTCGCGCCAGCGGCCGGTGATGCTGCACCGGGCGATCGTCGGCAGCCTGGAGCGCTTCATCGGCATCCTGATCGAGCAGCATGCCGGCGCGCTGCCGGCCTGGCTGGCGCCGACCCAGGTCCTGGTGCTCAACATCACCGACGGGCAGGCCGAATACGCCACCGAGATCGCGAAAACGCTGCAAAAACAAGGAGTTAGAGCGGCGGTCGATTTGCGCAACGAGAAAATCACGTATAAAATCCGCGAGCATTCCATGCAGAAGCTCCCGTACCTCCTGGTCGTCGGCGACAAGGAGAAAGCGGCGGGAGCGGTTGCGGTGCGCGCCCGAGGCAATCAGGACCTCGGCGTGATGCCCCTAGAAGCCTTCTCCCAGAGGATCGCTAGTGACATCACCCGGAAGGTGTGATGCGGCTTGATGTTTGCCGCTCCTCATCCGCCGTGGGCGCGTGTGTGTTGAACGTGAGGGCCTGAGCGCCCGGAAGGATCGAAACCATCGCTAATTTCTTTGATCGTCGCACCCGGAACGACGAACGCAAGCACCGCCTGAACCGGGAGATCATGGCCCAGGAGGTGCGGCTCAACGGACCCGAGAACGAACCCTTGGGCATCGTGAGCATCCAGGAAGCCCTGCGCATGGCGGGCGACATGGACGTCGATCTGGTCGAGATCGCTGCGACGGCCGACCCCCCGGTCTGCCGCCTGATGGACTACGGCAAGTTCAAGTACGCGGAGCAGAAGAAGGCCGCGGAAGCCAAGGCCAAGCAGCATGTCATCGACATCAAGGAAGTGAAGTTCCGCCCCGGCACGGACGAAGGCGACTACCTGATCAAGATGCGCAACCTGCGTCGCTTCCTCGAAGAGGGCGACAAGGGCAAGGTGACCTTGCGGTTCCGGGGCCGCGAGATCACGCACCAGGATATCGGCATGCGGCTGCTCGAGCGCATCCGCGACGAACTGACCGATGTCTCGGTGGTGGAGAACATGCCGAAGTTGGAAGGCCGCCAGATGATCATGGTGCTGGGGCCGAAGCGTAAGAAGTAGATCGACGACAGAGTTCACCCCGTGGCGCGCAGCGCGGCGGGGCACAAGCCTCCGGTGGCTCGAAGTCCGCGAGTGGTTCGCGGCGCCTCCCGGGAGCAAATCAGCAGGAGCAGTCATGCCCAAGATGAAGACCAAGAAGAGCGCAGCCAAGCGGTTCCGCGTTCGCCCGGGTGGCACCGTCAAGCGCGGTCAGGCGTTCAAGCGCCACATCCTCACCAAGAAGAGCACCAAGAACAAGCGCCACCTGCGTGGCACGACCTCGGTGCACGAGACCAACATGGGCCACATGGCCCAGATGCTGCCGTTCGCGGGCCTCTGAGCCGCGACGCCGTCGTCTCAACATTCTTGAAGGAGTAAGACATGCCTCGCGTCAAACGTGGTGTCACCGCCCGCGCCCGCCACAAGAAGGTCCTGGCCCTCGCCAAGGGCTTCCGCGGCCGCCGCAAGAACGTCTACCGCATCGCCAAGCAGGCGGTGATGAAGGCCGGCCAGTACGCCTACCGTGACCGCCGCAACAAGAAGCGCGTGTTCCGCCGGCTCTGGATCGCCCGCATCAACGCCGCCTCGCGCAGCCTCGGCGTCACCTACAGCCGCTTCATGGCCGGCCTGAAGAAGGCCTCGATCGAGATCGATCGCAAGGTCCTGGCCGACATGGCGGTGAACGACCCGGCTGCCTTCGGCAGCATCGTCGAGAAGGTGAAGGCCCAGCTCGCTTGATCGTCTCGGGCCCTCGCGGCCCGATGCACACAGCAAGGGCCGAGGCGCAAGCGTCGGCCCTTTGCTTTTTCCCGCCACTGACCGATCCCCGATGGACGACCTTTCCCCTCTCGTCGCACAGGCTGGGCTGGCCTTCGACGCCGCACGCACGCCGGCCGAGCTCGAGGACGCCAAGGCGCGCTTCCTCGGCAAGAGCGGCGAGCTGACCGCGCAGATGAAGCGGCTCGCGACGCTCCCGGTCGACGAGAAGAAGGCGCGCGGCGCCGAGATCAATGCCGCCAAGCAGCAGGTCGAGGCGCTGTTGAATGCGCGCCGTCAGGCGCTGGCCGACGCCGAGCTGGAGGCGCAGCTGCGCGCCGAGGCGCTCGACGTCACGCTGCCGGGCCGCCGGCGCGGCAACGGCGGGCTGCACCCGATCACGCGCGCGATGGAGCGCATCGAGGCGATCTTCGGCTCGATGGGCTTCGAGGTCGCCGACGGCCCCGAGATCGAGACCGACTGGTTCAACTTCACCGCGCTGAACACGCCGGCCGACCACCCGGCCCGTTCGATGCACGACACCTTCTATGTCGAGGGCGGCCACCTGCTGCGAACCCACACCAGCCCGATGCAGATCCGGCACGCGGTGCGGCATGTGAAGCAGCACCGCGCGGCGCTCGACGCCGGTGAAGCCATGCCCGAGATCCGCGTCATCGCGCCGGGCCGCACCTACCGCGTCGACAGTGACGCGACGCACTCGCCGATGTTCCACCAGGTCGAGGGCCTGTGGGTCGGCGAGAACATCTCGTTCAAGGACCTGAAGTCGGTCTATGTCTCGTTCATCCGCGCCTTCTTCGAGACCGACGACCTGCAGATTCGCTTTCGGCCCAGCTACTTCCCCTTCACCGAGCCGAGCGCCGAGATCGACATGATGTTCGGCAGCGGTCCGCTGAAGGGCCGCTGGCTCGAGGTTTCGGGCTCCGGCCAGGTGCACCCGCAGGTGATCCGCAACATGGGCCTGGACCCGGAGCGCTACATCGGCTTCGCCTTCGGCTCGGGCATCGATCGCCTGGCGATGCTGCGCTACGGCGTCAGCGACCTGCGCCTCTTCTTCGACGGTGATCTGCGCTTCCTCTCGCAATTCAAGTAGCCATGCAGTTCCCCGAATCCTGGTTGCGCGAGTTCTGCAACCCACCGATCACCACCGCCGAGCTGGCGGACACCCTGACCATGGCCGGCCTCGAGGTCGAGGCGCTGCGGCCGGTCGCACCGATGTTCTCGAAGATCGTCGTCGCGCAGGTGCTGGCGGTCGAGAAGCATCCGAACGCCGACCGGCTCAACGTCTGCCAGGTCGATGCCGGCAGCGGCTCGACGCTGCAGATCGTCTGCGGCGCGCCGAACGTGCGCGCGGGCCTCAAGGTGCCCTGCGCGCTGGTCGGTGCCGAGCTGCCGCCGGCCGAGGAGGGCGGGGCATCGTTCGCGATCAAGCTCGGCAAGCTGCGCGGCGTCGAGAGCGCCGGCATGCTGTGCTCGGCGCGCGAGCTGAAGCTCTCGGACGAGAACGCCGGGTTGCTGGTGCTGGCCGAGGACGCGCCGGTCGGCCTGGACATCCGCGAGCACCTCAAGCTCGACGACACGCTGATCACGCTCAAGCTCACGCCCAACCTTGCGCACTGCCTGAGCGTCTACGGCGTCGCGCGCGAGCTGAGCGCACTGACCGGCGCGCCGCTCGCGCAGCCGAGCTTCCCGCCCGCCGCGGTGGCGCATGACGCGAAGCTGCCGGTGCGCGTCGAGGCGCCCGACCTGTGCGGCCGCTTCTCGGGCCGCATCGTGCGCGGCGTGAATCCGAAGGCCGCGACGCCGGCCTGGATGGTCGAGCGGCTGGCGCGCTGCGGCCAGCGCCCGGTCAGCCCGCTGGTCGACATCTCGAACTACGTGATGTTCGAGTTCGGCCGCCCCTCGCACATCTTCGACCTCGACAAGATCCACGGTGGCCTGGTGGTGCGCTGGGGCCGCGAGGGCGAGTCGCTCGAACTGCTGAACGGCAACACCATCGCGGTCGACGGTCAGGTCGGCGTGATCGCCGACGACCAGAACGGTCAACAGCGAGTCGAGTCGCTCGCCGGCATCATGGGCGGGCAGGCGACCGCGGTGTCCGACGACACCCGCAACGTCTACGTCGAGGCGGCGTTCTGGTGGCCGCAGGCGGTGATGGGCCGCTCGCGGCGCTACAACTTCAGCACCGACGCCGGCCACCGCTTCGAGCGCGGCGTCGATCCCGCGCGGACGGTCGAGCACATCGAGCGCATCACGGCGCTGATCCAGCAGGTCTGCGGCGGCGACGCCGGTCCGATGGACGACCAGGTGACGCGCCTGCCCGAACGCACGCCGGTGACGCTGCGCGTCGCGCGAGCCGCGAAGGTCATCGGCATGCCGGTCACGCAGGCGGAGTGCGTCGGCGTGTTCCGCCGCCTCGGTCTGCCGTGTACCGAGGGCGAGGGTACGGTCACCGTGACGCCGCCGAGCTGGCGCTTCGATCTCGCGATCGAGGAAGACCTGATCGAGGAGGTGATCCGCGTGCTCGGCTACGGCCGCTTGCCCGACACGCCGCCGCTGGCACCGGTCATTCCGCGCGTGCGCTCCGAGTCGCGCCGCGGCCTGCACGCGCTGCGCCATGCGATGGCCGGCCTGGACTACCAGGAAACGGTCAACTTCAGCTTCGTCGAGGAAGGCTGGGAGCGCGAGTTGGCCGGCAACGACGAGCCGATCCGGCTGCTGAATCCGATCGCCGCGCCGCTGGCGGTGATGCGCTCGAGCCTGATCGGCAGCCTCGTCAACGTGCTGCGCTTCAATCTCGCGCGCAAGGCACCGCGCGTGCGCGTGTTCGAGATCGGCCGCGTGTTCCTGCGTGACCCGAGTGCCGTCGACACCGACACCGCGGTCGCCGGTCTCGCCCAGCCGCTGCGTCTGGCCGGGCTGGCCTTCGGCGCGGCCGACAGCCTGCAGTGGGCGGTGGCCGAGCGCTCGGTCGACTTCCACGACGTGAAGGGCGACCTCGAAGCGCTGCTCGCGCCTCGTGCCGCCCGCTTCGTGCCGGCCGAGCATCCGGCGCTGCACCCGGGCCGCAGCGCCCGCATCGAGATCGATGGCCAGCCGGTGGGATGGATCGGCGAGCTGCACCCGCGCTGGCGTCAGGGCTACGAGCTGCCGCCGCAGGCGCCGGTCGTGTTCGAGATCGACGCCTCAGTCCTGACGCAACGGCCGCTGCCTGCCTCCGCGCCGATCGCCAAGCAGCAGGCCGTGCAGCGCGATCTGGCGGTGGTGGTCGGCGACGCCGTCAGCCATGAAGCGCTGGTCGACGCCGTCGCCGCGGCGCCCACCGGCGGCGTGGTGCGCGGCGCGAGGCTGTTCGACGTCTACCGGCCGAAGGCGGTCGGTGGCGATCTCGCGGCCGGCGAGCGCAGCCTCGCGTTGCGCCTCGACCTCCTCGACGACGAGGCCACGTTGACCGACGAGCGCATCGACGCGGCCGTGAAGGCCGTGTTGGATACGCTGACCCGCCGACTCGGCGCTCGCCTGCGCGCCTGACCCCGACCCAAGGAGCCCCCGGACATGGACCGAGCCCTGCTGCCCAGCCTCGAGACACCGACCTTGACCAAGGCCGAACTGGCCGACCTGCTGTTCGAACGGCTGGGTCTCAACAAGCGGGAGTCCAAGGACATGGTCGAGGCCTTCTTCGAGCTGGTTCATGGCCAGCTGGTCGAGGGCCACGACGTCAAGCTCTCGGGCTTTGGCAACTTTCAGATCCGCCGCAAGGCGCCGCGCCCGGGCCGCAACCCGCGCACCGGCGAGGCGATCCCGATCAAGGCGCGCAATGTGGTGACGTTTCACGCCAGCCACAAACTGAAGGGAGTCGTGCAAGGCGACATACCCAGCGAGGAAGAGTTCGAGTAAAGTCTGAAGAATCATCTTCTAGAGCCTTGATTTCCAATGGAAAAGGCGCTCCCACCGATCCCCGTCAAACGCTATTTCACGATCGGTGAGGTGAGCGAGCTCTGTGGCGTCAAGCCTTATGTGCTGCGCTACTGGGAGCAGGAGTTCACCCAGCTCAAACCGATGAAGCGGCGCGGCAACCGTCGCTACTACCAGCACCACGAGGTGCTGCTGATCCGCCGCATCCGGGAGCTGCTGTACGAGCAGGGCTTCACGATCAGCGGCGCGCGCAACCGGCTCTCCGAAGGCGGTCGACCCCAGCCGGCGGCCGTGGACGAAGCGGCGCCGGAGTCCGTGCATGAGCCCGAGGCCGCGCTCGAAGCCGCGGCAGCCATCCCGCCGGCCACCGCGACGACCTCGGTGCGGGTCGGTGCGGATGCCGGATCGGTCGCCTCGGTGCGCGAAGAGCTGCTCTCGATTCGACGCCTGCTGACGCCCTGACGGCGTTCCCGCGGTTCGAGCACTTCAAGCTAGGGGGCAACCGGGCAGGGAGGCTTGCTGCTCGGCATACTTCACTTCAGCGCGGTGCGGCGCAGTCAGTGCATCGCCAAGCAGTGAAGTACGGAGTCGAGCGTGGCCAAGGTTGTCTACAAGTACGTGCCGCCGATCGGGCTGCCGGGCGTGCCTGCCGCTGCCATCCGTGACAACCGGACCGATGCGGACAGCGCGGCGCAGGACGCGGCCGCCAAGCGAGAACGCTGGTGGTACGAGTCGTCCTACGATCTGCGCCACGGCCTCGACGTGAACGAAGACAACCCCGAGACGATTCCCGGCGACCTGCTCGACGAGTTGTTCAAGCCCTGAGTCGGGGCGCCCCAAGAACAAAAGGGTAGCCGGATCAACCGGCTACCCTTTGTCGTTTCTGGTCGGGACGGCGGGATTCGAACTCGCGACCCCTTGCACCCCATGCAAGTGCGCTACCAGGCTGCGCTACGCCCCGAAGCCGCACAGTATACCGGGCCGCCGGGGCGCGCTCGGTCGCCTCAACTGATGTCGGCGCAATGCACGGCGTAGCCGCCGCGCGCCCGGTCGGCGAAGTAGCGCCGCAGCGTCTCGCCGACGGTGCGAAAGGCGATCTCGTCCCACGGCACCTCGTTCTCGGCGAACAGCCGCACATCGAGCGATTCGGCGCCCGGGGCGAAGTCGGTGTCCCTCAGGGTCGCGCGGTAGAAGAGGTGGATCTGCCCGACTCGCACGACGTTCAGCACGGTGTACAGCCCCTCCAGCTCGATGCGCGCACCGGCCTCCTCGGCGGTCTCGCGCACGGCGCCCTGTTCGGTGGTCTCGCCGAGTTCGAGGAAGCCGGCCGGCAGCGTCCAGTAGCCGTGCCGCGGCTCGATCGCGCGGCGGCACAGCAGCACGCGATCGCCCCACACCGGCAGGGTGCCGACCACCGCCAGCGGGTTCTCGTAATGCACGGCGCCGCAGCTCACGCAGACGGCGCGCTCGCGGTTGTCGTCGGCCGGGACACGGTACTCGGCGGCGCTGCCGCAGGCCTTGCAATGGCGGATGCTGCGGGGTTGGAACATGCGCTTCAGTGTAGCGATCGCATGGCATCATCTTCGCGACGCCGACTGCAGCCGAACCACCGCCATGGACTTCGTGATCGACCCGCCCGCGCATGCCAGCGCGGCCATTGCCGGTACGACGGCTCGCTTCCCGGTGCGCCGCATCTACTGCGTCGGCCGCAACTATGCCGAGCATGCGGTCGAGATGGGCCACAGCGGCCGCGAGGCGCCGTTCTTCTTCCTCAAACCAGGCGACGCGCTGCTGCCGGTGGCGGTCGGCGAGACCGGGCTGATGCCCTATCCGACGCTGACCGGCGACCTCCACCATGAGGTGGAACTGGTCGCCGCGATCGGCCGCGGCGGCCGCGACATCCCGGCCGCGCGGGCGCTCGATCACGTGTGGGGCTATGCGGTCGGCCTCGACATGACGCGCCGTGACCTGCAGGCCGAGATGAAGAAGGCCGGCCGGCCCTGGTGCATCGGCAAGGGCTTCGAGGCCTCGGCGCCGATCGGGCCGCTCACGCCGTCGACCGCCGTCCCGGGCATCCACCAGGCGCCGATCGCGCTCGACGTCAACGGCACGGTGCGCCAGCTCAGCCATATCGACCGCATGATCTGGAGCGTCGCCGAGATCATCGAGCACCTGTCGAAGGCCTGGACGCTGGCGCCTGGCGACCTGATCTATACCGGTACGCCACAGGGCGTCGGCGCGGTGCAGGTCGGCGATGTGATCGAGGCGCGCATCGAAGGCCTGGAGCCGCTGCGCGTGCAGATCGTCGGCTGAATGGCGGGGGGCTGGCCATGGAGCTCTACGGCTACTTCCGTTCGTCGGCATCGTTCCGCGTTCGGATCGCGCTCGAGCTCAAGGGCCTGGGCTACGGCTACCGCGCGGTGCACCTGCCCAGGAGCGAACAGTTGGGCGAGCGCTATGCGGCCGTCTCGGCGACGCGGCTGGTGCCGCAACTGGTCGACGGCGAGGCGTCGATCGGCCAGTCGCTCGCGATCATCGAATACCTCGACGAGCAGCACCCCGAACCGCCGCTGCTACCCGGCGGGGCGCTGGACCGCGCCCGCATCCGCTCGCTGGCGCTGGACATCGCCTGCGAGATCCACCCGCTGAACAACCTGCGCGTGCTGCGCTACCTGGTGCGCGAGCTCGCGGTCGGCGAGGACGCCAAGAACCGCTGGTACCGGCACTGGGTGGAGCAGGGCCTCGCCGCGGTCGAGCGGCGCCTGGCAGGCGAACCGCAGACCGGCCGCCATTGCCACGGCGACGCGCCGACACTGGCCGACTGCGTGCTGGTGCCGCAGATCTTCAACGCCCAGCGCTTCGACTGCCGGCTCGACCATGTGCCGACGGTGATGCGTGTCTTCGACGCCTGCATGGCGCTGCCGGCCTTCCAGCGTGCCCAGCCCTCGGCCTGCCCGGATTTCGAACCATGAGCGATGCGGCGCATCCCGACTGGCTGCGCCCCGTCTTCTCGACGCCCGGCGTCGCCGCGCTGATGAGCACGCGGGCCGGCGGCTGCAGCACCGGGCCGTTCGAGAGCCTGAACCTCGGCGACGCTGTCGGCGACGACCCGGCATGCGTCGAACGCAACCGCGAGCGTTTCGCCGCCGCGCTCGGCGCGGCCCCGACCTACCTGCGCCAGGTGCACGGACGTCGGGTCGTGCCGCTGCCAGTGAGCGGCACGCCCGAGGCCGACGCCTGCGTCACGACCGCGCCCGGCGTCGCCTGCGTGATCCAGGTCGCCGACTGCCTGCCGGTGCTGCTGGCAGCGCCGGATGCGCGCGGTGTCGCCGCGGCGCATGCCGGCTGGCGTGGGCTGGCCGGCGGCGTGGTGGAGGCCACCGTCGCCGCGCTGGGCGAGGCGGCCGCGTGCGCACCGGCCGAGCTGGAGGCTTGGCTGGGCCCCTGCATCGGCCCGCGGGCGTTCGAGGTCGGGGAGGATGTGCTGGCCGGCTTCGGCGTCGGCCCGCAGGCGACGCATCCGCGCTTCGTGGCCGGCCGGCCGGGGCACTGGCTGGCCGATCTGGCCGGCCTGGCGCACGACCGGCTCACGGCGCTGGGGATCACCCGGGTCACGGGCGGCCGCTGGTGCACCGTCGAGGACGCCTCACGCTTCTTCTCGTTCCGCCGGGACCGACCGCGCTTCGGCAACTGCGGGCGCATGGCCGCCGCGATCTGGATCGAGCGCCGCCGATGAGGCCTCGGCCGCCTGCCGCGCACGCCGCCGCGCCGGCGTGCCCATGATGTACATCACCACCGCCAGCGGCCCGGCGCCGTAGAGTACGAACGTGATCACCGCGCCCAGCACGCTGCCGGACGCGTGCGTGGCCTCGGCCACCGCCATCATCAGCACCACGTAGAGCCAGACGATCGCCACCAAATACATCGCTATCCCAAGGGGCGGCCCGTTCAGGTCCGCGCAAGTCTGTCGCCGATAATCGTCGAAAACGCAAGGAGACGCATGAACCAAGCTGCAAGCGGCTGGCCGAATCTCGGGGCCGGTCTGGATCTCTCCACCTCCGCCCGCCAGCTCACCGAGGGCTGGGCCCAGGCGATGCAGAACCTGACCGGGCTGCAGCTCGCCCCCGAGTCGATCAGCCAGCTCCAGGCGGACTACCTGCGCGAGGCCACCACGCTGTGGAACCAGGCGGCCGGCCAGGCCCCGGTCGCGGCCCCGGGGGACCGCCGCTTCGCGGCCCAGGACTGGACGGCCACCCCGGCGTCATCGTTCATGACCGGGATGTACCTGCTCAACGCCCGCACGCTGATGCAGATGGCCGAGCAGGTGCAGGCCGACCACAAGACGCGCCAGCGCATCCGCTTCGCGGTGCAGCAGTGGGTCGATGCGGCGGCGCCGTCGAACTACCTCGCGCTCAATCCCGAGGCGCAGCGCAAGGCGCTCGAGACCCAGGGCGAGAGCATCGCGCAGGGCCTGCAGCACCTGTGGCACGACATCCAGCAGGGCCATGTGTCGCAGACCGACGAGAGCGTCTTCGAGGTCGGCCGCAACGTCGCCACGACCGAGGGCGCGGTGGTGTTCGAGAACGAGCTGTTCCAGCTCGTCGAATACAAGCCGCTGACCGCCACCGTGCACGAACGGCCGCTGCTGATCGTGCCGCCCTGCATCAACAAGTTCTACATCCTCGACCTGCAGCCCGACAACTCGCTGGTGCGCCATGCGGTCAGCCAGGGCCACCGTGTCTTTCTGGTGAGCTGGGTCAACGCCGGCGAGTCGGTACAGAACAAGACCTGGGACGACTACATCGAGCACGCGGTCATCCGCGCGATCGAGGAAGTGCAGGCGATCGGGCGCCAGGACCAGATCAACGTGCTGGGCTTCTGCGTTGGCGGCACGCTGCTGGCGACGGCGCTCGCCGTGCTGGCGGCACGCGGCGAACAGCCGGCGGCCAGCCTGACGATGCTGACCAGCTTCCTGGACTTCAGCGACACCGGGATCATCGACGTGTTCGTCGACGAGCCCTCGGTGCGGATGCGCGAGCTGGCCATCGGCCAGGGTGGCCTGCTCAAGGGCCACGAGCTCGCCACCACCTTCAGCTTCCTGCGTCCCAACGACCTGGTGTGGAACTACGTCGTCGCCAATTACCTGAAGGGCGAGATGCCGCCGCCCTTCGACCTGCTGTACTGGAACTCCGACTCGACCAACCTGCCGGGTCCGATGTTCTGCTGGTACCTGCGCCACGCCTACCTGCAGAACGACCTGGTCAAGCCCGGCAAGGCGACGGTCTGCGGTGTGCCGATCGACCTGCGCCGCATCGAGGCGCCGGCCTTCCTCTACGCCTCGCGAGAGGACCACATCGTCCCCTGGCACAGCGCCTACACCAGCGTCGGCATCCTGCCGGGCAAGAAGCAGTTCGTGCTGGGGGCCTCGGGCCACATCGCCGGCGTGATCAATCCGCCGGCCAAGAAGAAGCGCGGCTATTGGGTGAATCCCAAGCTGCCCAAGACCGCCGATGCCTGGATGGAAGGCGCCACCGAGCATGCCGGCAGCTGGTGGCCGGCGTGGTGCGAGTGGCTGGCCGGCCATGCTGGCAAGCAGATTGCTGCACCCAAGACCTATGGTGACCGCACGCACAAGGCCATCGAGCCCGCGCCCGGCCGCTACGTGAAGGCCAAGGCCTGACCCGACTTTTCCGCCCCGAGCCCCTGAGGAGACTTCCATGAGCACCGAGATCGTCATCGTCGCCGCCGCCCGCACCGCCGTCGGCAAGTTCGGCGGCACGCTGGCCAAGACCCCCGCCCCCGAGCTCGGCGCGGCCGTGATCCAGGCACTGCTCCAGCGCAGCGGGCTGGCGCCGGAGCAGATCGGCCAGGTCATCCTGGGCCAGGTACTGACGGCCGGCAGCGGCCAGAACCCGGCGCGTCAGAGCACGCTGAAGGCTGGCCTGCCGCATGCGGTGCCGGCGATGACCATCAACGTCGTCTGCGGCTCCGGCCTGAAGGCGGTGATGCTGGCGGCCCAGGCGGTGCGCGACGGCGACGCCGAGATCGTCGTGGCCGGCGGCCAGGAAAGCATGAGCCTGGCGCCGCACGTGCTGATGGGCTCGCGCGACGGCCAGCGCATGGGCGACTGGAAGATGGTCGACTCGATGATCAATGACGGCCTGTGGGACGTCTACAACCAGTACCACATGGGCATCACGGCCGAGAACGTGGCCAAGAAGTACGGCATCACGCGCGAGCAGCAGGACGCCTTCGCGCTGGCCTCGCAGCTGAAGGCCGCGGCGGCGCAGGACGCCGGCAAGTTCAAGGACGAGATCGTGCCCTTCAGCATCGCGCAGAAGAAGGGCGACCCGATCGTGTTCGCAGCCGACGAGTTCCTGAACCGCAAGAGCAGTGCCGAGGGCCTTGCCGGCCTGCGCCCGGCCTTCGACAAGGCCGGCGGCGTGACCGCCGGCAACGCGTCGGGTCTCAACGACGGCGCCGCCGCGGTGCTGGTGATGAGCGCCGCCAAGGCCGACCAGCTGGGCCTGAAGCCGCTGGCGCGCATCGCCTCCTACGCCAGCTCGGGCCTCGACCCGGCCTACATGGGCATGGGCCCGGTGCCGGCCAGCCAGACCGCGCTGGCGCGCGCCGGCTGGAAGCCGGCCGACCTCGACCTGCTCGAGATCAACGAGGCCTTCGCGGCGCAGGCCTGCGCGGTCAACACCGAGATGGGCTGGGACACCAGCAAGATCAACGTCAACGGCGGCGCGATCGCGATCGGCCATCCGATCGGTGCGTCGGGCTGCCGCATCCTCGTCACGCTGCTGCACGAAATGCAGCGGCAGAATGCCAAGAAGGGCATCGCCTCGCTGTGCATCGGCGGCGGCATGGGTGTGGCGCTGACGGTGGAGCGCTGAACAAGCTGCTGCTGCACCGGGGCACAGCGGCCGCGGGTCTGCACGCACCGTCCCGGGGCGGCGCGTCGATCTGCGGTCGGCCCGGCACTTGCGAAGCCTTCCAACCCGGGCGAACCCGGTTGACCATCCGTGGCGTCCGGCCGCACGCTAGGCGCGTCGCAAGACCGTCAACATGAATCAGGAGCACAGAGCATGAGCAAGAAAGTCGCTTACGTCACCGGTGGCATGGGGGGCATCGGCACCGCAATCTGCCAGCGGCTGCACAAGGACGGTTTCAAGGTCATCGCCGGCTGCGGCCCGAGCCGCGACCACAAGAAGTGGATCGACGAGCAGGCGGCGCTGGGCTACACCTTCTACGCCTCGGTCGGCAACGTGTCCGACTGGGACTCGACCGTCGAGGCCTTCAAGGCCGTGAAGGCCGAGCATGGCGCGGTCAGCGTGCTGGTCAACAACGCCGGCATCACCCGCGACGGCATGTTCCGCAAGATGAGCAAGGCCGACTGGGACGCGGTGATCAGCACCAACCTCGACAGCCTGTTCAACGTGACCAAGCAGGTGATCGACGAGATGACCGAGGCCGGCTGGGGCCGCATCGTCAACATCTCGTCGGTGAACGGCGAGAAGGGCCAGTTCGGCCAGACCAACTACTCGGCGGCCAAGGCCGGCATGCACGGCTTCACGATGGCGCTGGCGCAGGAAGTCGCCAACAAGGGCGTGACGGTCAACACCGTGAGCCCGGGCTACATCGGCACCGAGATGGTCCGCGCGATCCGCCAGGACGTGCTCGACAAGATCGTCGCGACGATTCCCGTCAAGCGCCTGGGCACGCCGGAGGACATCGCGTCGATGGTGTCGTGGGTGTCGTCGGACGAGTCCGGCTTCGCGACCGGCGCCGACTTCTCGGTCAATGGCGGCCTGCACATGGGTTGAGCCTGCGGGCATGGCCTCGGCAACGAACAAGGCGGGCCTCGGCCCGCCTTGTTTCGTTCGGGAGAGCGGCGCGCTCAGCCGCGCATCCGCTCCTCGACCGCCGCCAGCCGCTCCAGCGCCGCGCAGACCTCGGCGAAGGAGCCGCCGATCGCGCCGCGCCGGCGGTCCTGCGGGTCCAGCGTCATCCAGAAGCGGCGGGCAGCATGTCGGGCGCCCTGGACCGACCCGCCGCCTCGGGCGACCCGAAAGGGCGTGATCGGCCGGCCGGTGGCCGGCAGCGGCAGCCGCGCGCTGCGCACGGCCGGCGGCCGGAACGACACCGCCGCCACCGGCGCCGGTGCGTCGAAGCCCGTCATCCACCACCGCCGCAGCGGGTTCCACAGAAGCGTGACCATCTCGAAGCTCCTCAAGCAGGAAGTTCGACAGGATTGGGTTGCAGAGCCGTCCCGCGGGATCGCGCGCCGAGCGGCGCTGATGCCCGTCACCCGCGGAGGCCGACGAAGACTCAGCGGGGCGGCGCGCTCCCGCGGACGCGCGGCGCCTGATGGGCGCCGAGCTGGCCATAGACACGCTTGCGCTCGGCCGTGTAGCGCCACCAGGGCGTGGCCTCGGCGCCGCTCATGAAATCGACGGCGGCGAGGAAGGTGTCGAGCACGCAGGGGTCCTGGCGCTGGCCGCTGCGCTCGCACAGCGCGCGGTAGAGCGCGTAGGCGTCCTGTCCGGCCAGCTGGGACGGGCGCTCGATGCCGATCGAGCGCAGATCCGCGGCCAGCGAGGGGCCGATGTTGGGGATCTGCTCCAGCGTCGCGCAGTCGGCGGCCGCCAACGCCTTGCCTCGGAAACGGACCGGGGTGGAAGCGCCCATTGCCAGCCTCACATCAGCATGGTGTTGCGGATCAGGCCGACCGCCAGGCCCTCGATCGCGAACGGCCCGCTCTCCTCGGTGACGACGAGGGTCTCGAAGTCAGGGTTCTCGGGGATCAGCTCGATCGTCCCGCGCACGCGCCGGAAGCGCTTGACGGTGACGTCGTCGCCGAGCCGGGCGACGACGATCTGGCCGTTCTTGGCATCGCTGGCCTTCTGCACGGCGAGCAGGTCGCCGTCGAGGATGCCGGCGTCGCGCATGCTCATGCCGCGCACCTTGAGCAGGTAGTCGGGCCGGCGCGGGAACATGCTGGCCTCGACCGCGTAGCTCTGGTCGATGTGCTCCTGCGCAAGGATGGGGCTGCCGGCCGCCACCCGGCCGACCAGCGGCAGCATCAGCTGCGACAGGCTGGGCAGCGGCAGGCTGAACTGCTTGTGGCGCTGCTCGTTGAGCGAGCGCAATGTGTCAGACTGAAGCCGAATGCCGCGCGAGGTGCCGCCTACCAGTTCGATCACGCCCTTGCGGGCCAGAGCCTTGAGATGTTCCTCGGCCGCGTTGGCGGAGCGGAAGCCCAGTTCGGCGGCGATCTCGGCGCGCGTCGGCGGCGAGCCGCTGCGCTGGATCGCGCTCTGGATCAGCTCGAGGATCTGCTGCTGGCGGGCGGTGAGTTTGGGCGCGTCTTCCAAGCGGGGCTCCGGCGGCTGTCCCTGGCAATCTATCCAGTAACTGTATTTTTATCCAGCCTTCAGCCAAATGCAAGCCTTATCGAATCCCGGCGCGCCCTGCGTCGTCGTCCTCGCGACCGGCGGCACCATCGCGGGCACCGCCGCCTCGGCGACCGACAGCCTCGGCTACCGCTCCGCGCAGCTCGGCGTGGACGCGCTGATCGCCGCGGTGCCGGTGCTGGCCGGGCGGGCGCTCGAGGCCGAGCAGGTGGCCCAGATCGACAGCAAGGACATGGACTTCGGCGTGTGGCGCGCGCTGGCCCACCGCGTCGAGATCCACCTGGCGCGACCCGAGGTCGCCGGCATCGTCGTGACCCATGGCACCGACACGCTGGAGGAGACCGCTTACCTGCTGCAGCGCGTGCTGGCGCCGTCCAAGCCGGTCGTGCTGACCGCGGCGATGCGCCCGGCCACCGCACTGCAGGCCGACGGCCCGCAGAACCTGCTCGACGCGGTGACGCTGGCCGCCGAGCCCGGCGCACGCGGCGTGCTCGCGGTGGTGGCGGGGCGGGTGCACGGCGCCTTCGACGTCCGCAAGAGCCAGACCTACCGGCTCGATGCCTTCGGCTCGGGCGACCCCGGCGTGCTCGCCGCGGTCGAGGGCGCGGCGGTGCGCCGCTTCCGCGACTGGCCGACCGGCGCGGCGCTCGGCACTGCGCTGCTCGACGCCGCCCCCTGGCCGCGCGTCGACATCGTCACCAGCCACGCGGGCGCCGACGGTCGCATCGTCGACGCGCTGCTGGCGCAGGGCGTCGACGGCCTGGTCGTCGCCGGGACCGGCAACGCCACGCTGCACCATGCGCTCGAGGCGGCCCTGCTGCGCGCGGCCGCGCAGGGCGTCGAGGTGCGCTGCTGCACCCGGGTGCCGGAGGGCGGGGTCCACCCCGGGGCGGTTCGCGCGCTGCCGCTCGGGCAGGCAGCGACGCCGCAGCAGGAGCGCGTGGCGCTGCTGCTCGACCTGCTGCAGCGCCGCCGCTAGCCAGGCTAGCTCGGCAGCGGGCGCAGCTCGATCGTCGAGCTGGCCGCGGCCCGACCCGGCCAGCCGTGCAGCGCGGCGCGGCGCTCGGCCCCCTGCGGCCCGTGGCTGCGCTCGATGACCTGCGTGATCGGGCCGTGCGGCGTGTTCTCGGTGATCACCAACGTCGAGCAGCGGGTGCCATAGCGGCCATCGGCGGTGCGGATCCACGCCGCCGACAGCTCGCGCTCCAGCGGCAGCGGCACGCCGGTCGTCGGCAGCAGGGCGTCGTCGGCGCGCGCCGGATCGGCCAACGCGTCGAACAAGCGCGCGCTCAGCGCGGCGGTCGTCCCGGCCTCGCGGAGAGCCCGGCGCAGCGCGGCCTTGAGTTTGTCGACCTTGGGCCAGGGCGTGTCGAGCGCGGCGTTCGACAGGCCGTAGAGGCCGTCGCCCAGGCGCTGCGGCGCGGTGGCGCGGCTGCCGGCCCAGTACCAGGCGCCGGCCGCGACGTCGGCCGCGACCAGATTGAAGCCGTTGTGTCCGGCCATCGCCAGCCGCGGCCAATGGGCGTGGAAGGGTTCTTCGCCGAGCAGCCAGTCCGGCACCAGCGCGCCGCGGGAGGGGGCGCGCGGATCGTTGCCGCGGCCGTCGCGCACGTTCGTCACCAGGGCGAGTCGGCCGCCCCTGCTCAGGCCCAGCCAGGTGCCGCCGGCCTGCAGGTCGCGGCCGGCGAGCACGGCCGGCGCGCCGTCAGGCCCCGGCCACCAGTCCAGCGGCGCGGTCGGCCGGTCGAAGAACTCGTCGCGGTTCGAGGCCAGCACCAGCGGAAAGCGCGCGCTCTGCCCGAGCGCCAGCGCTACGAGACACATGCGACGAAGTGCTCGACGCGGCGCGGGCCCACGGTCCAGTCGGCCAGCACCTGCGCGGCGCGTTCGATCGCCGCGGCCACCGGCACGGCCTCGAGGCCGTCGGGCAGCGCGTAGGTCTCCATCCAGGTGTTCAGGCCATCGCGCACTTCGGGCCGGCCGAGCAGCCGCGCCCGTAGGCCGGGGCAGGCGATGCACAGGTGGCGCTGCATCTCGAGCACCGCGTCGGCGAGGCGCTGGGCGTCCTCGGGTCGTGCGCGGTAGTAGATGAAGAGCTCGTGGCCGGCGGGGTTGGCGTGGCGCATCGCGAGCTCGGGGTCAACGCTCGGTGCCCGCGGGCAGCGGATAGGGCAGGGGCCGGCGCGCCAGCGGCGGGCCCCCGGGCGCGCCCAGGTGCAGGCTGCCGCCGTCGAGCGCGGCCAGCTTGATCTCGGCGATCGCGTCATAGCCGCCGCTCGGCGCCGGCGCCGCCAGCGCGATCAGGCCGCTGGGCTGGTCGGCATCGCCGCTCCAGTACAGCTCCTGGCCGACGGCCGGCGCTTCGTCGCCGTGCAACAGCACCGCCCTGCGCTTCAGCGTGCCGCGGTACTGGCTGCGCGCGACGATCTCCTGGCCCGGGTAGCAGCCCTTCTGGAAGTTCACGCCGCCGACCAGTTCGTAGTTCAGCATCTGCGGCACGAAGGCCTCGCTGGTGGCAGCCAGCACCGGTGCGATGCCGCTGCACACCTCGAGCCAGTCCCAGCGCTCGGCCGGCAGGGCGGGCAGCGCGGCCAGCAGCGACTCGGCCGCCGCCGACGGGCCAGCCCAGAGCCAGCGCGGCTGGCCGGCGCCGTCGGGCAGGCGCACGAGATGCCCGCCCTCGGGCAGATCGAGCTTCTTCCAGACCGGCAGCGTGGCCGCGTCGGCAACATGCGCCGCCACGCTCGGGCCGGCGAGTCCGAGCAGCGACACGCTGTCGTCGGCCTCGCTCAGCACCGCCTTGGCGCGCAGCACGAACATGCGCAGGCGCTTCAGCGTGGCCGGCAGCACCTCGCGCCGGCAGGCGAGCCAGAGCTCGTCGTGGGCATGCTTGAAGCCGATCAGGCTCGCCAGCATGCGCCCCTTCGGCGAGCAGTAGGCTGCCAGCCGGACGTCGCCGAGGCCCAGGCCGCTGAAGTCGTTGGTCAGCTGGCCGTTCAGGAAGGCGGCGGCGTCGGCACCGGCGGCGCGGATCAACCCGGTGTGGGCCAGCCGCAGCGCGCCGTCGGCGCTGCTGCTTGCATCTGTTGCGGTGGCGGAGGGCGAGGGCAGGGACATGGGCTGATTATCATCAGCCTCGCCATGCACGACCGTTCCCGCCGATGATGCGCGCGCTGCTGCGAGGGCTGCTCGCACTCGCGCTGCTGGCCGCCGCCGCCGGCGCCGGCGTGGCCTGGTGGCTCAAGCAGCCGCTGCCGCTGGCCGAGGGCAGCCTGCGCTTCACCGTCGAGGCGGGCATGTCGCCGCGCGAGATCGCCCAGGGCTGGGTCGGCGCCGGCGTGCAGACGAACGAACTGCTGCTCTACGAATGGTTCCGCTGGTCCGGCGAGGCGCGCCGCATCCGCGCCGGCACCTACGAGATCGGTCGCGGCATCACGCCGCCCGGCCTGCTGCGCAAGATGGTCAACGGCATGACGATCCAGAGCACGGTGCGCTTCGTCGAAGGCTGGACCTTCCGCCAGCTGCGCGCCGAGCTCTCGACCGCCGACGGCCTGAAGCCCACCTCCCGCCTGATGAGCGACGCCGAGCTGATGAGCGCGCTCGGCGCGCCGGGGGTCGCGCCGGAGGGGCGCTTCTTCCCCGACACCTACAGCTTCGCGCCCGGCACCACCGACCTGGCGGTGCTGCGCCAGGCCTACGCGGCGATGCAACGCCAGCTCGACGAAGCCTGGGCCGCGCGCGCGCCCGACACGCCGCTCAAGAGCCCCGGCGAGGCACTGACGCTGGCCTCGATCGTCGAGAAGGAAACGGGCCAGGAGGCCGACCGCGGCTTGGTCGCCGCCGTATTCACGAACCGTCTGCGCATCGGCATGGCGCTGCAGACCGACCCCACGGTGATCTACGGCCTCGGCGCGAGCTTCGACGGCAACCTGCGCAAGCGCGACCTGCTGGCCGACGGGCCCTACAACACCTATACCCGCCCGGGCCTGCCGCCGACGCCGATCGCGCTGCCGGGACGGGCCTCGCTGCTGGCCGCGGTGCGACCCGAGCCGACCAAGGCGCTCTATTTCGTCGCCAGGGGCGACGGCAGCAGCGAGTTCAGCGAGAGCCTCGCCGACCATAATCGCGCGGTGAACAAGTTCCAGCGTGCCCCCGTCGCGCGCGGGCCCGAGCGGTGAGCGCGGCCCCACCGGCCGGCTGCCTGGTCAGCTTCGAGGGCATCGACGGCGCCGGCAAGTCGACCCACATCGGCCATGTGGCCGAGCGCTGGCAGCGGCGTGGCCTGCGTGTCGAGCGCACCCGCGAGCCCGGCGGCACGCCGCTCGCCGAGACGCTGCGCGAGCTCGTGCTGCAGCAGCCGATGGATGCGCTGACCGAGGCGCTGTTGCTCTTCGCGGCCCGCCGCGACCACCTGCAGCAGCGCATCGAGCCGGCCCTGGGCGCCGGCGCCGTGGTGCTGTGCGACCGTTTCACCGATGCCACCTTCGCCTACCAGGGCGCCGGCCGCGGCTTCGACCTCGAGGTGCTGGCCGCGCTCGAGCGCTGGGTGCAGCAGGGCCCGGCCGGCCTGCGCCAGCCCGACCTGACCTTCTGGTTCGACCTCGAGCCGGCGATCGCCGCCGAGCGCCTGGTCGCCGCGCGCACGCCCGACCGCTTCGAGCGCCAGGACCGCGCCTTCTTCGAGCGCGTGCGCGCCGGCTACGCCGCGCGCTGCGCCGCCGACCCGGCGCGCTTCGTACGCATCGACTCGTCGCAGCCGCTCGAGCAGGTCGCGCAGCAGATCGACGCGGCACTCGCCGCCCGCGGCTGGTGAGCATGGACGACGCGCTGCCCTGGCTCGAGCGGCCGCTGCAGCAGGCGCTGCGCGAGGCGCGCAGCCATGCGCTGCTGATCCACGGGCCGCGTGGCGTCGGCCAGTTCGAGCTGGCGATGGCCGTCGCCGCCGCCTGGTTGTGCGAGACGCACCGGGGCGCCGCCCCGGCCTGCGGCGCATGCGCCGGCTGCCGCATGTTGGCCGCGCGCACCCATCCCGACCTGCAGCTGCTGCTGCCGGAGGCATTGCAGGTCGAACTCGGCTGGACCGGCGCCGACGAGGCGGCGGACGGCGAGGGCGGCAAGCGCAAGCCCAGCAAGGACATCCGCATCGAGGCGGTGCGCACCGCGATCGGCTTCACCCAGCAGACCTCGGCCCGCGGCGGGCCGAAGGTGGTCGTGATGTTCCCGGCCGAGCGCATGAACGCCGCCAGTGCCAGCGCGCTGCTGAAGACGCTGGAAGAGCCGCCCGGCGCCGCTCGGCTGATCCTCGCCAGCGCCGCGCCCCAGCGCCTGCTGCCGACGGTGCGCAGCCGCTGCCAGGCGCTGCATCTGCCGTTGCCGGCGCCCGACGTCGCCGCCGCCTGGCTGGCAGCTCAGGGTGTCGCCGAGCCGGCCGTGCTGCTGGCCGCGGCCGGTGGCCAGCCGCTCGAGGCGCGCGAGCGGCTCGCGCTCGGCATCGATGCGGCCGTCTGGCTCGGCCTGCCGCGCGAGGTGCTGGCCGGGCGCGCCGCGGCGCTGTCGGGCTGGCCGCTGCCGCTCGCCATCGATGCGCTGCTCAAGCTCTGCCACGACGCACTCGCGGTGGCGGTCGGCGCCGTGCCGCGCTACTTCCCGGCCGAGAGCCTGCCCGCCGCGACCGACATGCCGCGCATCGCCGACGCCGCGCGCGAACTGCTGGCCGAGGCGCGCCGCGCCGAGCATCCGTGGAACGGCGGCCTGGCCGTCGAGGCGCTCGTCCAACGCACGCGGCGTGCATTGCTGCCCGCAAATGGTGCCCCGCGACCGTCAGGCGGCGGTGCGCCATTGGCTACACTGGCCGCATGAGCGAGGTGAGCACGAAGGCCCTGACCGCCGCGGCGAATGTCGCGCGGCCCAGCGTCATCCAGCTCGTGTTCCGCGAGAAGGGCGCGCTGTACGCTGCCTACATCTCGCTGTTCGCCGAGGGCGGCCTGTTCGTGCCGACGGCCCGCGACTACAAGCTCGGCGACGACATCTACCTGCTGCTCTCGCTGCCCGACGACCCGCAGCGCTACCCGGTGGCCGGCAAGGTCGGCTGGGTCACGCCGGCCAACGCCTCCGGCGGCCGCACCCAGGGCGTGGGCGTGCGTTTCCCGACCGACGAGAAGACCCGCATCCTCAAGGTGAAAATCGAGGAAATCCTCGGCACCTCGATCTCGTCGTCGAAGCCGACCCAGACCATCTGAACGCCGCGCGGTCCGCGGCGCTGCCGCGGCCCTCAGCGATGTTCGTCGACTCCCACTGCCACCTGAGCTTTCCCGAGCTGCGCGCCGCGCTGCCGGACATCCGCGCCGCCATGGCACGCGAGCGCGTCGACCGGGCCCTGTGCATCTGCACCACGCTGGAGGAGTTCGACGACGTGCACGCCCTGGCGACGGCGCACGACAACTTCTGGTGCAGCGCCGGCGTCCACCCCGACAACGAGGGCGTGCGCGAGCCCAGCGTCGAGGACCTGCTGGCGCTGGCCGCCCGCGCGCGGGTGGTGGCGATCGGCGAGACCGGCCTCGACTACTACCGCCTGAACGGCCGCAGCATCGCCGACATGGCCTGGCAGCGCGAGCGCTTCCGCGTCCACATCCGCGCAGCACGTGCGAGCGGCCTGCCGCTGATCATCCACACCCGCAGCGCCTCGGCCGACACGATCGAGATCCTGGCCGAGGAGGGCGCCGGCGCGGTGCGCGGCGTGTTCCATTGCTTCACCGAAACCCGCGAGGTCGCGCGCGCGGCGCTGGCGCTCGGCTTCATGATCTCCTTCTCCGGCATCCTGACCTTCAAGAACGCCGTCGAGCTGAAGGAGGTGGCCCGCGAGGTGCCGCTGGAGCGCTGTCTGATCGAGACCGACAGCCCCTACCTCGCGCCGGTGCCGCACCGGGGCAAGACCAACAACCCGTCCTACGTACCGCTGGTGGCGGCCGAGCTGGCACGGCTCAAGGGGCTGTCGGTGGAGGTCGTGGCAGAGGCGACGAGTCGCAACTTCGAGCGCCTTTTCGACCTGCCGACGCCGGTCTGAACGCCATTACATGTGAATGTAAAACATGAGGTTCATCGTTTATCTTGTTATTGTGTTTGGTGTTTTTTCACAAGCACACGCCGACTCGGTTGACTTCTTCCGGGCCGTGATCCGCGACGACCCCGTGGCGGTGCGCAGCCAGATCGAGGCCGGAGCCGACCCGAACCAGGTCGACCCGAACGGTCAGACCGCCCTGGGCCGGGCGCTGTTCGGCGAGGCCTATGGCGTCGCGCTGGAACTGGCGCGCCACCCGAAGCTCGACATCGGACGTCGTAACCAGGCCGGCGAGACCGGTCTGATGCTGGCGGCGCTGAAAGGGCGCGAAGACATCTGCCGCGTGCTGCTGGAGCGCGGCGCGCCGCCCGACTCGAGCAGCGGCTGGACGCCGCTGCATTACGCCGCCGCCGGCAACTCGCTGCCGGTGGTCAAGCTGCTGCTCGGCCGCGGCGTCCGGGTCGATCCGCGGGCGCCCAACGGGCGCACGCCGCTGATGATGGCCGCCGCCTTCGCGGGCGAGGAGGTCGTCGACGCACTGCTGGCCGCCGGCGCCGACCCGGCCGCCCAGGAACCGCAGGGCCACCGGGCGGCCGACTTCGCCCGCGGCGGCGGCCGGGACCCCCTCGCGGACCGCCTGGACGCGGCGGCCGCCCGGCGCACCAAGGACCGCTGACAGAGCCGCTCTGTCAGGCAGATTCCGACAGCAAGGCTGGCGCTGCGCCGACTACGGCCGGACGGGTGGCCTGCCTACATTGGAAGCACCCCAAGCCGCACGACGAGGTGCACCATGCTGCCGACCCGGATCACGACCAATCCCTTCGCCCTGATGATGGACCCCGACGCGGTCCTGCGCGCGATGGAAGGCTCCGACCGCCTGACGCGCCTGCATCGGCGCATCTGCCGGCCGCTGGACAAGCCGCTGATCCCGCGCGCGGGCGCCGAGACCGCCGCCTACGACCGAGAGATCGACGACACCGACATGGTGGAGTGAGGTGAGCGTGGCGGCGTGTGCCGCCGGCCCATAGTGGTCGTTTTGTTTTATGGCAAAGCGCTACTATGTATATTATGTCAAGTACTAGACGCATCTGCCGGCGGCCTTCGCTAGAGCGTTCGGTGCTTCCCAGCGCACCGTACGGCGATGGTTCGAGCCCTTGTATGGCCGACCCTCAGTCGGGGTTTCGCAAGCGAAACCGGCAGTGCACGCCGGCGCCCATCGGTCAAAGCCGAACGTAGCGCCAGCTCTTGAGGCCCAGCGCCCTGGTCATGCGTGCGGCGCTCGCCTTGTCGTCGAATTGTGGGCAGCGGTCGAGGTCGAGCCGGTCGCTCAGCTCGTACGGCACGCGTTCGTTGACGCATTGGCGCTGGTTGTAGGTCCAACCGGAAACGTAGCTGGTGCCGTCTGGCCTGACATGCACGACGCACCAACCAGTCCCCGTCAGCGATTGCACATGGAGGCGGTCCGACGAACGCCGCGCCGATACTGCGGCGATGCACAGCGATGACCTGTTCGGCGGCCGACCGAGCAAGCCGGCGCGCCGCCCGGCCGGCGTCGCGCCGGCGACGGCCGGGCCGGACCTGAAGGCGCTGGCAACGCGGCTCGACCCGCAGGTCCACCTCGGCACCTCATCCTGGTCCTTCCCGGGCTGGGCCGGCCTCGTCTACCAGGGCGAGCACACGCCGCAGCGCCTGGCCCGCGACGGGCTGGCGGCCTATGCCGCGCATCCGCTGCTGCGCACGGTCAGCCTCGACCGCAGCTTCTACCGGGCGCTGCCGGCCTCGGCCTATGCCGCGCTGGCAGCCCAGGTGCCGCCGGACTTCCGCTTCGTCGTCAAGGCGGCCGCCAGCGTCACCGACGCGGTGCTGCGCGACCCGGCCAGCGGCCGCCCCTCGGGGCCGAACCCGCTGTTCCTCGATCCGGCGCTGGCGCTCGCCGAGGTGCTGCAGCCGGTCGTCGAGGGCCTCGGCGAGCGGCTCGGCGCGCTGGTGTTCCAGCTCTCGCCGCTGCCGCGCCCCTGGCTGGCCGAGCCGCAGCGTCTGCTCGACGCGCTCGACCGCCTGTTCGCCGGCCTGCCGCGGCCGGCCCATGGCGTGCTGGCGCTCGAGTTGCGCGACGCGGCGCCGCTGACGCCGGCGCTCGCCCGGCTGCTGCTTGGCCATGGCGTGCGCTGGTGCCTCGGCCTGCACGACCGCATGCCGGCCATCGACGACCAGCTGCCGATGCTGCGCGCGATGTGGCCCGGCCCGCTGGTGTGCCGCTGGAACCTGCAGCGCGGGCTGGATTACACCCAGGCCAAGGATCTGTTCGCGCCCTTCGACCGGCTGCAGGCGCCCGACCCCGACACCCGCGCGGTGCTGGCCCGCGTGATCGCCGCGACGGTGGCCGCCGGCCATCCGGCCTTCGTGACGATCAACAACAAGGCCGAGGGCAGCGCGCCGCTGTCGGTCGAGGCGCTCGCGCGGGCGATCGCCGGCTAGGGCCTGTTAACGCTATCGGAGGGCTCGCGTGACCCAGGAAACGGCGGCCATCAAGGCGCAAAGCGCAGCCGGGGTCGGGCCCCGGCGAGCATTTGCAACGCCGAGGGCCGCCGTTTCCTGGGATCACCCGAAGGGCCCGGGTCGCGCAGGCCGCAGGGCGGCGTTGCTCGCTCGTTGCGTGCACGAGCACGCGGCCTCGCTCGCGCCTTGCCCTGCAGCCTGCGCGGCCCGGGCGCGAGTCCTCCGATAGCGTTAACAGGCCCTAGTCAGCGCCCCCCTGCCCCGTCGGCCGGCTCGAGCCGCAGCGCGTCGCCGGCGCGGCCGTCGCCCCACACCGGCAGGTATTCGACCCGCGCCCAGGGCGCGACGAAACCGCCGTAGTCGCCGCTGAACGCCAGGCCGCTCTGCCCGCTGCTGTGCATGAAGCGCGAGCGGCGGCGGTCGGCCAGGTCGTACAGCGCGCGCAGGCTGGGGCCATGTTCGTCGAGGAACAGCTCGCCGGTGTGCGGGTCGGGCCGCAGCGCGACGCGCGCCACGTTGACGGTGAAGGTGTCGCCGCCGACCGGCGTGCGCAACTCGAACCAGGGCGCGAGCTTCGGCACCCGGCTGAAGGGCCGGTGCTCGGCGCGCGCCGCGTGGGCGTCGCCCCAGCGCCAGGCCGAGACGTCCGAGCCCCAGCGCGCCTGCAGGTCGGTCAGTGCGCGTGTCAGCGCGGCGTCGGACTGGCGGGCGCAGGTCTCGACCTCCGGCGTCGTGCCGTCGTTGCACCAGCCGGTGTCGTCGCGCTCCAGCACCAGCTCCAGCGCCTCGCGGAAGCTGCGGGTGGCGAGCTGGCGCTCGAACAGCGCGGTGCCGATGTCGTCGGCGAACACGCCGCGGGTGAGCTGCCGCACCCAGGCCCAGAAGATCAGCGGCGCGGCGCGCTCGGCCGCCATCGTGCCCTCGAAGCCCTCGAGCTCGCGGCGGGCCGGCTCGGCCAGCGGGTGGTCGCTGCGGGCGCGCCGCAGCCAGGGCAGCAGGCGCTGGGTGGCGGTCGAGAGCACGTCGGCCTGGATCGCCGCCAGGCTGTCCAGCGTGTGCAGCGGCCGCTGCGCGAGCAGCCGCTCGATGCGCTGCTGGCGGTAGGGCGGCGCCCATTCGCTGGTGATGAAGTGCGGGTACTGCGGCCCGTGGATGCGCTGGTTGGCGGTGGCGATCCAGCCGCGCGCCGGGTCGCGGTCGCGCGGCGTGGCGTTGGCGGGCACGTAGCCGTCCCAGTCGTACTTCGGGTCCCAGCCGGGCGCCGGCGCGAGGCCGCGCAGGTCGTGCTCGGGCTTGCGCAGCGGCACGCGGCCGGCGGCCACCATCGCGATGCGCTGGGCGTCGGCCACCACCATGCTCTGCATCGGCGCCACGTAGTCGGCCGAGGCGGCGATGAACTCGTCGACCGAGCGCGCCCGGTTGAAGCCCAGGCCGGCGTCGAGCGTGCTGGCGGCGTCGGTGTCGAGCGCGGTCCAGCGCAGTGCCAGCACGTAGGGCGCGATGCCGTTCGCATCCTGTGCGCCGGTCAGGCCGTCGGTGATGCCGGGCACGTCGGAGATGACCGGGCCGTGGCGGGTGCGGCGGGCGGTGAAGCGCAGCGGCGCGCCGCCGCGCACCTCGATCACCTCGTCGAAGCTCTCGAAGCTGGCCCAGCCGCCCGGCGTCTCGTAGCGCCGCGGGTCGCCGCGGTCGACGCGCTCCAGGTAGAGGTCCTGCACGTCGGGGCCGGTGTTGGTCCAGCCCCAGGCGACCTGCTCGTTCTGGCCCAGCACCACGGTCGGCAGGCCGGGCATGGTGGCGCCGGCGACCTTCAGGCCCGGCGCCTCGATGCGCGCGAAGTACCACAGCGCCGGCGCGGTCAGCTTGAGGTGCGGGTCGTTGGCCAGCAGCGGCTTGCCGGTCACGCTGCGCGAGCCGGCGACGACCCAGTTGTTGGAACCGGCGCCCTCGACGCCGCTGTCGGCCACCGCCGGCCAGGCGCCCGCGGTGGCGGGCGCGCTGGACGCCTCGATGCCGAGCTGGCCGTACACCGTTCGGTAGTCGGCGGTCGGCAGCGGCTTCTCGCCCGGATAGGGCGGCAGCAGCTGCTGGATGCGCTCGACCGGCATGTGCTGCGCCAGCCGCATGCGCAAGAGCTCGGTGTTCCAGTTGCCGCCCAGGTCCCAGGCCATCATGGTGGTCCAGGCGATGCTGTCCACCGGACTCCAGGGCTCGGGCCGCAGGCCGAGGATCAGGAATTCCGGCGGGCGCGCGCGCAGATGGCGCCCCAGGTAGGCGTTGATGCCGGCGCTGTAGGCGGTGAGCATCTGCCGCACCGCCGGGCTGGCCTGCTGCCACTGCTGCTCGGCGCGGCGGTGCACGCCCAGGGCGCGGACGAAGCGGTCGGTGTCCACCGCGCCGGCGCCGAAGGCCTCGGCCAGCCGGCCGGCGGCGATGCGGCGGTGGGTCTCGAGCTGCCACAGCCGGTCCTGCGCATGGACGAAGCCGAGACCGAACCAGGCATCGTCGTCGCTGCCGGCGCGGATGGTCGGGATGCCATGGGCGTCGCGTTCGATCTCGACCGCCGCGCGCAGGCCGTCGACGCGCAGGCTGCCCTCGGTGACCGGCAACGCCAGGTGGCGGTAGATCGCGGCGCCGGCCGCGACGATCAGCAGGCCCGCCAGAACCAGCCCGGACAACAGCTTCAGCCCACGCAGCATCCATGTCATGCCGCGAGCCTAACCGCAGGCGCCGGCCCGGCCCATCGGGTCCGGCGATGCCTCCGGTAACGGCACGGCGGCGGGTGGCGGGCACAATCCTCGCGACACTGCCGCGGCCCCGCCGCGCTGCCTTTCCCATGAACATCATCATCCTGGACGACTATCAGGACGCGGTGCGCAAGCTCGCCTGCGCCGCCAAACTCGACGGCTACCACGCCAAGGTCTTCACCAACTCGGTCAAGGGCATCGGCCAGCTCTCGGTGCGGCTGCGCGACGCCGAGATCCTGGTGCTGGTGCGCGAACGCACCCAGTTCCCGCGCCAGCTGCTCGAGAAGCTGCCGAAGCTGCGGCTGATCGCGCAGACCGGCCGCGTCGGCCCGCACGTCGACGTCGAAGCCTGCACCCGGCTGGGCATCGCGGTGGCCGAAGGCGTCGGCTCGCCGGTGGCGCCGGCCGAGCTGACCTGGGCGCTGATCATGGCGGCGTCGCGCCGCATCCCCCAGTACGTCGGCAACCTCAAGCATGGCGCGTGGCAGCAGTCCGGCCTGAAGTCGGCGTCGATGCCGCCGAACTTCGGCCTCGGCACGGTGCTGCGCGGCAAGACGCTGGGGCTGTGGGGCTATGGCCGCATCGGCCAGCTGGTGGCCGGCTACGGCCGCGCCTTCGGCATGACGGTCCAGGTCTGGGGCAGCGAGGCCTCGCGCTACCAGGCCCAGGCCGACGGCTGCCAGGCGGCCGCCTCGCGCGAGGCCTTCTTCGAGACCAGCGACGTGCTGTCGCTGCACCTGCGCCTGCACGAGAGCACGCGCGGCTGCGTGCGGCTGGACGACCTGCACCGCATGAAGCCGACGGCGCTGTTCGTCAACACCTCGCGCGCCGAGCTGGTGGAGGAGAACGCGCTGGTCACCGCGCTCAACCGCGGCCGGCCGGGCATGGCGGCGGTCGACGTGTTCGACACCGAGCCGATCCTGCAGGGCCACCCGCTGCTGCGGCTCGAGAACGCGGTGTGCACGCCGCACATCGGCTACGTCGAGCTGGAAAGCTACGAGCAGTACTTCGACGCCGCCTTCGACAACGTGATCGCCTTCATCAAGGGCGAACCGACCAACATCCTCAATCCCGAGGCGCTGCGGGTCATGCGTGGCAACTGACGCGGCCGCGCGGCTGCGCGGCGCGCGCTGGGCGCTGCTGGCGGGCAACTTCGTCATCGGCTGCGGCGTGATGGTCGTCGCCGGGTCGCTGAACGACCTGACGCGCTCGCTCGAGGTCAGCGTCGCGCTCGGCGGGCAGCTGATCGCGGTGGCCGCGATGGTGATGTGCGTCGGCGCCCCGCTGCTGGCCGCCGCCGCCGGCGGCTGGGACCGGCGCCGGCTGCTGACGCTGGCGCTGGCCTGGTACGCGATCGGCCATGCGGTCTCGGCGCTGATGCCGAGCTACGCCGCGCTGCTGCCGGTGCGCGCCGCGACCATGCTGGCCGCCGCGGTGTTCACGCCGCAGGCCGCCGCGGCGATGGGCTGGCTGGCGCCGCCCGAGCAGCGCGGCCGGGCGATCACCTTCATCTTCCTGGGCTGGTCGGTGGCCTCGGTGTTCGGCATGCCGCTGCACAGCTACATCGGCGAGGCGCTGGGCTTTCGCTACGCCTTCGGCCTGGTGGCGCTGCTGGGCACGGCCGTGGCGGCCTGGGTCTGGGCGGTGATGCCGGACGGCGTGCGCCCGCCGGCGCTCAGCCTCGCGGCCTGGCGCGAGGTGCTCACGCATCCGGCGCTGATGGCGATCGTCGCGGTGACGGCGCTGTCCGGTGCGGGCCAGTTCACGCTGTTCAGCTACTTCGCGCCCTACTACAAGGCCGTGCTGGGCGCCGGCCCGACGCAGATCAGCCTGCTGTTCGCCTGGTTCGGCAGCTTCGCGCTGATCGGCAACGTGCTGCTGTCGCGGCATGTGGACCGCATCGGGGCGGCGCGGGCGGTGTTCTGGCTGATGTGCGCGATCGCGCTGTCGCAGCTCTTGTGGCCGCTGGCCGGCGGCTATGCGGCGATGGCCGCCGTGCTGGTGCCCTGGGCGCTGGGCTGCTTCTCGTCGAACTCGGCCCAGCAGGCGCGGCTCGGCCAGGCGGCCCCGGCGCTGGCGCCGGCGCTGATGGCACTCAACACCTCGGCGATCTACCTCGGCCAGGCGGTCGGCGCGGCCGGCGGCGGCGCGGTGGTCGCCGCCCAGGTGGCGCTGGGCGAGAGCGGCCGGTCGGTCTATGCCGCCCTGCACTGGATCGGCCTGGCGTGGGTGGTGGCCGCGCTGCTGCTCAGCCGCTGGGCCGACCGGCGCCTGGCCGCGGAGCGCTGATCAGCGCGGCGCCTCGAAGAACACGTAGTTCGTGTACTCGCCAATCTCGAAGTAGACGCGCTTCTCGCCGTCGTCGACCTTGCCATTGAGGTTCTCGTCGAGCACGCCGTAGCCGTAGCGGTAGCCGCGCGCCGCACCGTCGTCGGTGCCGTAGGCGGTGCTGAGCTTGTCGATCTTCAGGAAGCGCTTGACGAGCTGCGGCCCCGAATAGACCTCGAGCACGCCGTCGGTGCCGGTCCAGTTCTGGATGTCGCGCTTGAGGCGGTTCTGGGTTTCCTGGGTGCAGGCCGCGAGCAGCAGTGCGGCCGCGGCGGTAACGAGGAGTCGTTTCATCCCTTGGTCCCGAAGATCTTGTCGCCGGCGTCGCCGAGGCCGGGAATGATGTAGCCGATCTCGTTGAGATGGCTGTCGATGGCGGCCGTCCAGCAGCGCACCTCCGGATGCGCGGCCGCGAGCGCGGCCACGCCCTCGGGGGCGGCCACCAGCACCAGCGCGCGGATGTCGTGGCAGCCCTTGCGCTTGAGCAGGTCGATCGTCGCGATCATCGAGCCGGCGGTGGCGAGCATCGGGTCGATGATCAGCGCGGTGCGTTCGCCCAGGTGGCCGACCAGGTTCTCGAAGTAATGCTCGGGCTGCAGCGTGTCATGGTTGCGCGACAGACCGACGACGCTGATCTTGGCGTTGGGCACCATGTCCAGCACGCCCTCGAGCATGCCCAGCCCGGCGCGCAGGATCGGCACCACGGTGACCTTCTTGCCCTTGATGCGGTCGATCTCGACGGGGCCGCTCCAGCAATCGATCGTCGCGCGCTCGAGCGGGAAGTCGGCGGTGGCCTCGTAGGCCAGCAGCCGGGCCAGCTCGGCGGTGATCTCGCGGAACTTCTTGGTCGAGATCTCGGCCTCGCGCAGCAGGCCGACCTTGTGGCGTACGAGCGGGTGACGGACTTCGATGACGGGCATGGGGCTCAGTCTGCCATGTCTGGGTGGGCGGTCTGCGGGTGGGCCGGCGTCGTGGCTTCGGTGGGACGGTCTCGCCTGCGGCTCGACTGCGCTGCGATGCTCGCGGCACGAGGGCGGCTGCGGTCGCTTCGCAGTGGCGCTGAACGCACCACTGCATAAATCGTCCTCGCCGGTGCTTCGCTGCGCTCAGCACTCCCCCTCGCACCGCTGCGCTTCTCGCCGCCCCACAGGCGCCCCGCCACCGCCCCACCCGCAGACCTCAAGTGGCATGGGCTGTTCCCCACGAGAACCACCGTGTGTTCAGAGGCCGGGGGCAGGTACCCGACGGGGCGACTCTGCCCACGCCGAGGAGCGGAGTGCAGCGGGGGGCAGTCCGCCGTATCTCGGCGGACCGGCGAGGACGATTTATGCGTCGTCGCGTTCAGCGACGGCGCGAAGCGACCGCAGCCGCCCCCGCGGAGCGAGCATCCGAGGGGAGCCGAGCCAACGGCGAGGCCGTGGCAGTCGGAGCCCCGGCGGGTGCCTGCCCCCGGCCTCCCACGAACCAACTCTCAAGCCGACCGCTGCCGCACCGCCTCGTACAAGCAGATTCCACTCGCCACCGACACGTTCAGGCTCTCCACCGCGCCCGCCATCGGCAGACTCACCAACTCATCGCAGGTCTTGCGCGTGAGCTGGCGCATGCCCGGGCCTTCGGCCCCGAGCACCAGCGCGATCGGCCGCTTCAGATCGGTGGCGTAGAGCGTGCGCGGCGCGTCGTCGGACAGGCCGACGACCCAGATGCCGCGCTCCTTCAGCTCGCCGAGCGTGCGCGCGAGGTTGGTGACCATGAAGTACGGCACCGTCTCGGCGGCCCCGCTGGCCACCTTGGCGACCGTCGCGTTGACGCCGACCGCATGGTCCTTCGGTGCGATCACCGCCTGCGCGCCGGCGCCGTCGGCCACCCGCAGGCAGGCGCCGAGGTTGTGCGGGTCGGTCACGCCGTCGAGCACCAGCAGCAGCGGCGGATCGTCGAGCGCGTCGAGCAGGTCGTCGAGCGACTTGGTCATCGGCGGCGGCACGACCTTCGCCACCACACCCTGGTGGCGGTGCGTGCCGGCCAGCGCCTGCAGCCGCAGCTCGTCGCTTTCCAGCAGCCGCACGCCGGCTTCCTTCGCGCGTTCGACGAACTGACGCATGCGGGCGTCGCGCCGCGTGCCGTCGACATAGAGCTCGACGATCGAGCCGGGGGCCGTTTTCAGGCGGACGGTGACGGCATGGAAGCCGAACAGCACACGGGGCGAGGACATCGCCCGATTATCGGTGGCGCCTCGTGGGCCGTCAGAGCCCGCGGGTGCCCTGCTGCGCAACGGCTGCCGCGACCGAGCTCACGCCAAGCGCCCAGCCTCGATATGCACCTGCCGGTCGCAGCGCGCCGCGATGCCGCGGTCGTGCGTCACCAGCACCAGCGTCGTGCCCTCTTCCCGGTTGAGCTCGAACATCAGCGCCATGACCTTCTCGCCGGTGGCGAAGTCGAGGCTGCCGGTCGGCTCGTCGGCCAGCAGCAGCGCCGGCTTGACGACGAAGGCGCGCGCCAGCGCGACGCGCTGCTGCTCGCCGCCGGACAGCACCTTCGGGTAGTGGTTCAGCCGCTCGCCCAGGCCCACGCGGCGCAGCATCTCGGTGGCCTGCAGCCTGGCATCGACGCGGCCCTGCAGCTCCAGCGGCAGCATCACGTTCTCCAGCGCCGTCAGGTTGCCCATCAGCTGGAAGCTCTGGAACACGAAGCCGACACGCTGCGCGCGCACCGCGGCGCGGGCGTCCTCGTCGAGCGAGAACAGGTCGGTGCCGGCCAGCCGCACCGTGCCGGCGCTCGGCGTGTCCAGCCCGGCGATGATGGACAGCAGCGTGCTCTTGCCCGAGCCCGACGCCCCAACGATCGCGGCCGAGCCCTGCGCCGGGAGCGAGAAGTCGATATCGTCCAGGATGGTGAGCTCGCCGCTGCTGTCGCGCACGCGCTTGCTGACGTGCTCGACGGCGATGATCGGTGCGGTCATGAAGAAGAAGGGATGTCGCGGATGGCGGTAAGTCGCAGGGACTGTATCAACGGGGCGGTCGCGCTGGTTCTGTGGGGCCTCGGCGTGGCGCGGGCCCAGGCGGCGCGGCCGGTGGTGCTGGTGGTCGGCGACAGCATGTCGGCCGAATACGGCCTCAAGCGCGGCAGCGGCTGGGTGGCGCTGCTGGAGCAGCGGCTGGCGAAGGAGAAGGTCGGCGCGACCGTGGTCAACGCCAGCGTCAGCGGCGACACCAGCTCCGGCGGCCGCTCGCGCCTGCCGGCCCTGCTGGCCCAGCACAGGCCGGCGGTGGTGGTGATCGAGCTCGGCGGCAACGACGCGCTGCGCGGCCTGCCGCTGGCGATGACCGAGGCCAACCTGGCCGCGATGACGCGCGCCGCCAAGGCCACCGGCGCCCAGGTGCTGCTGGCCGGCATGCAGGTGCCGCCGAACTACGGCAGGCGCTACACAGACGACTTCGCGGCGCTGTTCGTGCGCGTCGCCCGGGCCGAGGGGGCGGCGCTGCTGCCCTTCCTGCTCAGGGGCGTGGGGGACGTGCCGAATGCCGCCGAGCTGTTCCAGGCCGACCGCATCCACCCGAACGAGGCGGCCCAGCCGACGCTGATGGGCAACGTCTGGCCGCTGCTGAGGCCGCTGCTGAAATAGCTGGAAACAAGCCGGCTTAGACCGGTACTTTTCCACGCGTCGGCTTACCGGCTTCCGCGGCACGATGCGCAGGCGCGTGGGTGGCGCTCTCGGGTCGTGAGGCCCTCCGCCCCGCGGAGGACATGACGATGAGATCCCGATCGATCCCCCCGGCCCCGCGGCCGGACGGCGCCGCCGACCGGCGGCCGCTGGACGCCGGATGGCGCCAGTGGATGGCCGAGAACCGCCTGCGCGACTGCGCGCCGCCCTCGATGCTGGCGACGATGACCGCCGCCGGCCTTGACCGCGCCGAGGCCGAGCATGCGCTGGTGGCCCTCGAGGCCGACCCGGTGTTCCTGGCCGCGCGCCGCCACCAGCAGCTCTACCGCAAGGCCTGCTCGGTGCTGGCCAACCAGCAGAAGGTCTGGGAACTCGGCTGGGACTACACCCAGGTCGAGAAGCGCAGCCGCGTCGCGCCGGCCGAGTTCTTCGAGCGCTACGTGGTCGGCTCGCGCCCGGTGGTGCTGACCGACATCGCGCGCGACTGGCCGGCGCTGAAGCGCTGGTCGCCGGCCGACCTGAAGGCGCGCTTCGGGCACCTGGACGTCGAGATCCAGGCCGAGCGCGCCGCCAACCCGCGCTACGAGCAGGACAAGGCGAGCCACCGCCGTACCGTGCGCCTCGGCGCCTTCGTCGACCAGGTGCTGGCCGGCGGCGCGAGCAACGACCATTACCTGACGGCCAACAACGAGGCGCTGCGCCGCCCCGAGTTCGCGCCGCTGCTCGACGACATCGGCACGCTGCCGATCTACTGCGACCGCGAGCGGCTCGCGACGCATTCGTCGTTCTGGTTCGGTCCCGGCGGCACGATCACGCCGCTGCACCACGACGCGATCATGCTGCTGCACACCCAGGTCGTGGGCAGCAAGCGCTGGCGCTTCATCTCGCCGCTGGAGACGCCGCGGCTGTACAACCACGACGGCTACTTCAGCGCCATCGACCTCGAGAATCCGGACCACGACCGCCACCCGGCCTTGCGCGACGTGAAGGTGCTGGAGGTGGTGCTGGAGCCCGGCGAGACCATCTTCCTGCCGCTGGGCTGGTGGCATCAGGTGACCTCGCTGGAGACGAGCCTGTCGTTCTCGTACTCGAACCTGGCCGTCCCCAACACCTACAACTACGACAACCCGGCGATCCGGGACTGGTGAGTGCCGAGGCTCAGTCGTCCTCGGCGGCGAGGCCGGGGAACAGCACCTCGGTGTAGCCGAAGCGCGTGAAGTCCTGCACCCGCATCGGGTAGAGCACGCCGTCGAGGTGGTCGCACTCGTGCTGCACCACCCGGGCGTGGAAGCCCTCGGCCTCGCGCTCGATCGGTGCGCCCTGGGGGTCGAAGCCGCGGTAGCGGATGCGCGCCAGGCGCGGCACCACGCCGCGCAGGCCGGGCACCGACAGGCAGCCTTCCCAGCCCTCTTCGATGGCGTCCGACAGCGGCGTGATCACCGGGTTGATCAGCACCGTCCGCGGCACCGGTGGCGCATCGGGGTAGCGCTCGCTGCTGCTGAAACCGAAGATCACCAGCCGCAGGTCGACGCCGATCTGCGGCGCGGCCAGGCCGGCGCCGTTGGCCGCCTCCATGGTGTCGAACAGGTCGGCGATCAGCGCGTGCAGCTCGGGCGTGTCGAAGGCGGCCACCGGCTGCGCGACGCGCAGCAGGCGGGGATCGCCCATCTTCAGGATCGGTCGAATGGCCATGGCGTCAGGCTAGCAGATGGCCCGCTCAGGCCGGCGCCAGCGGCAGGTTCAGCGTGACGCAGGTGCCCTCCCCGGGCCGGCTGGCAATCTCGATCGAACCGCCCATCGCCTCGACCAGCTGCTTCACGACGACCAGCCCGAGCCCGGTCCCGGGGACGCTGCTGCGCTCGCGGCCCAGTCGGTTGAAGGGCTGGAACAACTGCTCCTGCTGGTCGGCCGGGATGCCGATGCCGGTGTCGCAAATCTCCAGCCGCACACCCCGCCCGGTCGCCGCCTGCGCCTCGATATGCACCTCGCCGCACGGCCGGTTGTACTTGATCGCGTTGCTGAGCAGGTTGGTCAGCACCTGCCGCAGGCGCTGCACGTCGCCGCGCCAGGCCGTCCGCGCCGGCATCGCGTCGACCTTGACCTGCACCTGCTCGGCCTCGGCGGTGGCCTTGAGCTCGGCCTCGCAGTCGCGCACGAGCTGGTCGAGCTCGAAGCGCTGGTCGTCGAGCCGGAGTCCGCCGGCCTCGATGCGCGACACGTCGAGCACGTCGTCGACCAGGTTCAGCAGCTGGCGCCCCGAGCTCTCGATGTGCTCGACCCATACCCGATGGCGCGGCGACAGCTGGTCGCCGTCGGCCTTGAGCAGCTGGCCGAAGCCGAGCACGCCGTTGAGCGGCGTGCGCAGTTCGTGGCTGACGCGCGACAGGAACTGGCTCTTGGCGCGGCTGGCGAGCTCGGCGGCCTCGCGGGCCCGCTCGACGTCCTGAAGCCGCATCCGTTCGGCGGTCTCGGCCTCGAGCTGGCGGGTCCGCTCGGCCACGCGGCGCTCCAGTTCGCGGTTCAGCTCGTCGAGCCGCGCCTCGGCGACGCGCCGATCGTGCACCTCGGTCTCGAGCCGGGCCACGAGCCGTTCGAGCTCGGTGGTGCTGGGGAGCTCGAGGGCCTTGGGGATCAGCGGCCACAGCAGCACGGCCGTGATGATGGACACGCCGGCCGTGACGGCCTTGGTGCCGGCCTGCAGCCAGTAGTCGGGTCGCCAGATCACCAGGATGTCGACCAGGTGGGTCGTGCCGCACCAGAAGATGAAGGCCGAGAACAGGATGAAGATCCAGTTGAAGTGCAGGTCCGTCCGGCGCCGCACGAATACCAGCAGCGCGACCGGGATCGAGTAGTAGGCCGCCGCGATGACGGCGTCGGCCGCGACCATCGTGCCCAGGAGCCCGGGGCTCCATTGGAAGCAGTAGCCGTGCGGCAGGAAGCCCTCGGTCGCCATGAAGTCCAGGAGCGCCTTGTCCATCGGGGATGCCTCGGTGCCGGTTGACCCACGGTGGGACGACCACGCTGGCGGCGGGTCGTGAAACGAGCCTAGCTCAATCCCGGCCTCGACACACTGCCACGCTTGAGGTGGTCGACCGGCATGGCCCCGGTCAGCGGACGAACTCGACGCGCCGGATGTCCGACATCATCTTCAAGTAGTTCCCCAGCTCGGTGCTGCCCGACAGCGGCAGGTTGGGCGCGGTGGCCTCCATTGACCGTCCGCCGACCAGCGCGAGCTTCAGCGTGCCGTCCCAGGGCTGGGTGATGTCGATGCGCTCGATGTGCTCGAACGGCACCTCCTGGCCGCTCTGCAGCGGGATCGTCGAGCCGAGGATGGTCGCGGTCGGGCGCAGGTCGACCACGCTGCCGTCCTTGGTCGTGACGCGCACGACCTTGAGCGCGGCCGGCGCGGCTGCCGCCACAACGGGCGGGGCGATCGGTGCCGCGGCCGGTGCGGCTGGCGTCGGCTCGGGTGCGGTGCTCGCCTCGACCGCCGCGGGCAGCGGCGCGGCCGTGGCGGCCGGCTCGCCGGACTTGCCGCCGAACATGCCCGCCTGCGACAGCGCCGCGACCAGGCCGCCGACGGCCGTGATGATCGCCGCCAGCGCCGTCAGCAGCCCCGGCACCGTGGTCCACCAGTTCTTGTCGGCATCGGCCATCGCAGCGCTCCTTCCCGCCGAGGGCGGTTTCGGGAGTGATGATCGCGCCGCGTGAAGCGGCGGCCATCCCGAGCTTCAGGCCAGCAGCGCGCGCAGCCCTTCCTCGTCGAGCACCGGCACGCCCAGCTCCTGGGCCTTGGCGAGCTTGCTGCCGGCCTCGGCACCGGCGACCACGTAGTCGGTCTTCTTCGACACCGAACCGGCCACCTTGGCGCCGGCGGCCTCGAGCATCGCCTTGGCCTCGTCGCGGCTCAGCGTCGGCAGCGTGCCGGTCAGGACCACGGTCTTGCCGGCCAGGGGCTTGGGCGTCAGGTCGGCCTCGCCGTCATGCTCGTCCCACGCGATGCCGGCCGTGCGCAGCTGTTCGACCACCTCGCGGTTGTGCGGCTGGTCGAAGAAGGTGCGGATGCTCTGCGCGACCACCGGGCCGACGTCGCGGACCTCGAGCAGCTGCTCGAGGCTGGCGTCGAGCAGCCGGTCCAGCGCGCCGAAGTGCCGCGCCAGGTCCTTGGCCGTCGCCTCGCCGACCTGGCGGATGCCGAGCGCGTAGAGGAAGCGCGCCAGCGTCGTGCGCTTGCTCTTCTCCAGCCCGGCCACCAGGTTGACGGCGCTCTTGTCGCCCATGCGCTCGAGCGCGGCCAGGTTTGCGACGCCGAGCCGGTAGAGGTCCGGCAGGCTGCGGACGATGCCGGCGTCGACCAGTTGCTCCACCAGCTTGTCGCCCAGTCCCTCGATGTCCATCGCGCGGCGGCCGGCGAAGTGCAGCATCGCCTGCTTGCGCTGCGCCGGGCAGGAGATGCCGCCGCTGCAGCGGTGGTCGATGCCGCCCTTCTCGCGCAGCACGCGGCTGCCGCACACCGGGCAGGCCCGCGGCATGCGGAAGTTGGGTACGTAGGGACTGCGAGCAACTACACGAGGCTGTCCAAACTCTGGATCGTCGGAAACAAAGGCTTCGTGTGTCCGAGCTACCACTTCAGGGATCACGTCGCCGGCGCGCCGCACGATCACCGTGTCGCCGACGCGCACGCCCTTGCGGCGCAGCTCGAACAGGTTGTGCAGCGTCGCGTTGCTGACCGTCGTGCCGCCGACGAACACCGGCTCGAGCTTGGCCACCGGCGTCAGCTTGCCGGTGCGGCCGACCTGGACCTCGATGTCCCTGAGCCGCGTCGTCTGCTCCTGCGCCGGGTACTTGTGCGCCACCGCCCAGCGCGGTTCGCGTGTCACGAAGCCCAGCCGCTTCTGCAGCGCGATGTCGTTGACCTTGTAGACGACGCCGTCGATGTCGAACGGCAGCGCGTCGCGCTGCGCCGCGATGCGCTGGTGGAAGGCAATCAGTCCCTCGGCCCCCTGGACGACCGCGCGCTCGGCACTGACCGGCAGGCCGAAGGCGGCGATCGCGTCGAGCGTGGCGCTGTGGCTCGGCGGCTGTTCCCAGCCCTGCGACTCACCGAGGCCGTAGGCGAAGAAGCTCAGCTTCTTGTCGGCCAGCGAGCGGCTGTCGAGCTGGCGTACCGCGCCGGCCGCGGTGTTGCGCGGGTTGATGAAGGTCTTGCCGCCCTTCTCGCGCTGGCGCTCGTTGAGGCGTTCGAAGTCGTCGCGCCGCATGTAGACCTCGCCGCGGATCTCGATCAGCGGCGGCGGGTCGCCGGGTCGACCGAGCAGCCGCAGCGGGATCCGGCCGATCGTGCGGATGTTGTGCGTCACGTCCTCGCCGGTCTCGCCGTCGCCGCGCGTCGCGGCCTGGACGAGCAGGCCCTGCTCGTAGCGCAGGTTGATCGCGAGGCCGTCGAACTTGAGCTCGCAGGCGTACTCGAGCGGCGGGGCGTCGGCGGACAGCTCCAGCTCGCGCCGCACCCGCGCGTCGAAGGCCTCGGCGCCGCCGGCAGTCGTGTCGGTCTCGGTGCGGATCGACAGCATCGGCATGGCATGCCTCACCGGCACCAGGCCGGGCAGCACCGCGCCGATCACGCGCTGGGTCGGCGAATCGGGCGTCAGCAGCTCGGGATGCTCGACCTCCAGCGCCTGCAGCTCCTGGAACAGGCGGTCGTACTCGGCATCCGGGACCGTCGGCGCGTCCAGCACGTAGTAGGCATGGGCGTGCCGGTTCAGCTGTTCGCGCAGCGCGGCGGCGCGCCGTGCGGGATCGTCGGCAGCGGACATCGGGACGCGCTAGCTGAACAGCCGTCGCGCCGCGGCCGAACCCGCGGCCAGGTCGCGTGCGGCCAGCGCGTCGTAGAGCTGCTCGAGCGACACGCCGATCGCCGGGAACGTGGCCGGTTGCAGCGGCTGCCCGCCGTCGTCGTAGAGCGCAGCGTCGAGATCCGTGGCGAGCGCCTCGCCGGCCGCGCACCAGGCGGCGAACGGCGCGGCGCCCGGCGCCGTCTGCGGCACGTCGAAGGCCAGCGTCAGCTCGCGCACCGCGGCCTGCCCGGGGTCCTCGGCCAAGGCGGCCTGCGGGTCGAACTGCAGACTCAGCACCGGCGGCGCGCCGTCCTCGCCCGACGGCAGCACCAGCCGCCCGGGCAGCGCCCCCGCGACGAAGCCCTGCCGCGCCGCGTGCTGCTGCACGTAGCCGGGCGACCAGGCGGCGCCGCGCGCCACCAGCCGCATCGCGAGCTGGGCGTCGTGCTCGCCGGCGAAGGCGTCGAGCTCGCGCGCCCGCGCCACCGCGTCGAGCATGTCGGGCAGGTCGGCCAGGCCGCCCAGGCCCTCGGCCAGCGCCTGCACCTTCTGCGCGAACTCGGAATACTCGATCTCGTTGATCGCCCCGGCGCGGTTGGCCAGCTGCACGCCGGCCTGCAGTTCGCCGTAGCGCTGTCCCATCGCGGGCGTCTCCCATTCGCCGGTGGCGGCATTCAGCCCTTCGAGCAGCAGCGGCTTGCTGCCGGCGCGGCGCGACGGCGGCGCATGGGCGAGCACCGTCTCGCCGCTGACCGGTGCCTCGACCGTGACGATCGCGATCGCGTCGATCAACGCGTCGACCCGCGGGGCCGCCCGGCGCGCCAGCGTCGGCTCGGACCGCGGGGCGACGGCCTCGGTGGGGCCCTCGGGCGCGGTGGCCTCGAACGTGGGTTCGCGCAGGATCACCGGCTCGTCGTCCATCGGCACGCTGCGCACCGCACGCCGGCGGGCCTGCCACCAGCCGTGCAGCGCCAGCGCCGCCAGCAGCAGCGCGCCCAGGACCGCGAGCGAGACCTGCAGCGTGCTCATGCCGGCATCCTCCTCAAGCCGCCTCGGCCATCCGCACCGCGTCCTGCATGTCGACCGCGACGATGCGCGACACGCCCTGCTCCTGCATCGTCACGCCGATCAGCTGCTCGGCCATCTCCATCGCGATCTTGTTGTGCGAGATGTACAGGAACTGCGTCTGCCGGCTCATCTCGCCGACCAACGCGCAATAGCGCTCGGTGTTGGCGTCGTCCAGCGGCGCATCGACCTCGTCGAGCAGGCAGAACGGCGCCGGGTTCAGCTGGAAGATCGCGAACACCAGCGCGATCGCGGTGAGCGCCTTCTCGCCGCCCGACAGCAGGTGGATCGTCGAGTTGCGCTTGCCCGGCGGCTGCGCCATCACCTGCACGCCGGCGTCGAGGATCTCGTCGCCGGTCATCACCAGGCGCGCGGTGCCACCACCGAACAGCGTGGGGAACATGCGGCCGAAGTGCTCGTTGACCTGGTCGAAGGTCTGCTGCAGCAGCTGGCGCGTCTCGAGGTCGATCTTGCGGATCGCGTCTTCGAGCGTGCCGATCGCTTCTTGCAGGTCGGCGTTCTGCGCGTCGAGAAACTGCTTGCGCTCGCGCGACGAGATCAGTTCGTCGAGTGCGGCCAGGTTGACCGCGCCCAACGCAGCGACCTCTCGGCCGAGCCGGTCGATCTCGGATTGCAGGCCCGAGAGGCGCACGCCGCCCTCCGCGATGCTCTGGGCAAGCGCCTCCAGGTCGACCTGCGCCGCCTGCAGCTGCTCCATGTACTGCGCGCCGCCCAGCTGCGCGACCTGCTCCTCGAGCTGCAGCTTGGTGATCTTCTCGCGCAGCGGCTCCAGGCTGTGCTCGATGGTCAGGCGCTGCTCGTCGTGCGCCTTCAGCTTGGCGCTCAGGTCGTCGTACTCGCTGCGGCGCGCGGCCAGCAGCTGCTCGCGGTCGAGCTTGAGCGCCAGCGCCGTGTGCAGGCCGGCCTGCGCCGCGCTGTCGTCCAGGGCGCCGAGTTCGAGCGTGAGCTGCTCGCCGGCACGCTGGTTGTTGGCCACCTGCTCGGCCGCCGTCTCGAGCGCGCGCTGCAGCTCGGCGCGCCGCGCCGCCAGCGTGCGCGCCTCGAACTGCGTCTCCTGGGCCTGCCGCTCCAGCGTGCGCAACGCCTCGCGTGCGTCGGCCAGCTCACGCTCGGCGGCCATAGTCGCCTCGTCGAGGTCGGCATGGCGCTGTTGGGCGTCGGCCAACTGCTGGTCGAGCTGCTCGAAGGCGGTCTGGCTGCCGCCCTGGCGCTCGTCCAGCGCCTGCAACTGGCCGTCGATCTCGGCCAGTTCGGCATCTAGCTGCGAGCGCCGCGCGGTGGTGGCTTCGGCATGCTGCGTCAGGCGCAGCAGTTCCACCTGGGCCTGGTGCGCGCTGCCCTGTGCCTCCATCGCCTCGCGGCGCAACGCCACCAGGCGCTGCCCCGCGTCGGTGTAGCCGGCTTCGAGCCGCACCAGCGTCGACTTGGTTTCGTCCGAGATCAGCGACTGCGCGCGCAGCTGGCGCTCGAGGTTCTCGATCTCCTGGGCACGCGCGAGCAGGCCGTCGTGCTCGGAGTCCGGCGCGTGAAAACCCACCGCGTGCGCGCTCACTGTGTGGCCCTCGCGCGTGATGATCACTTCGCCATGGGTCAGCTTGCCGCGCTGAGCCAGCGCATCGTCGAGGCTGGCCGCGGTGTACACGCCCTCCAGCCAGTCGCTGAACAGCGCCTGCAGGCCGGCGTCGCCCAGGCGCAGCAGATCGGCCAGGCGCGGCAGCGTGCGGTGGCTGTCGGGTGTGGCAGCTTGCGGCACCGTATAGAAGGCCAGTCGGGCCGGCGGCGGATCGCCGGCGAAGGCGCGCAGCGTGTCGATGCGGCCCACCTGCAACGCATTGAGCCGCTCGCGCAGCGCCGATTCGAGTGCGGTCTCCCAGCCGGGCTCGATGTGCACCTGCGTCCACAGGCCTTGCAGCGTGTCGAGCCCGTGCTTGGCGAGCCACGGCTTGAGCTTGCCCTCGGTCTGGATCTTCTCCTGCAGCGCGCGCAACGCGGCCATGCGGGCCGCGAGGTCAGTGTGCTTGGCGCCCTGAAGACTGACTTCATCGTGCTGCGCGCGCCGGCGTTCGTCGAGCGCGGGCAACTGCTCCTGCAATTCATGCAGGCGCGCCTCGGCAGCGAGGCGCCGCTGCTCCAATAACGGCGCCTCGCGCTGGAAGTCGGCCAGGCGCTGCGGATCGGGTGCCTTCAGGCCCTCGGATTCAGCGCTCAATCGCTCGCGCCGCGTGCGCAGCGCAGCCACCTGCTCCTGCAGGTTGCGCGAGTCGGCGGCCAGCAGTTGGATGCGCTGCTGCACCGCGCTCACCGCTTCGCGCTGCGCATCCGCCTCAGCGCCCGCCTCGCGCACCTTGTCTTCGAGCGCCGGCAACGTGGCCGCGTGGGCCTCGGCCTGCGTCGCCTGATCGCCGGCGACGCGCTCGGCCTCGACGATCTGGTCGGCCAGACGCATCGACTCGGCCTCGTCGGCCGCGCGGCGCTGATCCCACTGGGCGTTCTGCGCGTTCAGCTCGGCCATGCGCTGCTGCACCCGCTGCCGCCCCTCGACCACGTAGCGGATGCGCTCTTCGAGGCGGCTCACCTCGAGCGCAGCATCGGCCAGCTGGCCCTGCGCAGCGTGCAGCGTGTCGCCGGCGGCGTAGTGGCCCTGGCGCACCGTTTCGAGCTCGGCTTCGAGATGGCGCAACTCCGCCACCCGGGCCTGCAATCCGTTGTGCGCTTCTTCCACCGCTCGCTTGGCGCGCTCTTCCTCCTTGGCCGCGTCGCGATGCTTGAGCCACCACAGCTGGCGCTGCTTCAGCGTTTGATCGTCGACCAGGCTTCGGTACAGCGTGGCCACCTCGGCCTGCGACTCGAGCTTCTCCAGGTTGGCAGTGAGCTCGCGCAGGATGTCTTCGACCCGCGTCAGGTTCTCGCGCGTGTCCTTGAGCCGGCTTTCGGTTTCGCGACGGCGCTCCTTGTACTTGGAGACGCCGGCGGCTTCTTCGAGAAACAGGCGCAGCTCATCGGGCTTGCTCTCGATGATGCGGCTGATCGTGCCCTGGCCGATGATCGCGTAGGCGCGCGGCCCGAGGCCGGTGCCGAGGAAGACGTCCTGCACGTCGCGGCGGCGCACCGGCTGGTTGTTGATGTAGTAGCTCGACGTGCCGTCGCGCGTCAGCACGCGCTTGACCGCGATCTCGGCAAAGCTGTTCCACTGGCCGCCGGCGCGCGCGTCTTCGTTGCTGAACACCAGCTCGACGCTGGCGCGGCCGGCCGGCTTGCGCTGGCCCGAGCCGTTGAAGATGACGTCCTGCATCGACTCGCCGCGCAGCTCGCTGGCCTTGCTCTCGCCAAGCACCCAGCGCACGGCGTCGATGACGTTGGATTTGCCGCAGCCGTTGGGGCCGACCACGCCGACGCGCTGGCCGGGCAATTGGAAGGTGGTGGGTTCAGCGAACGACTTGAAGCCCGAGAGCTTGATCGATTGAAGGCGCATGAGCGGCGGCAAAGAAGGTCACGGGCTCAACAAAGCCGATGTAACCTATTGATTATTAAAGACAATTTCAGTCCGGCGCAAGACGCGATCATACCATCGGGTCACAGCAATTCTTCCGGCACGAAGGGTGACAACAGATCCAGCAGCAAGCGGCTCCAGAAGTCGGTGTCGGGCTCGAAGTCCTCGACATCGTCGCCGCCTTCCCCCGGGCTCCAGCGCAAGGTCTCGCCGTCCGCGGCCAGGCGCACGCGGTATGACCCTGCGCGCTTCATGTCGTGGATGAAGCCTGCGATCTCGGCCGCCAGTTCGGGGCTGTGAATCAACAGGCCGAGCTCGGTGTTCAGATTGCGCGAACGGGGGTCGAAGTTCATCGAGCCCAGGTACACGTGGTGGCTGTCGATCAGCGCGCACTTGGCGTGGAGCCTGAGGACGGTCTCGCCACGCAGCAGTTGACGGAACACGCGGCCGCTGCGCACCGGGCTCCATTCGTACAGCTCCACACCCTCGCGCAGGAGAGCCGCGCGGTACCGACGGTACCCCACATGCACCAGGGGCTCGTCGGTGGCCGCCAGCGAATTGGTCATCAGGATCACGCGCACGCCACGCTCGCGAAAGCCGCGCAACGCCATCTCGGCATTCGGGCCGGGAATCAGGTAGGGCGACACGATGACGATCTCCTCCAGCGCATCGCGGATCGTCATCGCCACGCGCATGCGCACCTCGGCACCGCCCGCAACCAGCGCATTGACGTCGGTGGTCGGAGCCGCACCGATCTTTTCCGGCGCGTCGGCAGCGGCGCTGGCATGCGCCCGATGCATCGTGAGCTGCTCGCGCTGAAACTCGGCCGCCAGCGCGGCCCAAGATTCACGTTCGCCGTCGGCCGCCGACAAGGGCGAGGCTCACGGTGGCGCGGCGCAGCCGAGCTGCAACTGCTCGTCGAAGGCCTTGCGCAGCGCCGGTGTACCGGCGCCCGTTTCGCCCAACACCACGGCCACGTCATGGCTGTAGGAGCTGTTCCAGTAGGGGTCGAAGGTGCGCGCCAGCTGCGGCACCACCGCGCCGGCCACCAGCACATCGAAGTCGTAGAAAAGCTGTGCGTCCAGTGCTTCGAAGTACTCGTCGCCGATGTTGCGCCCACCGGCGATGGCCATCACCCCATCGACCACCAACAGCTTGTTGTGCATGCGCCGGTGCAGACGTTCCGCGCCGAACATCGCCGACATCAAGCGCACCCAAAGGCTGTTGCGCCCGAAACCGAACGGATTGAACAACCGAACCTGCACGCCGGCTTGCGCGGCCAGTCCGAGCAGCAGCAGGTCGTCGTCGACGGTGTACAGGTCGTCCACCAGCACCCGCACGCGCACGCCGCGCGCAGCGGCATCGCGCAACGCGCGCATCACGCGCCGGCCGGTGGCATCCCCCTTGAAGCGATACACCTGCAGGTCGACGGAAGACTGCGCGCGTGCGATCAACTCGAGCCGCGTGTTCAGCGACACGTGCCCCGAGACCAGGAGGCGAACCCCGCTGACCTCGGCTTTGTCCGACACGGCGGCTGCAGTGCGGCCCAACGGCGAGCCGTCTGCCGCAGGCAGCGCGAGTTCGTGGGTCCGCTGCGAGACGTCGGGTAGGCTGGCACAACCGGCGAGCCACGACAGGCACCACCCCATCCACACCCAACGAGCCGATCGCCACCGCATCGATTGAGATCCCGCACCTGCGCCGCAGGGGTGTTCGAGCGGCGCGGATGGTAGCATCGCGCCCCCTCACGGCCCGCGCCATTTTCGCGGGTCCGCAAGACCGCCATGCCCCCATCCAAGCGAACGGCAGCCCCGGTTTCACGCCGACGTTCGGCGCCGGACACGCCGCCGACGCGGCCGAGTCGAGAGCTCCAGGTGTTCGACAACCCTGCACCGCAGCGCGACTACGTGATCCGCTTCGACGTGCCAGAGTTCACCTGCCTGTGCCCGCTGACCGGCCAGCCCGACTTCGCGCACTTCACGATCGAAATCGTGCCCGATCGACTGTGCGTCGAGCTGAAGAGCCTGAAGATGTACTTCTGGAGCTTCCGCAGCGAAGGCTCGTTCCACGAGAAGGTCACCAACACCATCGTCGACGACCTGGTGCGGGCGATTCAACCGCGCTTCGTGCGCTTGAGTGCCGATTGGTACGTGCGCGGCGGCATCCGGACCCACGTGACCGCCGAGCACCGGCAGACGGGCTGGTCACCCACCGCGCCGATCGAACTGCCGCCACTGCCCTGATAGGGCCCACAGCTCACGCCCGCTGCGCTTTGCGCGTAAGGTAGCGGTCGTCTCACGCGACTGAGCGGGCTGGCGCAGCATCCAGGCGTCAGTTCGAACGGGCGGTCGACCCCAAGGACCCCCCACCACGATGCACGCCACCCTGCCCCTGCTGGTCCAGACCGACTTCCCGGCGTTGCGCCGACGCCGCCTCGACACGCTGCAGGTCAACGTCGGCTACCGCTGCAACCAGAGTTGCCTGCACTGCCACGTCAATGCCGGCCCCAATCGCACCGAAGAGATGTCGGGCGACACGGTGGACCTGGTGCTCGAGGTGCTGCGCGCCCGCCAGGTGCCGACGCTCGACATCACCGGCGGTGCACCCGAGTTGAACCCGCACTTCCGCCGCCTCGCCAGCGCAGCACGCGCGCTGGGTGTGCAGGTGATCGACCGTTGCAACCTGACGATCCTGTTCGAGCCGGGGCAAGAAGACCTGGCCGAGTTCCTGGCCGCCGAGCGCATCGACATCGTGGCGTCGCTGCCATGTTATTCGCTGGAGCGGGTCGACCGCCAGCGCGGCAGCGGCGCGTTCGACAAGAGCATCCGCGCGCTGCAGAAACTCAACGCACTGGGTTATGGCCAGCCCGATTCGGGCCTGACCCTCAACCTGGTCTACAACCCGCAGGGGCCGGCGCTGCCGCCCGACCAGCACGGATTGCAGGCCGACTATCAGCGCGAGCTCGGAGCACACTTCGGCATCCGCTTCAACAACCTGTTCGCGCTGGCCAACATGCCGATCCAGCGCTTCGGCAGCACGCTGGTCAGCAAGGGCGAGTTCCAGCCGTACATGCGCCTGCTGAAGCAATCGTTCCGCACCGAGAACCTCGACACCGTGATGTGCACCAACCTGGTCAGCGTCGACTGGACCGGCATGCTGTTTGATTGCGACTTCAACCAGATGCTCGGCCTGCCGATGCGGCTGCACGACAAGCCGCGCGCGCACCTGCGCGACCTGCTGCAAGAGAACGTCGATGGCGGCACCATCCGCGTGGCCGACCATTGTTATGGCTGCACGGCTGGCCAAGGCAGCAGCTGCGGCGGCGCGTTGCTGGCTGCCTGAACCCTCCGGCGCGCTGGTTCCATGACGCCACGCCTGAGCATCGTGGTGCCGGTGCTGAACGAGTCGATGCAGATCATTGCGTGCCTGCGTGCGTTGGCCGCGTTGCGTGAGCAAGGCGCGGAGGTCATCGTCGCCGATGGCGGCAGCACCGACGCTACCGCCGAGTG
>DATILD010000022.1:0-26575 GCA_035476815.1 Methylibium sp.
CAGCGCGGCCGGTGCCGTGGCGGCGCGCAGCGAGGTGGCGTGGTGCATCGCCGCGGTGAGCTCGCGCGGCGTGTCGTCGGCGAGTCGGGCGGCGGACGGCGCGCGCGGCGCCGGCGTCGCGCCGGTCGTCGTGGCGGCGACCCCGACATCGGCGTCTTGCACCTCGATCCATGCGAGCACGCCCTCGATCCGCTCGTCCAGCCCGAGGGCCACGGCGGCCGCGGCCTCGTCGAAGCGGGCCGCGAAACGCGGCTGCAGTCCGAGCGCGCCGATCGTCACGCGCAGGTTCTCCAGCGCATGGCCGAGGTCCGCGAGCACGTAGCGGTAGGCCCGGTCGCGGTACTTGTGGCCGGTGCGCGCGAACACCGCGGTGGCGAGGACGGCCGCCGGGGCGCCGGCCGGCGCGGCGGCGCCGAGGAGGGCGGGTTCCGGTGGCGCGTCGGACAGCCGCTCCAGCGCATGGTCGCGGGCGTCGTAGTGCCACAGGCCGGGCGCGAGGCCGGCGACCGCGCGCGCGGCGACGTAGAGCTCGGTCGAGAACAGCGCGCCCGACGAGGGTGCCGCGCGCAGCGGCACCGGCCCGCGCGACTCGGTCACGCCGGCGGTGTGCCACAGCGCGGCGCCGAGGGCGATCAGGTCGAGACGCCCGCCGGCGGATCGCTCGCGGGGCGGCGGCAGCGCGATGCGCATGCCTGCCGGGTCGCGCTTGAAGCGCGGCGGAGCGTCCTGCCAGCCCGCGCCGGGGGCGCGCAGCAGCAGGCCGCCGCGCGTGTGCGAGGTGTGGGCGTGGAAGCGTTCGACCAGCGCCAGCCCTGCGGCGGACGCCTCGCCGGGGGTAGCCGACGCGGCGACCGGCACCCGCAGCTCGCTGCGCCCGTGCCGCAGGCCCAGCCAGTACGCGCCGCCCAGCGCCGCGAGCGCGGCGACGCCGCCGAGGAGCCAGCGGCGCGGCGCAGCGCCGGGCGCCGGCGCGGCCGGCCGGGCCGCGAGCAGGCGCCATGCGGTCGGTAGGTTGAAGCCCAGGTGCAGCAGCACCAGCAGCACCGTCGCGTAACCGAACAGGTAGTGCCAGTCGAACACCGGCAGCTGCTGGTTGGCGACCCAGAAGATCCCGAGCCCGGCGGTGGTCAGCACATAGCTGGCGAGCAGCAGGCTCGCGACCGCGTTGACGGTGCGCCGCGCCGGGGCGCGCCGCTGCCAGACCCGCAGCAGCGCCCACGCGGCGAGTGCCAGCAGCGGCAGCGCGACCCACAGGGCTTTCGGCATCGGCTTGCTCCCGAGACCGCGGGCCGTGCACGGCCCGTGCAAGGCCGAGCGTAACGCGCTCAGGCGGGCGTCGCGTGCTCCGGCACCGCCGCAGTGGCACGCTGCACGCGGCCCTTGCCGTTGCGCTTGCCGGCGAACAGCGCCGCGTCGGCGCGGCGCATCAGGTCGGCCGCGTTCGTGCCGTCCGCCGGCGCGAGCACGTAGCCGACGGTCATGCCGACGCGGCACGACAGTTCGTCGAGCTGGAACGGCGCTTCGAGCGCGGCGAGCAGCTGCTGGCCGACGAGGCCGGCCTCCGCGTCGCGGGCCAGCGCGCCGACCATCACGACGAACTCGTCGCCGCCGAGCCGCGCCACCAGGTCGCCGGCGCGCACGCTGGCGCGCAGCCGCCGCGCCACCGCGACGAGCAGGCGGTCGCCGATCTCGTGGCCGTGGCGGTCGTTGACCTCCTTGAAGCCGTCGAGGTCGAGCAGGTAGAGCGCCAGCGGCCGCTGCGGGCCGCAGGCGGCGAGTTCGTGCGCCAGCGAATCCTCCAGCCCGCGCCGGTTGGGCAGGCCGGTCAGCGCGTCGGTGTGGGCCAGCGAGTGCAGCCGGTCGCGCTCGCGCGTGGCCTGGCGGGCCGCCTCGTGGATCGCGCGAAAGCGCAGCGTCAGGATGCGCATGAACAGCAGCATGTCGAGCGTCGCGCCGATCTGGAACGAGTGCAGGGTCCAGAAGCTCACGCCGACGCGGCCCTTGATCATCGACACCATCACCGCGGTGGTGAGGAAGTAGCCGAGCCAGGCGACGATGAAGTACCAGCCGATGCTGTCGCCGCGCCGCACGCGTCGCAGGGCGCCGGGCAGGCCGAGCAGGGCCGGCGCCAGCCCGAGGCTGCCGACGACCGCGCTGACGAACTGCAGGCTGATCAGGTCGGCCGTGAAGGCCGCGGCCGTGGCGAGCAGCAGCGCCGCGCCGGCGGCCATCAAGCGGCCGAACCAGCGGTTCAGGCCCGGCTCGTCGAGCACCGCCCGTACGAACAGGAAGGTGCCGGCCGCGGCGACGAGGGCCGACAGCCCCGGCGCATGCCGCTCGGCCCAGGCGTTGCCGCTCCACAGGTACTGCTCGCCGAGGCCGAACTGCGCGACCGAGAACATCAGGCTGCCGCCGAGCAGCACCGCGTAGCTGAGGAACATCGGCTCGCGCGCGCCCAGCCACTGGAACAGGCTGTAGACCAGCAGGCAGGTGCCCAGGCCGGCCAGCAGGCCCTGCAGCATCTGCTCGGCGAGGGCGCGCTGGTGGAAGGCGTCGGGCCGCTCGAAGCTGATCGGCAGGATGCGGCCGCCCTCGGTCTGCACGCGCAGGTAGACCGCGTGCTCGACCCCCGGCGCCAGGTGGATGGGCAGCGCATGCGCGCGGCTGCGCAGCGGCCGCTCGGCCGAGGGCACGAGGTTGCCGAGCCGTGCCTGCTGCACCACGCGGCCGTCGCGCACCAGGTAGACGTCGATGCGGTTGAGCGGCGGATAGTTGACGTCGAGCACCCAGTCGCTGGCGCTCTTCGCGACGACCGGGATGCGCAGCCACACCGGCACCGGGCCGAGGCCGAGGGTGGCGCGGTTCGACGGCGGCGGCGCGAAGCGCTGCGGCGCGGCCAGCACCTCGTCGATCGACAGCGCGGCGCCCTGTTCCTCGTGGATCGTGACGGCGGGCCAGACCTGGGCCACCTCGACCGACGCGTCGAGCTGCAGGGTCGCCCGGGCCGCGGCGGCCAGGCCCCACATCAGGACGGCGAACAGCAGTCGCGCACAGCGCGGCAGGCGGCAGGGGGGGCGCATGAGTTCCGACTGGCCGCCAGCGGCACGCCCGGCGGGCGACCGATCGGCCGCGGAACACTGTATCCGACAGTTACCGGCGCGCGACGGCCGGCCGCCGACCGCCGCGGCTCAATCCTGGCTCGAATGCACGAGTTCGCGCACCCGCGGGTAGATCTGCTGCTGCCAGCGCCGCCCGCTGAACACGCCGTAGTGGCCGACGCCGAGCTGCACATGGTGGGTCTTGCGCCACGGCGCGAGCCCGCTGCACAGGTCGTGCGCGGCGACGGTCTGGCCGATCGCGCAGATGTCGTCGCGCTCGCCCTCGACGGTGAACAGCGCGGTGCGGCGGATCGCCTTCGGCTGCACCAGCCGGCCGCGGTAGCGCAGCTCGCCGCGGGCCAGCGCGTAGTCCTGGAACACCAGCTTCACGGTCTCGAGGTAGAACTCGGCCGGCAGGTCGTTGACGGCGAAGTACTCGTCGTAGAAGGCGCGGGTGGCGTCGGCCTTCTCGGTCTCGCCGGCGACGATGTGGGCATGCAGGTCGGCGAAGGCCTTGCGGTGGCGCTCCGGGTTCATGCTCATGAAGGCGGTGAGCTGCAGGAAGCCCGGGTAGACGCGCCGTCCGGCGCCGGCGAAGCGCGACGGCACGCCGTGCACGAGGTTGGTGTCGAACCAGCCGATCGGCTTGCTGTTGGCGAGTTCGTTGACGCCGGTCGGGTTGACGCGCGTGTCCACCGGGCCGGCCATCAGCGTCATGCTCAGCGGTTGCGCCGGGTCCTCGTCCTCGGCCATCAGCGCCACCGCGGCGAGCACCGGCACGCAGGGCTGGCAGACCGCCAGCACATGGCAGCCCGGGCCCATGCGGCGCAGGAAGATCATCAGGTGCTCGATGTAGTCGTCCAGGCCGAACGGGCCCTCCGACAGCGGCACGTGGCGGCCGTTGTGCCAGTCGGTGATGTAGACATCGTGGTCGGCCAGCAGCGTGCGCACGGTGTCGCGCAGCAGCGTCGCGAAGTGGCCGGACAGCGGCGCGGCGACCAGCACCCGCGGCTGATCCGCTGGCGCGCCCTCGCGGGCGAAGCGCAGCAGCGTCGCGAAGGGGGTGCGCTGCACCACCTCCTCGCGCACCGGCAGCTCCTGGCCGTCGACCTGCACCGTCGTGATGCCGAAGTCGGGGCGGTGGTGGGTCAGGCGGATGCGCGCGAACACCTCCCAGGCGGCCGCGAGCTTGCGCGCCGCGGGCAGCTGCGTCAGGCCCAGCCAGCCATGGCCGAGGTAGGACGCCGCCGTCCGCGCGGCCATCTGCGTGGGGGAGAACAGGTCGGCATGGAGCTGGTAGGCCTCGTACATCATCGGCAACCCTGAACGCGTCGAGGGACGCGCCTGTGCCCTCGGGCAGGCAATTTGCGCGCCACGGCTGCGCGCGCACCGCGCTGGCACAGCGATTGCGGTGCATACCGGCACCTTCACGAGGCAGGGACCATGGCCAAGGCGACGCTCACCCTCAGCAGCAAGAACTACTCATCCTGGTCGCTGCGCGGCTGGCTGCTGGCGCGCTTCGCCGGGCTGGACTTCGACGAGCGCATGGTCGCGACCGACGACGCCGGCGCGCGCGCCGAGATCCTGCTGCTCGCGCCGTCGATCCTGGTGCCCTGCCTGACGCAGGGCGGCGTGAAGGTCTGGGACACGCTGGCGATCGCCGAGTACCTGAACGAGATCAAGCCCAAGGCCGGGTTGCTGCCGGCCGACCGCGCGGCGCGCGCGCATTGCCGCGCGGTCTGCGGCGAGATGCACTCGGGTTTCGTGTCGCTGCGCTCGGCGCTGCCGATGAACCTGAAGGGCAGCTTCCCGGGCTACAAGGTCTGGAGCCGGGCGCAGAACGACATCGACCGGGTGCTGGAGATCTGGACCGACTGCCTGCAGCGCTACGGCGGGCCCTGGCTGTTCGGCGAGCGCAGCATGGCCGACGCGATGTACGCGCCGGTCGTCACGCGGCTGCGCACCTATGACGTGCGCCTGAACGACCGCGCGCTGATCGACTACTGCCTGCGCGTGATGGCGATGCCGGAGATGCAGGAATGGATCGCCGCGGCCCGCCAGGAGCCGGAGCAGGTCGACGAGCTCGAGGTGGAGTTCTGAGGCGCAGGCCTCAGAACCATCCCTGGGGAGCGGGAATCTCGCAGACCGGATCGACGTCGATGGTCTTGAAGTCTGCCGGGCCGACGATCTCCAGGTACTCCATGTCGGGCGAGTAGTCGAACAGGAAGTGCCGCACGCCGGGGCGCTGGTGCACGCAGTCGCCGGCCGAGACCAGCGTCTCCTGGTCCTCGTACATGAAGCGGGCCCAGCCGCGCAGCATGATCACGATGTGGAACTCCGCCTCGTGTCGGTGCCAGCCGGTGCCTTTCTCCGGTGCGTTGTGCGCGATCACGAGCTGGGCGATCACCTTGCCGTTGGTGGCGTCGGCGATGCCGAGGTCGCGGTAGAGGAAGAAGTCGCGCAGTCCCTCGCTGCGGAACGCGGTGTCGGTCGGTTTGACGTGCGAGAACTGCGTGGCGGTGCGATCGAGCATGGCAGGCCTCCGAGTGGCATCGATGCCGTGCTGCCATGCACAAAGCGTTCCCGTGGCTCAGGCCGCCGCGAAGCGCTGGGCCAGCCGCTGGTGCCTGAACTGCTCGACCACGAAATCGACGAAGGCGCGCGTCTTGCCCGGCAGCAGCCGCTGGCTGGGGAAGTAGAGCGAGATCGCGCCGATGTCCGCATGCCAGCGCGGCAGCAGCCGCAGCAGCGTGCCGCGCTCGAGGTGCGGCAGCGCATGCGGCATCGCGATCAGCGCGACGCCCAGGCCCAGCAGCGCGGCGCGCACCACCGCCTCGGGCTCGTCGAGCACGATGCGCGGGCGCAGCGGCGCGACGGCCTCGGCGCCGCCGCGGTCGCGCAGCACCCAGTCGTGCAGGCGGCCGCTCTGCGACGAGCGGCGCACGATGCCGTCGAAGTCCGCGAGGTCGGCGGGCTGCCGCGGCGCTCGCTTGCCCTCGAGGTAGGCCGGCGCCGCGACCGCGACCAGTTGCGCGCGCGCCAGCTCGCGCGCGACCACGCCCGGCGCGAGCTCGAAGCCGCCGCCGATCGCGGCGTCGTAGCCCTCGGCGATCAGGTCGACCTTGCGGTTGTCGAAGCGCCAGTCGGGCTGCACGCGCGGGTAGCGGGCCAGGAACTCGGGCAGCAGCGGCACGATGTAGTCGATGCCGAAGCCGGGCGCCAGGCTGACCTTCAGCGTGCCGGCCGGTTCGGCGGCCTCGCTGCCGACCGCCGCGATCGCCGCCTGCAGGCTCTCCAGCCCGCCGGCGACCGACTGCCAGAAGCGCTCGCCGGCCTCGGTCAGCGTCAGGCGCCGCGTGCTGCGCTGGAACAGCCGCACGCCGAGGTTGCCCTCGAGCCGCGCGACGTTGCGGCTCACCGCGGCCGGCGTCAGGCCGAGCCGGCGCGCGGCAGCCGAGAAGCTGTGCGCCTCGGCGCTGCGCACGAAGGACTCGAGGTTGGCCAGGGTCTCCATCGCGTTGCCACCTTCAAGCATTGATTGAAGATGATTCTATTCATTGACGGCTACCGGAGAGGGAGACGAACGCCGACAGTGAGGCCATGTTCCACCGGTTCCCCGAACCCCCTCACCCAGGAAATGCCATGACCACCACCACGCAAGCCGCCGTCTCTACTTCTCCCGCCGCCCGCCCGCTCACAGGCAAGGTTGCCCTCGTCACCGGCGGCTCGCGCAGCATCGGCGCGGCGATCGCGAAGCGGCTCGCCTCCGAGGGCGCCGCGGTCGCGCTGACCTACAGCGCCTCGCCGGCCCAGGCCGCGGCGGTCGTGCAGGCCATCGAGCAGGCCGGCGGCACCGCGCTGGCGATCCGCGCCGACGCCGCCGACGCGGCCGCGGTGCGCGCCGCGGTCGACCGCACGGTGCAGACCTTCGGCCGGCTCGACATCCTGGTCAACAACGCCGGCGTGCTGATCATGAAGCCGCTGGACGAGTTCTCGACCGAGGACTTCGACCGCGCCATCGACGTCAACGTCAAGGGCCTGTTCGTCGCCACGCAGGCGGCCCAGCGGCACATGGGCGCGGGCGGCCGCATCATCAACATCGGCAGCATCAACAGCGAGCGCGTGCCCTTCGCCGGCGGGGCGCTCTACGTGATGACCAAGGCGGCGGTCGCCGGCCTCACCAAGGCGCTGGCGCGCGACCTCGGCCCGCGCGGCATCACGATCAACAACGTGATGCCCGGCCCGACCGACACCGACATGAACCCGGCCAGCGGCGCCTTCGCCGACACGGCGCGCGCGCACACGGCCCTGCAGCGCTACGCGACGGTGGACGAGGTCGCCGACCTGGTGGCCTATGTCGCCAGCCCCGGCGCCGGCTACATCACCGGCGCGGGCCTGGTGGTCGACGGCGGCTACGGCATCTGAGTACGTCCCGCAAACCAAGGAGAAGCTCATCATGAAGATCGGATTCATCGGCGCGGGCAGCATCGCGCTCGCCCTCGCGGGACAGTTCACGCGCGCCGGCCACGAGGTGCTGCTGAGCAACAGCCGCGGCCCGGCGTCGCTGGCCGGCGCGGTGCGGACTCTGGGGGCCAAGGCGCGCGCCGGCACGCGCACCGAGGCGGCACAGTCCGACCTGCTGGTGCTGGCCGTGCCCTGGGACCGGCTGGCCGAGGCGAGCGCCGACCTGCCGGCACTCGACGGCCGCATCGTGATCGACACGATGAACCCGGTGCTGCTGCCGGGCTTCCGGCTCGCCGAGCTCGGTGGGCTGACGTCGAGCGAGGTGGTCGCGCGGCGGCTGCCGGGCGCACGGGTCGTCAAGATCGCCAACACGCTGCCGCCGCCGCTGCTGGGGGCCGACCCGCGCACGGCCGGAGGGCAGCGGGTGCTGTTCATGTCCGGCGACGACGCGGCGGCGAAGGGCGAGGTCGCGCGGCTGTTCGGCTCGCTCGGCTTCGCGGTGATCGACCTCGGCACGCTCGCGACCGGCGGGCGGCTGCAGCAGTTCCCCGGCGGGCCGCTGCCGGCGCTGAACCTGCTGAAGCTCGGCTAGCCGACGCGGCACTCACCGCCGAGCGCCGTGTTCAGCGCCACCTGGGCCTGCGTCGGCACGGCCAGTACGAAGCGCCCCGGGGCCTCGACCAGCGTGCGCGTGAAGGTGGCCTTGTCGAGCACGACCGCGACCTCGGGCGGGTCGACGTCCAGCGGCATGTTCCAGGCCGCCGCCATGGTGTTGCGGTGATCGCCGTGTGCGGCGCTGACCAGCACCGTCGGCCCGTCGTTCAGCAGGCGCTAGGCCTTGGCCAGTTCGACCGGCTGCGGCGCGCTCATGGATAGGCGCCGCGCAAGGCCCAGACCTGCAGGCTGCACTTCTCGCCAAGATCGGCGCCGACGGCGCGGGCCAGGAGTCGACCGCCGCCCATCGGCGCGAGCTCGAGATCGGCGAACCGGAAGTCGTCGCCGTGGCCGAGTTCCGGGCAACCGTTGCTGATCCTCTGGAGCGACGGACGGTAGCTGCCGAGGAAGCGGCCGCTGTTGTCGAAGCGCACGAAGTAGGGCGGGCTGTAGGCGTAGACGCCGCGCCGGCCGATCTCGCACAGGTTGGCGCCGAGTTCGAGGCGGTCGCAGCGGTACAGGCCCAGCGTCCCGAGGCGCAGCGTGCGCAGCGTCGCGAACGAGCGGGCGTCGAGGATCTGCCCGCCGTCGTCGATGAGGCGCCCACCGATGTCGCGCCAGCCGACGGACTCGACGCGCTCCAGCGACGACAGCTCGGTCGTCGCCGTGGCACCGGCGCGGAAGCGGTACACGCTCTGCGGCGAGCCGAGGAAGGCCGTGAGGAACTCGTCGGGTTGGCTGGACCAGGCGATCGCGTTGGGCATGTAGTAGCCCCAACCGTAGTCGTTGGCGTTGTAGCGTGGCGCGTCGCGCAACACGACGCTGCCGTCGCGGTAGACGAGCACGGCGCCCGAGCCGCCGAAGACCGAGCTGCGCCCGGCGAGCACCAGCAGGCGCGATGCATCGAAGGGATCGACCGCCATGTCCTGGAAGCGGTCGTAGGGCGCGCCGTAGGGGTCGGCGGGCAGCCGCCGGCGCTGCCGGATCGACAGGTCGGTGGTGCGGTACTCGACCAGTTCGCCGCCGTCGAGCCCGGCGTACAGCCGTTGCCCGTCCGCCGAAACCGCGAGCCGGCCGGGAAAGGCCTTGGTGTAGGCGGTGCGCAGGGTCGCGAGCGTGTTCGCGTCGAGCTCGAGGATCTGCCCGCGGAGCGCGGTGTGGGTCGCCACGTAGATCCGTCCCAGCGTCGGCGAGTGGACCGCATGCCGATGCCGCAGCGCGAGCGCGCGGACGTCGGCCACGCCGGCGGCCGGCGGCGCCGACGGTTCCGGCTCGCCGCCCTCGATCGCGTTGGCCAGCACGGCGACCGAGCCACCGTAGACCGTTCCCGCATCGCGCACCAGGCCCTCGGCCTCGATGCGGACCCGGCTGCTGCCGGGGCTGAACCAGCGGCGCTCGCGCGTCAGCAGATCGACCTGCTGGTGGGTCGCCGGGTCGAGGATCGCGATCTCGTAGTCGAGCACGACCTGCACGGCCCGCACCGTCGTGCCGAGCGCCTGCACCGGCGCGGTCGGGTAGGTGCGCCGGGTGATCTTCACCGCGACGCGAACCGGGATCGGGAACTGCGGCAGCGCCAGGTCCGGCTGGTCGTAGACCACGCGGGTTCCGACCGCATGGGGGAACTCCAGCAAGGGGATGGAACCGATCTGCAGCAGGATCGCGCCGAGCACGTCGGCGTTCGATTCGTTGGCACCCACCCACAGCGAGAGGCCGGTGCGGCCCATCGTGTAGTAGTCGCCCAGGTCCGTCGAGTCGGGGTGCCGGATCAGGCACGAGCGGACATCGGGGTCGCCGCCGATCACCGGGCAGAGCGTGGCGAAGGTGGCGCTGGACGGCGGCGCGTCGTCGAGGGTCACGCTCGACAGCCAGCGGGCGCCGATGGCGGGCATCAGCCCGGCGATGTCGCCGCCGCCGTCGCTCGGCACGGCGGCCCCGAAGCGCTCGAGCAGGCGGTTCCAGGGTCCCTGGGTCACCAGCGAGGCCGACAGGCCCGACAGCGCCAGCGGCACGGTCCGCTCGGCGAACCGGCCCAGCCAGACCAGGCTGAGCGAAGCCTGTGCCTGCGCGAGCTCGGCGCCCTGCAGATCGAGCGTGGCGAACGCCCCGGCCTGGCGCAGGCGGGTGATCTCGCGCACGGCCACCTCCGAGCCGGGGGTGATCTCGGTCCAGCCGGTCGCATAGGCGCGCAGCACGCTGCCGTCGCCGAGCGTCACGCGCAACCAGCGGTTCGCCGGCGCGAGCGAGGCGGTCGAGGCGATCGAGAAGCCGCCGCCGGTCGACGTCAGCGCGGAGGCCAGCACCGCGGGCGACGAGGGGTTGGTGGCGTCGAGCAGCTCCACCGTCAGCCCGGCGGGTGCCGCCGCGCCGCGCTGACCCAGCACCCGGCCCAGCTGCATGCCGGCCAGGGGCCGGCGGTCGGGCGGATTGGCGATCGGCGGGAGCTGGAAATCGGCCGTCTGGACCAGCACCGGAGCACCGGGCGCGGCCAGCGCGCTTTCCCGCCCGCCGTCGAGACCGTCGTCGTCACCGCCGCCGCATGCGGCGAGCAGCGCCGTCGCCAGGACCGCGATCAGGCAACGAAGTCGATCCATGAAGCTCCCCCGGGGGTGGTTCGCTAACGCAGCAGCTCGAGCAGCCGGTCCAGCCCGCCCGACTCGATGCCGACCATCGCCTGCTCGCGCACCTTGGGCTTGGCGTGGAAGGCCACGCTGAGGCCCGCGGCGCCCATCATCGGCAGGTCGTTGGCGCCGTCGCCGACCGCGATCGCCTGCGCCGGCTCGCAGCCGAGGCGCGCGCAGGTCTCGAGCAGCATGCGGCGCTTCTCGGCGCCGTCGCAGATGTCGCCCCAGGGCTGTGGAACGACGTGGCCGGTGAGGTGGCCGTCCTCGATCTCGAGCACGTTGCTGCGCGTGTGGTCCAGCCCCAGCCGCTCGCGCACGCGGTCGGTGAAGAAGGTGAAGCCGCCGGACACCAGCAGCGTCTTCAGCCCGGCCGCCTGGCAGGCGTGCACCAGTGTCTCGGCGCCCGGGTTCAGGTGCAGGCGTTGTGCGTAGACCTCGTGCAGCGCCGCCTCGGGCACGCCCTTGAGCAGCGCGACGCGGCGGCGCAGGCTGTCCTTGAAGTCGGTGATCTCGCCGCGCATCGCGGCCTCGGTGATCGCGGCCACCTCGGCCTTGCGGCCGGCGGCGTCGGCGATCTCGTCGATGCACTCGATGTCGATCAGCGTCGAGTCCATGTCGAACGCGATCAGCCGGAAGTCGGCCAGGCGCAGCGGTGGCGTGAAGCCGCGGATCGTGAGGCCGGGGGAGAGGAGCGTGCTCATCAGGAAGGGAAGCGGGGCGGATACCGGACGCGGATTCTAGGGAGCGCTGTCAGCGCCCGCGTCGCCCGGATCGAGCGCGACCGCGTCGCTGAGGTCCTTCAGGCGCACCCCGGTGCCGCCGCCGCGCCGCGCCGCCTGCGCCAGCCACCACAGCCGGTGCGCGGCGCGCTCGTAGGCCAGGCCCTGCGGCCGGATGTTGGAGACGCAGTTGCGCTCGGCGTCGCTGCGCCCGCGCCGCGGCGCGGCGGTCAGGTAGACGCCCAGGCTGTCGGGCGAGCTGAGGCCGGGGCGCTCGCCGATCAGCACCGCGACCAGCGCGGCGCGCAGCGTCTCGCCGATGTCGTCGCCGAGCGCGACGCGGGCCTGCTGCGCGACGATCACCGGGCCGAGCGTCCAGCCGGCCGGCGCGCGCTCGCGCAGCGCGCGCAGCAGCGGCAGCGCGTGGCGCGCGACCGCGAGCGACGACAGGCCGTCGCCGACGACGGGCAGCAGGTCGCCGGCCGCCACGCCGGCGTTCGCCAGTCTGGCGCGGCTGGCCTCGTCCAGCCGGCGGCCGAGGTCGGGCCGCAGCAGGTAGTCGGCGCGGCCGGCCGCCACGCTGTGCACGCCCAGGGTCGCGAAGCCGGCCGCCTGCAGCTCGGCCTCCAGCGCCGCGGCGTCGAGCGGCCGGTGCACCGCGTCGCGCGCCTGCGCGTGCGCGCTGCCGAAAGCCAGCAGCTCGGCGGTCGGCAGGCTGACGCCGCAGCGGCCGAGCGCGATGCGCGCCGGGGTGTGCGCGCGCAGCGCCTGCCAGGGGTCGGCAGCGACCGGCAGCTTGCGCGCATCGCTCATGCGCCGGTCCCCTGCAGCAAGGGGTGGCCGCGGCCGACCGGCTGCAGCCGGCCCTGCGCGTCGGTGATGCGCATGCGCTGCAGCCAGGCCTCGAACTCGGGCGCGCGCTTCAGGCCCAGCAGCTCGCGCAGGTAGAGCGCGTCGTGGAAGCTGCTGCTCTGGTAGTTGAGCATCACGTCGTCGGCGCCCGGCACGCCCATCAGGAAGCTCAGGCCGGCGGTCGCGAGCAGCGTCATCAGCGTGTCCATGTCGTCGCTGTCGGCCTCGGCATGGTTGGTGTAGCAGACGTCGCAGCCCAGCGGCAGGCCCAGCAGCTTGCCGCAGAAGTGGTCCTCCAGCCCGGCGCGCACGATCTGCTTGCCGTCGAACAGGTACTCGGGGCCGATGAAACCGACCACGGTGTTGGTCAGCAGCGGGTCGAAGGCGCGCGCCACCGCGTAGGCGCGTGCCTCGCAGGTCTGCTGGTCGACGCCGTGGTGGGCGTCGGCGCTCAGTGCCGAGCCCTGGCCGGTCTCGAAATACATCACGTTGTCGCCCAGCGTGCCGCGTTTCAGCGACAGCGCCGCCTCGCGCGCCTCGCGCAGCAGCGCCAGGTCGATGCCGAAGCCGGCGTTGGCCTTTTCGGTGCCGGCGACCGACTGGAACACCAGGTCGACCGGCGCGGCCGCCTCGATGGCCTGCAGCGTGTTCGTCACATGGGTCAGCACGCAGCACTGCGTCGGGATCTCGAAGCGCTGCACCGCCTCGTCCATCAGCCGCAGCAGTTGAAGCAGCTCGGGCAGGCTGTCGCCGGCCGGGTTGACGCCGATCACCGCGTCGCCGGCGCCGTACAGCAGCCCGTCGAGCATCGAGGCCGCAATGCCCTTGGGGCTGTCGGTCGGGTGGTTGGGCTGCAGCCGCACCGCCAGGTGGCCGGGCAGGCCGATGGTGTTGCGAAAGCGCGTGACGACGCGGCACTTGCGCGCGACCAGGATCAGGTCCTGGTGGCGCATCAGCTTGCTGACCGCGGCCGCCATCTCGGGCGTCAGGCCGGGGCGCAGCGCGGCCAGCGTCACTTCGTCGGCGGCGTCGGACAGCAGCCAGTCGCGGAAGTCGCCGACCGTCAGGTGCGCGACGGGCGCGAAGGCCGCCGCGTCGTGGCTGTCGACGATCAGGCGCGTGACCTCGTCGCGCTCGTAGGGGATCAGCGCCTCGTGCAGGAAGGTCGCCAGCGGCAGTTCGGCCAGGCACAGCTTCGCGGCCATGCGCTCGGCCGCGGTCGCGGCGGCGATGCCGGCGAGCTGGTCGCCCGAGCGCAGCGGCGTGGCCTTGGCCATCACGTCCTTCAGGTCGGCAAACCGGTAACGCTCGCCGCCGATGGTGTGCTGGTAGGCCATCGCGAGCCCCTGGGCGGCTAGGCCGGTTCGAGCGCCTTTGGCGTGCCGAGCGAACGCAGCACGTCGCGGATGAACTGGGCGCGGTCCTTGGGGTCGGACAGCGCCTTTTCGATGCGCAGCTTGTCGTTGCCGGCGAGCTTGATGTGGCGGTTCTTCTGCACCAGCTCGATGATGCGCAGCGCGTCGATCGGCGCCTTGGCGCGGAAGGTCAGGCTCATGGCCTGCGGGCCGGCGTCGATCTTCATCACGCCATAGGGCTTGGCCTGCACGCGCAGACGGTGCAGGTCGAACAGGGTCTGGGCCTGCGGCGGCAGCTTGCCGAAGCGGTCGACGATCTCCTCGAGCATGGCGTCGATCTTGTCGGCCTTGTCGGCCGTGGCCAGACGCTTGTAGAGCGACAGGCGCACATGCACGTCGCCGCAGTAGGCGTCGGGCAGCAGCGCGGGGGCGTGCAGGTTGACCTCGGTGCCGGCATTGGGCGGGTTCAGCAGGTCGGCGACGTCGGCGCTGCGGCCGGCCTTGAGCTCGCGCACGGCGCTGGACAGCATCTCGTTGTAGAGCTGGAAGCCGACCTCCATCATGTTGCCGCTCTGGTGCTCGCCCAGCACCTCGCCGGCGCCGCGGATCTCGAGGTCGTGCATCGCGAGGTAGAAGCCGGAGCCGAGTTCCTCCATGTCCTGGATCGCCTGCAGGCGCAGCGCGGCCTGCTTGGTCAGGCCCTCGACATCGGGCACCAGCAGGTAGGCATAGGCCTGGTGGTGCGAGCGGCCGACGCGGCCGCGCAGCTGGTGGAGCTGCGCGAGGCCGAACTTGTCGGCCCGGCTCATCACGATGGTGTTGGCGGTCGGCACGTCGATGCCGGTCTCGATGATGGTCGAGCACAGCAGGACGTTGTGCTTGCCGCCGACGAACTCGCGCATCACCCGTTCCAGGTCGCGCTCGGGCATCTGGCCGTGGGCGACCGCGATGCGCGCCTCGGGCAGCAGTTCCTCCAGCGCGCGGCGGCGGTTGTCGATCGTCTCGACCTCGTTGTGCAGGAAGTAGACCTGGCCGCCGCGCTTCAGCTCGCGCATCACGGCCTCGCGGATCACGCCGTTCATCTCGGTGCGTACGAAGGTCTTGATCGCGAGGCGCCGCTGCGGCGCGGTGGCGATGACCGACAGGTCGCGCAGGCCTTCGAGCGCCATGCCCAGCGTGCGCGGGATCGGCGTGGCGGTCAGCGTCAGCACATCTACTTCCGCTCGCAGCGCCTTCATCGCCTCCTTGTGGCGCACGCCGAAGCGGTGCTCCTCGTCGATGATCAAGAGGCCCAGGTTCTTGAACTTGGTGTCCTGGCTCAGCAGCTTGTGGGTGCCGATGACGATGTCGATCGTGCCGTCGGCCAGGCCGGCGAGCGCCGCCTTGATCTCCTTGGTCGAGCGGAAGCGCGACATCTCGGCCACCTTGACCGGCCACTTCGCGAAGCGGTCGGCAATGTTCGCGTAATGCTGCTCGGCCAGCAGCGTGGTCGGCGCCAGCAGCGCGACCTGCTTGCCGCCGGTGACGGCGACGAAGGCGGCGCGCAGCGCGACCTCGGTCTTGCCGAAGCCGACATCGCCGCACACCAGCCGGTCCATCGGCTTGGGCGAGATCAGGTCCTGGATCACCGCGTGGATCGCGGCGCGCTGGTCGGGCGTCTCCTCGAAGCCGAAGCTGGCCGCGAAGGCCTCGTAGTCCTGCGGCGAGAAGCGGAAGGCATGGCCCTCGCGCGCGGCGCGGCGGGCGTAGAGGTTCAGCAGCTCGGCGGCGGTGTCGCGCACCTGCTCGGCGGCCTTGCGCTTGGCCTTCTCCCACTGGCCGGAGCCGAGCCGGTGCAGCGGCGCCTCCTCGGCGCTGACGCCGGTGTAGCGGCTGATCAGCCCGAGTTGCGCGACCGGCACGTAGAGCGTGGCCTTGTCGGCGTACTCGAGGTGCAGGAACTCGGAAGGTCCGTCGCCGAGGTCGATGTTCACCAGCCCCACGTAGCGGCCGATGCCGTGGTTGGCGTGCACCACCGGGTCGCCGACCTTGAGCTCCGACAGGTCCTTGATCAGCGCGTCGACGTCGCTGATGGCCTCCTGCTTGCGGCGCCGGCGCACGGTGGGCGCGGCGTCGAACAGCTCGGTCTCGGTGACGAACTGGATGTCGGGTTCGGTCCAGAAGAAACCTGCGGCCAGCGGCGCGACGGTGATCGCGTAGCGGTGCTCGCCGGCCTCGAAGGCGGCGAGCGACTCGACCGCCGGCGGCTCCAGCTGGTGGTCGCGCAGCAGCTCGAGCAGGCTCTCGCGCCGGCCCTCGCTCTCGGCCACGAGCAGCACGCGCGTATGGGACTTGGCGGTCTTCGCGAGGTGCTGCTCGAGCTTGCGCAGCGGGTCGGGCGTGTTGCGCTCGACGCTCAGGTCCGGCAGCGGGCGGGCCCAGTCCACAGGGTCGCTGCCGCGCAGCGACAGCTGCGCATGCTCGTTCACCCGCGTGAAGAAGGCCTCCGGCGGCAGGTAGATCTCCTGCGGCGGGAGGATCGGCCGCTCCGGGTCGTGCTGCAGGAAGCGGTGGCGCTCGCGCGTCTCGCCCCAGAACTTCTGCAGTGCCGCGTCGACCTCGCCGTGCAGCACCACGCGGGCCTCGGCGCCGACGTAGTCGAAGACGGTCGCGGTCTGGTCGAAAAACAGCGGCAGGTAGAACTCGATGCCGGGGCTGGCGAGACCGGCGCCGATGTCCTTGTAGACGCGCGAGCGGGTCGGGTCGCCCTCCATCTTCTCGCGCCAGCGGGCCCGGAAGGCGGTGCGCGCGGCCTCGTCGAGCGGGAACTCGCGGCCCGGCAGCAGCCGCACCTCGGGCACCGGGTAGAGGCTGCGCTGGCTGTCGGGGTCGAAGGTGCGGATCGAGTCGACCTCGTTGTCGAACAGGTCGACGCGGTAGGGCACCGTCGAGCCCATCGGGAACAGGTCGATCAGCCCGCCGCGCACCGCGTACTCGCCCGGCGACACGACCTGGCTGACATGCTGGTAGCCGGCCAGCGTGAGCTGGGCCTTCAGGCCGGCTTCGTCGAGCTTCTGCTTCTGCTTGAAGTGGAAGGTGTAGGCGGCCAGGAAGGACGGCGGCGCCAGCCGCACCAGCGCCGTGGTGGCCGGCAGCAGCACCACGTCGAGGTCCTGCTGCTTGGGCGCCTGCAGGATGCGCCACAGCGTCGCGAGCCGCTCCGAGATCAGGTCCTGGTGCGGCGAGAACGTGTCGTAGGGCAGCGTCTCCCAGTCCGGGAACACGGCGACGCGCAGCCCGGGCGCGAAGAATGCCAGTTCCTCGGGCAGGCGCTGGGCGTCGGCCGGGTCGGCGGTGACGATGACGGTGAGCTGCCGCTCGGCGGCGCGCGCCTGCGCATAGCGGGCGAGCAGCAGCGCGTCGGCCGAGCCGAGCGGGCGCGGCAGCTGGAAGCGTTTGCCGGGGGCGGGGGAGGGCAGGTGCATGGCGTCGGGCAAAAGCAGATCGCCCCGCCGCGAGGGCCGGCGGGGCGATGCTTGGGGCGAATTCTAGAATCGACGCCAGATGACGAGCCCCAGCCCCGACGCACCGCTGCCGCGCTGCCATGCCCTCGTGCCCTGCGCCGGCGTCGGCGAGCGGGCCGGCGCGGGCGGGCCCAAGCAGTACCGCGTGGTGGCCGGGCGCAGCGTCGTCGCCCACACGCTGGCGGCGCTGGCCGCGGTGCCGCGGATCGCCGCGACGCTGGTGGTGCTGGCGCCCGACGACAGCGAGTTCGAGCGCCATGCGCCGGGCCACCACCCGGTGGCGCGCGTCGGCGGCGCGACCCGCGCGGCCAGCGTGAGCAACGGGCTGGCGGCGCTGGCCGCCGCGGGGGCCGCCGACGAGGACTGGGTGCTGGTCCACGACGCCGCGCGCTGCCTGGTGCGGCCGGCCGACATCGAGCGCCTGATCGCCGCCTGCGAGCACGACGCCGTCGGCGGCCTGCTGGCGCTGCCGGTGGCCGACACGCTCAAGCGCGAGGCGGAGGGCCGCGTCGCCGCCACCCTCGACCGCCGCCTCACCTGGCAGGCGCAGACGCCGCAGATGTTCCGCCTCGGCCTGCTGCGCACCGCGCTGGCCGCCGCCGGCGACGCGGTGACCGACGAGGCCAGCGCCGTCGAGGCGCTGGGCCAGGCGCCGAAGCTGGTGCCCGGCGCGCTGGAGAATTTCAAGCTCACCTGGCCGGCCGACTTCGCGCTGGCCGAACGCCTGCTGAGGACGCGCGCATGACGACGACCCTGAACTTCCGCATCGGCGAGGGCTGGGACACCCACGCGCTCGTCACCGGCCGCAAGCTGATCCTCGGCGGCGTCGAGATCCCCCACAGCCACGGCCTGCTCGGCCACTCGGACGCCGACGCGCTGCTGCATGCGCTGACCGACGCCGTGCTCGGCGCCGCCGGCCTGGGCGACATCGGCCGCCACTTCCCCGACACCGACCCGCGCTATGCGGGCGCGGATTCGCGCGTGCTGCTGGCCGAGGCCGTGCAGCGCGTGCGCGACGCCGGCTGGGCGGTCGGCAACGTCGACGCGACCATCGTCGCGCAGGCGCCGAAGATGGCGCCGCACATCCCGAAGATGGTCGAGTGCATCGCCGGCTGCCTGGGCGTGGCGCCGGCGCAGGTCAACGTCAAGGCCAAGACGGCCGAGAAGATGGGGCCGGTCGGCGAGGGCCGCGCGATCGAGGCGCGGGCGGTCTGCCTGCTGCGGGCGCGCTAGAGACCGTCGACGCCGTCGCCCGGCCGCCAGGCCCCGTCGACCAGCCGCTCGTTCGGCCGGAACTGCGCCTTGTAGGCCATCTTCGGGCTCTCGCCGATCCAGTAGCCCAGGTAGACATGCGGCAGCTTGAGCTGGCGCGTCTGCTCGATCTGCCACAGCACGTTGTAGGTGCCGTAGCTGGTGTCGGGCTCGGGTTCGTAGAAGGTGTAGACCGCGCTCAGGCCGTCGTTGAGGATGTCGAGGATCGACACCATCTTCAGCGCACCCAGCGTGCCATCGGCCGCCGGCGGCTCGCGGAACTCGACCAGCCGCGAGTTGACGCGGCTTTGCAGCAGGAACTGGGTGTACTGGTCGATCGAATCGTGGTCCATGCCGCCGCCGGCATGGCGCCCGGCCTGGTAGCGCAGGTAGAGCTGGTAATGCTCGGGCACGAAGCACAGCCGCAGCACGCGCGACTGCAGGCGCTGGTGCTGCCTCCAGGCGCGGCGCTGACTGCGGCTGGGCTGGAACTGCGCCACCGGCACGCGCAGCGGCACGCAGGCGTTGCAGCCGTCGCAGTAGGGGCGGTAGGTGAACATGCCGCTGCGCCGGAAGCCGTTGGCGACCAGGCCCGAGTAGGCGTCGGCATGGATCAGGTGGCTGGGCGTGGCGACCTGCGAGCGCGCCTGCCGTCCCGGCAGGTAGCTGCACGGGTAGGGCGCCGTCGCGTAGAACTGCAGCGACGCGAGCGGAAGCTCTTTCGGATGGGTCACGGTGCGCGCGGGGCGGTCTCGGACGGGCTCGTTGCAAGTGCCGGGCCGGCCCGTACGGCCCCATCGAAGCCGAGCTGCGCCCAGTGCGATCGATGATAGGTCCAATCGCGCGGCGCCGGCTCGCGGACGACGCGCGCCAGGTGCCCCTCGAACGCGGGACGTGCGATTTCGCGCGCACCCAGCGACGCGAGGTGGGCGGTGCGCTGCTGGCAGTCGATCAGCGCGATGCCCTCGGCGCGGCAGTAGGCCACCAGTGCGGCGATGGCGATCTTGGACGCGTCGGTGCGGTGGGCGAACATCGACTCGCCGTAGAACATCCGGCCGAGGCTCACGCCGTAGAGCCCGCCGACGAGCTCGCCGTCGATCCAGGTCTCGAAGGAGTGCACCGCACCGAGGCGGTGCCAGGCGGTGTAGGCGGCGCGCAGCTCCGGCTGGATCCAGGTGCCGTCCTGGCCGGCGCGCGGCTTGGCGGCGCAGGTGGTGATGACGCGCTCGAAGGCGCTGTCGATGCGCAGCGCGCAGCCCGGCGCGTCGATGAAGCGCCGGATCGCCTTGCGCAGCGAGTGCGACAGGCGGAACTCCGCCACCGGCAGCACCATGCGCGGGTCCGGACTCCACCACAGCACCGGCTGGCCGGCGCCGTACCAGGGGAAGATGCCGCGCGCATAGGCCTCGGCGAGCCGGGCGGGCGACAGGTCCTCGCCGGCGGCCAGCAGCCCCGGCGCCTCGCTCTCCGACGGCAGCGCGAACGCCGTGTCGGGCAGCGGCGTGGCGGGGGTGTGCAGCCAGGTCAGCATGGCTCGATTGTCGGCATCCGGGCGGCTTGCCCACGGCGCGGCGCGGGCGAAGGCTTGGCGCTTAGCATTGCCTTTCGATCCTTCCAGAGCTTTCGATGCTGCGCCGACGCGACCTGTTCCTGTTGCCCCTGATGTTGTCACCGCTCGCGCGCGCCGAGGACGTGGTGGGCTGGCGGCGCAGCGCCTTCGAGGCGCGCGGCATGCCCGAGCTGCTCGCCGCGCTCGGCCTGGGGACGCCGCAGCCCAGCAAGGACGTCAGCCTGCAGGCGCCCGAACTGTCCGAGGACGGGTCGGTGGTCCCGCTTTCGCTGGGCTGTGCGCTGCCCGGCCTCAGGCGGCTGCTGCTGTGCCTGGAAAAGAACCCGGCGGCGCTGGCGGCGATCTTCGAGCCCGGACCGGCCGTCGAGCCGGCCTTCGCGACGCGCGTGAAGATGCAGCAGAGCTCGCCGGTGCACGCGCTGGCGGTGATGGCCGACGGGCGCGTGCTGTCGGCCACCCGCGAGGTGCGGGTCACGCTGAGCGGCTGCCTCAGCGCCGGCGACCTGGAGGCCGAGAGGCCGGGCCAGCCCTCGGTGATCCGCGTGCAGGCCGCGCCGGACGGCGCGACCGTGCGCGCGCTGATGAAGCACCCGATGGAAAGCGGCCAGCGCAAGGACGAGGCCGGCCGGATCATTCCCGCCTGGCATATCCAGCAGGTGGTGGCGCGCGTCAACGGCGAGCCGGTGCTGACCGCGCAGTGGGGACCGTCGATCTCGCGCAACCCCTTCCTGCAGTTCGGCCTCAAGGGCGCGAAGAGCGGCGATCGCGTCGCGCTCGCCTGGGCCGACAACCGCGGCGCGCAGCGCAGCGACGAGGTGACGGTGGCGTAAGGACGCGCCGCCGCGGCCGGGTTTGCAGGCCCGGCCGCATGCCGGGTTCAGCCCAGCGCGTCGGCCCAGATGTTCTTCGCCCAGCCGTTGGCGTAGCGCGCCTCGAGCTGGTTGCGCTCGGCCGACAGGCCGCCCGAGCCGGCGACGGTCTTGAAGGTCTTCTCGGCGTCGACGTACTCGTGCACGCTCGCCACGTGGACCACCAGGTCCGGCGCGACGTAGCTGTAGCAGGTGTTGGTCAGCATCGGCTTCGGGTTGGGCGCGTAGCCGGCGAAATGCGCGACGATCGCCGCCGCCGCCACCTTGGCGTGCGAGTTGGCCATGTGGCCCGACTTGGGCATGCCGGCGGCGAGCTGGATCGAGTCGCCGACGACATGGATGTCCTTCGCCGCGGTCGACTCGAAGGTCTGGTAGTTCACGCCGCACCAGCGGTTGGCCGAGTTCGCCAGCCCGGTCTGCACCGCGATCGCGCCGGCGCGCTGCGGCGGCAGTACGTTGAGCAGGTCGGCCTTGAAGTTCTCCTGCACCTCGAAGCGCAGCGTGTTGCCCGACACGCCCAGCACCTTGTGCTGCGGCCGGTACTCGATGAGGCCGGGGTAGAGCTCGCTCCAGGCCTTCTTGAACAGCGCGCCCTTGGAGGTGACGTCGGGGTTGGCGTCGAACACGACGACCTTGGAGCGCGGCTTGGCGCGCTTGAAGTAGGACGCGACCAGCGCCGCGCGCTCGTAGGGCCCGGGCGGGCAGCGGTAAGGGGCCTCGGGAATCGTCAGCGCGTAGACACCGCCGTCGGGCAGGTCCTCGAGCTGCTTGCGCAGCGCGACGGTCTCGGGGCCGGCCTTCCAGGCCTGCAGGATGCGCCGGTCGTCGTGGGCGGCCTTCAGGCCCTCGATGGCCTCGAACTGCAGGTCGATGCCGGGCGACAGCAGCAGCTTGTCGTAGGCCAGCGTCGCGCCGCCGGCCAGCGCGACGGTTTTCTTGGCCGGGTCGACCGCGGTCGCGCGGTCCTTGGCGAGCGTGACGCCGTGGCGGCTGGCCAGCGCGTCGTAGGAGGTCGCGAGCGAGCCGATGTCGCGCGCGCCTTCCAGCACGAGATTCGACAGCGGGCACGAGACGAAGCGCTCGGCCGGCTCGACCAGCGTCACGTCGACCTTGCCGTCCGACAGCAGCCGGATGTACTTGGCCGCGGTCGCGCCACCGTAGCCGCCGCCGACCACCACCACCTTGGGGCGGGCGGCGCCGACCGGCGTCGCGCAGCCGCCGAGCAGCCCGAGCAGGCCGGCCGCGCCGGCACCCTGGATCAGTTGACGTCTTTGCATGCTGCCCCCGTCACTTCGGCTGGGCCGCGAAATACGCGGCGATGGCGTCGATCTGCGCCGGCGTGTAGCCCTTGACGAGCTGGTGCATCACGGTCGCGCTGCGCTTGCCGTCGCGGAAGGCGGTGAGCTGCTCGACGATGTAGGCCTTCTGCAGGCCGGCCAGACGCGGCAGGCCCTCGGCGGTGGCGAGCGACTTGCCGTCGGTGCCGTGGCAGTTGGCGCAGGTGGCGGCCAGTGCGCGCACGTAGAGCGCGTCGCCGGGCCCTTCGGCCCGGGCGGCCGTGCCGGCCAGCGCGGCAGCGGCGAGGATCAGGGAGCGGGCGAGCATCGGTGGTCTCCTGTGTTGTTCGTGGTCTGAAGCGTCAACCGGACGATGCATGTTGCCCGTCCTCGCGGGGCCTTGCAATTGACCCGCGGGCATATGCTGATGCGTCAGCGGCCCAGCAGCGGCGCGTCGTGCGCGGCCAGGAAGACCTCGCCTTCCTCGAGCACGAAGTAGCGGAAGGCCTCCGCCGCCGGGCTGAGCAGCTTGGACAGCAGGTGCACCAGGTTCCAGCTGCGCATCATCGGCGTGCCTTCGACGTCGACGATGTGCATCAGGCCGCTCCTCAGCTCCAGCCCGACGGTATGCAGCGACAGGAAGGACAGCCCCATGCCGGCCATCACCGCCTGCTTGATGGTCTCGTTGCTGGGCATCTCCATCGCGATGCTGGGCTCGAAGCGGCGCTCGTGGAAGAAGGCCTCCATCGCGCTGCGCGTCCCCGAGCCGGGCTCGCGCACGATGAAGGGGAAGCCCGCCAGCGCCGACAGCGGCGGGTGGCCGAGCTCGAGCGCCGGGTGGCCCGGCGGCGCGACGATCACCAGCGGATGCGCCGCGAAGGGCTCGGCGCGCGTCGCCATCTCCTTGGGCGGACGGCCCATCACCGCAAGGTCGCATTCGTTGGCGTGCAGCAGGTCGAGCAGCTGCTCGCGGTTCTGGGTGACCTGCAGGCGCACCTCGACGCCCGGGTGCTCCTCGCGGAAGCGCGCCAGCAGCCGCGGCACGAAGTACTTGGCGGTGCTGACCATGCCGATCGTCAGCCGCCCCGTCTCGAGGCGCTGGAAGCGCGCCATCGCGTCCTCGGCGTCCTTCAGCGTGGCGAGCAGGCGCTTGGCGTAGACCAGGAAGTATTCGCCCGCGGTGGTGAGCGCGACGCTGCGGCCGCTGCGCTCCAGCAGCTGCAGGCCGACATGGCGCTCGAGCTCCTTGATCTGCATCGTCACCGCCGGCGGGGTGAGGTGCAGGGTCTCGGCGGCGCGTGCGAAGCTCAGGCCGCGGGCGACCTCCGCGAACACGCGCAACTGGCGAAAGGTGACGTTCACCGTTCAGTTATACCTGAACTGATGGTCAATAAACTCTGAATTCCGCTTATCGAACGCCGCCGATATCGTGCATCACCTGACGAAGGAGACCGTAGTGAACAAGCCTGCCGACGAAGGCCTCGTCACCGACGCCAAGAAGCGCTACAGCGCCGGCGTCCTGAAGTACCGGCAGATGGGCTACTGGATGCCGGACTACCTGCCCAGGGACACCGACACGATCTGCCTGTTCCGCATCACGCCGCAGGACGGCGTGGACCCGATCGAGGCCGCCGCCGCCGTGGCCGGCGAGTCCAGCACCGCGACCTGGACGGTGGTCTGGACCGACCGCCTGACCGCCTGCGACAGCTACCGCGCCAAGGCCTACAAGGTCGAGCCGGTGCCCGGCATCCCGGGCCAGTGGTTCGCCTGGGTGGCCTACGACCTCATCCTGTTCGAGGAGGGCTCGATCGCCAACATGACGGCGAGCCTGATCGGCAACGTCTTCAGCTTCAAGCCGCTGAAGGCGGCGCGGCTGGAGGACATCCGCATCCCGGTGGCCTACGTCAAGACCTTCAAGGGGCCGCCGACCGGGCTGGTGGTCGAGCGCGAGCGGCTCGACAAGTTCGGCCGGCCGCTGCTGGGCGCGACCACCAAGCCCAAGCTGGGCCTGTCGGCGCGCAACTACGGCCGCGTGATCTACGAGGGCCTGAAGGGCGGTCTGGACTTCATGAAGGACGACGAGAACATCAACTCGCAGCCCTTCATGCACTGGCGCGACCGCTTCCTCTACGTGATGGACGCGGTCAACAAGGCGAGCGCGGCGACCGGCGAGGTCAAGGGCAGCTACCTGAACGTGACCGCCGCGACGATGGAGGACATGTACGAGCGCGCCGAGTTCGCCAAGGAGCTCGGCAGCGTGGTCGTGATGATCGACCTGGTGATCGGCTACACGGCGATCCAGAGCATGAGCAACTGGGCGCGCAAGCACGACATGATCCTGCACCTGCACCGTGCGGGGCATGGCACCTACACGCGCCAGAAGAACCATGGCGTGAGCTTCCGCGTCATCGCCAAGTGGATGCGGCTGGCCGGCGTGGACCACATCCACGCGGGCACCGCGGTGGGCAAGCTCGAGGGCGACCCGATGACGGTGCAGGGCTACTACGACGTCTGTCGCGCCTCGTACACCAAGCAGGACCTGCCGCGCGGCAACCACTTCGACCAGGACTGGTGCGACATCAAGAAGGTGATGCCGGTGGCCTCGGGCGGCATCCATGCCGGCCAGATGCACCAGCTGCTCGACCTGTTCGGCGACGACGTGATCCTGCAGTTCGGCGGCGGCACGATCGGCCACCCGGCCGGCATCCAGGCCGGCGCGGTGGCCAACCGCGTCGCGCTGGAATGCATGGTCAAGGCGCGCAACGAGGGCCGCGACATCGCCAACGAGGGGCCCGAGATCCTGCAGGCCGCGGCAAGGTTCTGCGCGCCGCTGAAGCAGGCTCTCGACACCTGGGGCGAGATCAGCTTCAACTACACGCCGACGGACACCAGCGACTACGCGGTGACGCCGGGCGTGGCTTGAGCAGGAGAAGCCAGCCATGATGAGCAACCCCACCGGCCGCATCACCCAGGGCCAGTTCAGCTTCCTGCCCGACCTGAGCGACGCCGAGATCGCGCTGCAGGTCGACTACGGCCTGAAGCGCGGCTATGCCTGGAGCGTCGAGTACACCGACGATCCGCACCCGCGCAACACCTACTGGGAGATGTACGGCCAGCCGATGTTCGACCTGCAGGACGCCGCCGGCGTGCTGCTGGAGCTCAACGCCTGCCGCAAGACCTTTCCGCAGCACTACATCCGGCTGATGGCCTTCGACTCGACGCGCGGCGTCGAGAGCATCGCGATGAGCTTCATCGTCAACCGGCCGGCGACCGAGCCGGGCTTCCAGCTCGAGCGCCAGGAGGGCCCGGGCCGCACGATCCGCTACACGGTGCGCGGATACGGCACGGACAAGCCGGAAGCCGAGCGCTACGGCGGCTAAGGTCCCGAGATGAGCACGCCGCTGTACGCGATCCCCGGTTCGACGGCTCCCGCCGCCGCGCTGGAGCCTGCGCCGACGTCGACCGCGAGCACGGTCGCCGAGGTGCTGGCCGCGAGCCATGTCGAGGCGGTGCTCGACGAACTCGATCGCGATCTGGTGGGACTCGCGCCGGTCAAGCAGCGCATCCGCGACATCGCCGCCTTGCTGGTGATCGACAAGCTGCGCGCGGCCCATGGCCTGGCCGCGCAGGCGCCGTCGCTGCACATGAGCTTCACCGGCAACCCGGGCACCGGCAAGACCACGGTGGCGATGCGCATGGCCGAGATCCTGCACCGCCTCGGCTACGTGCGCAAAGGCCATCTGGTGGCCGTGACGCGCGACGACCTGGTGGGCCAGTACATCGGCCACACCGCGCCCAAGACCAGGGAAGTGCTGAAGAAGGCGATGGGCGGCGTGCTCTTCATCGACGAGGCCTACTACCTCTACCGCCCCGAGAACGAGCGCGACTACGGCCAGGAGGCCATCGAGATCCTGCTGCAGGTGATGGAGAACCAGCGCGACGACCTGGTCGTGATCCTCGCCGGCTACAAGGACCGGATGGACACCTTCTTCCAGTCCAACCCTGGCATGAGCTCGCGCATCGCGCACCACCTCGACTTTCCCGATTACGACGAGGGCGAGCTGCTCGGCATTGCCGACCGTATGCTCGCGACCGCGAACTACCGCTTCAGCGACGACGCGCATGCGGCCTTCGCCGAGTACCTGGCGCGGCGCCTGACGCAGCCGCATTTCGCCAACGCGCGCAGCGTGCGCAACGCGCTAGACCGCGCGCGGCTGCGCCAGGCGAGCCGCCTGTTCGCCGAGCGCGAGCGCGCGCTGACGCGCGAGGACCTGACCACGCTGACCGCCGCCGACATCCGCGGCAGCCGGGTGTTCGACGAAGGCAAGCACGACGAGGAGGC
>DATILD010000023.1:0-76092 GCA_035476815.1 Methylibium sp.
ACGCAGGCCGCCTGGAGCAATGGGACGACGCCTACACGCTGTATCACCGCCCGGCCACGCGCTTCGTCGCCGGTTTCATCGGCCACGGCGTGTTCACGCCGGCCCGCATCGAGTCATCCGCCTCGGGTCCGGTGGTGACCACGCCATTCGGCAAGATGAGCGACGTGGCCGAATGCCCGCTGCCCGAGGCCTACCCCGGCGGCGAGTGCGACCTCCTGCTGCGCGCGGATGACATCGTGCACGACGACGCATCGCCGGTGAAGGCACGCATCGAACACAAGTCCTTCCGCGGATCGGAGTTCCTCTACACGTTGCGGCTGGCCAGCGGCGAGCAGGTGCGCTCGCACGTGCCCTCGCACCACGACCACCAAGTGGGCGAGTGGATCGGCATCCGCCCGGCACTGGATCACGTAGTGACCTTCGAGCGAGCCTCGTAAAGGGCCGCTACGGCGGGGTATTGCGTCAGGGAAGTCGCGGCCCGTGTTCCTGGGGTGCAACTTCCGCGTAAGCCAACCCTCAAAGGGCGACCCTGGCTCTATACTGGGGTTGACTTCCACATCAAATCAGGCCCGTAAGGCCAGGCAGGACACGATGGGTGGCAAACTAAAAGTCGCTGGGTTCATCGCGCTGGGCGCGGTTGCAGGTGCTCTGACCACGATGCAACTGACGGCATTTGCGCGCAACACGCTCGCTCCGCTGCCGCTCGACGAGCTTCAGCAACTGGCCGCCGTGTTCGGCATGGTCAAGAGCGACTACGTCGAGGCGGTCGACGAGAAGAAGCTGATCACCGACGCCATTTCCGGCATGGTGGCTGGTCTCGATCCGCACTCGCAGTACTTCGACAAGAAGAGCTTCAAGGAATTTCGCGAAGGCACCACCGGCCGCTTCGTCGGCGTGGGCATCGAAATCGGCATGGAAGACGGCCTGGTCAAGGTGGTCTCGCCGATCGAAGGCTCGCCGGCCTTCCGCGCCGGCATCAAGGCCGGCGACCTGATCACCCGCATCGACGACACCGCGGTCAAGGGCCTGAGCATGGACCAGGCGGTCAAGCGCATGCGCGGCGAGCCGTCGACCAAGGTGGTGCTGACGCTGTTCCGCAAGAGCGAAAACCGCACCTTCCCGGTCACCATCGTGCGCGAAGAGATCCGCGTGCAGAGCGTGCGCTCCAAGCTGGTCGAGCCCGGCTACGCATGGTTGCGCGTCAGCCAGTTCCAGGACCGCACGATCGACGACTTCACGCGCAAGATCGATGAGTTGTACAAGCAGGATCCCAGCCTGAAGGGCTTGGTGCTCGACCTGCGCAACGACCCGGGCGGCCTGCTCGAAGGCGCGGTGGCGCTGTCGGCGGCGTTCCTGCCAGGCGACGTGACCGTGGTCTCCACCAACGGCCAGATCGCCGAGTCCAAGGCCACCTTCAAGGCAGCCCCCGAGTACTACATCCGCCGCGGCGGCCCCGACCCGTTGAAGAAGTTGCCGAGCTCGATCAAGACCCTGCCCCTGGTGGTGCTGGTCAACGAAGGCTCGGCCTCGGCCAGCGAAATCGTCGCCGGCGCGCTGCAAGACCACAAGCGCGCGATCGTGATGGGCGCACAGACCTTCGGCAAGGGCTCGGTGCAGACCGTGCGGCCGCTGTCGGGCGAGACGGCGCTGAAGATCACCACCGCGCGCTACTACACGCCCAGCGGCGCGTCGATCCAGGCCAAGGGCATCGTGCCCGACGTGTGGCTCGACGAGACCGCCGACGGCAACGTATTCGCCGCGCTGCGCACCCGCGAGGCCGATCTCGACAAGCACATCTCCAGCGGCCAGGGCGCCGAGGTCAAGGACGCCGCGCGCGAGAAGGCCCGCGACGAGGCGATCAAGAAGCTCGAGGAGGCCAACAAGGCCGCCGGCGCCGACAAGGACAAGGCACCCAAGCCGCTGCCCGAGTTCGGCAGCGCCGAGGACTTCCCGCTGCTGCAGGCGCTGAACCAGCTCAGGGGCCGGCCGGTGGTGGTGTCCAAGACCCAGGTCGAGCGCAAGGCCGAGGCCGACACCAAGGTCAACTGAGCCGCGCCGCGCGGCACAATGCCACGGGGCCTGCGGGCCCCGTTTTCCATTGACCGGACCGCCGCCATGACCGACGACCAGCTGCTGCGCTACAGCCGCCACATCCTGCTCGAAGAGATCGGCGTCGAGGGCCAGCAGCGCCTGCTCGACGGCCGCGCGCTGGTGATCGGCGCCGGCGGGCTGGGCTCGCCCGCCCTGCTCTACCTCGGTACCGCCGGGGTCGGGCAGATCACGGTGGTGGACCACGACCGCGTCGACCTCACCAACCTGCAGCGCCAGATCGCCCACGACATGGCGCGCGTCGGCACGCCGAAGGCCGAATCGGCGGCGCAGAGCATCCACGCGATCAACCCCGAGGTGCGGGTGACGGCGCTGGTCGAACGCGCCGACGCCACCCGCCTCGACGCGCTGGTGCGCGAGGCCGACGTGGTGCTCGACTGCAGCGACAACTTCGCGACCCGCCATGCCGTCAACCGCGCCTGCGTGGCGCACCGCGTGCCGCTGGTGTCGGGTGCGGCGATCCGCTTCGACGCCCAGATCGCGGTCTACGACCCGCGCGACCCCGCCTGCCCCTGCTACGCCTGCCTGTTCCCCGAGGAGGCCGGCTTCGAGGAGGTGCGCTGTGCGGTGATGGGGGTGTTCGCGCCGCTGGTCGGCATCGTCGGCAGCGTGCAGGCCGCCGAGGCGCTGAAGCTGCTCGCGAAGAGCGGCACCAGCCTGGCCGGCCGGCTGCAGATGCTCGACGGCCGGGCGATGGAGTGGACCGAGATCCGCGTCGCGCGGCGGCCCGACTGCTCGGTGTGCGGCCCCCGCGGCTGAGCCCGCCGCCGCACGGCGGCGCGGTATCCTGAGCCATGGACGACAAGCCGCAAGAACTGCCGCTGCGCAACTTCCCCAGCGCGCAGGAAGAGGCCGAGCAGGCGCCGCCATCGCGCTATGCCGGTCCCGAGAGCGCCTACCGCCTCGCCTTCACCGACAACGACTTCCTGCTGCGCGAGGAACTGCGGCCGGTGCGCATGCAGCTCGAGCTGCTCAAACCCGAGCTGGTGCAGCGCGAGCACGGCATCGATTCGACCATCGTGATCTTCGGCAGCGCGCGCATCCTGCCGCCCGCGGCGGCCGCGGCGCGGCTGGCGCAGGCCGAGGCGGCGGGCGACGCGACCGCGACCAGGCGCGCGACGATGCAGGTCGCGATGTCGCACCACTACGAGCAGGCGCAGCGCTTCGCGCACATGGTGACCACCGCGTCGAAGCGGCTGGCGCAGCCGATCGCGGTGGTCACCGGCGGCGGCCCGGGGATCATGGAGGCCGGCAACCGCGGCGCCTTCGAGGCCGGCGGCCCGAGCATCGGCCTGAACATCGCGCTGCCGCACGAGCAGGCGCCCAACGACTACATCACGCCCGAGCTGTGCTTCCAGTTCCACTACTTCGCGATGCGGAAGATGCACTTCCTGATGCGCGCGGTGGCGCTGGCCTGCTTCCCGGGCGGCTTCGGCACGCTCGACGAGCTGTTCGAGGCGCTGACGCTGATGCAGACCGGCAAGATCCGCCTGCGCGTCGTGCTGCTGTTCGGCCGCGAGTTCTGGACCCGGCTGATCGACTTCGAGCTGCTGGTCGGCACCGGCATGATCTCGCCGGACGACGTCAAGCTGTTCCACTTCGTCGAGAGCGCCGAGGAGGCCTGGGGCCTGATCGAGCGACACTACGGGCTGGACGCGCCGGACACCAGCACCGGCGCCTTTGCCGAGGACATGTGATCCATGCACTCTGTTGAACGCGGCCGCTTGGCGGGTCGAGCGCCGGGCCGCCCCAAGCCGGCCCGCGTCCCCACGGGGGACCGTTCGACGTACCCGTCGGACGAGGGGTCGTCATGACGCGACCCAAGATCTCGCTGATCGGCGCGCCGACCGACATCGGCGCCGGTGCCCGCGGCGCGTCGATGGGCCCCGAGGCGCTGCGCGTCGCCGACCTGCAGCGCACGCTCGAAGGCCATGGCCTCGAGGTGATCGACCGCGGCAACCTGAACGGCCCCGCCAACCCCTGGCTGCCGCCGGTGGACGGCTACCGCCACCTCGACGAGGTGGTGGCCTGGAACCATACCGTCCACGAAGCGGTGCATGCCGAGCTGGCGCTCGGCCGGCTGCCGATCCTGCTCGGCGGCGACCACTGCCTCGGCATCGGCAGCATCAGCGCGGTGGCACGGCATTGCCGCGAGGCCGGCAAGAAGCTGCGCGTGCTGTGGCTCGACGCGCATGCCGACTTCAACACCAACGTGCTGACGCCCAGCGGCAACGTCCACGGCATGCCGGTGGCCTGCCTGTGCGGGCGCGGCCCGCAGGCGCTGATCGAGATCGGTGGCCAGGTGCCGGCGATCAACCCGAAGTGGCTGCGCCAGATCGGCATCCGCAGCGTCGACGCCGGCGAGAAGCGCCTCGTGCACGAGGCCGACCTCGAGGTCTTCGACATGCGCTACATCGACGAAATGGGCATGCGCCACACGATGGAGCTCGCGCTCGCGACGCTGGACGCCAACACCCACCTGCACGTCAGCTTCGACGTCGACTTCCTCGACCCGGCGATCGCGCCCGGCGTCGGCACCACCGTCAACGGCGGGCCGACCTACCGCGAGGCCCAGCTGTGCATGGAGATGATCGCCGACACCGGCCGGCTCGCCTCGCTCGACGTGATGGAGCTCAACCCGGCCTTCGACGTGAAGAACCAGACGGCGGTGCTGGCGGTCGATCTGGTCGAGTCGCTGTTCGGCAAGAGCACGCTGATGCGCAAGTAGCGGAGCGCCTTGACGGCAGTCGCTATCCGGCACCCGCGGGTGCCGCAACCAAGGGAGATGAAGACGATGAACCACGCTGCTCGGGCCGTCTGCGGCCTTGCCTTCGCGACGTTGACGGCCGCCGGCTGCGGCGGTGGTGGAGGCGGCGACGATCCACCGCCGAACGGCCCGTACGACGTGGCCGCCGCTTGGCAGAACAGTCAGACCACCGCGCATGGCTACACGGTCAGTGCCACCACGGGTGGCCAGACGCTGACCCTCGCGGTGCAGGCCACGCCGGCAGGTGACTCGACCTATCCGCGCACTGGCGCGGCGGCCAAGCGCGTCGACCTGAGCGCGAGCGCGAGCGTCAACGGCGGCACGCCGGTCACCTCCACCGCGGCGGTCTACTACACCGGCTCCGCCAATGTGATCGGCTACGCGACCGACGGCGGCTGCGGCGACGTCACCACGCTCCTCCCGCTGCCGACCAATGCGACGATCGGCGCCAGCGGCACGCTCTACAGCGTGACGACCTACAGCGACTGCACGCTGGGCGGGACCAATGTGGTCGGTACGACGGCCGCCACCTGGTCGCTCGAGGTCGATTCCGGTGTCGTCCTGTTCTGCGTCGGCACCGCCGACAGCGAAAGCGGGACGCTGGTGCTGACGACCAAGGAGTGTCTGGAAATCGGCCAGAACGGCTCGCTGGGCGCTCGCGCCCGCGTCACGCTGACGGTGCCGGGCGAGACGCCGGTCGTCCTCTACAGCGACTGACGCCGGGGCCTCACGGGCAGGGCCCGTGCCGCCGCCGGAAGTCGCGCGGCGGCTCCGGCTCCGGCTCGGCGAACAGCCCGCGGCGCGCCCGGCGGGCTGCGGCCTCCTCGCCGGCATAGGGCCCGGGGTCGCCATGCCAGCGGGCCGACCAGGCATGCCCCTGGCCCACCAGCCACGCACCGACATCGTCGCCATCCAGACTGAGCACGGCCAGCAGGCGGCCATGGCTGTCCCGGGCCTCGCCGTGCACCGCGACGCGCCGGCCGAGCACCTGCCGCGCCAGCGCAGCGGTGGCCCGCTCGCCATGCGGCTGGCAGCGCTCCGGTGCGTCGAGGCCGCGCAGGCGCAGCTTGAGCCGTCGCCCGCGTGGCGCCGCCGGCTCGGCGACGGTGCGGACCCATAAGGTGTCGCCGTCGGACACATGGGTGACGGTGGCCTCGAAGTCCTGCTGTGCCGCCGCCGCGGCGGCGCAGCACGACAGCAACAGTGCGACGAGCGCGGCCTTCACCGGCCGATGGCCCGCCGCCGGCGGTCGCCGCCGCGGGGCCGCACCTGCGGCGAGCGCGGCACGATCGACGCTAGCCCGGCCGCCCGACGATCGACGCCGTGGCGATCAGCTCCTCGAGCAGCGCCATCGACACCCTGCCCGACACGCCGTAGGGATCGAGCACCGGCTTCTCGCTGTACTTCAGCACGATCGAGGGGTTGACCTTGGCGAGGTTGACCTGGCCCATGGTCCAGCCGGCGAAACGGCGCTCGGTCACCTCCTCGAAGTGCAGCACCTCGACGTCGCGGTGGCGCGGGTCGCGCACGATGTCGCCGTACAGCGCATTGACCGCGTCGCGCCCGCCCTCGAGCACCTGCAGGAACACGTCGCCGCCGTGGCACAGGATGCCGGTGACGCCGAGCGCCGGGTTGTGGTGGCGGCACTGGGCGAGGATCGACTCGATCGCCTCCGGCGTCACCGGGCTGGCGGCCCGGCTGGCATAGAGCAGGCGCACGAGCATGGTCAGCCCTTCTTGTGGCTCACGAGCGACAGGAACTCGCGGCGCAGGCTGGCGTCCTTCAGGAAGCTGCCGCGCATCACGCTGTTGATCATCTTCGAGTCGAGGTCGCGCACGCCACGCCACTGCATGCAGAAGTGGTCGGCCTCCATCACCACGGCCAGGCCGTCGGGGTTCATCTTGTCGTGCAGCAGGTCGGCCAGCTGGGTGACGGCCTCCTCCTGGATCTGCGGGCGGCTCATGATCCACTCGGTCAGGCGCGCGTACTTCGACAGGCCGATCAGGTTGGAGTGCTCGTTGGGCATCACGCCGATCCAGACCTTGCCCATGATCGGGCAGAAGTGGTGCGAGCAGGCGCTGCGCACCGTGATCGGCCCGACGATCATCAGCTCGTTGAGCCGCTCGACGTTGGGGAACTCGGTGACCGGGGGCTCGGCCGTGTAGCGGCCCTTGAACACCTCGTTCACGTACATCTTCGCGACGCGGCGCGCGGTGTCCTGGGTGTTGTGGTCGTTCTCGGTGTCGATGACCAGGCTGTCGAGCACGCCCTTCATCTTGCCGGCCACCTCGTCGAGCAGCTGCTCGAGCTCGCCGGGCTCGATGAAGGCGGCGATGTTGTCGTTGGCGTGGAAGCGCTCGCGGCCGGCCTGCAGGCGCTCGCGGATCTTCACCGACACCGGCGTGCCCTCGTCCTCGCCGACGGCGGACGCCGGCTCGACCGCGTGCAACGGCTTGCCTAGGGGCTTCGGGGCGTTCATCCGCGCATCCTAACGGCTCGGCCCGATCCCGGCCGCCAGCAGGGCTTCGAGGGGCGGCCAGGCTGTCCGCGCCTCGTGCTTCGACGCCGCGCTCGCGGGCGCCGGGGCGAGCGGCTGCCCGCCCGCCGTTCAGCCGCCGGCCAGGCGGCTGCGCACCTTGCCCACCGCCCGCACCGCCTTGTCGATCGCCCGCACCGCGATCGGCGGCGCCCAGTCCTGCAGGTACTGCCGACCGCGCAGCCGACGCGCCTCGGTCTGCACCTCGGCCGCGTCGCTGGGGCGCGCCTGGTACATGGTGGAGAGCTTGGGCACCTCGCGGTAGATCGCGCGCGAGGACGTGTAGTAGTACAGCGCGATCGAGCGGCGCTTCACGTCCGGCGGGCACTCCAGCGGGTCGGGGTGACCGTGGTAGGTGTCGGCATCGGTGTTGAACACCACGCAGCGGTTGATCAGCGGCGCCACCGATCGCTCGCAGCGCTGCATGCCGCGGTCCCACAGCTCCAGACGGCCGCCCCACGCGTCCTGCCAGTCCGGGTTCAGGTAGATCAGCATGTTGAGGCGGCGCTGCAGGTGCAGTTGCTCGTTGATGCGGAAGTCGGCATGGATGCCGAGCAGCCCGCCGCGCGAGATCTCGTGGAAGCCACCGCCGGCGAAATAGGGGTCGGGCAGCAGCGCCTCGATGCCGGTCAGGCCTTCGAGAAACTGCAGCACCGGCCGCGAATTGAAGAAGTGGAACAGCTCGCGCATCGCCGCGTCGCAGTCCTCGGGCAGGATCTGGCGCTTGTGCTGGCCGGCATAGCCGATCTCGAAATTGGTATCGGACGGCAGCGGCACGGCCGGGAAGTGCTCGAGCACCTTGCGCACCAGCCCGTCGGGCAGGATGCCGTCGATCACGATGTGCGGGAAGGGAGTGGCCCGCACGTACTCGTCGTGCAGCAACTGGCCGAGCGAGCGCGCCTCCGCGGCGTCCATCTTCAGGCCGTCGGCATGGTCGATCGGCAGGGTCGCGGCGCTGGTGTCCATGGGGTCGGCGGGTGGCCTCGGGAAGCAGTGGCCGTATGGTGCCACGGTCGCTCCCCCGCGTTCGTGGGGCCGGCGCGGGCCGGCAGCCGTCTCAAGGAAACGCCGGGCCGCCCCAAGTTTCCTTGACCCCCGCGGGGGGCGGGCTGGGCGCAGCCCGGCCCTGGGGCGCTCAGTAGCGCGCCGTCGCCCCGGCCAGCCGCAGGTAGACGCTCGCCGCCCAGGCGACGAAGCCGCGCCGCAGCCCACGCCGCCAGCCGGCCAGCGGCACCGGCGCGGTGATCTCGGTGGCGGCGGCGAAGTCGCGCTCCAGTTCGCGCGCCAGCGTGGCCGCGAAGCCGCGGTCGCGCACCGCGAGATTGGCCTCGAGGTTCACCAGCAGCGACAGCGGATCGATGTTCGAGCTGCCCACCGTCGCCCAGTGTTCGTCGACCCGCGCCACCTTGGCGTGCAGGAAGGCCGGCGTGTACTCGAAGATGCGCACGCCGCGCGCCAACAGCTCGTCGTAGAGCACTTGCGCGGCCAGGGCGGCGAAGCGGTAGTCGACCTTGCCCTGCAGCAGCAGCCGCACCTGCACGCCGCGCTGCGCCGCCGCCGCCAGCGCGCGCCGGAACTCGCGGCCGGGATAGAAGTAGGGCGAGACCAGGTCGATGCGCTGGCGCGCACTGCGCAGCACCGCGATGTAGTGGCGCTCGATGCTGCGACGCTGGCGCAGGTTGTCGCGCACGATCAGCGCCGCACGCACCGGCGCCAGCGCCGACTCCGAGGCCGCGCGCGGCGGCGCCGGGCGCATCGCCAGCCGCATGCGGTTCAGCAGCTGCCGTGCCCCGGCGATCGGCTCGCTGCTGCGGGCGATCTCGAGCACCTCGTCGCGCCAGTCGCGACCGAACATCGCGCGCGACCACATCGCCCGGGCGGTGTGCTCGACCGGCGCCACCACCGGTCCGCGCACCCGCACCGCGTAGTCGAGCCGCGGCGTGTCGGTCCAGCCGTGATTCAGGTCGTGGCGGTCGTCGATCAGGTTGATGCCGCCGACGAAGCCGATCTCGCCGTCGACGACGCACAGCTTGTGGTGCAGGCGCCGCAGCGCGCCCGGCTGCAGCCAGCCCCACCAGCGGTGCAGCGGCCGGAACACCGCCAGCGCCACGCCCGCCGGCTCCAGCCAGCCGCGCACGGTGGCCAGCGCATGCTGGCTGCCGAAACCGTCGACCACCACCCGCACCCGCACGCCGCGGCGCGCGCAGGCGGCCAGCGCGTCGGCGATCGAACGGGCCGCGTCGTCGACGTCGAAGATGTAGGTGGCCAGCCAGACCTCGTGGGTGGCCCCGGCGATGGCCTCGCGCATGGCCGGGAACAGCGCATCGCCGCCGCGCAGCAGCACCACCTCGTTGCCGCCGCTGAACACCGCGCGCGGCTGCGCGTACCAGGCTTCGGCGGGCGGGGCGGCTCGGTTCGTGCCCGGCATGCTCAGCGCTCCGCGAGCGCGAACTCGGCCACCAGCGGCAGGTGGTCGGACATGCGCGCCCAGCTCGCCCCGCGCGGCACGAGGGTCGAGGCGCAGCGCAGCCCGCGTGTGTAGACCCGGTCGAGCGCGAACACCGGCGCCAGCGACGGGAAGGTCAGGCTGCGGTGATGGCTGGCCGGGCCGCCCGCCGGCGCCACCGCCCGCCGCAGGCCGGCCTCGCGCAGCGGGCCGTCGAGCCGCTCGCCCCAGTCGTTGAAGTCGCCGGCCACCAGCAGCGGGGCGGCCGGGTCGAGCTCGCGCTCGATGAAATCGGCCAGCCGCTGCACCTGCCGGACACGGCTCGCGTGGCTGAGACCGAAGTGCACCACCACCGCGTCGACCGCGAACCCCTGCCAGTGCACCGGCACATGGAGCAGGCCGCGCTGCTCGAAGCGGTGGTCGGAGACGTCGCGCTGGCGCGGCTCGCCGATCGGCCAGCGCGACAGCAGCGCGTTGCCATGCTCGCCGTGGCGGGTGACCGCGTTGGTGCGGTAGGCGACGTCGTAGCCCTCGGGGGCCAGGAACTCGGCCTGACCCTGCTGCGGCCAGCCGAACCAGGTGCGCTCGAAGCGCCGCGCGTCGCGGCGGTGGAACTGGCGCACCTCCTGCAGGCAGACGATGTCGGCGTCCAGCGCCTCGATCGCGAGGCCGAGGTTGTGGATCTCGAGCCGCTTCATCGGTCCGACGCCGCGCACCCCCTTGTGGATGTTGTAGGTGGCCACGCGCAGGCGGCGCTCGTCGCCGCCGGCGGGCGGCAGGATGGTTGACTGCCAGGGCTTGAGCATCGGCGCCGGCGCCTAGCCGCCCCCGCCCACGAAGCGCGGCAGCTGCAGCACCGCCTCGGCATTCGATGGCGAGAAGCAGCGGTCGGCGGCCTCGCGCCAGGGCAGCCACAGGCTCTGCAGGTGCTCACGCGGCGCCAGCCGCACCTTTGTGGCGGCCGGCACCACGAGGCCGTAGACATGCTCGGTGTTGTGCGTAACGCCCGGCGCGTAGCGGTGCTGCCAGCGCGGGTAGATCTCGTAGACGTTCGACAGGCCCCAGTCACGCAGCGCCGACCGCGGCACGGACGGGCTGCCGATCACGATGCCGGTCTCCTCCTCGACCTCGCGGAGGCAGGTCTCGACCAGCGGTTCGTCGACCGCATCCTTCGACCCGGTGACGCTCTGCCAGTAGCCCGGCGCGTCGGCGCGCTCGAGCAGCAGCACCTCGAGCGCCGGCGTGTGGATCACGACCAGCACGGACTCGGGGACCTTCGGTGGGCGGGGTGTCGTCACTTCGGGGTCGGTCGGAAACGAAACAGGGGCGCCCTGAGGCGCCCCTGGATTGTGCGGGAGGCCTTGCGCCTATGCCGCCGCCTGCGGATTCCTGAGCCGGATGTGCAGCTCCCGCAACTGCTTCTCGTCCACCGGACTCGGCGCGTGGGTCAGCAGGCACTGTGCGCGCTGGGTCTTCGGAAAGGCGATCACGTCGCGGATGCTGTCGGCCTTGGCCATCATCGTGACGATGCGGTCCAGGCCGAAGGCCAGGCCGCCGTGCGGTGGCGCGCCGTACTGCAGCGCGTCGAGCAGGAAACCGAACTTTTCCTGCGCTTCCTCGGGGCCGATCTTCAACGCGGCGAACACCTTGCTCTGCACCTCGGCGCGGTGGATCCGCACCGAGCCGCCGCCGAGCTCCCAGCCGTTGAGCACCATGTCGTAGGCCTTGGCGATGCAGGCCGCCGGGTCGGTGTCCATCAGGTCCTCGTGGCCGTCCTTCGGCGCGGTGAACGGGTGGTGCACCGCGGCCCAGCGGTCGTTCTCCTCGTCGTGCTCGAACATCGGGAAGTCGACCACCCACAGCGGCGCCCACTTGTCCTCGAACAGGCCGTTGCTCTTGCCGAAGTCGCTGTGGCCGACCTTGACGCGCAGCGCGCCGATCGCGTCGTTGACGACCTTGGCCTTGTCGGCGCCGAAGAACAGCAGGTCGCCGTTGCACGCGCCGCTGCGGGCGATGATCTCGGCGATCGCCGCGTCGTGCAGGTTCTTGACGATCGGGCTCTGCAGCCCCTCGCGGCCCTTGGCGACGTCGTTGACCTTGATCCAGGCCAGGCCCTTGGCGCCGTAGATCTTGACGAACTCGGTGTAGGCGTCGATCTCGCTGCGGCTCATCTCGCTGCCGCCGGGCACGCGCAGGGCCACCACGCGCCCGCCCTTGGCCTGCGCCGGTGCGCTGAAGACCTTGAAGTCCACGTCGCGCATCACGTCGGTGAGCTCGGTGAACTCCATCTTGACGCGCAGGTCCGGCTTGTCCGAGCCGTAACGGTGCATCGCCTCGGCGTACTTCATCACCGGGTAGCCCGGCAGGTCGACGCCGATGGTGTTGCGGAACACCGTGCGGATCATCCCCTCGAACATGCCGCGGATCTCCTCCTCGTTCAGGAACGAGGTCTCGATGTCGATCTGCGTGAACTCGGGCTGACGGTCGGCGCGCAGGTCCTCGTCGCGGAAGCACTTGGTGATCTGGTAGTAGCGGTCGAAGCCGGCCACCATCAGCAGCTGCTTGAACAGCTGCGGGCTCTGCGGCAGCGCGAAGAACATGCCCTCGTTGACGCGGCTGGGGACCAGGTAGTCGCGCGCGCCCTCGGGCGTGCTCTTCGTGAGCATCGGCGTCTCGATATCGATGAAGCCGTTGGCGTCGAGGAACTTGCGCGTCTCCATCGCCACGCGGTAGCGCAGCATCAGGTTCTTCTGCATCGCCGGGCGGCGCAGGTCCAGCACGCGGTGGGTCAGCCGCGTGGTCTCGCTGAGGTTGTCGTCGTCGAGCTGGAACGGCGGCGTGACACTGGGGTTCAGCACCTCGATCTCGTGGCACAGCACCTCGATCTGGCCGCTCACCAGTTGCGCGTTCGCTGTGCCGGCCGGGCGCGCGCGCACCTTGCCGACGATCTTCAGGCAGAACTCGTTCCTCACGCCCTCGGCGGCCTTGAACATCGCCGCACGGTCGGGGTCGCAGACGACCTGGACCAGGCCCTCGCGGTCGCGCAGGTCGATGAAGATCACGCCGCCATGGTCGCGGCGGCGGTGGGCCCAGCCCATCAAGGTCACGGTCTGGCCCATCAGCGCTTCGCTGACGAGGCCGCAATAGGTGGTACGCATCGGGTGCTCCGGCTTTCGGTCTTGTTCGGGCGCCGCGCAAGGGCGGCAGGGTCGGGGCGCTGTCAGGCTCGGGCCTGGGGCTTGAACGCTTGCCTGGCGTTCAAGCGATGGGATTTCGCGGCGCGGCCGGCAGCGCCGCCGGCGGCGCGACCACGCCCATCGAGATGATGTACTTCAGGGCCTCGTCGACGCTCATGCGCAGTGCGATCACGTCGCCGCGCGGCACCATCAGGAAGAAGCCCGAGGTCGGGTTGGGCGTGGTCGGCACGTACAGGCTGAGGTAGTCGCCGCTCAGGTGGTCGGCGGCCTCGCCACCGGGCTTGCCGGTGACGAAGGCGATGGTCCACGAGCCCTGGCGCGGGTACTGCACCAGCACCGCCTCGCGGAAGGCATTGCCGCTGCTGGAAAACAGCGTGTCCGAGACCTGCTTGACCGAGCTGTAGATCGACTTGACGATCGGGATGCGGTGCAGCAGCCGCCCGCCCTGGCGCAGCCACCACTGGCCGACGATGTTGGCCGCGAACATGCCGGTGAGCAGCAGTGCGATCAGCATCACGATGACGCCCAGGCCGGGGATCTGCTTGAGCATCTCCAGCGGCGCCTCGGCGCCCGCCGGCAGCACCGCCTGCGAGGCGCTCAGCAGCCAGGCGAACAGGCCGTCGAGCAGGCCCAGCACCGCGTGCAGCACCCAGATGGTGACGGCCAGCGGCAGCCAGACCAGCAGGCCGGCGAGCAGGTACTTCTTCACGGCGGCTTTCGCGCGGCGCCGCTCAGTGGCAGGCGCAGGAGCCGCCGCAGCCGCCCGCAGCCGACGTCGCTGCGGGTGGCGTGGCCGGCGCGGCAGCCGGCGCCTCGGTCTTCGGCGCTTCACCCGCGGCCGGCGCGGCGGCGGGCGCTGCCGAACCGCCGTTGCGGAAGTCCGTCGCGTACCAGCCCGAGCCCTTGAGCTGGAAGCCCGCCGCGGTCACCTGCTTCGTGAAGGCGGCCGCCCCGCAGGCCGGGCAGACGCTCAGCAGCGGGTCGGAGATCTTCTGCAGGACGTCCTTCGCGTGGCCGCAGGCCTGGCAGCGATAGGCGTAGATCGGCATGGCTAAGCCCTTGATTTGAAAAGCGGAATTGTAAACGGGCGCCCGCCGGCGCCCGCCGGAAGAGCGCCGGTCGGCCTCAGGCGTTGACGCCGACGATGAGGTGATGGCTGCCGTGGCGGTTCTTGACCACCGCCTGCGGACCGAGCGAACCCACCAGGATGCCGCCGACGGCCGCGATGAAACCCGCCAGCTGGGCCGGGAAGGCCTCGCCGGCCGGCGTCAGCATGAACATCACCCAGGTCAGGATGCCCAGCACGATCGAGAACACCGCGCCCTGGGTCGTCGCCTTCTTCCAGTACAGGCCGGCGACCAGCGGCACGAAGGCGCCGACCAGCGTCACCTGGTAGGCGCTGGAGACCATGTCATAGATCGGCGTGCCCTCGAGCGCGATCGCGTAGGCGCAGACGCAGACGCTGAACACCAGCACCGCGACCCGCATCGTCCGCAGCTCGCGCTTGTCGTTGGTGCGCGGGACGAACTGGCGCCAGATGTTCTCGACGAAGGTCACCGACGGCGCCAGCAGCGTCGCCGAGGCGGTGGACTTCAGCGCCGACAGCAGCGCGCCGAAGAACAGCACCTGCATCACGAAGGGCATCTTCTCCATCACCAGCGTCGGGATGACCTTCTGCGGGTCCTCCTTGATCAGCATGGCGGCCTGCTCCGGCATGATGATCAGCGCGCTGGTCACCAGGAACATCGGCACGAAGGCGAAGGCGATGTAGCACAGCCCGCCGATCACCGGGCCGCGGGTGGCGGCCTGCACGCTGTTGGCCGACATCACGCGCTGGAACACGTCCTGCTGCGGGATCGAGCCGAACATCATCGTGATCGCCGCGGCAACGAAGAACACCACGTCGGTGAAGGTCGGCGGCGGCAGGAAGTTGAACAGGTCCTTGCTGGTGGCCAGCGCGATCACCTTGTCGGCGCCGCCGGCCTGGTCGGCGGCGAACATCGCGATCACGGACAGGCCGACCACCAGGATGATCATCTGGACGAAGTCGGTGACCGCCACCGACCACATGCCGCCGAACAGCGTGTAGGCGAGGATCGACGCGGTGCCCAGCACCATGCCCATCGGGACGCTGATGGCGCCGCCCGACAGCAGGTTGAACACCAGGCCCAGCGCGGTGACCTGCGCCGACACCCAGCCCAGGTAGCTCAGGATGATGATCAGCGAGCACACCACCTCGATGCCGCGGCCGTAGCGCTCGCGGTAGTAGTCGCTGATCGTCAGCAGCGTCATCTTGTAGAGCTTGGCGGCGAAGAACAGGCCGACCAGGATCAGGCAGGTGCCGGCGCCGAACGGGTCCTCGACGACGCCGTTCAGGCCGCCCTCGACGAACTTGGCCGGGATGCCGAGCACCGTCTCGGAGCCGAACCAGGTCGCGAAGGTGGTCGTCACGATCATGACCAGCGGCAGGTGGCGCCCGGCGATCGCGAAGTCGGCGGTGGTCTTGACCCGCTTGGCGGCCCACAGGCCGATGGCGATGGTGACGAGCAGGTAGGCGATGACCAGGGTCAGCAGCATGGACGACGGCTCCGCGGCGGCAGGAGGGGAGTGCGAGGGCGGCAGGAATTATCCCCGGATCGCCGTGACAGCGCGCCGGGTCAGCTCCAGCGAAGCAGGAGCTGTGCCGCCAGCAGGCCGAGCGCGAAACCGGTGCCGATCCAGACCAGCGCACGCAGGGTCCGCAGCGTGCGGCTTTGCTGCTCCAGCAGCAGGGCCCAGGGCGCCGGCACCGCGGCGGGCGCGGCACGCGCGGCCAGCGCCTCGTGCAGCAGCCGCGGCAGCTCGGGCAGCAGCTTGGCGTAACGCGGTGCCTCGGCGCGCAGCCGCTCGAGCAGCGCCCGCACACCGACCTGCTCGTCCATCCAGCGCTCGAGGAAGGGCTTGGCGGTGCTCCACAGGTCGAGCTCGGGGTCGAGCTCGCGGCCCAGGCCCTCGACGTTGAGCAGGGTCTTCTGCAGCAGCACCAGCTGCGGCTGGATCTCGACGTTGAAGCGCCGCGAGGTCTGGAACAGCCGCAGCAGCACCTGGCCAAGCGAGATGTCCTTCAGCGGCCGGTCGAAGAACGGCTCGCAGCAGGCGCGGATCGCGCCTTCGAGCTCGTCCACCCGCGTGGCCGGCGGCACCCAGCCGCTCTCGACGTGCAGCTCGGCGACGCGCTTGTAGTCGCGCCGGAAGAAGGCGACGAAGTTCTGCGCCAGGTAGTTCTTGTCGACCTCGGTCAGCGTGCCGATGATGCCGAAGTCGAGCGCGATGTAGCGGCCGAAGGTGCCCGGCGCGAGGCTCACCTGGATGTTGCCGGGGTGCATGTCGGCGTGGAAGAAGCCGTCGCGGAACACCTGGGTGAAGAAGATCGTCACGCCGTCGCGCGCCAGCTGCTTGAAGTCGACCCCCGCCTCGCGCAGCCGCGCCACCTGGCCGATCGGCACGCCCTTCATGCGCTCCATCACGATCACGCCGGGAGTGCACAGATCCCACACCATCTCGGGAATCAGCAGCAGGTTGAGCCCCGCCATGTTGCGCCGGAGCTGGGCGGCGTTGGCCGCCTCGCGCACCAGATCGAGCTCGTCGTGCAGGTACTTGTCGAACTCGGCCACCACCTCGCGCGGCCTGAGGCGGCGCCCGTCGGCCGAGCCGCGCTCGACCCAGCCGGCCAGCCGGCGCAGCAGCGCGAGATCCTTGTCGATCGCGGTCAGCATGCCCGGCCGCAGCACCTTGACCGCGACCTCGCGGCCGCCCTCGAGCACCGCGAAGTGGACCTGCGCGATCGACGCGCTGGCCACGGGCTCGCGTTCGAAGCTCGCGAACACGGCGTCGAGCGGCCGGCCGAAGGCCTGCTCGACCAGGCGCGCGGCTTCGGCGGCGGCAAAGGGCGGCACGTCGTCCTGCAGCTTCGCGAGCTCGTCGGCCACGTCGGTGGGCAGCAGGTCGCGCCGGGTCGACAGCACCTGCCCGAACTTGACGAAGATCGGCCCGAGCCGCTCCAGCGCGAGACGCAGCCGCACGCCGCGCGGTGCGTCGAGGCGCCGGCCGACGGCCACGACGCGCCCCAGCAGCCGCAGGCCGCGATGGCCCGAGCTCGCGAGCAGCAGCTCGTCCAGGCCGAAACGCAGGACGGTGAGGACGATGAAGCCGAGCCGCAGCAGCTGCCTCATCGCGAGGCGGCCGGCGTGGCGGACGGGCGGTCGCCGGCGGCCGCCTGCAGCAGGGTGCGCAAGCCCGCGGCCACCTCGCCGCCGAGCCGCACCAGCTCGTGCGCCGGGCCGGGGCCGATCAGCGGAGCGAGGTCGCGCGCGAGGTCCCAGCGCAGGTTCTGGCCCAGCCAGGCCAGGTCGGCCGCGAGCTGGGCATCGCCCTCGACCGAGACGGCGGGCCGCTCGCCGCCGAGCCACTGCAGCAGCTGGCGGTGCGGCGCGGCGAGCGCAATGCGCAGGTGCAGATCGGCGCCCGCTTCGAGCTCGTCGCGTTCGACGAGCTCGAAGAGCCCCGCCGCGGTGACGCGCAGGCAGGGCGCCGGCGGGCTCGGCCAAGGCCCGGGCTCGACCTGCCACGCCAGCTGCACCCGCCGGCCGGCGTGCGCGCGCAGGCGCTCGACGGCGGCCGGCTCGGCCCACAGCACGTGATTGGCCAGCAGCAGCAGCCGCTCGGTCACGGCCGGCATCAACAGGGTCGGGAGGGACATGGGCACGGCCAAAATTGTAGGCGGCAGCCCGTGAAGTCCCGCACGCGGCGCCGTGGCACGCGGCCACGCCCCCCGCGACGCAGGGGCCCCGAAGCCGCCGGCTTTGTGGCGACAATGCCTGCTGTCCAGGGAAACCCGCGTGGTCTCCAGGTCGCGCGTCCCCGTCGAGCTCCTTGCGCCCCGCATGTTCGAAGACCGAAGCCAGAAACGAACGTTCTACAACGCGCCGCAGTCCGTCACGTCCTTCGTGGCGGCACTGCTCGAGCCGTCGATCATCGTCGCGAGCTTCCTCGCCGTCAGCGCCTGGCACGACGAGCCGTTGCTGCGCGCCGGGCTGACCCTGTGCCTGCTGGTGTTCGCGCTGACCTTCCCGGGCCGCAACCGCTTCCGCGACGGTGGCATCGCCGCGGCGGTCGACATCACGCTGTCGTGGTTCAGCCTGCTCGCGATCCTGCTGCTGTGCGGCTACGCGACCAACAGCCTGTACTACTTCGAGAACGACGTGCTCATCACCTGGGCGCTGGTGACGCCGGTGCTGCAGTGGCTGGCCGTGGCGGCCGGGCGCTTGACCCTCCGCCATCGCGCCCAGCTGCCGCACAACCGCAGCTCGGCGATCATCGTCGGCGCCGGCCCGCTGGGCGCCAAGGTCGCGCGCGCACTGCGCAGCCGGCCCGATGCCCGCATCGACCTGCTCGGCTACTTCGACGACCGCACCGACGACCGCGTCTCGCCCGAGACCCAGTCGTCGCGACTCGGCACGCTGACCGACGTCGCCGGCTACATCACCGCGCACAGCGTGAAGGAGGTCTACATCACGCTGCCGCTGGGCTCGCAGCCGCGCATCCTGCAGCTGCTCGAGTCGCTGCAGGGCACCACCGCGTCGCTGTTCTTCGTGCCCGACGTGTTCGGCATCAGCATCATCCAGGGCCGGCTGCAGGACATGAACGGCGTGCCGGTCGTGGGCATCTGCGAGACCCCGTTCACCGGCACCAACGAACTGTCCAAGCGCCTGTCGGACCTCGTGCTGGCCAGCGCCATCCTGCTGCTGATCTCGCCGCTGCTGCTGCTGATCGCGGTCGGCGTGAAGCTGAGTTCGCCGGGGCCGGCGATCTTCAAGCAGCGCCGCAACGGACTCGACGGCGAGGAGATCATCGTCTACAAGTTCCGCTCGATGACGACCGAGGACAACGGTGGCCGCGTCGTGCAGGCCACGCGCGGCGATGCCCGCATCACGCCCTTCGGCGCCTTCCTGCGCCGCACCTCGCTCGACGAACTGCCGCAGTTCGTCAACGTGCTGCAGGGGCGCATGAGCATCGTCGGCCCGCGGCCGCATGCCGTTGCGCACAACCAACTCTACCGCGACCTGATCAAGGCCTACATGGTGCGCCACAAGGTCAAGCCGGGGATCACCGGCTGGGCCCAGGTCAACGGACTGCGGGGAGAAACCGACACCGTCGAGAAAATGCGCGCCCGGGTGGAATACGACCTCGAGTACCTGAGAAACTGGTCGCTGGCGCTCGACCTGCAGATCATCCTGCGCACGATCCGGCTGGTGTTCTTCGACCGCCAGGCCTACTGAGCGGGTTCCGAGCGGCCCGCCCTTCGAGTATCCGCACGCCGAACGAGGAGCCCCGATGAAGCACCTGTCCCGCCGCCCCCAGTCCGCTGCCCGCACCATCGTCCTGGCCTGCCTGCTGGGCGCACTGGCCAGCGGCGCCGCCCACGCGCAGACCAGCCCCTACTACCTGCGCGCCTCGCAGACCTTCAGCTACGACTCGAACCTGTTCCGCGTCCCCGACGCCGCGGGCACGGAGAGCGACGTGATCTCCACGACCGCGCTGACCGTCGGGCTGGACCAGCCGATCAGCCGCCAGCGCCTGCTCGCCTCGGCCACGGTGCGCGGCAACGCCTACCGCGACAACAGCGAACTGAACGGCGCCGGCTACGACCTGCTGCTCGGGCTCGACTGGGAGGCCGCGTCGAAGCTCAGTGGCACGGCGCGCATCACTGCCTCGCAGTCGCAGGCCGGCTTCGAGAGCTACGGCGGCCTGGCGCAGCCGCAATCGGGCCGCAACCAGGAGCGCTCGCGCCTCGTCGACCTGCGCGGCCAGTACGGCGGCGCCTCGGTGCTGACGCTCGAGGCCCAGGCCAACCTGACCGACATCAGCTATTCGTCGACCGGCTTCGCGAGCCGCGAGCGCGAGAGCGCGATGCTCGGCGCCGGCCTGCGCTGGCGCCCGGGCGGCCCATGGTCCTTCGGACTGATGCTCCGGCGCACCGATGGCGAGTACCCGCGCTTCTCCGCCATCGCCGGGGCCGACGAGTACACGCGCAACGACGTGGACCTGACCGCCGAGTTCCTGCCGACCGGCGCGAGCCGCCTGAGCGCGCGCATCACGCACACCGACGAGCAGCACGACCTGGACGCGAGCCGCGACTTCAGCGGCGTGACCGGCGAACTGCGCTGGAACTACCAGGCCACCGGCAAGCTGTCCTTCATGACGCTGCTGGCGCGCGAAACCGGCTCCGGCAGCTCGACCACCACGCAGCTCATCCCCGGCGGCGACGAGACGACCACCTACCTGACCGACAGCCGCCTCACCAATCGCCTCGGCCTGCAGGCCGACTGGGAGGCGACGGCGAAGATCCGCGTCACCGCGAACTTCGACTACTCGCGCGACTTCTACGACACGCAGTTCCTGGATGGCTCCGGCGTCGTGGCGGGCAACCGCCGCGGCTACAGCCGGCGCGTCGGCCTGACCGCCGGCTACGCCATCACGCGCGTCTGGACGCTGCAGTGCGGCCTGTCGCGCCTGAGCCGCGACTCGGGCGTCACGCTCGGCGGCCAGAGCTACGCCTACGACGCCAACACCGCCTCCTGCAGCGCGACGCTGGCGCTGCAGTAAGGCGGACGCCGCCGCCGCTCGGCACAGGGGCTCCGATGACACGAGCGGCACCGGCCCGATCGGCCCGCCGCAGCTGGGCCTTGCCGGCCGTCGTGCTGGCACTCGCCCTGCTGGGCGGGCTGGCAGCTTGGAAGGGGCGGCGCGCCGTCGAGGTGTTTCTGCTGACCGACCTGAAGGTCGTCACGCTGGCCGAGGGTCTCGACACGCCCTGGTCGCTCGCCTTCCTGCCCGACGGTCGCATGCTGGTGAGCGAACGGCCTGGGCGGGTGCGGCTGCTCGACGGCCGCGGCGGGCCCGGCGCGGTGTTGCAGGGCCTGCCACCGGTCTGGCCCGCCGGCGGGCTGATGGGCATCGCGGTGGCCGCGGAGGGCGTCGAGGCGCCCTGGGTCTACTGGAGCTACCTGGAACCCGCGGCCGACGGTCAGACGGGCCGCAACGCAGTCGCCCGCGGTCGGCTGCGCGGCGAGCGGCTCGATGCGGTCGAGGTGATCTTCCGCGATCCGCAGTTCGGGCCGGACCGGGGCTCGTTCGGATCACGGCTTGCCTTCGGCCCGCAGGGGCACCTCTTCGTCACGCTGGGCGACCGCAGCGAGCCCGCGCAGGCCCAGCGCCTCGACTCCTACCGCGGCAAGCTGCTGCGGCTGCAGCCCGACGGCAGCGTGCCGCCGGACAACCCCTTCGTCGGCCGCACCGGCGCGCTCGGCGCGATCTGGGCGCTCGGCTTTCGCGACCCGCAGGGTATCGAGGTCGATCCCAAGACCGGCCACGCCTGGGTCAGCGACCACGGACCGCTCGGCGGCGACGAGGTCAACCTCGTCAAGGCCGGCGCCAACCACGGCTGGCCGATCGTGAGCTACGGCTGCGAGGAGATCACCTGCGCACCGATCGGCGAAGGCCGCGAGAAGCCCGGCATGGCACCGGCCGCGATCTGGTGGGGCGAGGACGTGGCCATGCCCCCGACAGCGGTGCTGAGGCTCGACAGCAGCCGCTACCCGGACTGGCGCGGCGAACTGCTGGTCGGCATGCTGTCCGGGCAGGCCTTGCTGCGTCTGCGGGTCGACGGCGAGCGGTTGGTCGATCCGCGCCCGGTGTTCGTCGGCCGCCCGAAGCGCACCCGCGACGTGCGTCAGGGACCGGACGGCTGGCTCTACCTCGTCACGAACTCGCCGGACGGCCGCGTGCTGCGGCTCGAACGATGAGGGCGGCCGACCAGGCCTCGATCGCCCCGCACGGCCATGCGGCGACACTCGCGCCGGTAATCCGCCATGACATCCGCCTGACGTTCGCCGGTGGCCGCAAATACGGCATTGCCATGGCGATTGCGACCCCCTACCCTCCCGACCAGCTTTCCGCCGTACCCAGACCCGCCGCACGATGTCCACCGACGCCCTCGAACCCCGCATCCGCACCATCCTCGTGGAGCACGGCCGCCTCGGCGCCGACGCCCTGACGATCGATGCCACCGCCGACCTCTACGAGGCCGGCATGAGCTCCCACGCCAGCGTCAACGTGATGCTGGCGCTCGAAGGCGGCTTCGGCATCGAGTTCCCCGACCACATGCTCAAGCGCAGCGTTTTCACCAGCATCACGTCGATCCGGCGGGCGCTGGACGAGTTGATCGCCCCCTGAGAGCACCGATGACCCACGCCGTGCGTCGCGACCCGCTGCGCCACGGCTGGCAGCTGTGCGCGCTGCCGGCTGGTGCACCGCCGGGCGCCGAGGCTGCGCTCGGTCCCGCGGATTGGATCGACGCCGGTGGCCATGGCACCGTCGCCGCGGCGCTGCGCGCCGCCGGCCACTGGTCGCTCGACGGTCCCCCGCGTCGCTTCGACGCCGAAGACTGGTGCTGGCGCCTGGCCTTCGATGCCGAGCCGGCGGCGGGTGGCGAGTCGGTGCTGCTGCTCTTCGACGGGCTCGCCACCGTCGCCGAGGTTCGGCTGAACGGCGAGCCGCTGCTGCGCTCGGACAACATGTTCGTCGCGCACCGCTGCGACGTCGGCGCGCAGCTGCGCGGCCGCAACGAGCTGCTGCTGCGCTTCGCCGCCCTCGACCCGCTGGTCGCGACACCCCGCGCGCGGCCGCGCTGGCGTGCCCCGATGGTCGAACACCAGCAGCTGCGCTGGTGGCGCACCACCCTGCTCGGCCGCACCCCGGGCTGGTCGCCGCCGGCCGCGCCGGTGGGTCCGTGGCGCGGCATCCGGCTCGAGCGGCGCTCGCAGGTCGAACTGGCCGACATGGCGCTGCACGCGACGCTCGACGGCCGCGACGGACGCATCGCCTTCCAAGGCCGGCTGCGCGGTCTCGGCGGCCGCACGATCGAAGCCGTCGAGCTGCGCGTGGCGCGCGGCGAAACGCTGTACCGCAGCGCGCTGACCTGCCAAGGCGGCGCCGAGCTCACGTGCCAGGGCGGGTTGACGGTGCCGGACGCGGCCCCATGGTGGCCGCACACCCACGGCGAGCCGGCGCTGTACCGCGCCACGCTCCACGTCCGCCTCGCGGGCGCCGCGGCGCCGGTTGAGTTCGCGCTCGGCGACACCGGCTTCCGCCGGATCGAACTCGACACCGACGGCGGACGCTTCGCGCTGCGCGTCAACGGCGTGCCGGTGTTCTGCCGCGGCGCCTGCTGGATGCCGCTCGATCCGGTCGGCCTGTCGGCATCGCCCGAGGCCCTGCGCGAGGCGGTGGCCACGGTTCGCGACGCCGGCATGAACATGCTGCGCGTCAGCGGCGCGACCGTCTACGAGGACGAGGCCTTCCACGACGAGTGCGACCGCCAGGGCGTGCTCGTCTGGCAGGACTTCATGTTCGCCAACATGGACTACCCGGGCGGGGACGCGGCCTTCCGCGCCTCGGTTGAACGGGAGGTGCGGCAGCAGGCGGCGCGCTGGCGCCACCGCCCCTCGCTGGCGGTGCTGTGCGGCAACAGCGAGGTGGAGCAGCAGGCCGCGATGTGGGGGGCACCGCGCGAGCTGTGGGCCCCGCCGATATTCCACGAGCACATCGCCGGCTGGGCGCGCGAGGCCTGTCCCGGCGTGCCCTACTGGCCGTCGAGCGCGCATGGCGGCGCCTTCCCGCACCAGGTCGACACCGGCACGACCTCCTACTACGGCGTCGGCGCCTACCTCGGCCCCTGGACCGATGCGCGACGCGCCGGCGTCAAGTTCGCCACCGAGTGCCTGGGTTTCGCCAACGTGCCGACGGCGGCCACGATCGCGCGCATGCCGGGCGGTCATGGCCTGCGCGTGCACCACCCCGGCTGGAAGGTCCGCGCGCCGCGCGACCTCGGCGCCGGCTGGGACTTCGAGGACGTTCGCGACCACTATCTCGGCCAGCTGTTCGGCCTCGACGCGACGGCGCTGCGGCGGGTCGACCACGACCGCTACCTCGCCCTCAGCCGCGCCGTCACCGGCGAGGTGATGGCAAGCGCGCTGGCCGAGTGGCGGCGCGCCGGCTCTGGCTGCGGCGGTGCGCTGCTGTGGTTCCTGCGCGACCTGTGGGCCGGCGCCGGCTGGGGCCTGCTCGACGACATGGGCCTCCCCAAGCCCTGCTTCTGGCCGGTGCGCCGGGTGCTGCAGCCGGTCGCACTGGCGATCGGCGACGAGGGGCACAACGGCCTGCACCTCCACGCCTTCAACGACCACGCCGCGGCGCTCGACGCGGTGCTGGAGCTCGTCGCCTATCCCGACGAAGGCCGCCCCGTCGCCCAGGCCAGCCAGGCGCTGCAGGTCGCGCCGCGCGGCGCCCTGACGGTCGCCGCGGCCGAACTGCTCGATGGCTTCTACGACCTTTCCTACGCCTACCGCTTCGGCCCGCCGCCGGCGACGCGGGTCTGGGCGGGTCTGCGCGACGCAGCCGGCGAGCTGCTGGCGCAGGCCTGGCACTTCCCGGTCGGGCCGCCGACGCAGCAGTCGGCCGACACCGGCCTGACGGCGGGCCTCGAGCGCGCCGACAACGGCCTGCTGACACTCGGCCTGCAGGCCGGCGGCTTCGTCCAGGACCTGTGCATCGAGGCCGACGGCCTGCGCCCTGACGACAACCACTTCCACCTGCGCCCCGGCGAGTCGCGCCGCGTCGCCTTGCACCCGGCACCGGCGGCGCCGGCCACGCACCGCGCCCAGGTCGGCGTGTCGTCGCTCAACGCGCGCCGCCGCCTCGTGTTCGAGGTGCCGCGTTGAGCGCGCCTCCGGCCGAACCGCTCTACTTCGGCCCCTCGGAGGAGCCGCTGTTCGGCTGGCTGCACCGCGCGCCGGGTGACGGGCCGCCAGCCCTCGGCCTGGTGATCTGCAACCCCTTCGGCTTCGAGGAGGTCTGCGCGCACCGCAGCCTGCGCGCGCTGGCCCAGGCCGCCGCCGGTGGCGGCGTGCCGGCGCTACGCTTCGACTACGCCGGCTGCGGCAATTCGCACGGCAGCGATCGTGATCCGGGTCGGGTGGCTTCCTGGCTCGCCTCGACCCAGGAAGCCATCGCGGCGCTGCGCCGCGCGACCGGCGTCGACCGGGTGGCGCTGCTGGGCGTGCGCCTCGGGGCGCTGCTCGCCGCGCTGGCGGCCCGCGAGCGCGACGACGTCGCCGGGCTCGTCGCCGTGGCGCCGGTCGTCAGCGGGCGCGCCTACCTGCGCGAGCTGCGCATCCTCGGCGAGACGCTCGACTCGACCGGCCGGCCGATGCCGGCCGACCCGCAGCTGTTCGAGTCGGCGGGGTTCTGCCTGGCCGCCGACGCCGTCGCCGAGCTCGAGGCGATCGACCTGCGCAAGCTGCCGGGCGCGCCGGCGGCCCGGGTGCTGGTGGTCGGGCGCGACGACCTGCCCGCGCCCGACGACTGGCCGGCGCAGCTGGAGCGCAGCGGCGTGCAGGTGTCGCGCGCCGACTGGTCGGGCTATGCGGGCATGATGGCCGACCCGCAACGCGCCCAGGTGCCCCACGCCCTGATCGACGGCGTCGTGAGCACCCTGCTGCAGTGGCGATCGACCGCCGCGCCCGGCGCGGCCGGCGGCCCGATCGGCAGCACTGCCGTGTGGCTGGACGGACTGCACGAAAGCCTGGAGCGCATCGACGCCGACGGCGTGCCCCTGTTCGGCGTGCTGATCCGGCCGGCCGCAGCGGCGCCGCGGGTCGGCATCCTGATGCTCAACTCGGGCTCGGTGCACCACATCGGGCCGAACCGGCTGTGGGTCGAACTCGCTCGCGACTGGGCGGCGCGCGGTGCCGCGGTGCTGCGGCTGGACCTCTCCGGCATCGGCGACAGCCCGGCGCGGCCGGGCGCCGACGAGAACATCGTGTACTCGCCGCACGCCGCCGCCGACATCGCCGCGGCGCTGGCGCGGCTGCGTGCGTCGACCGGCGTCGACGACTGCCGCCTGCTCGGCCTGTGCTCGGGCGCCTTCCATGCGTTCAAGGCCGCCGTGGCGGACCAGCCGGTGCAGGCCTGCCTGATGGTCAACCCCCTGACCTTCTTCTGGGATCCGCGCTGGGTCACGAACGAGGGCCTGCGCGACTACGAGCCGATCGAGCTGATGGCGCGCTACCGCCGGCTCGCGTTCACCCGCCATCCCTGGCGCAAGCTGCTCGCCCTCGACCTCGACCTCGGCGCGATCGCGGCCGTGGCGGCGCGCCGCCTCACCACGCTGGCGCGCGGCTTCGCGGCCGAGACCGCGCGCCGGCTCGGGCTGCCGCTGCGCGACGACCTGGCGCGCGACATCGAGAAGGCGTCCGGGGCGGGCCGCCTGCTGCACTTCGTGTTCTCGGCCGGTGACCCCGGGCTCGAGCTGCTGCAGCTGCAGGGCGGCCGCACCGTGCGGCGGCTGGAGGCCGGCGGTCGGCTCACGATCGCGCTGATCGACGGCGCCGACCACACCTTCACGCGCCGGGCCCGGCGCGACATGCTGGTGAGCCAGCTCGACCGACTCGCGGGGCTCGTCGTGGCCGAACCGACACACCCGGAAACCCCCCCGATCGGGTGGGTCGGCGTGGAGGATCCGCGCTAGGACGCGGCATCCGACCGAACCGCCCTTGCGGGTGCTCCCCGGCGGCCGCGCGTTGGGCATACGATCCACACCATGTCCACCTCGACCGCCTTCGAAGCCCTGCTGGTCGCGTGCCGCGCGATCGCCGGCGACGTGGCCGCGCGCCATGCGGCCGACGTGGATGCGCGGGCGCGCTTCCCGCACGAAACGATCGCGGCGCTGCGCGAAGCGCGCGTGCTGTCGGCCGGCGTGCCGCTGGAGCAGGGCGGCGCCGGCTGCACGCTGGCCGAGCAGGCCCTGCTGTGCGCGACCGTCGCCCAGGCCTGCGGCTCGAGCGGCATGGTGCTGGCCATGCACTACATCCAGGTCGGCTGCATCGCGCGGCATGCCGGTGCGTCGGCGTTCTTCCGTGGCTACCTGGCCGAGCTGGCCGAGCAGCAGCGGCTGCTCGCGTCGATGACCTCGGAGGTCGGCGTCTATGGCGACACGCGTTCGAGCATTTGCTCCGTCGTGCCGACCGAGGACGACCGCCTGCGGCTCGACAAGGACGCCACCACCGGCTCCTACTGCACCGAAGCCGATGCCATCCTGGTGACCTGCCGTCGGGCGCCCGATGCCGCCGCGGGCGACCAGGTGCTGGTGCTGGTGCGCCGCGAGGACTGCCAGCTCACCCAGACGACCAGCTGGGACACCCTGGGCATGCGCGGCACCTGCAGCCCGGGCTTCCGGCTCGCCTCGTGCGTGGCCGCCGAGCAGGTGCTGCCCGGGCCGTTTGCCGACTCCTCGGCGCAGACCATGGTGCCCTACTCGCATGTGCTGTGGTCGGCGTTGTGGTGGGGCATCGCGGCCGATGCGGTGGCGCGCGCCGCCGCGTTCGTGCGCGGCCAGGCCCGCCAGTCGCCCGGGACGGTGCCGCCGACCGCACAGGCGCTGGCGCGGGTGTCGGCACGGCTGCAGGCGATGCGCAGCCTCTGGGTGACGATGGCACGCGACTTCGACGCCACCTGCGCCCGCGCCGACGGACGCGACGAGCTCACCACCATCGGCTGGGCGCTGCGCCTGAACAACCTGAAGATCAGCGCCTCCGAGGCCGCGCCGGCGATCGTGCACGAGGCGCTGCAGATCGTCGGGCTGCTCGGCTACAAGAACGACAGCCCGCACAGCCTGGGCCGCCAGTACCGCGACGTGCTGTCGGCGTCGCTGATGATCTCCAACGAGCGCATTGCCGCCAGGAATGCCGCCCTGCTGCTGGTGCACAAGGATGCCTGACCCCGACCGCCTGGATCCGCAGTCCCTCTACGACGGCCTGGTCGCGCATGGTCTGATCGTCCCGACCGGCGTGCCGGGCGCCTTCGGGCGCGGCGCCGTGTTCGAGGACGTGCTCGAGCGTTTCAACGCCTGCGTCAGCACCGTCGCGGCGCCCGACCAGGCCGAGGTCTTCACCTTCCCGCCGGTGATCGACCGCCGCGTGCTCGAGCGGGTCAACTACCTCGAGTCCTTCCCGCACCTGTGCGGGTCGGTGCACAGCTTCTTCGGCAACGAACTGCAGTCGCTGGCCCTGGCCGAGCGGGCCCGGGAAGGCAAGGACTGGGGCGAACTGCTCGGCCAGACCGCCGTGGTGCTCAACCCGGCGGCCTGCTACCCGCTCTATCCGAGCCTGGCCGGCCGGCTGCCCGAGCAGGGACGGCGCGTGACGATGCTCAACTGGGTCTTCCGCCACGAGCCCTCGGCCGAACCGACGCGGATGCAGTCGTTTCGCGTGCGCGAGTTCGTCTGCGCCGGCACGGCCGAGCAGGTGCTCGACTGGCGCGACGACTGGCTGCAGCGCGGCCTGGAGCTGCTGCGCTCGCTCGGCCTGGCGGCGCAGCCCGAGGTCGCGTCGGACCCCTTCTTCGGTCGCGGCGGCCGCATGCTCGCGGTCGACCAGCGCGAGCAGAAGTTGAAGTACGAGATCGTCGTGCCGGTGATCTCGGCGCAGGCGCCGACCGCGATCGGCTCCTTCAACTTCCACCGCGACCACTTCGGCAGCACCTTCGGCATCCAGACCGCCGATGGCGGCGTCGCCAGCACGGCCTGCCTGGGTTTCGGACTCGAGCGCGTCGTGATGGCGCTGTTCCGGACCCACGGCTTCGAGCCGACGCACTGGCCGGCGGACGTCCGAAGCCGGCTCTGGCCCTGACGTGCTCGCGATGGCGCCGGTGCGGCACCCGATGGTGGTCGCGGGCCTGAGCCCGGACAGCTATGTCACCAGTCCGCTGCATGCGGCCGAGCGCACCTGGGTCGAGAAGAACTGCTATGTCGACATCTGGATCGCCCTGCTGCAGGCGCTCGAGCTCGAACCGCGGGCGATGCTCGGCTTCACGCTCGCGCTCGACTTCGAGGGCGACCAGTGGACCTTCTTCAAGCCGCCCCACGACGAGTTGCGGAATCTCTACGGAATCGACGTGCAGGAGCTCAACGTCTGGCGGCCGCTGCTCGACCATGCGATCGAGCACCTCGCCGCGGACAAGCTGCTCGCGACCGAGGCCGACGCCTACTGGCTGCCCGACACCGCCGGCACCGACTACCGACGCCAGCATGTCAAGACGACCATCGTGCTGGCCGAGGTCGACCCCGCCGCCGAGACCGTGGGCTATTTCCACAACACCGGCTACTACCGCGCCGACGGCGAGGACTTCCGTCGCCTGTTCCGCCTCGCCCCCGAGGACGCCGCGCTGCCGCTGTACGCCGAGACGATCCGGCTCGACCGTCTGCAGCGGCGCTCGCCCGACGCGCTGGCCCGCCAGGCGCTCGCGCTGCTCGGCCGCCACGCCGCGTGGCGGCCGGCCGACAACCCGGTGCGCCGCTTCGCCGCGCGCATCGGCAGCGAGCTGCCGGTCCTGCAGCGGCAGGGGCTGCCCGTCTATCACGCCTGGGCCTTCGCGACCATCCGCCAGCTGGGCGCGGCGTTCGAGTTGGCGGCGCTGCATCTCGACTGGCTGGCCGCGCAGGGCCACACGGGATTCGACACCCCGGCCGCCCCGTTCCGGCAGATCGCCGCCGATGCGAAGACGCTGATCCTGAAGGCCGCGCGGGCCGTCAACGCCGGCCGGCCGCTCGACGCCGACGCGCTGCTCGGGCAGATGGCGTGCGCCTGGGACGACGGCTTCCAGCGGCTCGACCTGGCCCTGGCCGCCGCGGCCTGATGCGCGCGTCGGCCCGCACCGATCCGCACGGATACTGCTGGCCCGCGGCACGGCCCGGCCGCGCCCCTCGACCATGACGACCCACATCGCGCTCATCGGCTGCGGCTATGTCGCCGACTTCTACCTCGCCACCTTGCCGGCCCATCCTGAATTGCAGGTCGCCGGCGTGTTCGACCGCCTGCCGGAGCGCGCGGCGACGCTGTCGCGCGCCTACGGCGTGCCGGCCTACGGCTCGCTGCAGGAGCTGCTCGCCGATGCCCGCGTCACGCTGGTGCTGAACCTGACCAACCCGCGCGAGCACTACGCGGTGTCGCGCGCCTGCCTCGAGGCCGGCAAGCATGTCTACTCCGAGAAGCCGCTGGCGATGGCGATGGACCAGGCCACGGCGCTGGTCGAGCTGGCCGAGGCGCGCGGCCTGCACCTCGCCAGCGCGCCCTGCAGCAGCCTCGGCGAGACCGCGCTGACGATCCGCCGCGCGCTGCGCGAGGGCCGCGTCGGGCCGGTGCGGGTGGTCTATGCCGAGATGGACGACGGCATGGTGCACCGCATGCAGTACCGCAAGTGGCGCTCGGTGTCGGGCATGCCCTGGCCCTACCAGGACGAGTTCGAGGTCGGCTGCACGCTCGAGCATGCCGGCTACTACCTGACCTGGCTGCTCGACTGGTTCGGGCCGGCCGAGAGCGTCACCGCCTTCGCCTCCGCGCAGGTGCCGGACAAGCTGGCAGGCGAGACGCTCGCACCGCCGGACGCGCCGGACTTCTCGGTGGCCTGCATCCGCTTCGCGTCGGGCGTCGTCGCACGCCTGACCTGCAGCATCCTGGCGCCGCACGACCATGCGCTGCGCATCGTCGGCGACGACGGCGTGCTGTCGACCCGCGAGTGCTGGGACTACCGCTCGCCGGTCCACCTGCGCCGCCTCGTGTCGATCCGCCGCAAGACCTTCCTGAGCCCCTGGCGCAGCCGCTGCCCGCTGCTGCCGCCACCCGCGGGCTCGGCGGTGTACCGGCGCGCCCACAGGATGGACTTCGGGCGCGGCCCGGCGGCCCTGGCCGCGGCGGTCGCGACCGGTCGCTCCGGGCGGCCGGCGGCGCAGTTCTCGCTGCACGCCAACGAACTGGCGCTCGCGATCCATCAGGCCGGCCGCGACGGGAGCTGCCATCGCATGGCCACCTCCTTCACGCCGGCCGAGCTCGAGGCCTGATCCCACCCCACCATGACGAGCACCGACCGCACCATCCTCTGGGGCCTGTGGGGCACCGGCCGGCAGGCGCACGAGCTGGCGCTCGACTTCCGGCACGTGACGGGCGCGCGGCTGCATGCGGTCGGCTCGCGCTCGGTCGAACGTGCGCAGGCCTTCGCGCAGCGGCACGCGGCGCCGACGCATCACGGCAGCCTGCAAGCGCTGCTCGGCGACCCGGCCATCGATGTCGTCTACCTGGCCTCGCCCAACGCGCGCCACCTCGAGGACAGCCTGGCCTGCATCGAGGCCGGCAAGGCCGTGCTGTGCGAGAAGCCGTTCGCGCTCGACGCCGCCCAGGCCACGGCCATCGCGGCGGCCGCCCGCCAGCGGCGGGTGTTCTGCATGGAGGCGATGTGGACGCGCTTCATCCCCGCCGTCGCCGAGGCGCGCCGCCTGGTCGCTGCCGGTGCGCTCGGCCGCATCGAGCGCATCGAGGGCGACTTCGGCTACCCCGCGGCGCCGAGCGCCGCGGATGCGCGCTTCTCGCCCGCCGCGGGCGGCGGCGCGCTGCTCGACCGCGGCGTCTACCTGCTGTCGCTGGCCCAGCAGCTGCTCGGCGAGCCGGTCAGCGTGGCGGCGAGCGCTCGGATCGGTCCGACCGGCGTCGACGAGCATTCGGCCTGCCAGCTCGGCTACGCCGACGGCGCCGTCGCGCAGCTGTCGGCGAGCCTGACCAGCCTGGGCCGCAACGAGCTCGTCATCACCGGCGACCGCGGCCGGCTGTGCCTGCACGCGCCCTTCTACCGTGCCCATCGGCTCAGCCTGGTGGCGAGCCCGGTGCCGGTGGCGTCCGCTGATGGCCCACCGTCATGGCGTTCGCGCCTGCGCGATGCGTCGACCCTCAAGCGGCTGCGGCGGCAGCTCGAGCCGCTCGCCGCGATGCGCTCGCCGCTGCGCGGCCACCGCCACGTCTTCGCCGGCAACGGCTACCAGTTCGAGCTGCAGGAAGTCGTCCGCTGCCTGCAGCGCGGGGCGCTGGAAAGCGAGATCATGCCGCTGGACGATTCGATCGCCGTGATGGCGATCGCCGACCGCGTGCGCGCCCAGTGGGCCGCGCGGCCCGAACACGCCTAACCGCCCGCCATGCCCGACCACCGCCCTCCGCCGCGCCGCGTGGCCTATCTGGTCAGCCAGTACCCGATGCTGTCGATGATCTTCATCATCCGCGAGGTGCTGCAGCTGCGCCGGCTCGGCTGGCGCATCGACGTCGCGTCGATCAACGCCGCCGACCGCGGCCTGCAGGGCCTGACGGCCGACGAGGCCGGCGAGGCGAGCCACACCTACTACCTCAAGCCGCATGGCTGGCGCGGCGCGCTGAACGCGCATCTCGACACCGCGCTGCGCCACCCGCGTGGCTGGCTGCGCGGATGGGCGGCGGTCGTGCGGCTCGCGCGCGCCGACCTTCGGCAGCTGGCCCTCAACCTCGCCTACTTCAGCGAGGCGCTGATGGTCGGCGTGTGGATGCGGCGGCGCGGCCAGCAGCATCTGCATGCCCACCTCGGCTCGCAGGCCTCGACGGTGGCGATGTGGGTCAAGACGGTGTTCGGCCACGGCTTCTCGATCACCGTGCACGGCCCCGACGAGTTCTATGACGCCTACCGCCAATACCTGCCCGAGAAGGTGGCGGCGGCCGACTTCATCTGCTGCATCAGCCACTTCGCGCGCAGCCAGCTGATGCGGCTGTCGCCCTACGCGCACTGGCACAAGCTCGAGGTGGTGCGGCTGGGCGTCGACCCCGCGCATTTCGCGCCGCGCCCGCGGCCGCTGTCCGCGGACGGCGCGTTCGAACTGCTGTGCGTCGGACGGCTGACGCCCTCCAAGGGCCAGCACCTGCTGATCGACGCCGTCGCCCGCCTGCTCGGCCAGGGCCGGCGCGTGCGGCTGCGGCTGGTCGGCGCCGGCGACGACCGTGCGTCGCTCGAGGCGCAGGTGCGCGCGCAGGGGCTCGTCGACCATGTCCTGTTCGAGGGCGCGGTCAACCAGGACCGCATCCGCGCGCTGTACGCACAGGCCCATTGCTTCTGCATCGCCAGCTTCGCCGAGGGCATCCCGGTGGTGCTGATGGAGGCGATGGCGATGGCCGTGCCCTGCGTGACGACGCGTATCACCGGCATCCCCGAGCTGATCGAGGATGGCCGCGACGGCCTGCTGGTCGCGCCCTCGGACGCCGAGGGCCTGGCCGGCGCGATCGCGCGGCTGATGGACGATCCGGCCCTTTACGACCGGATCGCGGTGGCCGGCCGGCAGCGCGTGGTCGACGACTACGACCTGGCCCGCAACGTCCACCGCCTGGCCGAGGTGTTCGGACGGCGGCTGCCGCCGCCGTCGGCAGCGGCAGCCGCCCCCGCGGCCGCCGGCCGCAAGGGGGAGCCGGCGTGATGGCCCTGCTGGTCGACGGCGTCGACGCCCTGCTCACGCTGCTGGCCCTGCTGCTGCTCGTGCCCGTGGGGGTGTTGACGCTGCAGTTGCTGCTGGCCCGCCCCGGTGGCGCCGCGGCCGCGGTCGCTGCGGGGCGGCGGCCCCGGCTGGCGGTCGTGATGCCGGCCCACAACGAGGCGGCCGGCATCGCCGAGCCGATCGCCGCGCTGCGGGCCCAGCTCGCGCCAGGCGACCGGCTGCTGGTGGTGGCCGACAACTGCTCGGACGCCACCGCCGCCGTCGCAGCGGCCGCCGGCGCGCAGGTGAGCGAGCGTTTCGACAGCGTGCGTCGCGGCAAGGGCTATGCGCTCGACCATGGCGTGCGCCAGTTGGAGGCCGACCCGCCCGAGGTGGTGCTGATCGTCGATGCCGACTGCATCGTCGAGCCGGGCGCGCTCGACCGACTGGCGCGCGAATGCGCGGCGCACGGCCGCCCCATCCAGGCCCTCTACCGCATGCTGACGCCCGAGGGCGCCGGCCTGCGGATGCGGGTTGCACAGTTCGCCTGGCGGGTCAAGGGCCAGGCACGCGCGCTCGGCTACCGCCGGCTGGGCCTGCCCTGCCAGCTGATGGGCACCGGCATGGCCTTCCCTTGGGCACAGATCGTGACGGCGCCGCTCGCCTCCGGCCACCTGGTCGAGGACCTGCAGCTCGGGCTCGACCTGGCCGCCGCCGGCCATGCGCCGCGCTATTGCGTGGAGGCGGTCGTGACCAGCAGCTTCCCGTCGTCCGACGACGCGACGGCATCGCAGCGCACGCGCTGGGAGCATGGCCACCTGGGCGTCATCGCGGCCCAGGGCCCGCGGCTGCTGTGGCGCGCGCTGCGCGAGCGCAACGGGGCGCTGGCGGCGCTGACGCTCGACCTGTGCGTGCCGCCGCTGTCCTTCCTGGTGCTGCTGCTCGGCGGCATGCTGGCGGCCGGCGCGCTGTTCGCGCTCGCCAGCGGCGAGCGCGGCCCGCTGGCGCTGGCTGCGCTGTCGGCCCTGCTGATGGCGCTCGGCATCGGGGCGGCATGGCAGCGCTTCGGCCGCGATGCCCTCTCGCTCGGCGAACTGCTGGGCATCCCGCTGTACGTGCTGGCCAAGCTGCCGATGTACGCGCGGCTGCTGGTGGCCCGCCAGACCCAGTGGGTCCGCACCGGCCGCGACAAGCCGCGGCCGCCGGACCGCGGCTAGCCGCGTCGCGCGACGGCGGCGACCCAGGCGCTGCCCGGCTCGAGGCTGCGCAGATCCACCGCCGCGGCGCCCTCCGGGCACGGCACGACGACCCGGCGCGGTTCGCCGCCGCAGCCGGTCTCGACAAGGTCCGGCGCCACCCCCAGCCCGGTGCCGACCGCCTTCAGGCAGGCTTCCTTGCGGGTCCAGCAGCGCAGGAAGGCCGTGTCGCCCGCGGGCGTCCCGGCGAGCGCCACCCAGGCCGCACGCTCCGGCGCCGAGCACACCCTCGCGGCCAGCGCGGCAGCGTCGGGCACCGCATGCAGCACCTCGAGATCGACGCCGATCTCGGCGGCAGGACAGATCGCGACCAGCGCCAGATCGGCGCTGTGGCTCAGGTTGAAGTGACCCTGCGCCGCCGGCGCGAGGACCGGCTTGCCCGCCGCGCCGACCTCGAAGCGCAGCGACCCGGGCGCGATGCCGCCCTGCGCACCCAGCAGGCCGCGCAGCGCGACGTGGGCCCGCTCGTAGCGAAGGCGGTGCACCGGGTCGCGCAAGCGCGCCGCCCGGGCGCGTTCCGCGTCCGACAGCCAGGCCAGGTTCGCCGCCGCCGGCGCCACCGCCAGATCGACGAGCCACAGCGCGACGTCGTCGAAGCCCGACGCGAGCCGGTGCCAGGGCGGTGACGCGAGGCTCACGGCAGCGCACCCGTCGTGCGAGCCAGACGGGCGTTGCGCGGCAAGCCGCCATGCCACAGCGCGCTGTGCCGCAGCAGGTCGCCGAACATCCGCGGCGGATCGGTGTCCGGCTTGCGCTGCAGCCAGCGCCGCAGCCGCCAGAGCAGGAAGGCCAGCCCCCACACCACGTCGGTGGTGGCCGCGTAGGCGCGGCCATGGTTCTTGACGAAGTAGCGCCGCCGCGACTCGAACCAGTAGGCGGGCAGGCGCCGCAGCCCGGCCTGGGTCCCGGTCACGCCGGTGCTCTGCCCGGCGATGTGCATCACGCGGCTGGCCGGCACGTACCAGCATTCCCAGCCGGCGCGCGCCGCCTGCAGGCAGAAGTCGGTCTCCTCGTAGTAGAGGAAGTAGTCCTCGTCCATCAGGCCGATCTGCTCGAAGACCTCGCGGCGGATCAGCATGCTCGCGCCGGGCAGCCAGTCCACGCGTTCGGGCCGCGAGCCCATCGTCAGCAGCACCGTGTGCCGGGACAGCAGCGCGGTCAGCAGGCCGAGGCGCAAGGCTGCGGCCAGCTCGCCGAGCAGCGACGGGAAGCGGAAGGCATGCGGCCAGGGTTCGCCGTCGTCCATCTCGAAGCTGCTGCCGGCGATGCCGAGCCGCGGCCGGCTCCGCACGAACGCCAGCAAGGCGCCCAGTGCCCCGGGGCGGACCTCGGTGTCGGGGTTGAGCAGCCAGATGAACTCGGGCGGCTCGGCCGACCTCAGCGCCGGGCGGACGGCCAGGTTGTTGCCGTAGGAGAAGCCGCCGTTGACGGCGGAGCGCTCCAGACGGGCCCAGGCGGACCAGCCCTCGGCCTCGATCGCCGCGGCGATGACCTCGGCCGACCCGTCGCCGGAATCGTTGTCGACCACGACCACCGACGCACCGGGGTGGCCACGCAGCTCTGCCGCCAGCGCCCGCAGGCTGTTCACCACCAGCGGACCGGTGCGGTAGTTGACGATCACCGCCAGCACCCGCGCGCCGCCAACAGCCGCGGCACCGGAGCCGTTCATGGCCGCTCGGCCGCCGACCGAGGCGCGACGCCGCGCCAGACCGCGCTGTGGCAGGCCAGGTCGCACCAGTAATGCGGCGGGCGGCGCTGCGGCTTGCGCTGCAGCCAGTGCCGCAGCCGGCCGATCGGGTCGGCCGCCAGCACCAGCAGGTCGGCCAGCGCGGCGTAGGCGCGGCCATGGTTGAGCACGAAGTAGCGCCGCCGCGACTCGAACCAGTAGGACGGCACGCGCCGCGGCGCGCCCTCGCGCACCGTCACGCCGCTGCTCTGCCCGACCAGGTGCACGATGCGCGCCTGCGGCACATGCCAGCAGGTCCAGCCGGCGCACCGCGCCCGCAGCGTGAAGTCGGTCTCCTCGAAGTAGAGGAAGTAGCCCTCGTCCATCAGGCCGATGCGGTCGATCACGGCCCGGCGCACCAGCATGAAGGCGCCGGACACCCAGTCCACCGGCCGCGGCTGCTCGGGGATGCCCAGGCGCACCAGGTGGCGTTCGAACAGGCGGTCGAGCAGGCCCAGCCCGAGCCGGTCGAGCGCCTCGCTGAGGGCGTTCGGGAAGCGGAAGCAGCACATCTGCGGCGTCGCGTCGGGGTCCTCGCTGCGCCCGCCGGCGATGCCGGCCTCGGGATGCGCGACCAGGAAATCGAGCAGCAGCCGCAGCGCGCCCGGCCGCACCACGGTGTCGGGGTTGAGCAGCAGGACGAATTCGGCCTCGGCCGGCAGCCGGCGGATCGCGATGTTGTTGCCGGCCGCGAAGCCGGCGTTGCGCGGCGCCCGCACCAGCGTCGCCCAGGCGCCCCAGCCGCGCTCGGCGATCGCGCGCTCGACCGGCTCGGCCGCGCCGTCGGGCGAGGCGTTGTCGACCACCACGACGCGCGTACCAGGCAGCGAGGCCAGCTCGGGCTCGATCGAGGCCAGACAGGCAATCGTGAGATCGGCCGCCTGGTAGGCGACGATCGAGATCAGCAGGCGGGTCGGGCCCGGCGCCGCCGCCATCTCAGCGGTTCCACCGCACTACACGCGACCCGCGGCGCATGAACCCATCTGCCGAGCAGCCGCCGCGGACCGGCTCTGCCGGGCCGCCAGCGGCGCCCCCTGGAGGGGGAGCGGCGAAGCCGCAACGGGGGTGGTTCATTTCAGGCGGGCGCGTTGACGCGCACCGCCAGGTTGCCCGGCGGATGGGCGTTGTCGTGCAGCAGCTGGTGCGCCTCGCCGACCTGCTCGAAGGGGAAGACGCGCGCGAGCGCCGGGTCCACCGCGCCGGCCGTGACCAGATCGTTCAGCGCCCGGCACTGGTCCCGGTTGGCGAAGTGCGAGCCCTGCAGCCGCTTCTGGCGCATCCACAGGTAGCGCAGGTCGACGTCGGCGTTGTAGCCGGTGGTGCCGGCGCAGATCACGACCATGCCGGCGTTGTCGCACACCAGCATCGAGGTCGGGATGGTCGACTCGCCGGGATGCTCCAGCACAATGCGTGGGCCCTGGCGCGAGCCCAGCACCTCGGACCACTTCTTGCGGAAGGCGTTCGCGCCCTGCATCCAGCGGGCGTAGGCCTCGGTGTCGCCGGTGTCGGGCAGCCGGCCCCAGTGCGTGAAGGCCGGGTCGGTGCGCACGATCACGCCATGGGCGCCGAGCCGCAGGCAGTGCTCGACGCGCGCCTGCGAGGACACCACGGCGATCGGGATGCCGCCCTTGGCCTTGACGATCTGGATCGCCATCGAACCCAGACCGCCCGAGCCGCCCCACACCAGCACCGGGTCGCCGGGCTTGACGGTGTGCGGCTCCCAGCCCATCAGCTGGCGGTAGGCGGTGGCGCCGACCAGCATGTAGGCCGCCGCCGCCTCCCACGACAGCTGTGGCGGCTTCGGGTGGCACTGGTAGTCGTCGACGCGGGTGAACTGCGCGAACGAGCCCCAGTTTTCCTCGTAACCCCAGATGCGCGCGCTGGTCGAGGTGATCGGGTCGGCGCCGGCGCGGATGTCGGGCGCGTCCTCGTCCCACATCGCGCAGGACAGCACCACCTCGTCGCCGACCTTGACGCTGCGCACGTCGGCGCCGACCGCCCACACGATGCCCGAGGCGTCGGAGCCGCCGATGTGGAAGGGCGGCTCGTCGGGGCCGCGCTTGCCGCGCGCCGCGATCACGTCGACCGGCGTGCCGAGCGAGGCCCAGACGTTGTTGTAGTTGATGCCGGCGGCCATCACCCACACCAGCACCTGGCGCGGGCCGATCGTCGGGACGTCGACGACCTCGACCTGGAAGGCCGTGCGCGGCGGACCGTAGCGCTCGGCCCGGATCACGCTGGCATGCATGCGCGCCGGCACATGGCCCAGCGGCGGCGTCTCGCCCAGGTCGTAGAGCGACTTGTCGACGGTCATGCGTCCTCCCGGCCCAAGCCTTCGATCACGCGCCGCAGCGACGACACCAGCACCCGCACGTTGGGCTCGAGCACCATGTTGTCGTGGTTGCCCGGCACCTCGAGCACCTGCAGGCTGCCGGCGTGCGGCGACCAGAAGTTGTCCTCGCGCACGTAGTTGCGCTGCGCATCGACCAGCCGCCCGCCGCTGAGGCGGTAGCGGACGTCGAGCTTGGGCCGGAACACCGCCACCTTGACCGCCACCTTCGGCACCTGGTAGCGCACCAGGCCGCGCATGAAGGCGTCGCCGATGCGCTGCGACTGGAAGTTGGCCGACGCGCCGTTGGCCGCCGCCGGCTCGTCCGCGGGACGGCTGCGCTTGGACTTCTCCCAGGCGATGCGCTCGGCCACCTTGTCGCGCAGGAAGCCCAGCCCGCCACGCCGCGCACCCTGCGTGAAGATGTCGACCTTGTCGCGCAGGCTGAAGCTCGGGATCTCGCGCGCCGGCGTGTCGAGCATCAGCACCGCGAGCACCTGCTCGCCACGCTCGAGCAGCTGGCGCGCCATCTCGTAGGCGATCAGGCCGCCGCCCGAGAAGCCGCCCAGCAGGTAGGGGCCCTGCGGCTGCACCTGCAGCACCTCGGCCAGGTAGTCGGCCGCGGCGTCCTCGAAGCTCTCGTGCGGCGCGGCGTCGCCGTACAGGCCGCGCGCCTGCAGCGCGTAGAAGGGCCGCTCCTCGCCGAGCAGGTTGGCGAGGTGGCTGAGGTTGAGCACGTTGCCGAACATGCCGGCCACCACGAACAGCGGCGTGCGCCCGGCCACCGGGCCGGCATGCATCGGCACCACGTGGCGGAAGCGCAGCGCCGCCGGGGCGGCGGCCGCGGCCGGTGCCGCGGCATCGGCCTCGCCCTCGACATAGGGGCCGCCGCGCACCAGCGTCGCCAGCCCGTCGATCGTGGGCGTCTGCATCAGCACCGACATCGGCAGGTCGGCGCCGAACTTGTCGGCGATCTCGTTGAACAGCCGCACCGCGATCAGCGAATGGCCGCCGAGGTCGAAGAAGCTGTCGCGGATGCCGACGCCCTCGACGCCCAGCAGCTTGGCCCACAACTCGGCCAGCGTCTTCTCGACCGCGTCGCGCGGCGGTTCGAAGTCGCTGTCGAGTTCGGGGCGCGAGAAGCGTGCGGCGTCGGCGTTCGCGTTCGAGGCCCGGCTCACCGCCTCGGCCTGGGCGATCAGCGCGCCGACGTCCATCGAGCTGATCACCTGCTCGGCGCGCAGCTCACCCGCGAGCAGGCGCTTCAGGGCCTCGATGCCCTCGACCGGGCCGATGCCCTGGCCGACGTTGTGCTGCAGCGCCAGCTCGCCCGGCGACAGCGGCTTGGCGCGCGCCGCCGTCGGTTCGGCCGAGCCCTCCTCGACCTGGCCCGCGGCGGCCAGCGGGCGCGGCGCATGCCAGGGCCCGTCGAGGCGGCGCAGCGTGAGTCGGTCGACCTCGGCCAGCACGCGGCCCTGGCGGTCGGTCAGCGTCACGTCGAAGGCGGCGAAGTCGCTGCGCACCGAGCCGTCGCTCGCCAGCCGCAGCCAGCTCACGATCTCGGTCTCGAGCGGTGCGTGGTAGCGCAGCCCGCGGTAGGAGATCGGCGCCCACAGGTTCTGCGCCACGTCCGGATCGGCGTAGCCGGGGATCAGGTCCATCGCGCAGCCGGTGGCGATGTCGACCACGCCCGGGTGCAGCGCGAAGTCGGCCAGGTCGGCCGCGAACTCGGCCGGCAGCTGCAGCCGCGCCAGCGCCTCGCGCTCGCCCAGCGCCAGGCGCTTGAGCACGCGCCAGCGCGGCCCGAACTTCAGGTGGTTCTCCTGGCGCGTACGCAGCGCGCCGGAACCGGCCGCGACCTCGGTCGCGCCACTGCAGCGCGCCTCGATCTCGGCCACCGGCACGCGGGCCGCCGCATCCGCCGCCGCACCGACGCGGGCGGTGGCGCAGCGCTCCCAGGCGCCGCCGGCAGCCTCGGCGCTCAGCTCGACGTCCCAGCGCTGCGCGTCGCCGCGCAGCTGCAGCCGGAAGCGCCGCGGCGCGCCATCGCCGACGAACAGCGGGGTCTCGAACACCAGGTTGCTCAGCTGCCACGGGCCGCGCTGGCCCAGTTCGGCCAGGGCCGCACGCACCAGCTCGAGGTAGCCGGTACCGGGCAGCAGCGCCTCGCCGCTGCCGAGGCGGTGCTCGTCGATCACCCAGTCGCGCTCGGCCGACAGGGTGCCGGTGAAGGTCTGGACCTGCGCGAGGCCGTCGCGCGCGGCCCAGCGCTGCTCGAAATGCGGGCTGGCCACCGGCTGCGCCTCGCCGGGCGCCGCGGCGTCCGCCGGCGCCGGGCCGGCGAGCTGGCCGACCATGCCGACATCCTTCCAGATGCCCCAGCCGATCGCGGTGACCGGGTAGCGGCGCTGGCCCTGGCACGACGCGGCAAAGGCGTTGACGAAGGCGCTCGCGCCGACGTAGTCGACCTGGCCGGCGGGCGCGATCCAGGTGCTGGTCGACGAGAACAGCAGCATGAAGTCGAGCGCCGCGTCGCGGAAGATCTCGTCGAGCACCAGCGTGCCGTAGACCTTGGCCGAGAACACGTCCTCGATGTCGCGCGCGCTCTTCATCGGGATCAGGCTGTCGCGGATCACGCCGGCGGCATGGAAGACGCCATGGATCTCGCCGAAGGCCTTGCGCGCCTCGGCGACCGCCTCCTTCAGGCTGTCGGACACCGCCACGTCGGCGGCCAGCGGCAGCACCTGGGCCCCGGCCGCCTCGAGCTGGCGGACCTTGCGGATCGCGCGGGCGATCGAGTCGCCGGCGTCGTGGCGCGCCAGCCAGTCGTCCCAGTCGGCGCGCTGCGGCAGCGGCGTGCGGCCCAGCAGCACCAGCTTGGCGCCGGCCTCGCGCGCCAGCCAGTCGGCGATGACGCCGCCGATGCCGCCCAGGCCGCCGGTGATCAGGTAGCAGCCGCCCTCGCGCAGCCGCGGCTTGGCGTCGACCGGCGCCGGCCGCGAGGCGCAGAGGTGGCGTTGCCAGCGCACGCCGCCGCGCCAGGCGATCACGCGGTTGCCGGGCGGGGCCAGCAGTTCGTCCGGCAGGTCGCGCAGCAGGCGCGCCAAGTCGGCGTCGGGCGTCGGCGCGCGCTTGCCGTTGGTGCGGGCGGTGCCGATGTCGACGTCGACGAAGGCGCAGCTCAGCGTCGGGAACTCGCGCGGGATCACCGCGCAAGGGCCGAGCGCGGTGGCCTTGTCGGGGAACAGCAGCGACTCGTCGCCGACGCGCTGGGCGCCGTTGGCCAGCACGACCAGGTGCGCGCCGCGGTCGGCCAGACCCGACTTGCTCAGCGCCCGCGCCAGGTGGAACAGCGAGTAGAAGCCATGCTCCTGATTGCGGTGGAAGAAGGTCGAGCCGGGCCGGAAGGCGCGGTCCAGCGTGATCAGCCAGCCGTGCAGGATGCGGTCGGGCACGATGTCGCGCGCGGCCAGCGCGTCGAGCAGCTCCTGGTAGCCGACGCCGCCGGCCTCGGCGGCCAGCGTGTACGTGTCGTCGTCCACCTGGGCGTAGGTGTCGCCCGGCAGCACCGAGACGACGCGGTGGCCGGCCGCGCGCAGCGCCGCGACCAGGCCCTCGCCGAGCGGCTCGCGGCCATGGAAGGCGAGCCAGGTGCGCGGCGTGGCGTCGAGTTCGAGCACGCCCTGCTGCACCCAGCGCGGCTGGCGGAACCAGTCGGCGAGGTCGGGCCGCTTCATCGGCCGCGTCGCGTCGGCCTTGGCCGCCGAGGTGCCGATGCCGGGCTCGATCCAGTAGCGCGCGTGCTGGAAGGCATAGGTCGGCAGCGGCAGGCGGCACCGGCCCTTGCCCCACAGCTTGCCGGCATCGAAGCCCACGCCCAGCGCCCACAACCGGCCCATCACGGTGCGGAAGTAGACATGGTCGGGGGTCGCGTCCTCCGGATGGCGCATCGACGACAGCACGCGCTGCGTCGGAGCGCGCGGGTTCTGGCGCACGAAGGCGCCGAGCATGTTGCCCGGGCCGACTTCGAGGAACACGCGGTTCTCGGCCTCGAGCAGCGTGTCGGTGCCGTCGGCGAACAGGATCGAGTTGCGCAAATGCCCGACCCAGTATTCCGGGTCGGTGGCCTGGGCCGGCGCGAGCCACTGGCCGGTCCGGTTGGAGACGATGGGCAGCTTCGGCTCGGCCAGCCTGATGCCTTGCAGGTAGGCGCGGAAGCGCGGCAGGATGCCGTCGAGCAGCTTCGAGTGCGCCGCCACGTTGACGCGCACCCGCTGGGTGTCGATGCCCTGGGCCTTGAGGCGCTCGGTCAGCGCATCCAGCCCCGCCGGCGGCCCCGACGCGACCGACAGCTGCGGGCTGTTGGCCGAGGCCAGGTCCAGCCCGAGCTCGTCGAGCAGCGGCCGCAGGTCCCGGGCCGCCATCGGCGTGCTGACCATGCCGCCGGTCGGGGTCTCGCCGACCAGCTGACCGCGCAGCAGCAGCAGCCCCAGCGCATCTTCGAAACTGAACACGCCGGCCACGCAGGCCGCCGTGTTCTCGCCCATGCTGTGGCCGATCAGCGCGTCGGGCTTGACGCCGTAATGGGCCCAGAGCCGCGTCAGCGCGTACTCGACCAGGAAGGTCAGCGGCAGCTGGGCCGCCGGCCGCGCCAGGGCCTCGACCAGCTCCGGGCTGGCGTCGCCGGCCGACAGCAGGACGGGGGCCAGGTCCGCGCCGAAGCGGTTCTTCAGGATCGCGAGACCCTTGTCGATCCACTCGCGGAACACCGGCTCGGACTCGTAGAGCCCGCGCCCCATCTTCACGTACTGCGCGCCGCCGCCGGGGAACATGAACACCACCGACGGGTGCTCGAGCTCGTGGGTGTGGGTGTAGACGCGCTTCGGGTCGCCGCCGTCGAGCAGCGCGATCGCCTCGTCGGTGCTCGCTGCCGCGAGCACGCGGCGCTGCTCGAAGCCGCGACGTCCCTGGTGCAGCGTCCAGGCCACGTCGGCCAGCGGCGCCTCGGGATGCTGGCGCAACCAGTCGGCGAGCCGGCGTCCCTGGTCGTCGAGCGCCTTGCGGTTGCGCGCCGACAGCACCAAGAGCTGCGGCGAGGCATCGACCCGCGTCGCGGCCCGCGCGGGGGCCTCCTCGAGCACGACGAAGGCATTGGTGCCGCCCACGCCGAGCGAGTTGACGCCGGCCCGCCGCGGTGCGGCGCCGCGCGGCCAGTCGGCCAGCTGGTCGGCGACGACGAAGGGTCCGCCCTCGAAGCCGACGCGCGGGTTCGGCGCCTCGAAGTTCAGCGACGGCGGGACCTGGCGGTTCTCCAGCGTCAGCGTCGCCTTGATCAGGCTGGCGACGCCGGCGGCGGTGTCGAGGTGGCCGATATTGGTCTTGACCGAGCCGACCTTGCAGTAGGCGACCTGGTCGGTCGAGGCGCGGAAGGCCTGGGTCAGCGCGGCGATCTCGATCGGGTCGCCGACCGGCGTGGCGGTGCCGTGGCATTCGATGTAGCCGAGCGAATCGGCGCCCGCGTCGGCCACCGCCAGCGCCTCGGTGATGCAGGCGGCTTGGCCGTCGACGCTGGGCGCGAGGTAGCCGACCTTGCGCGAGCCGTCGTTGTTGACCGCGCTGCCCTTGATCACCGCGCGGACCGGGTCGCCGTCGCGCAGCGCATCGGCCAGCCGGCGCAGCACCACGACGCCGGCGCCGCTGCCGAACACCGTGCCCTTGGAGCGGTGGTCGAAGCTGCGGCAATGGCCGTCGGGCGAGAGCACCTCGCCCTCCTTGTAGTGGTAGCCGACGCCGTTGGGCACCTCGATCGTCACGCCGCCGGCCAGCGCCATGTCGCACTCGCCGGACAGCAGGCTCTGCACCGCCATGTGGGTCGCGACCAGCGAGGTCGAGCAGGCGGTCTGGACGTTGACGCTCGGCCCCTGCAGGTTGAAGGCGTAGGACACCCGGGTGACGAGGAAGTCCTTGTCGTTGCCGGTGTGGCGCAGCAGGAACAGGCCGACGTTGTCGACCAGCTCCGGGTTCGTGAGCAGGTTGAAGGTGAAGTAGGCCCCCATGCCGCAGCCGCCGAACAGGCCGATCGCGCCAGGGAAGCTCTCGGGCGTGTGGCCGGCGCTTTCCAGCGCCTCCCAGCAGGCCTCGTAGAACTGGCGGTGCTGCGGGTCGAGGATGCCGGCTTCCTTGGGGCTGAAGCCGAAGAACTCGGGGTCGAACTGGTCCAGGCCCTCGAGCGGGATGCCGGCCTTGACATAGTTCGGGTCGGCCAGCGTCGCCGGCGACACGCCCTTGGCGAGCAGCTCCTCGTCGCTGTAATGGCGCACCGACTCGTGGCCCGCCGCGAGGTTGGCCCAGAACTGCTCGGGGGTCGACGCGTCGGGGACGCGGATCGCCATCCCAACGATGGCGATGTCGTTGTCGTTCACTGTGTCGGTCATCGTCTCGTTCAAGCCGCTCGGTGGCCCGCCGGAGGGGCCGCGGTCTGCATCGTCTCCATCATCATTCCTGCGTGCTGCCGACCGTCGCGCGGCGGCGCTGCATCATCGCCCGGCGTCCCTGCGCCCGCGCCGCGCCGGCCTGGGCACCGGCATCGTCCTCGCCATCCTGGCCCAGGAAGGCGCTCAGGCTGGCGATGGTCGGGAAACGGAAGATGTCGGTGATCGACAGGTTGCGGTTCAGCGCCTCCTTCAGGCGGCGATGGGTCTGCACCGCGAGCAGCGAGTGGCCGCCCAGGTCGAAGAAGTTGTCGCGCGTGCCGACCTGCGGGAGCTTGAGCACGTCCTTCCAGATCGCCGCGATGGTCTCCTCGAGGTCGCTGGTCGGCGCGACGTAGGCGGCCGGCTCGGCGGTCGGCGCGGTACCGACATCGGGGGCCGGCAGGGCCTTGCGGTCGATCTTGCCGTTGGGCGTCTGCGGCAGCGCGGCCAGCGTCACGAAGTGCGCCGGCAGCATGAAGTCGGGCAGGCGGCCGCGCAGGTGCTCGCGCAGGTCGGCGGCCGTCGGCGGCGCTCCGGCGGCGGCCACCAGGTAGGCCACCAGCCGGACGTCGCCAGGAACGTCCTCGCGCGCGACCACGACCGCCTCGCGCACCGCCTCGTGCGCCAGCAGCGCGGCCTCGATCTCGCCGAGCTCGATGCGGTAGCCGCGCACCTTGACCTGGTGGTCGAGGCGGCCGAGGAACTCGACCGTGCCGTCGGCCGCGAAGCGCGCCAGGTCGCCGGTGCGGTAGACCCGCCCACCGGCCGCGCCCTGGAAGGGGTGCGGCAGGAAGCGCTCGGCCGTCAGCTCGGGCCGGTGCAGGTAGCCGCGCACCACGCCGGCACCGCCGATCACCAGCTCGCCGGGCACGCCCGGCGGCAGCGGCTGCTGGCGGCGGTCGAGCACATAGAGCTGCTGGTTGGCCAGCGGCCGGCCGAGCGGGATCGTGGCGTCGATCCGGTCGACCGCGTGCACGGCCGACCAGATCGTCGTCTCGGTCGGGCCATACATGTTCATCAGCTTGCCGTCGGGCATCAGCCCGGTGAGCTCGCGCGCCAGCGAGGGCGGCAGCGCCTCGCCGCCGACCATCATGCGCTTCAGGCCCGCGATGCCGGGCTTGGCCGCATCGTCCATCAGCAGCATGCGCGCCATCGACGGCGTGCACTGCAGGTGCGTCGGCGCGTGACGGCGCAACAGCGCCGGCAGCGTGTGCTCCTCGCTGGCCACGCGCGGCGGCAGCGACAGGCGGCGCAGCTCGTTCAGGTAGGGCAGGTGCTCGAGCACCGACGCGGAATCGACGCCGAAGTCGATCAGGCAGGCGACGTCGTCGACGCCGATGCCCTTGATCGCGTCGATCATCGCCAGGCAATGCTCGGGCGTGCCGAACAGGCCGCTGGTCTCGAAGTAGCGCTCGAAGGAATGCTCGAGCAGCGCGTCCATCTCCTCGGTGGACAGCGTCTGCAGGTCGATGCCGCCGAGCGCGTCGCGGTTCTTGAATGCCGGGAAGGACCAGGCGTACTGCTTGACGAGGTTGAGCGAGGTACGCAGGTACTCGATCAGCGGCTGCTTGACCTTGGCGCGCACCACGTCGGCGTCGGGGCCGACGAAGGTGTGCAGCATCAGCGAGACATAGCCCTCGCCCTCATGCCCCGCCTCCTTGCGCGCGGCCCGGTAGGCGGCGAGCTTGTCCTTCAGCTCCTCGACCGTCTGCCCCAGCAGGTGGGTCAGCACGTTGGCGCCGATGCGACCGGCCGCCGCGAAGGTCTCGGGGTTGCCGGCCGAGGTGACCCAGTAGGGCAGCTCCTTCTGCACCGGCCGCGGCAGGATGTGGGTCTCGACCGCCTTGCCGAGCGGGCCGTCGAAGGGCAGCGACTCGCCGCGCCAGAGTTTGCGCACCACCTCGATGTTGCGCAGCATCACGTTCTTGTTGTCGGCGTAGTTCTCGGGCTTGAGCACGAAGTCGTTCGGCTGCCAGCCCGACGCGAACGAGATGCCGACGCGGCCCTTGGAGATGTTGTCGACCACCGACCACTCCTCGGCCACGCGCAGCGGATGGTGCAGCGGCAGTACCACGCTGCCGGCACGGATCTGCACGCGCTCGGTGACGGCCGCGATCGCGGCGCCGGTCACGGCCGGGTTCGGGTACAGGCCGCCGAAGGCGTGGAAGTGGCGCTCCGGCGTCCACACCGCGGCAAAGCCGTGCTGGTCGCCGTACTTCGCGCCTTCTAGCAGCAGCTTGTACTTGTCGGTGACGCCTTCCGATTCGTCGGCCGAGAAGTAGAACAGGCTGAAGTCCAGCGGCCGGCTCGCCGCCGGCCCGCGCGCCGTGGCGGCCGAGCGGTCCTCGTCGGACGACATCACGACGTGGTAGCCGCGCGCCAGCGTCCAGCACAGCTCGAGCACCGAGATGTCGAAGCTCAGGCTGGTCACCGCCAGCCAGGTGCCCGATGCATCGCCGCCGAGGTGGCGATCCATGCCGGCGAAGAAGTTGACGACGTTGCGGTGCTCGACCATCACGCCCTTGGGCTGGCCGGTCGACCCCGAGGTGTAGATCACGTAGGCCAGGTGGCGCGGCTCGGCACCGCCGTCGAAGGGTTCGGCCGACTCCGTCTCGACCGAGGCCCAGTCGCTGTCGAGGCAGATCACCTTGGCGCGATGCTTGGGCAGCTCGCCGCGCAGGCGCTCCTGCGTCAGCAGCACCGGCACCTTGGCGTCCTCGACCATGTAGGCGATGCGATCGCGCGGGTAGCTCGGATCGAGCGGCACATAGGCGCCGCCGGCCTTCTGGATCGCCAGCAGGCCGACCATCAGCTCGACCGAGCGCTCGCACATCAGGCCGACCAGCACGTCGGGGCCGACGCCCAGCGCGGCCAGGCGGCGCGCGAGGCGGTTGGCGCGGCGGTCCAGCTCGGCGTAGCTCAGCGTGCGGCCTTCGCAGCTGACGGCCGGGGCGTCAGGGGTGCGCGCGGCCTGCTCGGCGATCAGGCCATGGACGCAGGCGTCGGTGCGGGCCGGCGCGGTGCTCTCGTTCCAGTCGACCAGCACCTGGTGCAGCTCGGCGGGGCCCAGCAGGGGCAGGTCCGCGACGGGGCGCTGCGGGTCGGCCTCGGCCGCGGCGAGCAGGTTGGTGAACTGCTGCTGCAGCGCCGCCACATGGCCGCGCGCGAGCTTGGCGGCATCGAACAGCCAGCGGCTCGCCGAGCCGTCCGCCGCGAAGGCGACGGTCAGCTCGCTACCGGGCAGCGCCTCGGCTTGGTCGAGGCGATCGACGATCAGCACCGCGACCGGCAGCACGCGCGGGTCGCGGATCGCGGCGGCGGGCCGCAGCTCGGGCACGCGCGCCACCAAGTCGGTCGCGTAGCCGCCGCGGCGCTCGATCTCGACCATCTCGGCGCGGACCACCTCGCGCAGCGCGGCGAACGGACGCGCGAAGTCGACCGCCGCGCGCAGCGGCAACTGCGGCGCGAACCAGCCGCCGGGCACCCCGGCGGTGCGCGCCCGCGTGGCGGCGTCGGCATAGCCGACGTCGAAGCCGTCCTTGTCGGTCAGCCGGGCGAGCACCGCCAGCCACGCCGCCACCAGTGTCGCGGCAGGCGCAGGGATGACCGCCATGTCCAGGTCGAGCGCCGCGACCGGCGCCACCGTGGTGCCGCGGTCGACGTAAGGCAGATCGAGCGGGGTCTGCGTCTCGAGCCGGCGCTGCCAGAAGGCTTCGTGGCCGCACACGGCCGCGTTGACCGCGCCGAGCGTCGCCAGCGTGGCGGCATCCGGCCGGTCGAAACGTGCCCCCGCCTGCAGGCCGTAGTGCCCGGCCGCCTCCCCGGGGGTCAGCGGCTTGCCGTCGAGCGTGGCCAGGCGTGTGAGGCGCAGGTCCGCGTCGCCCGTGGCGACGGTGATCCCGGCGACGTCGACGGCGACGACCTGCCCCGGTTCGAGCCCGGAGCGTCCGTCGGCGACCGCCGCCTCGGCGACGAGCAGCAGCCGCCCGCCGATGCTCGCCTTGGCGCTGCCGATCGGGTTGGCATAGTTGCCGAAGTCGAGCGCCCGCACCAGCGTGGCGATCGAATCCGCGCCGGCGTCCCAATCGACCGCGCAGGCGCCCGCGGGGCGGTCCTTGCGACCGTAATAGCGCTCGGGCGCGCCGGGCTGCGCGCGCCCGGCGACGCCACCCTCGCCGAGGCCGGCCACGAGCTCCTCGAAGGCCTCGAAGGCGGCCTCGTAGCACTTGGTGTTGAGGGTCAGCGCGGTCTCGCCGGCGGCGATGTCGAAGCGGCGCTCGGCGAGGATGTCGCCGCGGTCGACCTCCGAGGTCATCACGTGCCAGGTGATGCCGTGCCGCGCCTCGCCGTTGAGCAGCGCCCAGACCGGCGTGTTCAGTCCGGCGTACGCGGGCAGCGGGCCGTCGTGGAAGTTGATCGCGCCGCGGGTCGGCAGCGCCAGCACCGCGTCGGGCAGCACCGCGAGGTTGGTGACGCTGATCAGGTGATCGAAGGGCCGCAGGTCCTGCGCCGCCGCCAGCGCGGCGACATCGCGCAGCACGCGCACGCCGCGCTCGGCGGCCCAGCGGCGGATCGCCGCCCGGGCGGTGACGACGGCCACCACGTGATGGCCCGCCTGTTCCAGCGTCTGGGCACACTGGATCAGCAGCGACTCGCCGCCGATCAACACGCATCGCAGGGAAAGAGACATGGGTGTCGGTGACTGGTGCGAGAGGAAGAACCGGGGGGACGGGCCGGACGGCTCACGATGGTGCCGGCGGGCGGCGGCAGTGTCACCCGGTCCCGATGACGGCGCCTGCGTCGAACGTCGACAATTGAACAGAAGACGGGGCACGACCCCCTGGATAAGTGTATGCGTCGAACCACAAGGGTTTCGACTGCGCCTCGGGCCGCTCACGGGGGTGGGTACCAGTAGCCACGGTCGGTGGCGGCGTCGTAGTGGAAGGGGTTGTTGGCGCTGCTGCGCGCGGAGAACGTCGTTCGGCAAAAGCCGGCGTTGTTCGGCTTGCCGGCCCAGCTCCAGAACGTCTCGCAGGCCCCACCGGCCATATGGGCCTGGGCGTCGGCCAGCGACATCGGCGGCACCGACCGGTAGAAGCCGCCGATGTACTCCCAGGCGACTGCCTGCAGCGACGCGGCCTGGGCCGCCGACACCTCCGGCGGATGCCAACCACCGACCGGCGAGCGGCCGTAGACGGCCGCATAGGTCACGCAGGCGATGTAATAGGTGCCGACGCGGGTCGCATGCACCCGGTCGCTGAACAGCAGCGCCACGGTGTCGGCCTTGGAGCGCTGCGTGATCGCGGAGACATGGCCGGTCGTCGCCCGGTCCACCAGTTCCGCGAGTGCCCCGGCGGCCGGCAGGTCGATGATCCGGTCCGGGCGGCCCTCCGCCGCCAGGCTGTGGTTGATCCGTGCCACGGCCGCCCGCCAGGTCGGCTGGGTGGCGCGCTCGTAGGCGATCCATGCACCGGGGTCGGCGCGGTCGGCCAGCCGCCCCCAGCCATGGAAGAAGAAGGTTCGTCCGGCCGGTTCGGCATCGATCAGGCGATCGTGGAAGTGCCGCAGCAGCCGCACCGTGTTGTTGAACTGCAGGTCCGCGACGATGTCGATCGTCTCGGTGATGATCAGCGTGTCGTAGCGACCCTTGACGGTCTGCGGCGACGCGAACTCGGCCAGGATGTCGAGATCCTTGCTGCCGCCGCGGTTCTTGCCGTGCCGGTAGCCGGACCAGGGCCCGTCGGGCGTCGGGCGGGTGCGCCCGCGGATCGGCGACCCCAGGCCGATCTGCTGGTTCCACTGCGCCGACAGACCGAAGCCCGCCGCCAGCTGCGCGACGTACTGCGCATACGGATCGTCCGTCAGACTGTGGCCCGAGACGAAGTAGGTCGCCATCGACCGCGGCTGCCAAGCTGCCGCCGGCGCATCCGCGCCTTGGGCCACCGCCGTCGCGGCGATCCAGACCCCCGCCAGCACGGCCCGGAGCCACTCCTTGGCGCTCGATCGAGCCTGCACCGCTGCCATCCCCCGCCTCTCCGCCCGTCAACCGTCCTGCCGCCAGGGCCTGGGCCTGCAGTCACGCGACGGCCACCAGCCAAGCGGTCAGTTGATCCGGCTCACGCGCCGCGGTCAAGGCCACACCTTGGGGCCTCGACAACGGACCAGCGCATCGGCGCTGCCGCCGGGGTGTCAAACTGGTTAGAGTCGCGCCACTTTCGGCCATAGCCGCATCCAGCCCCAGGCCAGACGCGCCGCGCCACCGTCCACGATCCGACCGCATGGCCATCCAGATCGTTCCCCACGAAAGCCGCTTCAGTGACGCGGTCGAAGCATTCAACCAGCGCATGCGGGCCGGCGGCTCCCCATGGGGCTTCTACGTCGATCCCGCGCCGCACTGGATACCCAAGCACCCCGGTGCGACGGTCTGGCGCGAGTACCACGTCGCCGTCGACGACGACGGCAGCGTGCGCGGCGCCTTTGCGCTCAAGCCGCAGGACTGGTGGGTGCGCGGTGAAATCCGCGTCATCACCGACTGGCAGGGCCCGTTCTCCGAGGGATCGGTGGATCCGCGCTTCAACACCCTGGGCCTGCGCATGATGCGCGACATGCTCAAGAAGCGTCCCGAGCTCTACAGCTGGGGCCACGGCGGCAACGAGCAGCCGGTCGTGCAGATGCTCCAGAAGATGGGCTGGGCCATGCACGAGACCCATTTCGCGCTGCAGATCGTCGATGCCGGGCGCTTCCTGCGCCTGAACCGTCTGCTGCGCGGCAGCGCCGCCCGGCGGGCAGCGCTGGATCTGCTGGCGCTCACCGGCCTGGGCGCTGCGGCGATTCACGGCGTGCAAGCCTGGCGGCGCCTGCGCGCCGGACGTCCCAGCCGCGCCGCGGCGCACGAGGTGCCTGCGTTCGGGCCCTGGGCCGACGATCTCTGGCGCGCCTGCCGAGACGACTACGCGGCGATCGCGGTCCGGGACGCCGCGTCGATGAATGCGCTGCTGCCGATCGGCGGCTGGCCGCCGGTCATGCGACTGAAGGTCGAAGAAGCGGGAAGAATTCTCGGCTGGGCCGTTGTCATGGACACCCGGATGCAGGGGGACCCGCGCTTCGGCGACCTTCGTGTCGGGTCCATCGTTGATACACTGGCCAAGCCGTGCGATGCAGGTGCGGTGGCGGCTTCCGCGATGCGGTTCCTGCGCGATCGAGGGGTCGATGTGATCGTGTCGAATCAGGCTCATCCGGAATGGATCCGCGCCCTCGCGGACAACGGCTGTCTTGTGTTCGAGAACCGCCGCCTGTTCGCCGCGTCCCCCGCGCTCAGGGCGTTGTTCGAGCCTTTCGACGTGACGGTCCGCGGGCTGCACATGACGAATCTGGACGGGCACGGGCCGATGTCGCTGTAGCCTACCCCCTAGGTCAGGGTCCCCAGGAACCGCCTGCCTCGTGCCTGAGTCCTCGTATCTGACTTTGATCGTTGTCATGGAGTCTTGATCATGGAAACCGCATCCGACCTTGCCACGCGCCTGACCCGCGCGTCCCGCAAGAAGCTGTGGGACCCGTACAGCGCCTTCGACTGGCCCGAGCGTCTGCAGGAGGGGGCGTGGTGCATGCCGCCCGAACTGATCTCGATCTACGGCACCGACGCCTGGGAGGCGCTGGACGAAGCGCAGCGCAAGCGCCTGAGCTTCTACGAAATCGGCAACTTCTTCAGCCTCGTGCTGCAGGGCGAACGTCCGCTGGTGCAGGGGCTGGTGCACCGGCTGTACAGCAAGCACAGCAGCATGCCGGTCACGGAGTACCTGCACCACTTCGTCGACGAAGAGAACAAGCACATGGTCATGTTCGGCGAGTTCTGCCGCCGCTACATGGGCAAGGTCTACCCGGAGAAGAAGATCACGCTGCCGCGCGACTACTCCAAGGGCGAGGAGGAGGTCGCGTTCTTCTGCAAGGTGATGGTGGTCGAGGAGCTGGGCGACTACTACAACCAGGCGATCTCGCGCGACGAGCGCTGCGAGCCGCTGGTGCGCGAGATCAACCGCGTGCACCAGGTCGACGAGGCGCGGCACCTCACCTTCGGCCGCCGCTACCTGGCGGAGTTGTTCGAGCAGCACCGCTCGACCTGGTCGGACGAAGCGCTGGCGGGCTTCCGCGCCTGGCTGGCCGAGTACCTGCGGGCCTCCTGGGGCGACTACTACAACCCGACGATGTACCGTGACGCCGGCCTCGCCGACGCCTACGAACTGCGCCAGCTGGCGATGACCCATCCCGCCTGCGTCGCGCAGCGCAAGCGGGTCAGCGCCAAACTGGTCAACTACTTCCTCGAGTGCGGTTTGCTCGCCGAGGAACCGACGCTGTGAACGGCGCCTGAGGACCATGCAAGAGCACGAGATCAAGGACAAGCTGCGGAATTGGATCCGCAAGCACGCGAAGACCCCCCCCAGTGCCGACTTCTCCGACGCGACGCACATCCTCGAAGAGGGCATCCTGTCGTCGCTGGACATCGTCGAGTTCGTGCTGTTCATCGAAAGCCTGCGCGGCGACGAGGTCGATGCGGACGCGATCGAGCCAGAGGCCTTCACCTCGATCGACACGCTCTACGCGACCTTCTTCGTGACGGCCTGAGGGCGGACGTGATGGGGCCTGATGCACGGCGGACGGTGAGATCGGGCTTCCTGGCCAGCGCCCTGCGCCATCCCGACCGGCCGGCGCTGCAGATCGGCGACGAGATCTGGAGCTATGCGGCCCTGGCCGGCCGGGCGGCCGGCCAGGCCACGACGCTGCAGGCGCATGGCGATGCCGGCGAGCCCCTGCTGACGGCGGTGTTCGCCCAGCGCTCGGTCACCGCCTTCGCCGGCGTCTTGGCCGCCTTGCTGCGCGGGCACGGCTACGTGCCACTGAACCCCTCCTTCCCCATCGATCGAACGCGCGCGATGCTCGTCCGTTCGGGCTGCCGCAGTCTCGTCGTCGACGCGCACGCCGCACGGCAGCTCGAGGACCTGCTGACGGGCATCGACCAGCCGCTGCTGATCCTGCTGCCGGACGGCAGCGACTGCGAGGCGCTCGGCCGGCGCTGGCCGACCCACCGCTTCCTGGGCAAGGAGCAGCTGATCGACGCCCGGCCCGGCGAGTCTCCCGTGCCGAGTGACCCGGATCGGATCGCCTACCTGCTGTTCACCTCGGGCAGCACCGGGCAGCCCAAGGGCGTGATGGTGGCGCACCGCAACGTCACGGCCTTCGTCGATGCGATGGTCGAGCGCTACGGCATCACCGAGCACGACCGCTTCTCGCAGACCTTCGACCTGACCTTCGACCTGTCAGCCTTCGACATGTTCGTGGCCTGGGAGCGTGGCGCCTGCCTGTGCTGCCCGACGGCGGGCGAGAAGGCGCTGCCGGGCAAGTACATCACCGAGCGCCGCATCACGGTGTGGTTCTCGGTGCCGTCGACGGCGGTGCTGATGAACCGGCTGCGCATCCTCAAGCCGGGCAAGTACCCGGGCCTGCGGCTCGGCCTGTTCTGCGGCGAGGCGCTGACCGCCGACGTGATGCAGCGCTGGGCCGAGGCCGCGCCGAACGCGATCCTCGAGAACCTCTACGGCCCGACCGAGCTGACGATCGCCTGCACCCTGTACCGCTGGGACGCGCAGCGCTCGCCGGCCGAGTGCGAGCTGGGCATCGTGCCGATCGGCGTCCCCTATCCCGGCATGAAGGTGCTGGTCGCGAACGAGCAGCTGGCCGAAGTCGCCCCGGGCGAAGCGGGCGAGCTGCTGATGACCGGCCCGCAACTGACGCTGGGCTACTACCAGGACCCGCAGCGCACCGCGGCGGCCTTCGTGCAGCCACCGGGCCGCACCGAGACCTACTACCGCACCGGCGACCTGGTGCGGCGGCCGGAGGGCGACCGGCCGCTGGTCTACCTTGGCCGGATCGACAACCAGATCAAGATCCAGGGCTACCGCGTCGAGCTCGGCGAAATCGAGGCGGCATTGCGCGAGGAGGCCGCGGTCGACACGGCCGTCGCGATCGGCTGGCCGGTCACGCCGAGCGGCGCCGACGGCGTGGTCGGCTTCCTCTGCGGCGAGTCGATCGACGCCGAGGCCGTGCGCGCGCGGGTCATCGAACGGTTGCCACCCTACATGCAGCCGAGCGCCGTGCATGTCCTGACCGAGTTCCCGCTGAACGCCAACGGCAAGGTCGATCGCAAGGCCCTGCGCGCCCGGCTCGAGGCGGGCCTCGCCGCTGCGGCATGAGCGCGCTGGCGTCTGCGCTTGCGCCGCGGCCCGCCGCGACCTTGTCGGTGCTTGGTGTGCCGGTGACCGACTGGACGATGTCCGAGGCGCTCGCGTGGCTTGAACAGTCGCTGAGCGAGCAACCGCGCCGCAGCCGCAGCGTGTTCTTCGTCAACGCCCACACGCTCAACCTCGCCTGCGACGACCCGGGCTTCCGCGCCACGCTGCGCAGTGCCGACCGGGTGTTCGGTGACGGCACCGGTGTGCGTTGGGCCGCCCGGCTGCTGCACGGCGCGCGACTCAAGGACAACGTCAACGGCACCGACCTGGTGCCGTTGCTGTTCGACAGACTGTCTGGCCGCGGGCTGCGCTACTTCCTGCTCGGCAACACCCCGGAACGCATCGAGCGCGCCGCCGCACATGCGCGGCAGGCCTTCGGCGGCTGGACACAGGCCGGCTGCCACCATGGCTACCTCGACGAGGCGCAGACGCCCGCGGTCATCGAGCGCATCAACGCCTCCGGCGCGCACCTGTTGCTGGTCGGCATGGGGAACCCGAAGCAGGAGCAGTGGATCGCCCGCCACCTGCCCGCGCTCGATGTCCCGGTCTGCATGGGCACGGGTGGGCTGTTCGACTACTGGGTCGGTGACCTCGTGCGGGCCCCGCGGTGGGTGCGGGCGAGCGGCCACGAATGGCTGCACCTGCTGCTGCGGCAGCCGCACAAGGCGCGGCGCTACCTGATCGGCAACCCCAAGTTCCTTGGCCGCGTGCTCGCCAGCCGGTGGGCCGCGACGGATGCAAGGGCCAGCGCATGACGGTCGCGGTCCATCGATGGGCGGTCAAGAAGATCGCGCGCCGCGCGGTCGTGCTGGGCAGCGCGGCTCGCACGGCCATCGCGCCGCGTTCGCGGAATGGGCCCACCGTGCGCGTGCTGACCTACCACCGCTTCGGCACATGCAGGCGTGACCCGTGGTGTGTCGATGTGGCCTCGTTCGAGGCCCAGATGCGCTGGCTGGGCGAGAGCGGGCTGGCGGTGTCGCTGGACGACCTGCTCGCCTTCACCCGCGGCGAGAAGGCCCTGGCCGACGGCTCGGTGCTGGTCACGATGGACGACGGCTACAGCAGCGTCTGGACGGTGGCCGCGCCGATCATGCAGCGCTACGGCATTCCAGGCGTCGCCTACGTGACCACCGGGCTGGTCGGCGTCAGCGCGCCCGGCGAGCGCTACCTGAGCTGGGACGAGGTCGCACGGTTGTACGAAGCCGGGCTGACGGTCGGCTCGCATGCCCACACGCATCGGTCGATCGCGAAGCTGTCGCCGGACGAAGCGCGCTCCGAAGCACTGCGGTCGAAGGATCTGCTGGAGTCCTGCACCGGTCGGCCGGTGCACTCCTTCGCCTACCCTTTCGGCATGCGCCCGGACGAGAACCCGGCCACCGCCCAGCTGCTGCTCGAGTGCGGCTACCGCAGCGTGTTCATCGCGCAGCACGGCACGGTGCTGCGCGGCGCCGACCCGGCGCGGCTGCCGCGGGTCAAGGTCGAGGGCGGCGACCCTCTCTGGCTGTTCAAGCGCCTGTGCCAGGGTGGCATGGACGCCTGGCGGCATGTCGACGACTCGCTGTGGCGCTTGCAGCGCTCGGCGATGACCGAACGGATCGCGTGATGCAGTCGTTGCGACTACCCCTGCTGCTGGCCGGCCTGATGGTCACCGCGTCGCTCGCCGGCTTCGCTTTGGACCCGACGCGGCTGCGCGCCGCAGCGCCGGCCCAGCCGCGCTACGTGCTCGACGCGGTGGTGCCGAAGCGCTTCGGTTCGTGGCAGGAGGCCAAGCAGGGCGGCGTGCTGGTCGTCAATCCGCAGGCCCAGGAACTGCTCGACAAGATCTACAGCCAGATGCTGAACCGCACCTATGTGGATGCGTCGGGCTATCGGGTGATGCTGTCGCTCGCCTATGGAGACGACCAGCGCGGCGGCCTCGCGGCGCATATGCCGGAGGTGTGCTACCCGGCCCAGGGCTTCACGGTGGCGGCGCAACATGCCCAATCGATCGCCACGCCGTTCGGTCCCATCGCGGCCCAGCGCCTCGACACCCGGCGCGGCACGCGCTTGGAGCCGGTCACCTACTGGTTCAATTTCGGCGAGGTGGTGCTGAGCAGCGGCAGCCGCCTCGAGCGCCGGCTGATCGAACTCCGGCTCGCGCTGACGGGCAGAGTCCCGGACGGGCTGCTGGTGAGGGTGTCCTCGATCGACGGCGACCCGGCGGCTGCCTTTGCCGCCCATGACCGCTTCGTCGCCGACCTGGTGGCGGCGCTGTCGGCCGCCGACCGGGCCCGTTTCACCGGCACCGCCGAAGCCGCTGAGACGTCGCGCTGAGCCCGCGGCGGGTCCTCACTGCGCGGTCAGCACCACGCTCAGCGGCCGGTACAGGGCCTCGTCCGAGTTCACCCTGAGATTCTCCAGGTTCGGGTAAGGCAGGCCGCCCTGGATGCGCACCCACACCAGGTTGTTGGTGCGGTCCTGCCAGATCCGGTCACCGCTCCCGGCCATCACCGCCGCCAGCGAGCTGACCTGCTGGAACCGCCGCATGTACTGCGGTGCGCTGGCCGACTCGCGGCTGTAGGCGAACCCCGACACGAGGTGGCCGCCGGCGGTGACCGTGCCGTCGAAGCTGACCGCGAGCAGCATCGAATCGCTGGCCCGATAGGCGTTGCTGACGCTCAAGGCCAGTCGGCGCGGCAGCGGTCGACCCGGGAAGCGCAGCACGTACCGCCCGCCGTTGCGCGCCGCGAAGTGCTGGAAGTGGTCGATGTTCGATGCGCCCCCGCCGAGGAGGCTCCAGCGCCCGATCTCGGTGCCGTTCGCATCCTGGCGGATCGCCTCGATCGGTGACGAGAAGGCATAGCGGCTGTTGTCGAAGTCGGTCTGCAGGTGATAGACGCCGAAGTACTGTCCGGCGCAGCTCATGCCATTGCTGCCGGCCGGCACGACCGCCGTGCAAGGCCCGCCCGCCGTGTAGAACGGCAGGTCGTAGACCCAGAAGTTGCCCGCGGGGCCCCAGTAGCCATGAGCGTCCCACAAGGCACCGGCCAGGGGCACGGCGCTGGTGGAACTGGCGTCGACGTTGGGCGAGGGCATGCGGTAGCCCGGATGGCTGCCCACCAGCCGGTTGCTGGCGTTGCGGACCAGGCCCTTGTCGACCGGCACCAGGTAGTAGTCGTTGGTCTTGAAGGTGCCGCTCGAATGACTGTCGACGTAGGGGAAGTTGACGACGGTGTTGCTGCGCAGATCGAAGGTCGAGTGGTAGCTGGCGAAGGCCGTCGGCATCTCGCCGGAGGCTGTCGGATAGGCCGTGCGGTGGTTCAGGCTGTAGCCGACCATGAGGCCGCGCGCGACGAGCCCGAAGTCCCCGGCCCCGGCGAAATGCGTCCCGACGTTGTCCGCCGTCATCCACTCGAGGTAGCTCGGCCCCTGCGATCGGTTCCGGTAGGCGCCGTCGAGATTCTTGTAGGACGTGATGCGACGCAGTTCGAAACGGACCTGGTTCGCGAGTGCGGTGTTGTCGCTGCCGTCGGCCGTCGGGATGTAGCGATTGGGCGTCACGTTGCCCGCGGCGTCGACCGGCACCCAGTCCAGCAGCAGCCCGGGACCGCGGTTCGAATGCGCGGTGTTGTGTTCGAAGGCGCCATGCCGGAGCCGGTCCGGCATGACGGGCACCAGCGCCGACAGGCCCAGGGGCACGTGCCGGTAGGACATCCAGAACCCGTTGCCGGAAGCATCCCCGGCCACGTTGTTGCGCACGATGTTGTCCGGATTCGTCAGCCAGAAGCCGGACGAGCCGAACTGGAAGCCGTCGGCCTCGTGCACCTGCAACCGCACATTGGCGGCCGGCGCACGCATCAGCAGGGCGACGTTGCCGACGAACACGTTGCGCCGCTCCGAACCGTCCTCCAGGAAGAAGGCATGGCCGCGGATGTCCTGGCAGATGTTGTTGACGACGCGCACGCCGTTGGTGCCGTGCACGACCACGCAGCGGTTGGCGGAGTCCCAGATCGCGCTGTTGCGCAGCACATGGCCCGTCGCGTCCCCGAGCAGCGCGCCCGTGCCCGGGTTGTAGCTGAGCATGTGCCAGTGAAAGGGGTAGCGGCCCAGAGCGCCGGCCTGGCCGACGCGGCGGAACTCGACCCCGTCGACCACCACCCGCGACTGCAGGCCCATGATCATCACGTGGGCGCCGAAGCCCCGGTCGTTCCAGTGGCTGTCGTCCGGTCCCTGGATGACGACGCCGCGGCTCAGGTTGGCGACCACGGCCCGCTCGTCCAGGACGGTCGGCGAGGTCGGGGTGACCGGCACGTAGTCGGGGTCCGGCGTGAGGCTCATGCCGGCGCGGGTCATGTACTGCAGCTGCCCCCACCGGAACGTGGCCAACCCGGCGTTGGTCGCGACGCGGTCGCCCGCGGCGCTGCGCAGCGTCAGGCGCTGGGTCGTGCCACGGCCGTAGTAGTCGGTCGGCGCCACCGCGACGGTCTGCCCGGCCTGCCAATCGGTGGTTTGCGCCAGCGTCAGCGCCGTCGCGCCGGCGCCGGCGTGCGCGTTCAGCTTGGTCCACGCGGGCCGAGGCGACGTGGCATAGATCTGGAGCGCGCCACCGTCCACCAGCAAGCCGCGGGACACGCCGTCATTGACCGTGCCCGGCACGCCATTGAGCGTGATCACCGCGCGGTGGGCATAGGGCTGCGTCTCGCTGCCGATCTGCAGCGCCCCCGAGACCCGGATCGACCGCGCCGTCACGGCCAGATCGCGGTCGTTGGCGAAGCGCAGCGTCCCTTCGATGCGCAGCGCCCCCAGCGCCGCGGTCGCGCGGTCCAGCACCACCGTGCGGCCGGCCGGGATCACGACCTCGGCACCGGCCCCCGGCACCGAACCGCCCCAGGTCGACGCATCGGACCAGCGGTACTCGCCGGGAGCGACTGCCACCGTGGTGTCGGTCAGCACCTCGCAGGAGTTGGTGATGCCCGGCGCCGGGTCACTGCCGAAGAAGGCTGCGGTGCATGTCGCGCTGCCGCTCACCGAGCGGCGCACCCACAGGAGACCTGCGCCATAGCGGACCGATGACGTGCCGGCCACACTGAAGGCCTGTCCCTCGCCTGCGACACGCACCCAGGCGGACGTGGCCGTCGCCGCTTCCGTCGGCCCGGCGCGGTCGAGTTCGTCGCCCTCGACGCTGCCGCCACCACCACAACCTGCCAAACCTGTAACCGTTACCACCACCGCAAGACCACACACGCGCTTGAGCAAATCGTCAGTCATCAACACTCCACTCGAGAGCTGGCAGAAGGGTCTAGTTGGGTGGCACTCGGCCGTCTGGGACGTCCAGACGGCCGGCGCTCGATACCGAGGTATCGAAACGCATCCCGTCTGAGCAGCCGAAAGGGCCTACTGCAAACTAGGGATGCCTTAGTAGACCTCAGGCCCCGGACCGGACTCCGTGCTGAGTCGTTAATGGCGCCGCCCAAGCTGTAACGGCACGTTCTAGGAATGCCACAACGGGCGTGTTAACGCCGCAACGGGATGAACTTTTCACGAAATCGAGCCGCTCGCGGCGCGAGGCGGGTCGCGGCGCGCAACGACGGCGGGTCCCGGTGCCGGCGCAGGCGGTCCGGCTCGGGAACGCCCGGCTCCATGCGTATCCCGATGTGCGGGGGCAGTTAGCGACCGCTCACTGCATGAACCTCTTGTCGATCACGAGCATCTCGCTCACGGTCCGGCGGTGGAGATCCCGCAGGCCGGGCAGCCGCCCCAGCAGTTCGCTGACATAGAGCCTCGGCCCGAACCGGTCGATCCGGAAGCGGTGCCGGACCATGCGATCGTGCAAGCTCAGCAGCGCCGCCGCCGGCCACGCGAGCTGCGACGCATGCGAGCCGCTGCGCTCGTAGCCGCGTCGGACCATCAGGTCACCCGCGCGCGTGCACACCAAGCCCTGATCACGCGGGCTCATCGTGCGGCGCCATTGGTCTGCGAAGCGGGCAGACGGTGGCGCATAGCTGCTACCGGACAGGTCGAGCATGCGCGGGTCGAAGCTCAGGCCGAGGAACGCGGCGACGCGCGTCAACTCGCGCTGCGGCTCGGCGACGAGCTGCTCGAAGCGCACTTCGATGAACTGGTCCTCGGTCAGGCGGGGCCGCAGGCGCTCCCAACTGCGCTCGGCGCGGAGCCAGGGCTTCAGGCCGTGGTAGACGTTGCCGGCCCACCCCATGCCAATCGCCGAACGCGCGCAGTCGCGCGGATCGCGCAGCAGGTGGATGAAGCGTGCCTCCGGGAAGATCTCGTGCGCGCTGAGGAAGCCGCGATGGACGCACAGGGCGAGCACCTTGTCGTCCACGGCGAAACGCGCCGCATGCGCGCGCAGCCGGGCGCTCGTCGACGCGGCCGGCGCCATCTCCAGTCCCTGCATGAGGAAGCCGTAGTGTTCCTGCAGGAAGGCGTCGAGGCTCTCCTGATCGATCCCGGCCGCCGCCGCCGCACCGCCGTCCTCGCCCAAGGCGTCGAACAGGTAGTCGAACTCGCCGGGGCAGTCGATCGACGGGTGCCGGGCAAGCATCAGGGACAACAACGTCGACCCGGAACGCAGCGCGCCGGCGACGAAGACGAGCGGCCGCGCGGGCGCGAATGCCGGCTCCATCACGCTGCGGGCGCGGGCGCTCCGGCCCCCGCGATCGTCCCCGACCTGCCACCAGGCATCACCATCATCAAGCTCGATCTTCCTTCATAGGAAGCGGCGCTGCGCCGCATGGACTGAACGATGCCGAATGCGGCGCAGCCGCCACCATCGCCGACACCGCCCTGCTGTCAGTGCGATGTCAACATGATACGTTGACCCAATTGCGCCATCTCGAATGCCGTCGCGAAAACCGCCGCGGCGTACGCGAACCTGAACCCCTCGTACCGGAAGCTCAGCAAGTGGCTCCGGCGCTGGACGACGAGGTACGCGATCAGCGCGCCGAGGGGCTCCGAGGCCACGCCGATCACGAAGCCATCGAACCCGCCGGCCATATACCCGAGCAGGCTGGCCGGGACCACCCAAGCGAGCCGGAGCACGTTGCCGATCAGACCCATGTGGACGTGGCCGATCGCCAACAGGACGGCTTCGGACGAACTGGCCAGCGCGACCAGCACGCTGCGCACCGAGAAGGCCTGGAGGATGAACCCTGCCTCGTGGTAGCGGTGATCGAAAGCCACTTCGACCAGCAGCGGAGCCAGCCCGCCGACCCCGGCGGGCACGGCGAGGATCAGTGCATGGAACCGCACGCTGCCCTGGTAGTAGTGGTGCGCCAGGCTGCCGGGATCGCGCCGGAAGGCCTCGGCACACCGCGGGAACAGAACGGTACGGGCGAGCCGCACGAGTCGGCCGTCGACGATCTGGATGATGTTCAGCGCAAGGCCGTACAGGCCCAGCTGACGCAAGTCGAAGAACTTGAGGAAGACGCCCTTGTCGTACTGCGTCATCAGCAGCGTCACGATGCTCGACGGCAGCACGAACTTGGTGATCTGGAACAGGTCGGCGGCGGCCGCGCGGTCGATCTGGATGCGCGGACGGTGCTCGCGGTAGAAGCAGTGGCTCAGCGACGTCATCAGCAGCCGATGCACGATCATGCCGATGACGATCGCGTAATGGTTGCGCAGCAGCAGCGCGAGTCCGATCGACATCGCCGTGGTCACGGTCACGGCGAACAGCTCGCACAGGTTGAACAGGCTCGACCGCTGACGACGGATCGCCAGCATGAAAGCCATCGACTCGAGCCCGTCGATGACGAAGCACACCGAGTACAGCCGCAGCGCGGGCGCGAGCTCGGGCGCACCGTAGAAGTCGGCCAGCCAGGGCGCCAGCAACAACAGCAGCGTCGCATTGATGCAACCACGGATCAGCCGCAGCGTCCACGCGGTGTTGATGTACGCCGGCTCTTCGGCCTTCTCGTGGCGCACCATCAGCGTCATCGCGCCGAGGTCCGACATCATGTCGAGCACGAAGGCGATGGCCGCGATCATGCTCACGATCCCGTAGGCCTCGGGATAGAGGATGCGCGTCGTGATGACGCTGCTGCCGAACTTGATGAGCCCGATCGCCGCGAAACTGTAGGTTGCGGTGAACAGCTCGCCGCGCATGCCACGCAGATGCAGCTTCAATCGGGTCGGCCTCCCTGCCGCGCCGCCTGGGCATTCATGTGTAGTCGATCCGCCCGCTGCCCTCGCGGGTCCGTCGCGACAGTCCGAATTGGAGCATGACTTGCCTCTGGGCGAACGGCTCGACCGGGGGCGGCCGCCGGCCGATCAATTCACCATCGCCCGGCCGCCGACCGTCCCGACGGCGCCGCCCGGATTCGCCACCACGCTGAACTGCTTGCGCAGCCGACCCAGCGGCCGCTCGATGCCGTGGTAGAGCAGCGCCGCCGCGGCCACGGTGAACACCGCGGCGGTGGGCGCCATGACGGCGAAGGCGCTGCCGACGCTCGCCTTGGCCAGGGCCAGCATCGACGGATGGATCAGGTAGATCGAATAGCTCAGCAAGCCGAGCCACCGCACCGGCGGCGCGTTCAGCCACCGCATCACGCCCCAGTGCGGGTAGCGGATCGCGGTGACGAACACGGCGTACAGGCACAGCCCCTGCAGCGAGTAGCCGACCGTCTCGCGCAGCGCCCGCTCCAACGGGAAGGACAGCAGGATGCAGACCACGGACGCCGGCAGCAGGACCCGCTTCCACGTCGACTCGCTGAACCGGGTCGGATCGAGCGCCGGGTTGCCCCACAGCGCCAGGATGCAGCCGAACAGGATCGAATCGATGCGCGTGTCGGTGGCCAGATAGGTGCGGTCGTAGGGCATGCCCTGGCCGAAGACGAGCACGCAACGCCAGACGAACACGAGCCCGCAGGCGATCGCCAGCAGCGCCGCCAGCCGCTGCCGCGATCCGGCGCGGACCGCGAGCAGGAACACCGCCGGGAAGACGAGGTAGAAGTGCTCCTCCACGGCGAGCGACCAGTAGACGGCGGTGTGGGGCGCAATGGGCGCCATCCAGCCGCCCGAAATGATCTGGTAGTTCGTCAGCTGCAGCACCTGCCCGAGCAGCCACCACGGGTCCGTCGTTCCCGCGTACCAGCCGTAGGCGGCCGCCAGGGCCAGCACGAGATAGCAGGTGGGGAAGATGCGCAGCGCCCGCCGCAGGTAGAACAGCCGGAAACTCACCGTCCCGGTGCGCTCGAACTCGATGCGCATCAGCGTGGTGATGAGGTAGCCGGACAGGAAGAAGAACAGCGTGACGCCGAAGTTGCCTGGCACGACGCTGGGCAGGTTGGCCGCGATCAGCGCATGCGACAGGAACACCGGCAGGATCGCGACGCAGCGCAGACCGTCCAGGGAGGGGATGTAGGGGCCGCGCTCGGGGTGTGCCATGGGGTCGGCCGGCGCGCAGCGCGCCGGCAGTTCATTTCCGTCCGGATCCGTGGGGGGAGAACGAGCCCCCCGTGCCCGGCATGCGCCGCGGCCCGGGAGCGGCGCGGGGCGCCGCGGCGACCAGCGGCGCCGCCCTGCGCTGCTCGAGCAGCCGGACGCAGGCCACCATCAGCCCGCCCACCGACCAGTAGAGCGTCGGGATGTCGAGCACCGGGCTCACCGTGCCGATCATGAACAGCATGCCCATCAGCGTCGCGAACAGCGCGCGCCCGAGCAGCTTGCCCTCGTCGCCATGGTCGCTCACCCGTCGCATGGCGCGCAACAGCGAGGCGCCGGCCACCAGGAAGAAGCCGCAGAACAGCGCCAGCGACACACCGCCGCCGCGGAGCGCCACCACCACGTAGGTGTTGACCGTGTCGATGATGCCGTGGCCGCCCCGCAGGCTCTCCATCTCGTCGTTGCCGGTGTAGTCGAAGCGCCCGAAGAAGGGGTTCTGCAGGAACACGCGGTAGGCGACCTCGGCCAGCCGCTCGCGCCCTTCGACGTTGTAGGCCTCGACCGTCCCCACCCAGGGAAGCAGGTCGATGAAGCGCTGGCCGGCCGGGGTCAGGATCAGCAAGGGCAGGGCCAGCAGCACCGCCAGGCCGATCTTCATGAGTCCCCGCTTGGGCGCCGGACCGAGCACGACGAAGACCACCACGATGAACGCGGCGCCGACCCACGGGGCCCGCGACAGGGCGCCGACCATCCCGCCCACCAGCACCAGCGCGCCGACCCTGCGCGCGAGGACGCCCGGCACGAAGCGCTGCAGGTAGAGGTACAGCCCCAGCGCCACGGCGCAGGTGTAGCCGGCCGCGATCGGGTGCCCGATGCTCGCCATCGCACGCATGCCGCCGGCGCGCCCGAGGTAGGTGCCCCAGCCGTAGTCGAACACGCCCATCGCCGGGGCCAGGCTCACGTAGAGCAGCCGCGAACGCGCGAACTCGAACATCAGCATGACGCTGAGGACCAGCACGCCGACCACGAAGGCGGCGATCGCGTCCCGGAAGGCCTTGAGCGTCCGCAGCGACCGGCTCGCCACGTAGTAGGGCAGGAAGACGTCGGTGAAGGCGTAGAACACGCTGTCCCGCAGCACGCTCGTCACCGTCCGGTACGGCAGGGTCAGCACCACCTCGAGCGCGAGATAACCCAGCAGCAGCTTGTCGCACCACAAGCGTCCGAACGGGTCGACGCCGGACTGCCCCCGCAACACCAGATAGGTCGGCAGCAGCACGACCAGCGCCAGCAGGCGCATGAGGTTGATGGAGAACAGTTCGTTGAAGACCCCGAGCCCGGGCACCGAGGCCGCGATCGGCGGCACCGCGAGCATCAGCCCGAAGAACAGCGCAAGCCGGTTCGACTCCGCCTTGACCGTCAACGCCAGGACCAGGGCGGCGACGACCATGAAGAGCCAGAAGCTGTGCGTCAGGAAGGCCGCCAGCGTGAGAACGAACCACAGGTTGCGGCGCCGCCGGAAGTCCTGGGGCGAGCAGGCCTGGGCGGTGATCGGCCCCATCGCGCCGATGAAGACCGCGCCCGCCAGGACGAGGATCACCGGCAGCGCGATCAGATGCTCAGACAAGCTGCCGTCTCCAGCCAGCGACGCTCGGTGCGCAACGGGCGAGACGCACGCAGCGCAGCGCGACGGTCGTCATGATCGATCGGCGACCGCCCTCGGCGATGCGGGCCGCAGCAGCGCCAGCAGCAGGGCATCGAGCGCGAAGAACGCGACCAGCGCCACCAGCATCAGCACGATGCCGGCGGCACCGTGCAGAAAACCTTGCCCGGCTTCGTCGCCCAAGTGGTAGGTGATCAGGACGAGCACCATCACCCGCACGATGTTGGCCGCGAACGCGATCGGCGCGATCGCCGCGATCATCACGGCGTTGTGCAGGCGGCTCGGCCGGCCCATCAGGTACATGAACAGCGAGCCGAGCGCCGCGAGGCTGAACATCGAATGCAGCCCGGAACAGGCATCGGCCACGAGCATCTGGTACTGGCCAATCGAGATGACGACGCCGCTGCGCGCGATCGGATAGCCCACCGCGAACAGCAGCGTCTCGACGATCACCGACACCCACTGCTTCAGCGGCCCGGTCGCCGCGTCGATCAGCGTGCCGGGCAGCGGGATCATGAAGACGAGGTAGAAGACCGGGAACCAGGCGAGTCGCAACGCCGGCGCCCCCTTGAGCAGCAGCAAGACGCCGCCGACGATGAACAGCTGCGAACCGAACACGAGCACCGAGACGCCCAGCGACCGCCCCAGGATGTAGGACAGCAGCCCGAACACGAAGACGCTCCAGCCGGCGCCGGCCGACGGTGCCGCAACGCCCTCGGCCAGGGCTTGCCGCAAGCCCCAGAACAGCCACACCGCGATCGCCAGCACGAGCGGCGCGTGGGCGTTTTCGTCGGTATCCCACAGCGTGCTGGCGGCCGACAGGTAGACCGGCAGGTACATCGCCAGCATCCCGGCCATCGCCCAGACCGCCCCGGACTGCCACCATCGGCCGCGCAGCCCGGCCAGACCGTTCAGCGCCGACGAGCTCACTTCTTCTTCCGGCCGGTCGGGATGTCGTTGAGGACCGAGCCGACGACCGCGACCCCGGCGCCGGTCAACCAGGACACCATGCCGTTGAACATGTGCACGCGCGTCTGGCCGCCGCGCGCCACCACGAGGGCGGCGCCCGCGCCCATCGAGATCGGGATCGCGTCCTCGGAGGCGCTGAGCGCCGGCGTGTCGATGATCACGGCGTCGTAGGAGCTGCGAACATGCGACAGCAGTTCGGCGAAGCTGGGCCGGTTCAGCAGCTCCAGGGCGTTCGGCGGCACCGGCCCGGCCGGCAGCACCGAGAGGCCACCCAGGTCGGAGATGCGGATGATCGCCTCCTCCCTCGACCGCTGCGCCAGCAAGGTCGACAGGCCGACCTTGTTGTCGAGCATGAAGAGCTCGTGCTGGCGCGGCGAGCGCATGTCGGCATCGATCAGCAGCGTGCGTTCGCCGAGCTGCGCGAACACCACCGCGAGGTTGGCGGCGATGTAGCTGCGTCCCTCGCCGCGATGGGTGCCGACCACCGACAGCACTTGCCGGCCCTCGAACTTGTCGAACCAGCGCAGCATCAGCTGGCTGCGCACCGCGCGGAAGCGGTCGACGCTGACGCTGAACGGCTGGTAGGCCGCGACCACCTCCTCGCTGACGGTCTTCGCGCGTTCGCTGAGCCGCAGGTAGGCAAAGTCGAACTGCCGCGCCAGCGCGAACTGCACGTCGGCATCGGTCAGCAGGCCGAGCCGGATGCCGGCCTCGCCGAAACGCAGGTTGTTCTGCCGCTGCAGGCGAAGGATCGCCTCCGCGCTGTCGATCGACAGCACGCCGGCGTCGACCAGGATCGCGCCGATGGTTCGGTTCGCCCTCGGCAGGGTCGGGACCGTGGTGACGCTCATGCGCATCAGGTCGCTCCCGCGTGAGGCAGTGTCGGCACCGCCGGTCCGGCGCCGTAGGACAGTTGACGGAACACCGGCTGCTTCGATCCCGGCAGGCCGAGCACGCCGAGCACCGGGACGCCTTCCATGGCCATCAGGTCTTCCGGCGCGCGCACCCGACGGTCGATGAACTCGAGCCCGAGCGCCGCCGCCACGGCGGCCAGCAGCGCGCCCGCGACCGCGATGCCCAGACGCTTGAGCGCCTTGGCCATCGACGGCTCGCTCGGCTCGATGGCCGGGCTCATGACGCGCACGTTGGTCTGGTTGGTCTGGCTCTCGAGGCTGAGCTGGCTGAGCCGCGAGCGGGCGTTCTCGTAGGCACGCTGAGCGTTCTCGACGTCCCGGACCAGCACCTGGATGTCGTCGCGCGAGCCGCGCAGCGCCAGCACGCGCGCCTTCTGCTGCTCGACCAGCGACTGCAGCTCGCCGAGCTTGCGGGCGCTGGCGCGCGATGCCGCGAAGGTGCTGCCGGACACCCGCTGCATCTCGGCCGAGATCTGGCGCTTCAGCTCGGTGATCTGCGATTCGAGCGCCAGCCGCTGCGGGTGGTTGCTCCCGACGATGTTGCTGATCTCGGTCAGGCGCGTCTGCGCCGTCGCGAGCTGCGACTTCAGGCCCTGCACCGCCGAGCTCTGCTGCACGTCGGGCGACGCCTCACCGCCGGACGTCTGCTGCCGGCTCGACGCCTCGGCTTGCTCGGCCTGTGCCGAGGCGACCTGCGTCATCAGCATCGTCAGGCGGCTGGTCTCCTGCTCGAGACGCTCGTCGGTGATGCCCTTCTCCTGCTGGTACTTGGAGAGCCGGGCCTGCGCGGCTTCGAGGTCCGCGCGCAACACCTTGGATTGCTCGTCGAACCACGCGGCGTACTGCCGCGCCGGTTCGACCCGCAGGTCCACCGCCACGTCGAGATAGGACTGCGCGAACGCATTCGCGGCCGCGGCGGCGAATTTCGGGTCGGGCGCGGTGAACGACAGGTTGATGAAGTTCGTCCCGCGCGAGGGCTCGACGGCCAGCCCGCTCAGCAGCAGTTCACCGTAGTAGCGCTCTATCGGCGTCTTGCCGCCGGTTTCGTCGAGCCAGCCCTTCACGGCGTTCTCCGACTTGTCGACGCCCAGCGCCTTGACCACGCGGCTGGCGACGCGCTCGCTGCGGATGATGTCGACCTGCGTGGCCACGAACGCCGGCTGGAGCATCGACGGCGCCATCACCCCGAGGATCGGATCGGGTCGGGTCTCGACCAGCATCGACACATCGGCCACGTACTGCTTGGGCTGCATCAGCTGATAGCCCACCCCCGCGCCGCCGACCAGCAGCAGCACCAGCAGGAACACCCAGCGCCGGGCCCACAGCATCCTCAGGTACTGACCGATCGACATGTCGATGTCCTCCGCGGCTCAGAACAGGCTCTCGCGCACGTACAGCACGTCGCCGTCGCGCATCGGGTCGTCCATCCCCGGTTGGATGATCTGGACCTTGCCGTCGGACGAACGGCGGTGCAGCCGTATGCCCTTCTCGGTGCCGCGCGCCGTCAGCCCACCCGCGGTCGCGAGCGTCTGAAGAACCGTCAGACCACGTTCCAGCCGGTGGGCACCCGGCCGCTGGACCTCGCCGTAGATGTAGATCGAAGGCGCGCGGTCCACCCAGACCACGTCCTCGTTCTGCAGCAGCACGTCCTCGCTGCGCCGATCGGGGCCGAACACGCGCGGCAGGTCGACCTCGACGCGATACGGCTTGCCGTTGCGCGTGCCGACGACGGTGACGATATCCGCCCCCGTCGGCGAGATGCCGCCCGCCGTCGCGAGGAGGTCCGTGAGGCGCAGTTCGCCCGTCTCGATCGGATAGCGTCCCGGCCGACCCACCTGGCCGAGCACCGAGACCTGGTTGCCGCGCACCTGCGACACCTGCACCGACACCTGCGGCTGCTTGACGTAGTTGCCGTCGCGCAAGGCGTCGGCGATGCGCCGTTCGGCCTGGGACGTGGTCAGCCCGCGCAAGTTGACCGTGCCGATCAGTGGAAAGGTGATGGATCCGGCCTCGGTGATGCGCGTTTCGACGCTGAGGTCGGGGTTCTGGAACACCGTGATGCGCACCTGATCGCCCGGTGCGAGCCGGTACTCCGGAGCGGTCGCGCGCGTGGCGGCCGCCGGTGGGGTCGCCGGCGGCGTCTGGGCCAAGACCGCCCCGCTGGCGGCCACGAGGGCGCCCGTCAGCAGGCGCCGAGCGATCGAGACAATCTGGTTCATCGCTTCAGTCCGATACCACTGTTGATGGAGTCGACGTCGAGCGCACTCGCCGCCGGCACGGGACGTTCGGCCACCGGAGCGGGTCGCACCACTGGCGGCAGCGGCGCCGGCTCCGACCGCGGCAGCGGCGCCGCGGCCGAAGCCGCTGCCGCCGTCGCCGCGGCGGCGGCCGCTGCGGCCGACGCCGAGCTGGCGGCCGCCGACGCCGCAGACTCGGCGAATGCGCCGACGTACTCGATCATGGCGGCCCCGCGCAGCTTCTTGACTTCGTCCTCGACCAGCTTGCGGCGCCGCTCGGCGAGCAGAAACTGCTCGATCGCCGGCCCCGCCTTCTCCTCGCCCACCGGCTGGGGCCGGGCGTCGGCGAGCACGATCACCTGCGCACCCGAGGGCGTGAGGTTGAACAAGGAGTCGCCCGGCTTCAAACGGGCATAGGCATCCAGGCTGGCCAGCGGCAGCTGCTCGGCGGCGCGCACGGCGTTGTTGCCGCGGAAGCGGATGTCGTTCGACCGGAGGTAGCCGACGAACTCCTCCACGCTCTTGGCCGCCGCGAGGCGGCTGCGCAGCTCCTCGATCTGGGCCGGCGCTGCCTCGATCGTCAGTTCCTGCAGGTTGTAAACCCGCCGCTCCTTGAACAGCGCCGGGGTGGCGTTGTAGTAGGCCGTCACCTCGGCCGGCGTCGGCTTGGCCGCGGCCTGGCCGACCCGCTCGCCGTAGGCCCGCGCGAGGATCTCGCGGCGCGCCGCATCGATCTGCTGCATGACCGCCGGGTCCCGATCGACCTTCAGCTCCTCGGCGCGCTGCACGGCCAGCTCCTGGTCGATCAGGCGCTCGAGAACCTGCCGACCGGCCTCCGCCGACTGCTCGGGCTTGAGCCCGCGCATCTGCTGCAGCACGAAGTTGATCTGGTGGACGGACAGTTCTTCCTTGTTGACCTTGGCGGCCACCTGCGAGGGCTGCTTGTCGCCGCCCTGACCACCGCAGCCGGCGATCACCGCCATCGCGACGGCCACGGCCAGCCACACCGGACCCCGAAGCCCCGGGGCCACCGCTCCATACCCGCAACGCTCAGCCGCTTTCGTCATCCGCCGCGCTCCTTACAGATGCATGCCGAGCCGACGTGGCCGACATCCATGCCGAAACTGCATCTTTCAGTGTAATCGCGCCCCTCGGAGTTCCATGTCGCCGGCCCCCCGTTTGCACCCCCCTACAGCGGCGGTCAGTCGAGGCCGGCGACGGCGAAGCGGCAGGAATTCACGGGCTGCAAACGCCCCCGTGGCGCGGGTCGGGTCAGCAGCGGATGCCCACATGCAGCGCCACCACCCCCGCGCTCAGGTTGTGCACGTCGACATGGCCGAAGCCGGCCGCCTTCATCATGCCGCGCAGCGTCGCCTGGTCCGGGTGCATGCGGATCGACTCGGCCAGATAACGGTAGCTCTCGGCATCGCCCGCCACCCATTGGCCCAGCCGCGGCAGCACGTTGAAGGAGTACCAGTCGTAGGCCTTCTCGAGCGGCTTGGCGACCTTGGAGAACTCCAGCACCAGCAGCCGCCCGCCCGGCCTGAGCACGCGCGCCATCTCGGCCAGCGCGCGCTCCTTGTGGGTCATGTTGCGCAGGCCGAAGGCGACGGTGACGAGGTCGAAGGCCGCGTCGGCGAAGGGCAAGGTCTCGGCATCGCAGATCGTCGTCGGCAGCACCAGTCCTTCGTCGGTCAGGCGGTCGCGGCCGGTGCGCAGCATCGCCTCGTTGATGTCGGTGTGGACCACCAGCCCTCGATCACCCGCCTTGCGGGCGAAGGCGCGCGCCAGGTCGCCGGTGCCGCCGGCGATGTCGAGCACCTTGTGGCCGGGCCGTACATCGGCCACCGCCACCGCGTAGGCCTTCCAGGCGCGGTGCAGACCGAGCGACATCAGGTCGTTCATGACGTCGTACTTCGACGCCACCGCGTCGAACACGCCGCGCACCCGGCCGGCCTTCTCGGCCTCGTCGACGCTCTCGAAGCCGAAGTGGGTGCGGGCGCTCATGTCGCTGCGCCCCGTCTCAGTGGTGGTGGCCGCAGGACGAGCCGCCGGCCTCGGGCATCGGCGCGTCGCGCTCCATCCCGGCCGCGGCCAGCCGGTCGAGGTAGTCCTGCCACAGCAGGTCCTGGCGCTCCCCGAGCCGGTAGAGGTAGTCCCAGGCGTAGAGCCCGGTGCTGTGGCCGTCGGAGAAGGTCGGCTGCACCGCGTAGTTGCCGACCGGCTCGAGCGCGACGATGTCGACGTCGCGCTTGCCGGTCTGCAGCACCTCCTGGCCCGGGCCGTGGCCCTGCACCTCGGCCGACGGCGAGTAGACGCGCAGCAGCTCGAAGGGCAGGCGGAAGGTCGCACCGTCCGAAAAGGCGACCTCGAGCACGCGGGACTGCTGGTGGACCGTCAGCGCGGTCGGGGTGGGGGTGTCGGGGGTCAGGCCAGCCATCGCGTTCTCGCTTGCTTGCTAAGTCCCGCAGTTTAGAGCGCGGCCAGGGCCGCGGCGACGCGCATGTCCAGCACCGCCAGCGGCAGCGCCAGCCGTGCCGCGGCCGGCGGCTCGACCTGGCGCTGGGCGCTGCCCCAGACCGGCTGCGGGAAGTGGCTGTCCCAGTCGAAGCGCGCGATCACGTGCCAGTGCAGGTGCGGCACGACGTTGCCGAGGCTCGCGAGGTTGATCTTGGTCGGCCGCAGCGCCTCGCGCAGCACGGTCTCGACCTTCGCGACCGCCTGCATGCACAGGCTGCGTTGCGCCGGCGGCAGGTCGGTCCATTCGGCGACATGGGTGTTCCACACCACGCGGTAGAAGGCCGGGAAGTTGGCATCCTCGGCACGGATCACCCGCCACAGGTCGGCGCAGTGCACCGGCACCCCGCCGTCGCGCTCGCACAGCTCGCAGCTCACACCAGCACCCTCTCGATCCCGCCCGCGTTGGCCTGCTCGACGTACCGAGGCATCCAGTCCTCGCCGAGGATCTTGCGCGCCATCTCGACCACGATGTAGTCGGCCTCCAGCAGCCCATTGACCAGGTCGCCGCCGTAGCGGCTCAAGCCCTGCAGGCAGCTCGGGCAGGAGGTCAGGATCTTCACCGGGCCCTGGCCGGCGACCGCCCCGGTGGCGCGCAGCGCCGCCTCGTCACGCCGCAGCTCCTCCTCCTTGCGGAAGCGGATCTGCGTGGAGATGTCGGGCCGCGTGACGCCCAGCGTGCCGCTCTCGCCGCAGCAGCGCTTGCTCTCCAGCACGTTCGGCCCGACCAGGGCCTTCACGGTCTTCATCGGCTCCTGCAGCTTCAGCGGGCTGTGGCAGGGGTCGTGGTAGAGGTAGCCGCCGGCCGCCTCGCCCAGCGTGATGCCCTTCTCCAGCAGGTACTCGTGGATGTCGACGATGCGGCAGCCGGGGAAGATGTCCTCGAACTGGTAGCCCTGCAGCTGGTCGTAGCAGGTACCGCAGCTGACCACCACGGTCTTGATGTCGAGGTAGTTCAGCGTGTTGGCGACGCGGTGGAACAGCACCCGGTTGTCGGTGATGATCTTCTCGGCCTTGTCGAACTGCCCGCTGCCGCGCTGCGGGTAGCCGCAGCACAGGTAGCCGGGCGGCAGCACCGTCTGCACGCCGGCATGCCACAGCATCGCCTGCGTCGCCAGCCCGACCTGCGAGAACAGCCGCTCCGAGCCGCAGCCGGGGAAATAGAACACCGCCTCGCTGTCGGCGGTCGTGCCGACGGGGTCGCGGATGATCGGAACGTAGTGCGCGTCCTCGATGTCCAGCAGCGCGCGCGCCGTCCGCTTCGGCAGGCCGCCGGGCATCTTCTTGTTGATGAAGTGGATCACCTGCGCCTTGACCGGCGCCGTGCCCACCGTGGCCGGCGGTTGCGCGGTCTGCTTCTTCGCGAGCCCGCGCAGCAGGTCGTTGGCCAGGCGCTGGGCCTTGAAGCCGACGTCGACCATCGCGCTGCGCATGAACTTGATCGTGTCCGGGTTCTTCGCGTTCAGGAACAGCATCGCGGCCGCGTTGCCGGGCCGAAAGCTCTTCTTGCCCATCTTGCGCAGCAGGTTGCGCATCGCCATCGACACGTCGCCGAAATCGATCTTCACCGGGCAGGGGCTCAGGCACTTGTGGCAGACCGTGCAGTGGTCGGCCACGTCCTCGAACTCCTCCCAGTGCGCGAGGCTGATGCCGCGCCGCGTCTGCTCCTCGTACAGGAAGGCCTCGATCAGCAGCGAGGTCGCGAGGATCTTGTTGCGCGGGCTGTACAGCAGGTTGGCGCGCGGCACGTGGGTCGCGCAGACCGGCTTGCACTTGCCGCAGCGCAGGCAGTCCTTGATGCTGTCGCTGATCGCGCCGATGTCGCTCTGCTGCATGATCAGTGACTCGTGCCCCATCAGCCCGAAGCTGGGCGTGTAGGCGTGGCTCAGGTCGGCCGGCAGCACGTCGTCGCCGAGCGACTTCAGCGCCGCGCCGCGCAGCAGCTTGCCCTTGTTGAAGCGGCCCTCGGGATCGACGCGCTGCTTGTAGGCGGTGAAGTCGGCGATCTCGGCGTCGGTGAGGAACTCGAGCTTGGTGATGCCGATGCCATGTTCGCCCGAGATCACGCCGTCGAGCCGCCGCGCCAGCGCCATGATGCGGCCGACCGCCTCCTGCGCCGTCTGCAGCATCTCGTAGCTGTCGCTGTTGACGGGGATGTTGGTGTGCACGTTGCCGTCGCCGGCGTGCATGTGCAGCGCGACCCAGACGCGCTCGTGCAGCACCTCCTTGTGCAGCCGGCGGCACTCGTCGAGCACCGGCGCGAAGGCGGCGCCGGCGAAGACCGACTGCAGGGGCTTGAGCACCTGGGTCTTCCACGAGGCGCGCAGGCTGTCGTCCTGCAGGCGCGCGAAGAACGTCCGGCCGTCGGCCTGCACCGCGTCGAGCCCGTCCAACCAGCCGGCCCACAGTGCGCGGACGCCCCGCAGCAGCGCCAGCGCCTGCTGCACGCGGTCTTCCAGCAGCTCGGCGCTCGGGATCTCGCCGGCATCGTCGGCCTTGCCCAGCGGCAGCTGGCCGCGGGCGAAGAAGCCCTCGAGCGCGTCGAGCAGCGCCAGCTTGTTGCGCAGGCTGAGCTCGATGTTGATGCGCTCGATGCCCTCGGTGTACTCGCCCATGCGCGGCAGCGGGATCACCACGTCCTCGTTGATCTTGAAGGCGTTGGTGTGGCGGCTGATCGCCGCGGTGCGCTTGCGGTCGAGCCAGAACTTCTTGCGGGCTTCTCCCGAGACCGCGACGAAACCCTCGCCGGCGCGGCTGTTGGCGATGCGCACCACCTCGCTGGTGGCACGCGCCACGGCGTCGGCGTCGTCGCCCACGATGTCGCCCACCAGCACCATCTTGGGCAGGGTGCCGCGCTTGCTCTTGGTGGCGTAGCCCACGGCCTTGAG
>DATILD010000024.1:0-59012 GCA_035476815.1 Methylibium sp.
CCGGACCTCCCGCTCAGGTGAACGGCCGCAGCTGCTGCAGCAGGGTCGGGACGAGTTCGGTCACGGTCGGGTGGATGTGCACGGTGCGCGAGATCACCGTGTGCGGCTGGCGCGCGGCCATCACGTCGAGCAGCGAGTGCACGACCTCGTCGCCGTTGAGGCCGAGGATCGTCGCGCCCAGGATCAACTGGCTGTCGGCGTCGACCAGCACCTTCATGAAGCCCTGGGTCTCGCCGGCCTCGCGGGCGCGGCCAACGCGCTGCATCGGCATCTTGGCGCGCAGCAGCTTGCGGCCGCTGGCGCGGGCCTCGGCCTCGTTGATGCCGATGCGGCCCAGCGCCGGGTCGATGAAGAGTGCGTAGCAGGGAATGCGGTCGGTGAGCCTGCGCGGATCCTGGTCGAACAGGTTGGCCACGACGATCTCGTGGTCGTTCCACGCCGTGTGGGTGAAGGCACCGCGGCCGTTGCAGTCGCCGACCGCCCACACGCCGTCGGCGCTGGTGCGGCACTGCTCGTCCACGGTGATGAAGCCGCGTGCGTCGATGGCGATGCCGGCCGTCTCCAGGCCCAGGCCGTCGGTGTTCGGCCGCCGGCCCACCGCCAGCAGCACATGGCTGCCGACGATGGGCGGCTGATCGGCGGCGCAGGCCGCGCCGACGACGATGCGTCCGCCATCGCGCGCGAGCGACAGGCACTCGGAGCCCAGCGCGAAACGCACGCCCTCGGCTTCCAGGATCGCCCGAATGCCGTCCGAGACATCCTCGTCCTCGCGCGGCAGCAGGCGCGCGGAGCGTTCGACGACCGTCACCTCGGCGCCGAAGCGCCGCATCATCTGCGCGAACTCTAGCCCGATGTAGCTGCCGCCCACGATGACCAGGTGCTCGGGCACTTCGTCCAGTTCCATCATCGACACGTTGTCGAGCGTCGGCACGTCATCGATGCCCGGCAGCTCGGGCCGGACCGAGCGGCCGCCCACGTTGAGGAAGATGCGGGGCGCGGTCAGCCGGCGGTCGGCCAGTTCGAGGGTGGCGGGCGCGACGAAGCGGGCGTTGCCGACGAGCACTTCGGTGTGGTCGAGCCCCCGCATCCAGGCCTCGAGACCCTCGCGCGACTGGCGGACGATGGCATCCTTGCGCGCCTTGACCCTGGCCATGTCGACGCGGAGTTCGCCGGTCGCGAAGCCGAACTCTGCGCCGCGTCGCGCCTGACGGATCGCCCGGGCGCTGGCCACCAAGGTCTTGGTCGGCACGCAGCCGACGTTGACGCAGGTGCCTCCGAAGTGCCCGCGTTCGATCAGCACGGTGCGCAGGCCCTCCCTGCTGCAGCGTGCCGCGATGGCCGGCCCGGCCTGGCCGGCGCCGACCACGATCGCGTCGAATGGCTCGGTGTTCATGTCGGAACCTCCTGGCGACGGCCAGCCTTTCGACAGTATCGCGTTGGAAGGGGCGCGCCGCCTATCATCGTCCTCCCCCTTCCGGAGATGCGATGGCTGACGAGACGATCCGCTTCGACGACGGCGCCAGCTACGAGCTGATGATGGGCCGCTGGAGCGTGCTCGTCGGCGAGCGCTTCCTCGACTGGATCGGCGTGCCGGACGGCGCACGCTGGCTCGACATCGGTTGCGGCAACGGCGCGTTCACGGAACTGGTGGTCGAGCGCTGCAGGCCTGCCGAGGTGCGGGCCTTCGATCCCTCGCCGGGCCAGCTGGCCTACGCACGACAGCGCCTGCCCGCCGGCGCGCCCGTCACCTGGACCGAGGGTGACGCGATGCGGCTGCCGGTGGCGGATGCCGCCAGCGACGCCGCCGTGATGGCGCTGGTGCTGTTCTTCGTGCCCGAGCCGGCCGTCGGCGTGGCGGAAATGTGCCGCGCGGTGCGCTCGGGGGGTGTCGTGGCGGCCTACCACTGGGACATCCCGGGCGGCGGCTTTCCGCTGGCCGATATCGCGGCCGAGATGCTCAAGCTCGGCATCCCGCCGCGCCTGCCGCCCAGCGTCGCGGCGTCCACGATCGACGCGTCCACCACGCTGTGGCAGGCGGCCGGGCTGCACCAGGTGCGGACCTGCCGGTTCATCGTGCAGCGCCGCTTCGACAGCTTCGATGACTACTGGCACAGCGCCGCGAGCAGCAATACGCTTCGACCGATGTTCGACGCCCTGAGCGCTGACCGACGCGAGCTCCTGAAGGCCAACGTGCGCCGCCGGCTGCAGGCCGGCGACGGCCCGCTGACCGTGAGCGCGCGCGCCAACGCGGTCAGCGGCAGCAAGCCGTAGGCCGGGCAGGACGAGCCCTCCGATGGCGTCAACAGGCCCTAGACCGCCCAGCTGCCGCCCAGTGCCCGCACCAGACCCACCGTGGCCTGCGCCTGCGCGGCCTCGACCTGCAGCGCGGCGCGGCGCTGGCGCAGCGCGCTGCGCTGTGCGTCCAGGCGCTCCAGCGACGCGACGATCCCGCCGCGTTCGCGCGCCGCACTCAGTGCCGCGGCGCGCTCCGCCGCGCCGACCGCCTCGACCAGCGCCACATGCTGCTGGCGCAGGCCGGACAGCGTGGCGAGCTGGTCTTCGACGTCCTTGAACGCGACGAGCACCGCCTGGCGGTGCGCGGCTAACGCGCCTTCGGCCTGTGCGCGGGCGCCGTCCACGCCGGCCTGGCGCGCGCCGCCGTCGAACAGGGGCAGCGCAAACAGCGCGCCCAGGGTCCAACTGCGCGCGGCGCCCATCAGCAGATCGCCGAGGTCGCCGGAGGCCACGCCGCCGGTCGCCGTCAGCGCCAGCTGCGGGAACCAGGCGCGCTGCGCCACGCCCAAGCGCGCCTGCGCGGCGAGCAGCTGCGATTGCGCGGCGGCCACGTCGGGGCGGCGGGCGAGCAGGGTGCTGGGCAGGCCCGCGGGGATGGCGGGTAGCTGGGCCACGGCGGCGGTGGTCTCGAGCTTCAGGCCGGAGGCCGGCTGGCCGGTCAACAGCGCCAGCAGGTTCTCGAGCAGCGCACGGCGCTGCGCCAGCTGCGCCGCCTCGGCATCGGTGCCGGCCGCCTCGCTCTTCAGCCGCGCCAGCTCCAGCTCGGCCGCCTCGCCGGCCGCCACGCGCCGCTCGGTCACGCGCAGCGCGTCGCGGTAGCTGGCGGCGGTGTCGCGCACCAGCTGGTGCTCACGCTCGGTGGCGCGCAGTTCGAAGTAGGTCTGGGCGATGTCGGCCTGCAGGATGAGTCGGGTCGACTGGTAGAGCTGGGCCTGGGCCTGGGCGTCGAGTTGGGCGGCGTCGCGGCCCGCGCGCAAGCGGCCGCCGAGGTCGATCTCGTAGCCGAGCTGGGCGCCGAGAGCGTAGCTGTTCGCCGCTTGGCCGGCCGTGCCGGCACGCTGGGCCGAGGCGGCCAGGCCCAGATTGGGCCGCAGCGCGGATCGCGCCTGGCCGACCAGGGCCTGGGCCTGCGCGAGCCGTGCCGCGGCCTGGGCCAGGGTCGGGCTCTGGCCTTCGGCTTCGGCGATCAGCGCGTCAAGCTGCGCATCGTTGAAGGCCTGCCACCAGGCGCCGCGCTCCTGCGCAGCGGCGGCGGGCGCGGCGGTCGTCCAGCCCTCGGCCTTCCAGGTCACCGGCGTCGTCACCGGCTGGTCGTCCAGCGGGGCGGTGCTTGCGCAGCCGGCCAGCACGAGGGCGGCCAGCAGCGCGGTCAGGGTCGTTTTCATTCCATCACTCCGGGTTGGCCACGGCGTGGCTCAGGGTCGCGTTCGGCAGGTTCGACGTACCCGCCACCTGCCCGCCGTGGTGCTTCAGCGGGCGGTTGCCGGCGAGCCGGCGAACCAGCACGTAGAACACCGGGGTCAGGGCCAGGCCGAAGGCGGTCACGCCGATCATTCCGGCGAACACGGCCACGCCCATCGCGCTGCGCATCTCGGCGCCGGCGCCGCTGCTGAGCACCAGCGGCAGCACGCCCATCACGAAGGCGGCCGAGGTCATCAGGATCGGACGCAGGCGCAGCTTGCTGGCCTCGAGGGCGGCCTGCAGCGGGCTGCGGCCCTGGAACTCCAGCTCGCGGGCGAACTCGACGATCAGGATCGCGTTCTTCGCGCTCAGGCCGACGAGGACGATCAGCCCGATCTGCGTGAACACGTTGTTGTCGCCGTTGGAGAGCCACACCCCGGTCATCGCGCTCAGCAGGCCCATCGGCACGATGAGCAGGATGGCGATCGGCAGCGTCAGGCTCTCGTACTGGGCGGCCAGCACCAGGAAGACCAGCAGCAGGGCCAGCGGAAACACCCAGGCGGCGCTGTTGCCGGCGAGGATCTCCTGGTAGGTCAGCTCGGTCCACTCGAAACCGATGCCGGGCGGCAGGGTCTCGGCGGCGATGCGCTCCACCGCGTCCTGCGCCTGACCCGAGCTGAAGCCGGGCGCGGCGCCGCCGTTGATGTCGGCGGTCGGGAAGCCGTTGTAGCGCATCGCGCGCTCCGGGCCGAAGCTGGGCTTGACCTCCATCAGCGCGGCCAGCGGGATCATCTCGCCGCTCTGTGCGCGCACCTGCAGCTGGCCGATGTCCTCGGCGCGGGCGCGGAACGCCGCATCGGCCTGCACGCGCACGCTGTAGGTGCGGCCGAAGCGGTTGAAGTCGTTCACGTACTGGCTGCCCAGGTAGATCTGCAGGGTGTCGAACACGTCGGTCACCGGCACGCCGAGCTGGCGCGCCTTCACGCGGTCGAGGTCGGCGTAGAGCTGCGGCACGTTGACCTGGAAGCTGCTGAACAGGCCACCGAGTTCGGGGGCGACCTGCGCCTTGGCGAGGAACTCCTTGGTCGCCTTGTCGAGCGCCGCGGTGCCGAGGCCGGCGCGGTCCTCGATCTGCAGCTTGAAGCCCCCGGTGGTGCCCAGGCCCTGCACGGGCGGCGGCGGGAACATCGCGATGAAGGCGTCGGGGATGGCGCCGAACTGCTGGTTCAGCGTGCCGGCAATGGCCTGGCCGCTGTGTCCCTTGCCCTTGCGCTCGGCGAAGGGCTTCAGGGTCACGAAGACGATGCCGCTGTTGCTGCTGTTCGTGAAGCCGTTGATCGACAGGCCGGGGAAGGCGACGGCGTGTTCGACGTCCGGGTGCTCGAGCGCGATCTCGCCCATGCGGCGGATCACGTCCTCGGTGCGGTCCAGCGTCGCGCCGTCGGGCAGCTGCGCAAAGCCGATCAGGTACTGCTTGTCCTGCATGGGCACGAAGCCGCCGGGCACCGCCTTGAACAGGCCCAGGGTCAGCACCAGGCCCAGGCCGTAAAGCGCCAGCATCATGGTCTTGCGGCCGATCATCCGGCCCACGCCGCTGCCGTAGGCACGGCTGCCGCGGTCGAAGACACGGTTGAAGACGGCGAAGCCGCGGCCGAACAGGCGGTCCATCAGCCGCGTCAGCGCGTCCTTGGGCGCGCCATGGGGCTTGAGCAGCAGGGCCGACAGCGCCGGGCTCAGGGTCAGCGAGTTGACGGCCGAGATCACCGTGCTGATCGCGATGGTCAGCGCGAACTGCTTGTAGAACTGCCCGGTCAGGCCGCTGATGAAGGCCAGCGGCACGAAGACCGCGATCAGCACCAGCGCGATGGCGATGATGGGACCGCTGACCTCGCGCATCGCCTGGTAGGTCGCCTCGCGCGGGGACAGGCCGTTGGCGATGTTGCGCTCGACGTTCTCCACCACCACGATGGCGTCGTCGACCACGATGCCGATCGCCAGCACCAGGCCGAACAGGCTGAGCGCGTTGATGCTGAAGCCGAACAGCTGCATCACCGCGAAGGTGCCGACGATGGACACCGGCACCGCGAGCAGCGGAATGATCGACGCGCGCCAGGTCTGCAGGAACACGATGACCACCAGCACCACCAGCGCCACCGCCTCGAGCAGGGTCTGCACCACCGACTTGATCGAGGCGCGCACGAACTGCGTCGGGTCGTAGACGATCTCGTAGGCCACGCCCTCGGGCATGGTCTTCTGGATCTCGGCCATGGTCGCGCGCACCGCGTCGCTGATCGCCAGTGCGTTGCCGCCCGGGGCCTGGAAGATCGGCACCGCGACGGCGGGCTTGTTGTTGAGCAGCGAGCGCAGCGCATAGTCGGCCGCCCCCAGCTCCAGGCGGGCGACGTCCTTCAGCCGCGTCACCTGGCCGTCGGCACCGGTCTTGATGACGATGTCGCCGAACTCGGCCTCGGTCTGCAGCCGGCCCTGCGCGTTGACGCTGAGTTGCAGGTCCACGCCGGGCAGGCCGGGCGAGGCGCCGACCACGCCGGCGGCGGCCTGCACGTTCTGCTCGCGGATCGCGCGCACCACGTCGCCGGCGGCCAGGCCGTGCTGGGCGACCTTCTGCGGGTCCAGCCAGACGCGCATCGAGTAGTCACCCGCACCGAACAGCTGCACCTGGCCCACGCCCTGGATGCGCGCGAGCCGGTCCTTGACCTGCAGCAGCGCGTAGTTGCGCAGGTAGGTCATGTCGTAGCGCTCGTTCGGCGAGGTCAGGTGCACGACCATGGTCAGGTCGGGGCTGGACTTCACCGTGGTCACGCCGAGCCGCCGCACTTCTTCCGGCAGCCGCGCCTCGGCCTGGCCGACGCGGTTCTGCACCAGCTGCTGGGCCTTGTCGGGGTCGGTGCCCAGCTTGAAGGTGACGGTCAGCGTCATCAGGCCGTCGGTGGTCGCCTGGCTGCCCATGTAGAGCATGTCCTCGACGCCGTTGATCGCCTCCTCCAGCGGCGTCGCCACGGTCTCGGCGATCACCTTGGGGTTGGCGCCCGGGTACTGGGCGCGCACGACGACCGAGGGCGGCACCACCTCGGGGTACTCGCTGATCGGCAGCGCCCGCATGGCCAGCAAGCCGGCCAGCAGGATCAGCAGCGACAGCACGCCGGCAAAGATCGGCCGGTCGATGAAGAACTTGGACAGGTTCACGCGCTTACCCCTTGCGCGGCGCAGCCAGCTGCGCCTCGGTCTTGCCGATCAGTTCCGGCTTGGCGTCCATCGCCATCGTGGTCGGTGCCACCTGGGCGCCCGGTCGCACGCGCTGCAGACCGCTGAGCACGACGCGCTCGCCCGCCTTCAGCCCGCCGACCACCTCGCGCAGGCCGTTCACCGGGCCGCCCAGCTGCACCTCGCGCCACTGCACCTGGTTGCCGGCCCCCAGCACCCAGACGAAGCGCTTGTCCTGGTCGGTCATCACCGCGCGTTCGTTGATCAGCAGCGCCATGCGCTGCTGCGCCTGGCCGAGCTCGATGCGGGCGAACTGGCCGGGGATCAGCAGGCCGTCGGCGTTGTCGAACACCGCGCGCAGGCGCAAGGTGCCGCTCTGCGCGTCGACCTGATTGTCGACCAGCTGCAGTCGGCCCTGCACGGCCTCGGCGTCGGACTCGCTGCCGCGCATCTGCACCGGCACCTGCTCGGGCTTCTTCGCGCCGGCCAGGGCCTGCTGCACCGAGCGCTCGTCGACGTCGAAGCTGGCGTAGATCGGGCTCACGCTGACCAGGCGTGCCAGCACCGGCGCGCCCGGGCCGGCGGCCACCTGGTTGCCGACGGTGACCTCCAGCTTGCCGATGCGGCCGGCGACCGGCGCCCGCAGCTGCGTGTAGTCGAGGTTGAGCTGGGCCGCGGCCAGGGCCGCCTGCGCGGCCGCCACCTGGGCCTGGGCGTCGGCGCGCGTCAGCAAGCGGTCGTCGAGCTCGCGTTGAGCGATCGCGCGGTCGGCCCACAGGGTCTCGGCGCGCGCCGCTTCGCGCTCGGCATGCGCAAAGCGGGCCTTGCTGCTGTCCAGCTGGGCGCGCTGGCGCGCCACCTCGACGGCGTAGGGCGCCGGGTCCAGCGAGACCAGCAGGTCGCCGGCCTTGACCAGGGCGCCCTCGCGGAAATACACGCGCTGCACGGTGCCGGCGACGCGCGGCCGCAGCTCGACCCGCTCGATCGCCTCGAGCCGGCCGCTGAAGGCCTGCCAGGCCTGAATCTGCTGCGCGCCGACCTCGGCCACCGCCACGGGCGTGGCCTGCGGGGCAGTCTGCGCGACGGCCTGCGGCGCCGTGCCCGGGTAGACGGCGAAGAAGCCGCCCAGCAGGGCGGCGCCCAGCGCGAGCGATGCCGCCAGCGCGATGCGACGGGGGCGCAGCGGCGCCGGCAAGGGGCTCCGGGGAAGGCTCAGCGGGCTGTTCATGGCGGGCTCCAAAGAAAAAACGAAAAAGTCGGGCCCCTCGCCGCCGGGAGCACCGGCGCGATCTGCAAGGGGCGGGAACGGGAGTCGGGGGCGCCGGACCGGGTCAGGCGGACGACAGGAAGGCGCGTACCGCGCGGCTCACCGGGGCCCAGCGAGCTTCGGCGTGGCCGCCGTCTTCACCGGGATAGCCGGCGCGCACTGCCCAGCCCCCGGTCACGGAAATCAACTGCCGCGGGACGCTGGCGGCTTGCAGGCGCTCGGCGTAGCGGCGGGCGTCGTCGCCCAGCGGGTCGTCATCGCCGGTGATCAGCAGCGCCGCGGCCAGACCCTGCAGCCGGCTGGTGGCCAGCGGCGTCGCGTAGGGGTGGGCGGCGTCGCAGGCCGGACCCAGGTAGTCGCGCCAGCCCTGGGCCAGCGGGCATTGGCAATCGCCCAGATGCGCCTGGCGCGCCGAGGCGCTGGCCAGCAGCGGGTCCAGCGCCGGGGAGACGAGGATCTGCGCGCCCAGCACCAGGCCTTCGTCGCGGGCGCGCAGCGCCAGCGCGGCGGCCAGGGTGCCGCCGGCCTCGACCCCCGCCACGCCCAGGCGTGCGCCGCGCGGCTTCGCGGCGGCCAGTTGCTGCAGCTGCGCCCAGGCCGCGTCCAGCGCCGCCGGGAACGGGTGGGCCGGGGCCAGCGGGTAGCGCGTGACGAGCACCTGGGCGCCGGCGTCCTGCAGCGCCCGAGCCAGCGGCAGCGGGTCGCGCGCCTCGACGAAGGAACTCGGCCCCAGCGACAGCAGCAGCCACGCCTTGCCGGGCAGCGGCTGGTCGGGTTTGAGCAGGGGCAGAGGGCTTGTTTCCATGATGGGCTGAACGATAGGCCAGAGCTGATCGTCAATAAAGCCCATATTCCTGATAACTTTGTTCCACATCGGACAACAATGTGGCCGTCAAACCCATTCGGAGCCCGCGATGGACCGCTTTCTCGCCATGCAGGCCTTCATTCGCGTGGTCGACAGTGGCAGCTTCACCGCCGCCGCCGAGGCCCTGGGCATGCCCAAGGCGAGCCTGACGCGCGGCGTGCAGGAACTCGAGGCGCATCTGCGCACCCAGCTGCTGAACCGCACCACGCGGCGCGTCGGCGTGACCCCCGACGGCGCGCTGTACTACGAGCGCGCGCGCCGCCTGCTCGCCGAGCTGGAGGACGTCGAGGGCAGCCTGACGCAGTCCGGCCGTGCGCCGCACGGCAAGTTGCGCGTCGACATGCCGGGCGTCGTCGGCCGCCAGCTGGTGATCCCGGCGTTGCCCGACTTCTACGCCCGCTACCCCGACATCACGCTGGAGCTGGGTGTCAGCGACCGCGCCGTGGACCTAGTGGCCGAGCGCGTCGACTGCGTGTTGCGCGGCGGCGAGATCAGCGATCCGACCCTGGTGGCGCGGCGGGTCGGCGAGTTCGGGCTGGTCGTCTGCGCCACGCCGCGCTACCTGGCGCGCCACGGCACGCCCGCGCACCCGGCGCAGCTCAACGAGGCGCGCTTTCCGCTGGTGCAGTACTTTTCCTCGCGGACCGGTCAGGTGCTGCCCGATCTGCTCCGCCGTGGCGACGAAACGGTGGAGGTGCGCGGCCACGCGATGCTGGCGGTCAACGATGGCGATGCCTACCTCGCGGCCGGCCTCGCGGGCCTGGGCGTGGCGGTGGTCGTGGGCTTCGCCGCCGAGCCCTACCTGGCCCGCGGCGAGCTGGTGCGTCTCTTCCCCGACTGGCAACTGGACCCCGTGCCGCTGTACGTGGCGTTCCCGCCGAACCGCCATGTCAGCACGCGGCTGCGCGTGTTCGTGGATTGGGTGGTGGCGCTGATGGGCAGGAAGGCGGGGGGCTAGGCGCCGGGAGCGGGTCTGCAACGGCAGCGACCAAGCGGCGGCGAATCGGCTGCCTGGCGTCCAACCAACGGCTTCAGGCGGAAATCCCAACTGCCAGCGGCCCAACCGCGGGTGGACAAGCTCTGGTGAAGTCAGTGCCGGCCGAAGCCCGACGGCAGCTCCATGCTCGGCATCAGCACCTCGCCGTTGGGCCCCCACTCGACGTGCGTGATGCCGGGCTCCAGCGCTTCGAGCCGGCGCCGTTCGGCATCGGCGGCGCCGAGATCGCCGCGCTGCACGCGCATCGCATCGGCCAGCTCGCGATCCGTGCGTGATTGCTCGGCCAGCGCCAGCGCCTGCGTCACCTGAGAGACCAGCTCGTCCTCGGCCCAGGGCTTGGACAGGTAGCGGAACACGCCCGCGTCGTTGACGGCGCGCATCACCGTGTCGAAGTCCGACGACGCGCTGAGCATCATGCGCACGCCGTGCGGCTGCAGCGCGCGCACTTGCGTCAGGAACTCGATCCCGCTCATCTCGGGCATGCGGAAGTCCGACATGACCACGTCGAAGGCGGTGTCCTTCGCGCGGCGCAGTGCCAGCTGCGCATCGGTGGTCGACTCGACCCGCAACGCGGCGCCAAGGTGCAGCCGCAGCACGCGCCTGAGCGCCGCCAGCACATGGGGCTCGTCGTCGAGCAGCAGCATCTTCTGCATCAGGTTCTCCGTGCGGGTTTGACGAGCAGGACCAACTTGAGTCGATCGCGCGACTCGTAGTGGCGGATGCGCCGGATCAGGTCGGGCGTGATCGCCTGGCCTGCCGCGAGCAGCATCACGCCCTCGGCCGAGACCAGCTCGCGCGCCAGCACCATGCCGAGCTGCAGCTCGGCCGTCGTCACGGGGACCGGCGGCACCTCGGGGGCGGGCGTTGCTTCCAGCAGCATTTGCAGGAACACGTCGACGACCTCGGGGTGGTAGATCGTGCCGCGGCCGCGTGCGATGAGGTAGCGCGTCTTCTCGGCATCGAGGCCGTTGCTGCCCAGGTGACCCGAGAGCAGCTCGTCGTAGGCATCGACCACCGCGAGGATGCGCGCGCCCACCGGGATCGCATCGCCTGCCAGCGCATCGGGAAAGCCCCTGCCGTCGTGGCGCTCGTGGTGGGCGCGGATCAGCGCGGCCACCGGCTGCATGTCGTCCAGCGCCATCAGCGCCTGCTCGCCCATCGCCGCGTGCTTGCGGTACAGCACCTGCTCTTCTTCCGACAGGCGTGGCACGGGGCGCGCCAGCAGCGTGTCGGCCAAGCCGATGTGGCCGATGTCGTGCAGCAGGCCGGCGACGAAGATGTCTTGCTGCGCGTCGCTGGGCAGGTTCATCGCGCGCGCGGTGCGGCGCGCCAGGTCGCCGACGCGGCGCGCATGGCCCATCAGCGCGCGGCTGCGCAGCTCGATGAGGTTGGAGAACACCTTGATCGAGGTGAGGTAGTTCTTCTTGAGTTTGTCGTGCGCCTGAGAAAGCTCGGCGGTGCGTTGCTCGACCTTCTGCTCGAGCGTGGCATTGAACCGCGCCAGCTCGGCGTTCTGTGCGGCGGTCAACGCCTCCAGGCGGCGCTTCTCGCGCGCGAGCCCCTGCAACTCGAAGGCGCCGCGCACGGTGTGCAGCAGTTCCTCGTCGTTCCAGGGCTTGGCGATGTAGCGGTAGACCTCGCCGCGGTTGATCGCGGCCACGGTCGATTGCACATCGGCGTAGCCTGTCAGCAGCAAGCGCGTGGCGTTCGGCCATCGCGCGCGCACTTGCTCGAGCAACTGCGCGCCGTCCATGCCGGGCATGCGCATGTCCGAGATGACCAGGTCGACCGTCTCGGCCTGCATCAGCGCCAGCGCCTGTTCGCCGCCGTGGGCCGTCAGCACGCGGTAGCCGCTGCCATGGAACAGGCGGCGCAGCGAGGCAACGATGTTGGGCTCGTCGTCGACGCACAGCAGGGTCCACGCGGGGGCTGGCGGCGCGACGGTCGGGGCGCGGGCGGGCTCCGCGACTTGGCCTGCATCGGCGGGCGCCAGCACTTGCACGTCCACGGCTCAGGCCTCGCTCGGGTGCCGCTTGGGCAGCGTCACGCGAAAGGTGGTGCCGGTGCCGACCTCGCTCGTCACCTCGATCTGGCCCAGGTGCTTCTTGACGATGCCGTACGACAACGACAGGCCCAGCCCCGTCCCCTTGCCCACCGGCTTGGTGGTGAAGAAGGGGTCGAAGATGCGGCCGAGGTTTTCCTTCGCGATGCCCGCGCCGTTGTCGGTGACCTCGACCCACACCGTGGTGTCGTCGCCGCCGGTGCGCACGGTGATCGTGCCGCGCTCGGCGGTGATGGCGTGCGCCGCGTTCACCAGCAGGTTCATGAAGACCTGGTTCAGCTCGGAGGGCAGGCACTCGATCTCGGGGATGTCGCCGTACTGCCTGACGACCTCGGCCTTGTACTTGACCTCGTTGTTGACGATGCTCAGCGTCGAGTCAATGCCGTGGTGCAGATCGGCCAGCACCCACTCCTGCGCGGTGTCCACGCGTGAGAAATCCTTCAAGTTCTGCACGATGGCGCGCACGCGCGTGATGCCTTCCTTGGACTCGGACATCAGCATCGGGATGTCCTCCTTCAGGAACTCCAGCTCGACGCCTTCACGCAGTGCCTTGAGCTTGGCGCCCGCCGGGGTGGCGGCGAGCGCCGGCTCGGCTTCTTCGTACGCGGCCAGCATCTCGAAGAGGTTGGCGATGTATTTCTCCAGCGTGCCGAAGTTCGAGAAGATGTAGCCGATCGGGTTGTTGATCTCGTGCGCCACGCCGGCCGCCAGTTGGCCGATCGACGCCAGCTTCTCGGACTGCATCAGCTTGTCCTGCGCTTCACGCAGTTGCGCGTTGAGCTGCAGCAAGCCGGCGTTGGCGCGCAGCAGTTCCTGCACCTGGTCGCTGGTCAGCGCGGCGCCGGCCAGCAGGTGCGCATCGACGGGCATGTTCATCGTGTCTCCTCGGGGGCTCGGCGTGTTCAGAGTGGCGGGTTCACGACAGGATCGCGGCGCACACCGTGGCGTGCTGCGACTGCGCTCGCGCCATCACCTCCAGGCAACGCTGCTCGTCCAGTGCCAGCCGACACCAGGCCGGCATGGACAGCGGCGGTACCACGTCGTCTTCCAGGCCCGACAGATCCAGCGCATGGGCCATGCTGTCGGCCACGTGCGCGATGTCGGCCATCCGGGCCGTCGCGGTGGTCTGGGTCGATTGCGTCGGCAGCGTGGCGGGATCGGCCGCCGGCGGCGCGTGGTGCGCGGCGATGGCCTCGACCACTGCCGGCGCGAAACGCCAGTGCTCCGCGAGCAGCGCGCCGACCGCCGCATGGTCGGTGCCGAGCACGGCGCGCTCGGCCTCCTGGACGGGACAGTCGTGCGCCTGCTGGTGGCGCAGCACGCCGGCATAGGCCTCGCCGAAGCCGCTGGCCAGGGCAAGGCAGCCGATGTCGTGCAGCAGCCCGACGGTGAAGGCCAGGCCCTCGTCCTGGCGCAGCGCACGCGCCAGCGAGGCCGCGCAGAGCGCAGCACCGATCGAATGGCGCCAGAACGCCGCGAAGTCGAAGCCCGCACAGGCCGGCGTGCTGAAGCTGCCAGCCACGCCGGCGCCCAGGGCCAGGCTGCGCACGGTGCGCAGGCCCAGCAGCGTGGTCGCCTCGGCAACGCAAGTGACCTTGCGCGGGACGCCATAGAAGGGCGAGTTGGCCAGACGCAGCGTACGCGCCGCCAGCGCCTGGTCGCGGCCGATGCGCGCACCGAGCTGCTCGGCGCCGAGGCTTTCATCGCGCATCGAGCGGATCAGATCCATCACCACGGCGGGCAGGGGCGGCAGCTCGCGCACGCCGGCCAGAACCTCGGCTTGCGACAAGCGCAGCGACACGGCAGCCGGGGCCGTCTGGGCCACCGCCGTGCTCATGGCGCGCGCTCCTTGCGAACGCGCGGCGTCAGGTGCAGCAGGGGGTTGACGCCGCCCACACGCACGGTGTGGCGGAATAGCCGGGCAAGCCGGGCCGGATCCACCGCGGGCTCGGGCCGCAGGGTTTGATCGGGCTCGGCGTCGACGGCGTACGTCGGGGTGCCCGGGTCTTGATTGCGTGAAGCGGTCGTGCTCATGGGTCAATGGATTCCAGCAGCGCCGCTGCGTGACAACAGCAGCAGCGTGCCGCGCGATGAAGCAACGCCTTCCATGCGGCGGCACACCGCGCGGTAGGGTTGGCCGTCGAGTTCGATGCAGTGATCGCGGCCGTCGCCCTGCTCCCAGACCTTCAGCAACTCGGCAGGCAACGCATCGGGCGCCGGACGGCCAAGCAGCGCGGGGGCGTGGGCGAAGAGCGTCTGCGCATCGGCGTTGGCGAAGGCGATCATCCCGTCGAGGTCGATGCCGATCACCGGCGCCGGGATGTTGAACAGAACGTCGTGCGCGGCCTCCAGACTGCGTTCTTCCAGGCTGATGCGCTCGCGCTGCGAGGAGAGCAAACGCTGCAGGCGCTCGTTGACCTTGGCCAAAGCCTGGTTGGCGTCGTGCACCTGCGTCGCGAGGCGCCGGTTCTCGTCGGCCAGCTCCTTCTGCGTGAAGGCTTCGGCGATGTGGGCGCGCAGGCGCTCGTCATCCCACGGCTTGGTGAGGAACTTGTAGATCGCGCCTTCGTTGACGGCGTCGGTGATCGACTGCAGCTCGGTGTAGCCCGACAGCACCATGCGCACCGTGTCAGGGTACAGCGCCTTGGCGCGGCGCAGGAACTCCACGCCCGTCATGCCGGGCATGCGCTGATCCGACAGCACGACGTCCACCTGGTGTTCGGCCAGGCGCTGCAGGCCCTGCGCGCCGGAGTTGGCGGTGACGATTTGGTAGCCATCGCGGCGCAGCAGGCGCTTGAGCGCCGCGACGATATTGTCCTCGTCGTCCACCAGCAGCAGCGTGCGCGCGCGCTGGCGATGCTGCAGCAGGTGCTCGGGCAGCTGGCGGCGCTCGCGCAGCAGCGCGGCCATGGCGGCGGCGTCCACCGGGCGGCTGAAGAAATGGCCCTGCATCTGGTCGCAGTGGTTGGAGATCAGCAGCGTGAGCTGGCCTTCGGTCTCCACGCCTTCGGCCAGCACCTTCATGTTCAGCGCATGCGCCATGTTGATGACCGCACGCGTCATCGACACGTCCTGCGGCGCCGCGGTCACGTCGTGCACCAACGAGCCGTCGACCTTGACCACGTCGATCGGCAATCGGCTCAGCTGGCTGAGGTTGGAGTAGCCGGTGCCGAAGTCGTCGAGCGAGATCTCGATGCCCAGCGCGCGCAGCTCGCCCAGGGTGCGGGCCACGTGATCGGCATCGATCATCATCACGCTCTCGGTGATCTCGACGCCCAGGTACTGCGGCGCGAGCCCGGTCTCCAGCAGCACGGACTGGATGCGGGCGACGAGGTCGGGCTGTTCGAGCTGGCGCACGGACAGGTTCACCGCCATGCGGATCGGCGCCAGGCCGGCGCGCTGCCACGCGAGGTTCTGTGCGCACGCCGTGCGCAGCACCCAGTCGCCGATGGGCAGGACGAGACCGGTGCGCTCGGCCAGGCCGATGAACCGGTCGGGCGGGACGTTTCCGCGCACCGGGTCGTTCCAGCGCAGCAGCGCCTCCACGCCGATCAGCGCGCCGCTCGCCAGGTCCAGTTGCGGCTGGTAGTGAAGGTGGAACTCGCCGCGCTCCAGCGCCCGGCGCAGCGCGGCTTCCATCTCCAGCTGCGTGGCCGCCTCCGCGTGCGCGGCGGTGTAGACGCAGACCTGACGGCCGCCTTGCTGGCGCGCCCTGCGCATCGCGGCCTGAGCCTGGTGCAGCAGCCTGTCGGCGCTTTCGGCGTCGCGCGGGTACAGCGCCACGCCCGCCGCGCAATGAATCATCACCTCGGTGTCGGCGATCGTGAAGGGCACGTCGAAGGCCCCGACGATGGACGTGGCAGCGGCCACCGCCATCGCCTCGTCCACGTCGGCCATGCCGCTCAGCAGCACGGCATAGCGCCCGCTGCCCAAGTGGGCCAGCAGGTGTTCGGGGTCCAGCTTGACCCGCAGTCGTTCGGCCGCGGCGGCGAGCAGTTGGTCGCCCGCGGCGTCGCCGAAGGAGTCGGTGACGATGCGCAGCTGATCGACCTCGAGCGCGAGCAGCGCGATCTGCCGCGTCTCGCGCTGGGCTTGGCGTAGGGTGTCTTCCAGGCAATCGAGCAGCACGCTGCGGTTGGGCAGCCGCGTCACGGCGTCGGATTGCGCGAGCAGGTCGCGCTGGCGTTCGGCGTGGCGCTGGGCGGTGATGTCCTGCAGCAGGCCGATCACCCGCGTCGTGTGGCCTCGCGCATCGACTTCGGCCGTGCAGCGGTGCAGCACGGTGCGCAGACTGCCGTCGGCATGGACGATGCGATGCTCGAACTCGCAAGGCACGTCGGCACGCACGCCCTCGAGGATGGTGCGCACGAAGGGCGCTTCGCTGGCGGGCAGGCGCTCCATCAGCCACTCGCCGTGCACTGGCCCGTCAATGACCGGGGCGCCGAAGATGCGGAACATGCCCGCCGATTGCATGACGACGCCGGTGGACACGTCGTATTCGGACGATCCGATCAGCGCCAGTTCTTCGGCCTGCGCGAACAACTGGGCGCGGCGCTGCGCGGCGAGCGCGGCTTGCTTGAGTTCGCTCACATCGTGCAGGGTGACCAGGCGCGCGGGCTCGTTGCCGAGCCGGATCGCGCGGCCCCACACGCGCGCACTGAACTGGCTGCCGTCCTTGCGGATGCAGCGGACGTCGTAGGCTTGGCCCTCCAGGCCGGCGGCGCTCAGCCGCTTTTGTTCCTGGGCCAGCGGCCGGTCTTCGGGCGCCGTCAGCAGCAACGGGGCGAGGCCATCGAGCATCTCCTCGCATGAGTAACCGAACATCTCCGCAAGCTGTGGATTGACGAACCGAAAGCGCTCCCCCTGCGTCACGAACAGGCCGACCTGCGCCTGCTCGACCAGCAGGCGGTAGGCCTCGACGGACAGGCCGTTGGCCATGCTGTCGGTGCCGTCGCCGCGGGGCACCAGAGAGGGCTCGATTCGAATCACGGGGTAGAAGGTACAGAGCAAGGACGGCCGGTTGGACAACCCGGCCTCTGCTTGTCGGTGGGCTGGCTGGCCACTTGAGGGGGCCATTCAACGCGAGGCGCCTCGCCATGGGCACTTCAGCACGGCCGCGGTCTTTGGGCGTGCCCACGGCCAGGGCGGGCGTCGCCAGTGCGCTGGCCCGGCGCGAGTCCTCCGGTCGCGCGAACGGGCCCTAGCTCGCGGCCGCGCTGTCGGCCAGCCAGCGTTCCAGCGTGATCGTGCCGGTCCGCGCCTGGGCGCCGGGCGTCAGCGAGCGGTCGTCGAGGCGCGTCCCGAAGTACGGCGCATCGTCGTCCTGCACGACGTCGCGCGGGTCGTGGCTGGCTTGCAGCGCGCGGCGCAGCAACTCGTCGAGACGGAACGATTCGGGCCCCGCAACCTCGCAGGTGCCGTTCAGCGGCGCTTCGGTGGCGACCTTCGCCAGCGCGGCGGCGACATCATCGGCGGCCATCGGCTGCAGCTTTGCCGACGACACGCGCACGGTCCGGCCCTGGGTACTCGCCTGGGCAATGGCCCCCAGGAACTCGAAGAACTGAGTGGCCCGGACGATCGTGTACGGCACCGTGGCGGCCTGGATGATCGCCTCCTGCGCCACCTTGGCGCGGAAGTAGCCGCTTTCCGGCACGCGCTCGGACCCGACCACCGACAGCGCCACATGATGGCGCACGCCTGCGGCGAGTTCGGCGGCCAGCAGGTTCCGGGTCGACGACCTGAAGAAGGCCATCACCGCGTCGTCTTCGAACGAGGGCGAGTTCGTCACGTCCATCACGACTTCGGCGCCGGCCAGCGCCTCCGCGAGGCCTGCTCCCGTCACCGCGTTGACGCCGGAGGACGGCGATGCCGCCACCACCGCGTGTCCGGCCTGCCGCAGCAGCGCCGCCAGCTTCTTGCCGATGAGGCCGCTGCCTCCGATGATCACGATGTTCATGTCGAGTCCTTCCGTGCGTCGGGGGATCAAGGGCGGCGACACCCGTCAACCGTCCATGCAGCACAAGACGTTGGACGGCGAGGTCTTGTGACAGCCGGCCTCTCAGCCGATCGGTTGCTCGGCCACCGGCACCTGCATGCCGACCGCCATGCGATTCCAGGCGTTGATCTGCGCGATCGTCCAGCAGAGCTCGACGATCTCCTGGTCGCTGAACTGGCTCTTCAGGGCGTCGAAGTCGGCATCTCGGCTGCCGTGGTGCTCGACCAGCCGGGTCAGCGTCTCCGCCCAGTTCAGCGCGGCGCGTTCGCGCTGGCTGTACAGGCCGGTTTCCCGCCAGGTCGGCAGGCTGTTGATGCGCTGCCAGCTTTCGCCATGCTTGCGCAGCGTGCGGACGTGCATGTCCAGGCAGAAGGCGCAGCCATTGAGCTGCGAGACGCGTGTCTGCACGAGCTCCATCAGGACGGGGCCGAGCGATGACTTGGCGGTCGTGGCGCTGACACCGGCCATGGCCTGATGGGCCTTGGGGGCGATGTCGGTCCAATGGAGACGGGGTTGGTTCATGGTTCGCCTTCGAGTCAGGTTGGGGGACACAGACTCAAGACGTTCGAGGCGTCTGCCTTGTGACGTCGAGATCACGGCCCAGGGCCTGGGCAATGCGGGCGAGCTTGTCGGGATTGCGCTGGGCGTGGATGCGCACGATGCGTTCGCCGTCCGTTTCGAGCGCCTGCGCCGACTCCAGGGCGCCATCGATGAAGCGCAGCAAACCCCATTGGCCGTTGAGCACGACCACCTCGAAGCGCACCTTGCCGGGGTAGCGCAGGCTGGTGGCGAGGTAGAGCTGGGCGATCCGCTGCCCGCCCACCAGCGGCACGCCGAAGCTCGCTACCTTGCCGCCGCCATCGCCGATCAACTGCGCGTCGTCGGCCAGCATGGCCTTCAGCGCGGCGAACTCGCCGCGCACGGCGGCGTCGGCGAAGCCGCGCAGCAGCCGCAACTGGGTTTCGCGCGCCACGGTGTAGCGCGGCCGCTGGTCCTGCAGTTGCGCCTTGGCGCGGTGCACGAGCTGCCTGCAGGCGGGTTCGGTCTTGCCCAGGGCGTCGGCCACTTCGCCGTAGTCGGCATCGAACACCTCGCGCAGCAGGTAGGCTGCACGGGCTTCGGGAGCCAGGCGCTCGAGCAGCGCGAGGAAGGCCACCGACACGTCGTCGGCGCGCTCCAGCACCTGCTCGGGGGAGAGCGGGGCGTCGGACAGCAGGGGTTCGGGCAGCCAGGTGCCGACGTAGTGCTCGCGCTGGACCTTGGCCGTGCGCAGCCGGTCGATCGACAGACGCGTGGTGACCGAAACGAGCCAGGCCTCGGTGTTGTCGAGACGGGCGTGGTCCGCGTCGTGCCATCGCAGCCATGCATCCTGGACGACCTCTTCGGCCTCGGCCGACGATCCCAGCATGCGGTAGGCGATGCCCTGCAAGCGAGGGCGAAGGCGGTTGAAGGCTTCGGTGGCGTCGTCCATGGCTACCCAGACGTTCGACCCCACCGTCTTGTGACAGTGGCCGCTTCGAGTGCGTGTCGGATGGCGGCCTTTTACGCCCCTTTCAAGCGATGTGCCATGACCACATGGATCAGCGGCTTCGGGGTTCGACGGCGAGCGCGAGAAGCAGGGCGTCGCGAGCGCCGAACCCCGCGGCTACCACTGCGTCACGGAACGCGTGCGGTGGCCGGTCCAGCGCGTGATGGCCGCGGCCAGCTGATGCCGGCCGATGGGCTTGTTGAGGAAGTCGTCCATCCCGGCCGCCATGCAGCGGTCGCGGTCCTCCATCAGCGTATCGGCCGTGAGGGCGACGATCGGGCAGCGGATGCCGCGGCGAAGCTCGTCGTCGCGGATGCGTCGGGTGGCCTCGTAGCCGTCCATCACGGGCATGTGACAGTCCATGAAGATGATGTCGTAGCGGCCCTCGGCGGCGGCCGCCTGGGCCTCGCTCCCGTTGGGCACCACCTGCACCTCGCACCCCAGGACGCGCAGCATGTCCTCGATCACCATCTGGTTGACGAGATCGTCCTCGGCCAACAGCACCGAGATCGACACCTCCTCACCGTCGTCCGCGTCGACCTGCAAGGTCGAAGGCGATGGCTGGCGCGCGCGCTCGAGAGGCAGGTCGACCCAAAAGTGCGACCCCGCGCCGAGCTGGCTCTCGACGTGGATCTCGCCGCCCATCAGCTCGGTCAGGTCCTTGACGATCGCCAGCCCGAGTCCGCTGCCGCCGTAGCGGCGGGTGCTCGAGTTGTCGACCTGCTCGAAGGCCTGAAAGATCGACTCCAGGCGGTCCTCGGCGATCCCGATGCCGGTGTCGCGCACCGAGATGCGAATGCGCAACCCCGAGGCCGACTCCTCGAGAACGCCCACCGACAGATGCACGTGACCCTGCTCGGTGAACTTGATCGCGTTGTGCAGCAGGTTCAGCAGCAGCTGCCGCAGCCGCGTGGCGTCGGCATGGACGCGCCGAGGCAGTCGGGAGGAGACCTTGCAGCGGATCTCGACGGGGCGATCGCGCGACGTCACCGCGACCAGGTCGACGACATCGTCGATCAGGTCCTTGATCTCGATGTCGGACGGGCTGAGGTGCAGCCGGCCGGCCTCGATGCGCGAGAGATCGAGCACGTCGTTGATCAGGGTCAGCAGATTGGTCGCCGATCGATGGGCGGTCTGCACATAGCGCTTCTGCAGCGGTGTCAGCGGCGTCTCCATGAGCAGCTCCGCCGTGCCCAGGATGCCGTTCATCGGCGTGCGGATCTCGTGGCTCGTGACGGCGAGGAACTGCGACTTCGCGCGATTGGCCGCGTCGGCCTGACGGCGCGCCTCGACGAGCTCGGCCGCCTGGGATTCCAGCGCCGCCGCCTTCTGCTCGAGGCTCTCGACCAGCGTTCGGGCCGCCCTCATGGCCTGGCGCGTGCGATGGCGCAGCCGCTCGGTCACCAGCCCGGTGGCGGACAGGTAGAGGCCCAGCAGGTACAGCGTGGCGGTGATCCCGACGCGCTCCGACCACAGCGCTCGCGCCGGCTCTTGCGCCGCGATCCCCACCGAATAGCCCGCGTAGGCCAGCGTGACGACATGGGCGAAGTAGAAGGCCCGCCGGAAGCTGAACCCCACCTGATCGACGACGCGCACCAGCAGGAAGTAGGCGAAGAACAAATTGCCCTGCTCGAGCTGCCACAGGTTCAGCAGCCACATGAGCACGTCGAGATGGAACAGCAGCAGACCCAGGTCGACACCGCGGCTGTGGCCATGCCCCAGGCGCAGCAGCACCCAGGCGCCCGACGCGTAGGCGAGGTTCGCCAGCACGAGCCACAGGGTGGCCGGGGGCCATGCCGGCATGGACCGCGCCTGCAGCATCAGGATCGCGCAGACGATCAGGAAGCCGCCGGCGCGCAGGACCGGGATCTGCCATGTGTACAGGCGCCGTGCGCTGGCGGACCGGCGCTGCTCGAGCAGCGCCTGGTCGAGCGTGAAGCTGGTGTCGATCGCCGATGCCGACGTGCTGGGATCCAACGGGCCCTCCGGTGCGGATCACTAGATCAGCGCCCGGCGCGGGCGTCTAGCCCTCGTTTGCAACAACCGTCGGCAGCCGCAGTGCGATCGGTCGGTCGGCGTCGTCGAGCGTGAACTCGATCACATCGCCGTGGAGCGTGCGCGACGGAGTCGCCGCCACCGGCGGCCGAGCGGCGCCGGCCGATCGGCCTGTCGCCGGTCCGGACGGTCGGGGCGCCCAGGCGCCAGTAGGTCCGCGGCGCCGATCGGGGCATCCTGCATGCTAGGGGGGGCGAAGCTCGTTTGCCGCGGCGGCTGTTGGGCGCTACATTGGGACGGACCGAGACGAATAACAACGACAACGCCACCGCGCTGTCAGGCGTGGCGTCCCTTGCGACGACCTCGGTCGGGTAGGGAGAGCGGATGGATACGAGGCTGGGCGCGCTGGTGGCCGAACATGGCCCGGGCGCGCTGATCGGGACGGACGCGGCGGGGAAGGTGGTCTTCTGGAACGCGGCGGCCGAGGCCGTGCTGGGCCACACCTCGGCCGAGGCGACCGGACACAGCCTCGCCGAACTGATCGTGCCGGCCGAGCAACGCGACGACGAAGCACGCATGCGCGCCGAGGCGGTCGAAGGCACCAGCGAGCGCTACGAGGTGCTGCGGCTGCGCAGGGACGGCGCGCCGATCTACGTCAACTGCAGCATGCGGCGCCTGAGCGATGCATCGATTGGGCAGCCCCTGCTGCTCGTCCATCTGGTGGACGCGACCCGCCACCGCGCGCGGCGCGATGCCGACCTCGTCCAGGCGCGCTTCCAGGGCGTGCTCGAGTCGGCGCCCGACGCGATCGTGATCGTCAACGGCACCGGGCGCATCGTGCTGTTCAACGCCCAGGCCCGTACGCTCTTCGGCTACGCGCAGGCGCAGATGATCGGCGAGCCGATCGAGCGTTTGCTGCCGCAGCGCCTGCGCGGCTCGCACCTCGGCCACCGCGCCGGCTACATCGCCGCGCCGCGCATGCGAGCGATGGGCGAGGGGCGCGAGCTGAACGGGCTGCGCGCCAACGGCGAGGAGTTCCCGGTCGAGATCAGCCTGAGCCCGATCGACACCGAGGCAGGGCGTCTGGTGATGAGCGCGATCCGCGACATCAGCGAACGCAAGCGCTTCGAGCGCACGCTCCAGGAGAAGAACGTCGAACTCGAGCGTGCCAGCCGCGCGAAGGACCGCTTCCTCGCGACCATGAGCCACGAGCTGCGCACGCCGCTCAACGCGATCATCGGCTTCACGGGGCTGATGCTGATGAAGCTGCCCGGCCCGTTGACCGCCGACCAGGAACGGCAGCTCGGGCTCGTCCAGTCGAGCGGCAAGCACCTGCTGTCGCTGATCAACGACCTGCTCGACCTGGCCAAGATCGAGTCGGGCAATGTCGAGCTCCAGCTCGAGCCGGTGGAGTGCCGGCCGATCGTCGAGGAGGTCGTGCAGACCTTGCGGCCTCAGGCTCACGCGAAGAGCCTGAACCTGGACGTGCACTGGCCCGCCACGCCGGTCGTCGTCCGAGCGGACCGGCGCGCGCTGCAGCAGATCCTCATCAACCTCGCCAACAACGCGGTCAAGTTCACCGCCCAGGGCAGCGTGACGGTCGGCGCCGAGCGCATCGAGGCGGGCGGGCGTGCCTGGGTGGACCTGTCCGTCTCCGACACCGGCCCCGGCATCTCGACCGAAGACCAGGAGCGCCTCTTCCAGGCCTTCACGCAGGTCGGCCACGCGAGCGGCAAGGCCGAGGGCACCGGACTCGGCCTGCACCTGTCGCTCAAGCTTGCCGAGCTGATGGACGGGCGCATCGGCGTGCACAGCATGCCGGGCCAGGGCAGCCGCTTCACGCTGCGCCTGGCGGAGCACGAGTGAGATGGCGTGCATCCTGGTGATCGAGGACAACCCGATCAACCTCGAGTTGATGACCTACCTGCTGCGTGCCTGGGGGCACGAGCCGGTCACCGCGAGCGACGGCGAGGCCGGGTTGGCACTGGCGCGCTCGGCGCGGCCGGCCATGGTGGTGTGCGACATCCAGATGCCGGGCCTCGACGGCTACGGCGTGGCCCGCGTCCTCAAGGCCGACCCGCTGCTGCGCGACATACCCCTCGTCGCACTCACGGCGTACGCGATGGTCGGCGACGAGGACAAGGCGCTCGCGGCCGGGTTCGACCTGCACATCGCCAAGCCGGTCGACCCCAAGCTCTTCATGGCGGCGATCGCGCACCTGCTGCCGGGCGCGACCAACGTCGCACCGGCACCGGGGCTTGGGGGGGCGGCCGGCGCGGCCGCGGTCATCCCGACCGAACTGCGGGCGCCGCGTGACGGACTGGTCGTGCTGCTCGTCGACGACCAGCCCGCCAACCTGGAATTCAAGGTGAGTCTGCTCGAGCCGGCCGGCTATGCGGTGCGTGCGGCCGCGAGCGGTTCCGAGGCGCTGGCGGCGCTGCACGCGCAGCATGTCGATCTGGTCATCTCCGACGTCGTCATGGCGCGAGGCAGCGGCTACGAGTTGCTCGCGGCGATGCGCGCCGATGCGTCGCTGAGCGGCATTCCGTTCGTCTTCCTCACGGCGACCGCACGCGACTCGGCGTCGCGCGCGCACGGCCTGGCGCTCGGCGCCGAGGACTACCTGCTGCGACCGGTCGAACCCGAACGGCTGCTCGCGAGCATCCGTGCCGCGCTGCTGCGCGTGCGCTAGGGCGGGGCCGACGAGTCTTCGCGCTGCCCCGGCTTCCACGATCGCGGGGCGCAACCGGGCCTTGAGCGACCTGTGACACCCGAGCTGTCGGCTTCGACGCGCTTCGTCGTCGTGGTGTGATGCCGGTTCCATGGCACGGCATGCTCGCGTGCAGCGGGCACGGCGATTGACGGCCCTGCGGCCGCCGCCCGCCCGCGCCATGGGCGCCTAAGCGCGACAACAGACAGACGCACGGCCGCGACGCCGCCACAGTGACCTCCATCGGGGCGACGAATCGCCGCCGATCTGCAGGCCGTCAAGCAGCCCGGCGAGACGCATGTCACGTCGCCCGCCCCATGCGCCCGCGAGGCGATGACCGGCGCGGCCCGGACATTCACCACCACCGTTCAAGAGGTATCCCCATGAACAGACTTCATCAACGCGCTTCAGAGGCGCTTGCCATCGCCCTGCTGCTGGTCCTCGCGGGCTGCGCAGGCATGTCGACCCAGGAAAAGGGTACGGCGGTCGGCGCCGGTGCCGGTGCGATCGGCGGCGCGATCCTGACCGGCGGGAGTGCCGTCGGGACCGTCGGCGGTGCCGTTGTCGGCGGCGTCGTCGGGCACGAGGTCACCAAGCCCGGCAAGTAAGCGCTCGAGGCGCCGCACCGGCCCGTGACGGCCGGTGCGGCGCCGTGGCCGCGCCAGGTCCGTGCGCCATCGAACAGACCAGTGAGGCAGCACGGCCTAGGCTGCAGACAGTCCCATCGACTGCGTGCAGGCGACACGCCCGTGACCCGTTAGGAGACCCCTCATGCATGCCCCTACACCGCGCCGTCCGGGCCTCGCCTGGGTGGCAGGCCTGTTGCTGCTGGCCGCGAGCGGTTCGGTCGTCGCCGATCCGCCGTCGCGCGTCGCGCGACTCGGCTACGCCAGCGGCACCGTCAGCTTCTCGCCGGCCGGCGAGGAGGACTGGGTGCGCGCCACCGTCAACCGCCCGCTGGGCACCGGCGATCGCCTCTGGTCGCAGCCCGGCGGTCGCGCCGAGGTGCAGGTCGGCGGCGCGATGCTGCGCATGAGCGCCGACACCGCACTCTCGGTACTCAACCTCGACGACCAGATCACCCAGCTGCAGCTGACCCAGGGCGTCCTCATTGTCCGCGTGCGCCATCTCGAGGCCGATCAGGCCTTCGAGGTCGACACGCCCAACGTCGCGTTCACGCTGCGGCGGCCGGGCGCCTACCGCATCGAGGTGGACCCGGGTCGTGACACGACGACCATCCACGTGCGCAGCGGCCAGGGCGAGGCCTATGGCGAGGACGCGGCCTACCTCATCGATGCCCGCCAGTCCTACCGTTTCTCCGGCACCGGCCTGCGCGACTACCAGGTCGTCGACGCGCGCGGCGCCGACGACTTCGACCGCTGGACGAACGATCGGGACCGCCGCTACGACGGATCGATCTCGGCACGCTATGTCTCGGGCGACGTGATCGGCTACCAGGACCTCGACACCAATGGCCGCTGGCGCGTCGACGCGACCTACGGCAACGTCTGGATGCCGAGCAACGTGGCCGTCGGCTGGGCGCCATACCAGAACGGGCACTGGGCCTGGATCGACCCCTGGGGCTGGACCTGGATCGACGATGCGCCCTGGGGCTTCGCGGTCAGCCACTACGGTCGCTGGGCGCACATCGGCGGCAGCTGGGGCTGGGTCCCGGGCCCGCCCCGCATCCGCGCCTACTACGCGCCGGCGCTGGTGGTGTTCATCGGCGGCGACAACTTCCAGTTGACGATCTCGAGCGGCAACGTCGGCGGGGTCGGCTGGTTCCCGCTCGCCCCGCGCGAGATCTACCGCCCGGCCTACCCGGTGAGCCGCGGCTACTTCGAGAACCTCAACCGCAGCAACACCGTGATCCACAACACCACGGTGATCAACAACTACTACGACAACTCGACGACGATCAACAAGACCGTCTACGTCAACCGCCAGGTGGCCGGCGCCGTGGTCGCCGTGCCGGCGACGGCCTTCGTGCAGTCGCAGCCGGTGGCACGCGCCGCGGTGAAGCTGCCGCCGGACCGGCAGGTCGCGGCCGCCGTGGTGGCGACCGCGCCGGTCGCGCCGACCCGCGCCAGCGTGCGTGGTGCCGCCGTCGAGGCCGAGAAGCCGCCGGCCACGGTGTTCGAGCGACGGGTCGTCGCCCGCAGCGAGCCGCCGCCCGCCAAGGTCGGCTTCGACGCGCAGGAACGCCAGCTCAAGGCCCAGCCGGGCAAGCCGCTCGACGACGACGCGCGCCGCGAGCTCAAGCCGAAGGCGGTGGCGCAGACGCCGGTCGTCAAGCTCATCGAGCGTCGCCAGGACGCGCCGAAGGCGCGGCCCGAAGCGCCGGCCGCCGCCGGCCCGCGTCCGTCGAAGGAGGCCGCCGCCGCGGACCGTCCGGACACCGCCGAACCGGCCAGTGCCCCGTCGAGGCGCGAGGGCGATCGGCCCGCCGTCGTGGCCCCACCGCGCGATCGCAACGCGGCGCGCGACGACGAGAAGCCACGCGATCGCAACGCGGCGCGCGACGAAGCGAAGCCGCGCGATCGCAATGCGGTGCGCGACGACGAGCCGCCGCGCGGACGGCCGACGGCCAGGCCGCCGGCGCCGCCCGCGGCAGTCGCTCGGCCGGCTTCCGATGCGGGCCCGCCGCCCTCGGACGGTGACCGCCCACCGCTGAGCCGGCCGCCCGACATCCGGCGGGGCGAGGCGCGGCCTCCCGCCGGCGCCGCATCGATGCCGTCGCTACCGGCGTCCGCCGCCCCCGCCGAGCGAGCCGGGTCGGCCAGCGACCGAGGCCGGGACGACAACGCCCCTGGCGGGCCGAGGTAGCGCGATGTCCAAGACCGCCCGGCGCGCGGGTCGAGCCGCTGGCCCGACCCTGCCTCGTCCCGCGCCAGGGCCTTCCATCCCACCCGACCGCCTGCCGGTCGATTCCCCTGGAGGCCAGCCATGCTGTATTACGCCGTCGTCTTCTTCGTCATCGCCTTGATTGCCGCGGTCTTCGGCTTCGGTGGCATCGCCACCGGCGCCGTGGCGATCGCCAAGGTGCTGTTCTTCGTCTTCGTGGTGCTCGCGATCGTCAGCTTCCTCTACGGACTGCTGAAGAACGGCTGAAGCGTCCACCGACGTCCCGCGGTCACCTCTCACCGGGCCCGACCGCTCCTCCATCCTCCCAAGGAGCACTTTCCATGAATGAAGACAAGCCGGTCGAATCGACCCTCGGCGTGGCCGAGCAGGCCAGCCCGTCGGCGCCACTGCTCGAGCGCGCCGGTGCCCAGGCCGCGGTGCTGACGCAGCGCACGATCGACAGCGTGCGAGACCGTTCGAGGAGGGTGCGCGAGCAGGCCCTGCAGACGTCCGAGCGCACGATCGACTACATCCGCGCCGAGCCGGTCAAGTCGGTCCTGATTGCCGCGGCCGTCGGGGCCGCGCTGATGGCGCTCGGCCAGCTGATGGCCGGCCATGCGCGTCGGCGCGACTGAGACCAGCGGCGCCGGGCCCCGAGTCCGGTGCCGCACCCCCAGGGATGACCCGCGAGGCCGGTGATGCACCCCCTGCTGCGCCTCGTCGTGAGCCGCCCGCAGTTGCTGGCCGATCACGCCCAGGCCTATGCCGATCTCGCTGCGGCCGAGTTCGCCGCGGCCTCGCTGCTGTGGCGGCGCCGGATGCTGCTGAACACCGTCGCCCTGTGCAGTCTGTGTGTCGCGGTCGTGCTGGCCGGCGTGGCCGTGATGCTCTGGAGCATGCTGCCCCAAGCGCCGCCCGATGCACTCTGGACGTTGATCGTCGTGCCACTGTGTCCTCTGCTGCTCGCCGTGGGCTGCCTGGCGGCCGCCCGAGCCGGGTCTGCCGGCGACTCCTTCGCCGGCATGCGCGCGCAGCTGCTGGCCGACCTGGCGCTGCTGCGCGAGGCCCGGCCATGACGGCCGCGGCCGCGGCCTTCGCGCCCGGCGCGCTGCCGACACCCTGCGAGCGACTGGCGCTGTCGCGCGACCGGATCCGCCAGGCCCTGGCCGACGCCGCTCCGGGCGAGCGCGCGGCGGGCGCGGACGCCGCCTCGTGGCGCGACGAGCTGCGATCGGTCCCGGGCGCCGAACTCCTGCTCGAGGTGCTCGACCAGTGGTGGTCGCAGCATCCGCTGCGTGCCGCCGGCCTCGCGGCGCTCGCGCTGCTGCGCTCGGCGATCGAGCCGCTGGTGCGACGCCATCCGCTGCAGTCGCTGCTGGGCGCGCTCCTGATCGGGGGCCTGCTGGTGTGGTTGCGGCCCTGGCGCTGGGTGCTCGGCACCACCTTGCTCGCCGGGCTGCTGCAGCGCATGGTGGCCGGCGCCATGGCGCCGCCGAAGCCGTGAACGCCCACGGAGGCGATGACGTGGCACCGGGTGCGGCGAGCCGGCTCCGACCGGTCCACCGCCGCGTCCCCTAGCGGGCGGGTGCCGTCAGCGCGGAGTCTGACCGGACGCTTCGGGCTCGAGCAGGAGCTGCTCGATCTGCAACTCCAGCGCCTCGACCAGGAAGTAGGCCGTCAGGTACTGGTCCTGCAAGCCGGCGACGCGCCACGTGTCGCGGTCCGCTTGGGCCTTGGCCAGGCGCACGCGCAGCGCAACCAGGGTGTTCACCGCGTTCATGTCGCGTCGAGGTCGTTCTCGGCGAGGGCGCGCCGGTGGCGCGGTCGCAGAGCGGTGCGGCGTGTCCGCTCCCAGGCCGCGATGGCGTGCGCGGCCTCGTCCCGGGCCACGCCGTAGCGGTGCTGGATCTGGCCCGCCAAACGCTCGCGCCGGCCGGCATGCGCGACCACGCTGTCGTGGGTCAGCAGGCCCCAGCCTTCCTTGGCGCGGCCGACGACCTGACGCCAGCCGCCGGCGAGCCGGTCCCGGTTCATGTCGAGCTTGCGTGAGGGCAGATGCCGGCCCGGCTCACGGGCGGACGGCGATCTCGTTCTTCACCGACTTGACGCCGTTGACCGAGCGCGCGATGGATTCGGCGGTGCTGCGCTCGGCCTCGCTCTTCGCGAAACCGGACAGCATCACCGTGCCGTTGAGCGTCTCGACGCTGATGCTGGACGCGGCGACGGTCTTGTTCTCGACGAAGCGGGCCTTGACGCTGGTGGTGATGGCCGAGTCGTCGACATAGGCGCCGACGGTCTCCTGGCCGCGCGTGACGGCGCAGCCCGAAGCGGCGAGAACGATGACCGCGGCGAGGGCGGCGGAGGCGAAGGTGTGGCGGGTGTTCATGGTGGATCTCCAGGCGGTGTGATGGGCTCGCGGACGAGCGGTCGTGGGGGAGTGGTCGGACAGGCGGTTCAGTCGGCGAGCCAGCCCTCGAGCTCCTCCGCATGCTTCTGCTCTTCGCCGAGGAGGTCCTCGAGCAGGCGTCGGGTGGTGGGGTCTGTCGTGCCGACGAGGGCGACGAGCTGGCCGTAGATCTCGACCGCGACGCGTTCGGCCGACAGGTCGGCCGTCAACATCGCCTTCAGGTCGAGCGAGTCGTCGTAGGGGGCATGGCTGCGCGAGGCCAGCGTCTTCGGCGAGAAGTCGGGCTGGCCGCCGAGTTGCACGATGCGCCGCGCCAGCCGGTCGGCATGGGCCATCTCCTCGTTCGCGTGCGCGAGCAACTCCTCCGCGATCTTGGGCGATGCCAGGCCGTGCGCGGTGAAGTGGTGGCGGCGGTAGCGCAGGGCGCACACCAGTTCGGTGGCCAGGGCGGCGTTGAGCAGCCGGACGACGCCCTCCTGCCACGCGCTGGCGCGCGGCGGCGTGCGGCCGCGCTGGAGCCGCACCGCCTCGATGGCGGCGGTGTCGAGGACGAGGCGGTCCTGGTCGACCAGCGGCAGCGGCTGGACGCTGGCGAATTCGGTGCGATGGGTCATGGTGCGTATTCCTTGCAGGGCGTGGACGCGCTCAGGCGGCGCCGGGCCGTCCGGCGCTGCCGAAGGCGTAGTCCCACAGCGAACTGGTCACGCCGTAGCGGCTCGTGCGTTCGCCCTGGTGGTGCTGCAGATGCCAGCGCCGGCGCTGCAGCAGCCAGCCGGTCTCGGCCTGCACATGGTGGGTGGCGTGATGGGTGATGGTGTAAATCAGGTAGCCGGCGGCGACGCCGAGCGTGAGTGCACAGGCGCGCCACGGCCCGCCCCAGGCCAGCGCCGGCAGGAACACCAGCGTGGCGAACAGCGTCGCGCTCAGCAGGGTCGGGGCGCCGATCAGCGCGGTCGGGCGCTGGTGGTGCTCGGCATGCCAGCGGCGGAAGGGCTGCAGGCCGTGCAGCACGAAGCGGTGCAGGCCGTATTCCATCAGGGTCCAGGCCGCCAGGCCCAGCACGGTCAGGCCGACGACCTCGAGCGCCGCGCCTCGCGGTGCGGTCAGGGCGAGCGTCGTGGCCAGGGCCACCACCGCCAGCCCATAGAGCGCGAAGTCGGCCCGGTAGGCCGTCTTGCTCTGCTCCATCGTGAAGGACATCTGCCGTTCCCCTGCGTGGCCGGTAGCGCCCTGATGGGGCGCCCGCCTTGACCGTGAACGCAGGCTAGCGGCGCACCGTGTCAGGGTCTGTACGCCAACGCACCGTGCCGTCCGCCGCCCCGTCGGTCGACAGCATGTCGGCGCAGCGGTAGGGCAGCGTCGCGCCGAGCTCGGGGTCGACGACCGCCCGGCCGCTGATCACCGGGGGATGTGCCTTGACGCCGCCGAAGATGGTGGCGAAGGCCACGTCGGCCGCGTCGCGGCCGGTGCCGACGCGCACGAAGCCCATCGGGATCGAGGTGCCGGAGGGATCGAAGATGTACCAGCGGTCGCCGAGATAGACCTCGACATAGGCATGGAAATCGGGCGGCCCGAGCGCCGGGTCGGCGCCGTAGTCGGTGCCGGTCGCGAAGCGCGCCGGGATGCTGAGCGCGCGGCACAGCGCGATCATCAGGTGCGCGAAGTCGCGGCACACGCCCACCTGCTCGATCAGCGTGTCGACCGCCGAGGTGTTGACGTTGGAGGTGTTGGACGTGAAGGTGACGCGTCGCTGCACCCAATCCCGGATCGCCAGCACCCGGCCGCAGCCCTGCCACAGGTGGCCGAACTCGCGGATCGCGAACTTCACCAGCCGGTCCGACTGGCAATAGCGGCTCGGGTAGATGTAGCCCAGCACCTCGGGCGGCAGGCGGCTGACCGGCACCTCCGCCAGGTCGGGCGGGGCGCTGCAGTGGTGCAGCAGGTCCACCGTGGCCATGTAGTGCAGCGTCAGCTCGCCCGGCCCGGCGCGCAGGCGCAGGCAGCGGTTGCCGGTCGTCGGCTCGGTGTGCATGCGCCACTCGACCGGCGGGCCCAGTTGCAGCGACTCCGCCGAGACCGTCTGGCTGTCGGTGTGCGCGGCATGGACGTTGAACACGAAGTCCGCGCCGTGTTCGTCGATCTCGTAGCGCAGCGCCACCTGCAGTTCGATGCGGATCATGGTGCAGGCTCCATTGCGGTGCAGCATCGCCGCCATGCCCGGACGGCGTCTGTGCGCTAACGGACACAAACTGCCGCCGGCCGTGCCTATACTGAAATGGAGACGGCCCGCCGCCGACCGCCAGTCACCCGGGCACCGACGATGGAGTGGCACGATGGACCCGACGCCCGACCCCAAGGCGAACCAACTGCTGGCCGCGCTGCCCGAGTCCGAGTGGCAGCGCTGGAAGGATCTGCTCGAACCGGTCCAGCTGCCGCTCGGCGAGGTGCTGTACGAGTCGGGCCGCACGCTCGCCCACGCCTACTTCCCGACCACGGCCATCGTGTCGCTGCTGTACGTGATGGAGAACGGCGCCTCGGCCGAGATCGCCGTCGTCGGCAACGAGGGCATCGTCGGCGTCTCGCTCTTCATGGGCGGCGGCTCGACGCCGAGCCGCGCGGTGGTGCAGAGCGCCGGCGCCGGCTTTCGCCTGCGGGCGCTGGCGATGAAGGAGGAGTTCGACCGCTCCGGCCCGGTCATGCACCTGCTGCTGCGCTACACCCAGGCGCTGATCACCCAGATGGCGCAGACGGCGGTGTGCAACCGCCACCACTCGCTGCACGAGCAGCTGTGCCGCTGGCTGCTGCTGAGCCTGGACCGGCTGTCGGGCAACGAGCTGGTGATGACGCAGGAGCTGATCGCCAACATGCTCGGCGTGCGCCGCGAGGGCGTCACCGACGCGGCGCTCGAGCTGCAGCAGCACGGCCTGATCCGCTATGCGCGCGGCCACATCACGGTGCTCGACCGTCCCGGGCTCGAGCAGCGCACCTGCGAATGCTATGCAGTGGTCAAGAAGGAATACGACCGGCTGCTGCCCAACCGGACCGCCACCTGAGTCGGCCGGCGGCGCGCCGTCGCGCTATGTGCGCTGGCAGACAGCCGCGCCGCGCCGCGGCGCCTACCCTGTGCGCAGCGGCCGTCCCCGGTGTGGGCCCGGCCTTCCGGGCGCCCCGGCCGCGGCGGCGCCCTCCTGCACGGCGGAGGTCCCCTTGGCTGCGATCGAGAACCACCTGATCGAGCTGCTGCCGCACCGCGACCGCGAGCGCCTGTTGGCGGCCTGCCGGACCGTCGAGTTGCGCTTCGGCGAGGTGATCTGCCTGCCGGGCGACCGCACGCGCCATGTCTGGTTTCCGCTCGACGGCTTCATCTCGCTGATGACGGTGATCGACGGCGAGCCGGGGCTGGAGGTGGGCATGGTGGGGCGCGAAGGCATGCTCGGCGTGCAGCATGTGCTCGGCGTCGCGACGGCGCCGCTGCGGGCGGTGGTGCAGGGCGCCGGGACGGCCCGCCGGATGGCCAGCGTCGACTTCCGTCGCGAACTGCTGCGCAGCGCCGCGCTGCGGCGCCACCTGGGCCGCTACATCCACGTGCTGATGGGCGAGCTGGCAGCCTCGGCGGCCTGCCTGCGCTTCCACCTGATCGCGCCGCGCCTGGCGCGCTGGCTGCTGATGAGCCACGACCGCGCGCATGCCGACCGCTTCCACGTCACCCACGAGTTCCTCGCCTACATGCTGGGCGTGCGCCGGGTCGGCATCACGATGGCCGCGGGCACGCTGCACCGCAGCGGCCTGATCGAGTACCGCCGCGGCGAGGTGACCGTGCTCGACCGTGCGGGGCTGGAGCAGGCCGCCTGCAGCTGCTATGCGGTCGACCAGAAGGCCTATGCCGCGCAGCTCTGAGCACGCCGCGGGGCAAGCGGCGAGCGGCACGCGCACCGCCTCCGACAGCCTCGGCGACGTCCGCCTGCCGGCCGACGCGCTGTGGGGCGCGCAGACGGCGCGCAGCCTCGAGTTCTTCGACATCGGCGAGCAGCGCATGCCGCTGCCGCTGATCCACGCGATGGCCTGGATCAAGTGGGCGGCGGCGCGCGCCAACCGCGAGCGCCGGCGGCTCGACGCCGCGACCGCGCGGGCCATCGCCGACGCCGCGCTGCGCGTGGCCGCGGGCGAATTCGACGCCGCGTTCCCGCTGTCGGTGTGGCAGACCGGCTCGGGCACGCAGAGCCACATGAACGTCAACGAGGTGATCGCGCGGCTGGCCTCGCAGGCGCTTGGCGGCGAGGCGTCGCCGGAGCGCGTCCATCCCAACGACCATGTGAACCTCGGGCAGTCGTCCAACGACGTGTTCCCGACCGCGATGCACATCGCCGCCGCACTGCAGCTCCGCGACGCGCTGCTGCCGGCGCTGGCCGAGCTGCGCGGCGCGCTGGCCGAGCGGGCGCGGGCCTTCGACAGCGTCGTGAAGATCGGCCGCACCCACCTGCAGGACGCGACGCCGCTGACGCTGGGCCAGGAATTCGGCGGCTACCAGGCCCAGCTCGCGCTGGGCGAGGCGAGCCTGCGGCAGGCGCTGCCGGCGCTGCACGCGCTGGCGATCGGCGGCACCGCGGTCGGCACCGGCCTCAACACCCATCCGACGTTCGGCGCCCGCGTGGTCGCGCTGCTGGCGCGGCGGCTGGACCTGCCGCTGGTGCAGGCCGACAACCTGTTCGCCGCGATGGCGGGCCACGAGGCGCTGGTCGCGGTGCATGCGGCGCTCAGGATGCTGGCGATCGCGCTGACCAAGGTCGGCAACGACATCCGCCTGCTGGGCAGCGGCCCGCGCGCCGGCCTCGGCGAGCTGCGGCTGCCCGCCAACGAGCCGGGCAGCTCGATCATGCCCGGCAAGGTCAACCCGACCCAGGTCGAGGCGCTGACGATGGTGTGCGCGCAGGTGATCGGCCATGACGTGGCGATCGGCCTGGCGGCGAGCCAGGGGCAGCTCGAGCTCAACGCCTACAAGCCGCTGATCGCGCTCGACACGCTCGACAGCCTGCGCCTGCTGGCCGATGCGATGCGCAGCTTCGCGCGCCACTGCATCGCCGGGCTGCAGGTCGACGAGGCGCGCGTCGAGCAGTTGCTGCGGGGGTCGCTGATGCTCGTCACCGCGCTGACCCCGCACATCGGCTACGAGCGGGCGGCGCGCATCGCGCAGCATGCCCAGGCCAGCGGTTGCTCGCTGCGCGAGGCGGCGCTGGCGCTCGGGCTCGTCAGCGCGCAGGACTTCGACGCCTGGGTGGACCCGCGCCGCATGGTGGGGCCCGACGCCGGCTGACGGGCCGCCATCGCCGGCGCTGTGTTCGCCGGCGCACCGAACTCGGCGCGCCACCGGCGCAAGCTCGCGACGGGATGGTCACGCAGCGCCACCGCGACCGACCGTCCCGAGGAGCCGCCATGAACCGTTCGATGCCGATCCTGCTGCTGGCCGCGACCTTCGGGCTGGGGGCCTGCCCGGACGGGTCGCAGGACATGGGGACGACGGCGCCCGCCGCCCCGGCCGGCAGCCTGACGATCACGGTGATGCTGCCGTCCGCGGTGGCGCCCGGCGAATCGCTCTACTCACTCACCACCTCGAGGGTTACCCCATGAGCCTTGCCACCATCCTGTTGTTGGTCCTGATCCTGATGCTGATCGGCGTCGTGCCGGCCTGGCCGCACAGCCGTGGCTGGGGCTACGGCCCCGGTGCCGGCGTGGGGCTGCTGGTCCTCGTGCTGGTCGTGCTGCTGCTGATGGGCCGCCTGTGACGCCAGGCCGCCCGTCGATGCGGGTCGTGCCGCCGGCACTGCTGGCCCTGGCGACCTGCGTCGGCTGCAGCAGCCTGCCGACGATCGTCCCGGATCTCGCCCACCGCAGCACCGGGCCGCCTCGGCTCGAGGGCGTGCAGGGCCCGCTGTCGGCCGAGCAGAGCCAAACCGTCCTCGACCGGCTCGCGAGCCGCGGCGAGCCGACCGACATCTTCGCGCGCCACCTGGCGCTCGAGGAGGCCATCGTCGGCAGCCCGCTGACCACCGGCAACGAGGTGCGGCTGCTGCAGGACGGTCCCGCGACCTACCGGGCCATGCTCGCCGCCATCGGCACCGCGCGCGATCACATCAACCTGGAAACCTACATCCTCGACGACGACGTGATCGGCCAGCAGTTCGCCCAGGCGCTGATCGACAAGCAGCAGCAGGGCGTGCAGGTGAACCTGATCCGCGACAGTGCGGGCACGTTCGCCACGCCGGCCGCCTTCTTCCAGCGGCTCGCCGACCATGGCGTGCAGGTGCTCGAGTTCAACCCGCTCAACCCGCTGCTCTCGCGCAAGGCCTGGGAGCTGAACCAGCGCGACCACCGCAAGCTGCTGATCGTCGACGGGCGCACCGCCTTCCTCGGCGGCATCAACATCAGCAGCGTCTACTCGGGCGGCTCGGCCCGCAAGGGCGGGCGGCTGCGGCCGGCCGCCGGCCCGGTGTGGCGCGACACCGACCTGCAGCTCGACGGGCCGGTGGTGGCCGAGCTGCAGAAGCTCTTCCTCGCCGCCTGGGCGAGCCAGAAGGGCGAGCCGCTCGCGGCGCGCGACTACTTTCCGACGCCCGTCAGCGCGGGACGCGAGGTGGTGCGGGTGATCGGCAGCTCGCCCGACGAGCCTTACAGCCTGATCTACGCGACGCTGCTGTCGGCCATCGCCAGCGCCGAGACCAGCATCCGCATCACCAACGCCTACTTCGTGCCGGACCCGCAGCTGCTCGCCGCGCTGGAGGCCGCGGCCGGGCGCCGCGTCGACGTGACCCTGATCCTGCCGGCGCAGACCGACTCCTGGCTCGTCTTCCACGCCGGCCGCGACCACTACGAGCGGCTGCTGCGCGCCGGGGTCAAGATCCACGAGCGGCGCGGCGTGATCCTGCACGCCAAGACCGCGCTGATCGACGGCGTCTGGGCCACGGTCGGCTCGACCAACCTCGACTGGCGCAGCTTCCTGCACAACCACGAGCTGAACGCCGTCGTGCTCGGGGCCGGGTTCGGCGGTCAGGTGCAGGCGATGTTCGACCAGGACCTCGCCGAGTCGGACGCGATCACGCTGGCCGCGTGGCAGCGCCGACCGGTGCCGCTGCGCCTGAAGGAATGGTTCGCCCGGGTCTGGGCCTACTGGCTCTGAGGGCCCGCCGGCGCGGCGTCGCCGCGCTTCAGGCGGTGCTGCAGGAGGAAGCGCAGCATCTCGCGCGACGCGTCGGGCCCATCGGCGTCGGTGTGGCTCCCCGCGGCGTCGCCGCCGGCCCAGGCGTGGCCGGCGCCGTGGACGATCCACAGCTCGCGCTGCGGGATGCCTCCCGGGCCGTACTCGATCGAGCGCGTGTAGGCGCGCCGACCCTCGCTGGAGGGCGTGGTGGCCTGCGTCGAGGCCGGCGACGACGGGTCGTCGGGCGCGGCGTGCAGCGCGGCCGCATTGGAGGGGTGGACCGTGGTGTCGTCATCGCCGTGGAACACGATCCGGGCCACCGGCGGGTCCGCGGACCGGGCGTCGGCGGCCGGCGGCGAAGGCCCGGGTCCGTTCGACATCAGCCGCAGCGCCGAATGCACGTCGTGGGCCATGCCGGCCGGCAGCCCCGAATGCACGCCGAGCGCCGCGTACAGCTCCGGGTAGTCGCGTGCGAGCACGGCCGCCATGGCGCCGCCCGCCGACATGCCGGCCACGTAGACGCGGGCGGCGTCGATGTCGTGCTCGCGCACGATCTGCCGCGTCAGCGACGCGAGCAGGGCCGCCTCGCCGTCGCTGTAGGAGCGATCCTGCAGCGCATACCAGTTCCAGCAGCGCAGCAGGTGCGCCGTCGGCGACTGCTCCGGATAGAGCACGACGACACCCGCGTCCTCGGCGGCCTCGTTCATGCCGGTGCCGAGGGCGAAGTCGTCGGCGGTCTGCTTGCAGCCGTGCAGCAGCACGAGCAGCGGCGCCGGGCCCAGCCGGCGCGAGGCGGGCCGGTAGAGCAGATAGCGACGCGGCACGGCGCTGCCGAACTGGCCCTCGGTCAGGCCGCCGCCGGGCGGCGGGTCGGCGGCGGACCGCGTGGCCGGTGAGGGCACAGCGTCGCCGGCGTGTCGGGTTCGGCCGACGAGCCGGCGCCAGAGCCTGCGCAGCGGGCTCAGCCAGTCACGCAGGGACCAGCCCGCGCGCTGCGGCGGCGGGGCGCTCGCGGCCCGCGATGCCGGGCGGGCCGTCGCGGCGTCATTGCCGCTCACGGTGCGGTACCCGTCGACCGGGGTGGAGCGGGGCGGTGCATCGGGGAGTTCCTCGTGTCGGGGCGCGCCGGCGGAGCGCGGCGCTCGATCCGCGCTCGATCCGTCTTGTACGGGCGGGCGGGTCGCAGGTCGGTGCGCTGCCGCACGCAGGGCCGCACGCGCGCGGGGAGAGACAATGACCGGGCCCGCCGCGCCGTCCCTCGTCCAGATCACCTCATGCTCCCGGCCTACGAACCCAGGCACAAGCCACCCCTGCCTGCTGCACGGTTCGTGCTGCGCATGGTCGTCCATGCCGGTGTGGCAGGCGGCTTGATTGTCGTCTCGCTCGCCCTGGGCGTTCTCGGCTACATGCACTTCGAGGGGATGGGCCTGGTCGATGCGTTCCTGAACGCCGCCATGATCCTCGGCGGCATGGGCCCGGTCAAGGCGCAGGGGCTCAGCGAACCGGGCAAGATCTTCGCCGGCCTCTATGCCCTCTACTCGGGCCTGGCCTTCATCGCCGTGATGAGCATCATGCTGGCGCCGGTGGTGCACCGGATCCTGCACCGCTTCCATTGGTCCGACACGCCGCGGCGTTGAGGGCGGCGAACTCAGCGGCTGATCCGCCTGGCGCTGCGCAGCACGCGCCGAGGTCGCACGACGGCCGGCACGCCGATCGCGATGCAGTGCGAAGGAACGTCGGTCACCACCACGGCGTTGGCGCCGATCGACACATGGTCGCCGATCACGATGCGTCCGAGCAGCTTGGCTCCGGCGCCGATGTCGACGCCGTGGCCGATCGTCGGCGCGCAGGGATCGTCGGTGCCCGCCAAGCCCACGGTCACGCCCTGCCGGATGCGGCAGTCGTCGCCGAAGCTGGCATAGCCGCTGACGATGATGCCGCCGAAATGGTCGATCACGAAGTTGCGGCCGATGCGGACCTCGCAGGGCAGTTCGATGCCGGTCGCCACCTGCACCAGCTTGAACAGCACGTGGTACAGCGCCGACAGGGGCTTGCGGATCAGCGGCGCGCGGATGCCGTAGCGCCAGCGCCCGAAGCGGTAGACCGCGAGCGCCCAGAAGCCCTGTGCGCCCCAGCGGCTGCCATGCGCCCGGAAGTCGGCGCGGATGCGACCGAACCAGCGCTCGTCCTGCGTCGCCGGGTGCGTGCGGGCGAGGCGGTCCTCGACGCCGGGCGTCAGGCCGATCGCCATGCCGGTCCATTCGAGGTGGGTGTTCATGTCATTCAGTCCTTCAGACGGCGGGCCGCCGCTGTGCGCGAGTGCCACTGCCGCTTGTAGGTCCGTCGGCTCCGTCGGTCTGTTCGCTGGCAGACAGGGATGCGAGCGGTCGCGGGCGTCGGGCCAGCCGCCGGCGAAGCCCGAGGTCCCGGACGCTGATGTAGGAGCAAGCCCACAGCCGGACCCGCGCTCCGCTGATACCTGCGCCGCATCGATGTCTCGATGATCGGTCGGTGAACCATCCCAAGACACGCGTCGCCTTCGCTTCTTCGCTAGAAGATCCCCGGCAGAACCATCTGCTGGCCGCGCTGCCGGAGGCCGAGTGGGCCCGCTGGCAGTCCCATCTCGAACCGCTGGACATGCCGCTCGGCCTGGTGCTGTGCGAGGCGGGCAGCACGCCGGCCTATGTGTACTTCCCCACCACCGCCATCGTGTCGCTGCTCTACGTCACGCGCGACGGCGACTCGACCGAGTTCGCGGTCGTCGGTAACGACGGCGCGGTGGGTATCACGCTCTTCATGGGCGGCCACGCCACGCCGAGCCAGGCGGTGGTGCAAAGCGCGGGCCGCGGCTACCGGCTGCGCGCGCAGGTGGTGCAGGCGTCGATCGAGCGTGCCGGGCCACTGCTCGACGTGCTGCTGCGCTATACCCAGGCCGTGATGGTGCAGATGGCGCAGACGGTGGTGTGCAACCGCTTCCACTCGATCGACCACCGCCTGTCGCGGCGGCTCCTGCTGAGCCTCGATCGCTCGCCGGACGACGAGTTGTCGATGACGCACGAGGCGGCGGCCCAGCTGCTCGGCGTGCGCCGCGAAGGCGTGACGCAGGCCGCGTTCAAGCTGCAGAAGGCCGGCGTGATCCGCTACCACCGCGGCTGCATCGAAGTGATCGACCGTCCGCGCCTCGAGCGGCTTGCCTGCGAGTGCTATGCGGTCGCCAGAAAGGAACACGAGCGCTTGCTGCCGATACCATCGAAGCTCTCGAACAGCATGGCTTGGCCACCCGCTGCGCTGGCCCATGGTCACGGCGCGGCGCACCGCAAGGACTCGGGCTGTCTCGTGCCGGCACGCTAGGGCCGGTTCACGCTATCGGAGCCGACAGACCGCTCTGTTCGCCAGCGCACCGATTTGCGACGGACAAGCGCTTACGGTGCAGCGGTACCGGGCGGCATGCACGCCTCGCCTTCCCTTCATCGATCACGAGGATTCGACATGAACCATTCCCTTGCAGTTGCCGTGCTGATCGCCGTGGCGGGCATCGCCGGCTGCGACCGGCCCACCGTGGTCGCGGTCCCCGCGGCCGTCCCCGGACCCGCCGGGCCGGCGGGCGCGACAGGTGCGACGGGCGACCAGGGCAACACCGGCAACACCGGCAACACCGGCAGCACCGGCAGCACCGGCAGCACCGGCAGCACTGGCAGCACTGGCAGCACTGGCTACACCGGCAGCACTGGTGCCACCGGCGCTCAGGGCAGCACGGGCGACCAGGGTACCGAGGGTCTCAAGGGCGAGACCGGCAGGGCCGGCGAGGGGACGACCGTGATCGTCCTGCCACCCGCGGCCTCGGCGCCTGCGAACTGAACCCATCGCCCCTTCGGCGAGACGTTCACGGCGGCGTCAGCTTGCCGGCACGACGCCTGGCAAGTGGCTCCAGCCCTGTGCCCAAGTCATGAAGCTTGCTGCATCGAGCGGCCGGGAGATCAGATAGCCCTGGGCCAGGTCGCAGTCGAGCTTGCGAAGGAGCTGCCAGTCCTCGAGGGTCTCGACGCCTTCGGCGACGGACAGAATGCCCAGCCTCCTCGCCATCTGGAGGCTCGACGCCAGGATCACCTGCGTCGACTCCTCGCGAGAGGCGTTGATGACGAAGGCGCGATCGATCTTCAGTTCGGTGAAGGCGATTCTCGACAGCTGCTGCATCGACGAGTACCCGGTGCCATAGTCGTCGATGGACAGCCCGAAGCCCTTGACGCGCAAGCGCGCGAGGTTCTCCAGGGCCTTCGCGAGGTTGGTGGTGGCGGTCGTCTCCGTGACTTCCAGCGTCATGTGATGCGGGTCCAGCCCTTCGCTGCGCGCGATCTCGATGACCCGATCCGCCAGACCCAGTTCGCTCAAGGAGCGAAGCGACAGGTTCACCGACACGGTGGCATCGATGCCGGCGGATCGCCAGGCGCGGCACTGCCGTGCCGACTTGCGCAGCATCGTCCATGTCAGCGCGTCGATCAGCCCGCCTTGCTCCATCGAGGACACGAAGGCGTGCGGCCCGACGATCCCATGCTCCGGATGCCGCCATCGAGCCAGGGCCTCGGCCCCGGCAAGGCGCTGCGTGAGCATGTCGATCTTGGGCTGCATGAAGGGCTCGAACTCGTCGCGCCTCAGCGCGTCCGACAGTTCGGGCAAGCCGAAGTCGGGCAGATCCGCCGGGCTCGGCGGCGCAGGCGCACGCGGTGGGCGGTGCAGTTCGAGGAGCGCCGTCAGCTTGGCCCGCGTGAGTGGCTTCTCGGCGATGCCGAGGAGCTTGATGCCGTAGGCCTCCGTCATCGTCGCGATGGAGTCGATCAACTTGCGGTCGAGCGCGCTCGCGAGCACGAGCGACACCTTCGCGCTGGCCTCGCCAAGGTGGCGGATGAGCTCCATCCCGTCCATCCCCGGCATCTCCAGGTCGCTGATCACGATGTCGACCTGTCGCAGCGGATCCTGGACCACGGCCAGCGCGGCACGTCCGTCCGCCGCTTCGTGCACGGCACCTGCCCCCATGTCGCGCAGCAAGCGAGCGACGGTTCGGCGCTGAAAGTCATGGTCTTCGACGACCAGGAAGCGCAGATCGGCGGCTGGCATGGTGTTGTTCCTCGTGTCCCTGAGCGACTGCGATGACCGCTGGGTCAACCTGTATCCAGATGGCTGTTCAGGCGCTGCAGCGCGGCTTGGAACGCCGCCAGCGCCGTGGTCACGCCGTCCAGGTCGCCGCGACGGCTGGCCGACTCGATGCGGCGGCTGGCATGGGCCAGTTCACGGGCACCGACCATCTTGCTCGCCCCCTTGATGCGGTGGGCCGTCCGCGTCACCGCGGGCAGGTCTGCGGCGCTGACAGCGGCCCGCAGTGCGAGGCCATCCTCGTCGTTGACGCGGCGAAAGTCGAGCAGGATCTCCCGTTGCGCCGCGGCATCGCCGCCGGCGATCTCGGCCAGCACGGAGCGGTCCAAGGGCGAGCCGGCGACCGCATGGCCTTGCAGCGTGGCCACGTCGTCGAGCGGCGCGTGGCTCGAGTCCGGCGATGGCAGCCAAAGACTCAGCCGCTGCAGCAGCTCGGCGACGTTCACGGGCTTGGTCAGAAAGTCATCCATGCCGGCCCCGAAGCACGCTTCAGCCTCGCCTTCCAGGGCGTTGGCGGTGCACGCAATGATCGGCGTGCGCCCCCGGCCTTCCGCGGCCTCCGCGGCGCGGAGAGTCCGCGCCAGGTCGTAGCCGCTCATGCCGGGCATGTTGCAGTCGGTGAGGACGAGCGCAAAGCGTCCCGTGCGCCACTGCGCCAGCGCCTCCTCGCCGCTCTCGGCGGTCTCGGCCGCATAGCCGAGAGCGTTCAGCTGGTTCACCAGGATCAAGCGGTTGACCGGGTGATCGTCGACGACCAGCACGAGTTGCCCGTCCTCGGCGGCGCTCTCGATGCTCGGCGCCACGCGGCGCATCAGCAACTCGGCCTCCAGGCGGCCCTGCTCGTCCTGTTCGTGGGCCTGCTCGAGGAGTGCCGCGTCGGCCACCGGGAAGGACAAGGTCAGCGTCAGCGTCGTTCCCTCGCCGGGACGGCTCGACATCTCGACCTCTCCGCCCATCAGCGTGGCCAGGCGTCGACAGATGGCCAGCCCCAGACCGGTGCCGCCATAGTGGCGGGTGGTGTCGCCTTCGGCCTGGACGAAGGGTTGAAAGAGCTGCCGCTGTGCGTCGGCGGACACCCCAATGCCGGTGTCCTTGACAGAAAAGCAGATCGTCTCGCGCCCCTCCCGTCGTTCGGTCAGGGCGGCCGACAGCAGCACGCTGCCCTTGGTCGTGAACTTCAGTGCGTTACTGACGAAGTTGTTCAGGATCTGCCCGAGGCGCACGGGGTCGAAGGTGTGGGCGGGGCCGATCTGCGGGTCGACCCGCCATTCGAAGCTCAGGCGTTTGCTCGCCGCCACCCCTCGAAACACGGCATGGACCCGCTCCATCACACGTCCGATCGAGGCGACCTCCGGCACGAGCTCGAGCCGGCCGGCCTCGACCTTGGAGAAATCGAGCACGTCGTCGATGATGCGCAGCAAGGCGCGGCCGGACTCGCGCACGACGCCGAGAGAGGCTCGCTGCCGGGCATCCAGCCTTGTCAGGCTCAGCAGCTCGAGCATGCCCAGGACCCCGTTCATCGGGGTGCGTATCTCGTGGCTCATCGTGGCCAGGAAGCTGCTCTTGGCACGGTTGGCCGCATCCGCATCGACGCGGGCGTGCTGCAGGGCCGCTACCAGCTGCTTCTGTTCCGTGACGTCGGCCCAGTAGCCATTCCAGATGATGCTGCCGTCCGGCTCGCGCCTGAGCGTCGCACGGCTCAGGAGCCAGCGCGGCAAGCCGCCGGCGACGCTGATGCGGTACTCGCAGTCGAACGGCGCGACGTCGCGCTCCGCTTCGTCCATCGCCGCCATGAAGCGGGGCCGATCGGCTTCGACGATCTGATCCCAGATGACGGCGGTGTCCTGCAGTGCAGCGTCGGGGGCAATCCCGCGCAGCTGCTGCGCGCTGCGACCCACGAACTGCAGCGCCCGCTTGCCATCGGGCGCCGTGCGCAGCTGCCAGACCGTGACCGGAATCGTGTCGAGGAGCTCGCGCAGCCGCCGCTCGGCACTCTGGCGTCGCTCGATCTGTCGCAGCAGGCCCCAGCCCGCGGGAACCAGGAGCGCCAGGGTCGTCAATGCGCTCAGGATCAGGACGGCGCGCTCGCGCCGTTGCCGATCTCGATCTTCGCTACGCCGTAGGGCGAGCAGACGCTCCTCCTGCAACTGCATGTCGCGGGTTAGGGTCAGGATCTCAGCGGTCCGTTGCTGAGCCGCCGCCGTCATCAGCTTGCCAACCGGTTCGCCGTTGACCAAGGTCTCCCTCAGCCTGGCGTTCTTGACGGCCTCGTCGATGCGCTGCTCGATCACGCCGCGGATCGCCGCGATCCGCGCCTGCTGGTCCGGGTGGTCGGCGGTGAGCGTCGCGACCCGCAGGGCCGCCTCGCGCGCATCCGCCACGGCGGCCTCTCGGTCATCGACGAAACGGGCGTCCCCCGAAATCAGATAGCCGCGCTGCGCGGCATCGAGCCGCGACACGCTCTGCCTGACATCCGAGACCGCTCTCAGCACCTCGTGGGTGTGGCCGACCCAATGCGCTGACCGGGCCGACTGGGACGTCGCATCATGCAGCGCCCAGGCGACCAACGACAGCACCGCCGCGCTGCCGGCGAAGCCGAGGATCGCGAAGGCGCGTTGACTCAGGGGGAGCGCTGCCATCGGTCTGCCGTCTGTCGAGTCGTCGGCTCGAGCTCCCTGCGCGGGGTTCTCACGGGAACGGCTTGGTGTAGTCCCTGACCGACGTCGAGCCGCCGTGGGCCCGGATCGCGCCGATGTAGGCGTCACGGATGTTCAGCGTGCCTGCCAAGGGACTCACGCCAAGGACGGTTTGGTCGCTGCCGGTCAGATAGAAGTACCACTTGCTGGTCGCCGATGTCTTGATGTCGTAGCGCTCGTCGATCATGCAGCTCTCCCGGATCCGCTCGATCTGTGCGCGCGCGGCCGCGTCACTGCGGGTTCGCACGCCATGCAGCAGTGGCCGTCCCTCGGCGTCCTTGAGGACGACTTGCCGACCCTTGCCGGGGAGGGCATGAATCTCGTACCAGCCCAGCATGTGCGACCTCGGTTAGACGCCCGGCCCGGGCGACTCGCCGCGCTCGGCACGCTCGATCGCCGAGGCATACAGCAGGCTGCGCAGCAGCGCCCGGTTGATCTCGAGGGGCGCCAAGAACACCGCATCGGCGGCGGCCCGAATTTCCGTCGGTCGCTCCGTCTCGACCGCGCGGGCGAGTTCGAGCAGGGGATGGAACGGCCCGTTACCTCGCGTCAGGGCCGCCATCACGCGCTCCGGTATCGCGACGTTGCTCAGCAACTCGCCGATCGGGCGCGAGAAGATGCGATCCAGCAGCGAGAACACGCCGCACATGAACAGCTCACCGCGCATCTCGGCGTCGCTGCCAGCGGGCGCCAGCTCGCGCATCAGCAAGCCGCGCCGCAGCGCGGCGAAATTGGCAGGTCGAAGCCGCACGTCATCGCCGGTGCGGGCCAGGGTGCCCGCCAGCCAGCGGCGCAGCGACTCGGGCCCGAGGATGGACATCGCGTGGCCAAACGAACCCGTCTCCACGTACAGGCCGCTCGACGTCGCATTGACGTGGCGCAGCAGTTCGAGCGCGAGCACCGGATCGCTGACCAGCGTCGGGTCCCCATGGCCAGAGCCGCCCTTGTCGATTCGACCCAGCATGTCCAGCACGGCGTGGAGGTCCGGACGCACCTCGAAAAACGACGCGATGGGCTCGTGCAGCGGCCAACCGATCACCGCCACGGCGCCGGCGTCGAAGCTGCTGCGGACCTCGGCCATCGTGCGCACGCCGGCCTGGATGTGCGCAATCGTGCGCACGATCTTGGGGCTCGGGTCGGGCGTCGCGCGGCGGCGATCGTCCGCGAAGTCGACGATCGACCACTTGAAGCAGGGCAGGACCGCGCGGGGCAGCTCGCTCGTCGGCCGTCCCTTGAGCAGCAAGGTGTTGCCGCGCGCAGCGAGCTGCAGCAACGCGCGGGTGTGGCTCGGATCCGACGCCATGAAGGCCGGCACCTCGATCATCACATTGGCGGCCGGCTCGGCGCTCAGCAGATCCTGCAACAGCCGCTCGGACGCGACGTTGAGCGACACGGTCGCACCGCCGGGCGGCCAGACTTCTGCGAGTGCGTCCAGCAGCTTGGCGGCATCGATCACCTGCTCCGGGCGCAGGGGGATGGCGGTCAAGCGCGTGGCCACCACGCCGTGCCGACGATCGATCATCGGCGAGTAGCCGAGCACGATGTGTGACAGCACCGCCTGGCTGTCCAAGCGATCCGTGGCCGCCGGCGCCTGGATGCCCGAGCCCGGCTCGGCTGCCGGCAGCGGCGTCGGCTGGGTCGGGTGAGCGCTGACGAGCAGCAGCTCGTCGACGATCGTGTCCAGCCAGTCGAAGTTGGTCAGTGTCGCGACGGTGCGAGGCGCTTGCGCCGATTCCCGAGTCGGTGCGCCGCGCTGCAACGTCGCGTCCGGCCCGGCATCGATAGGGCGTGGCAGATCGAGCAGGCGGATCTTCAGTGCGCCGCCATCCGTCGTCGGCGTCTCGCCGGCTATCGCGCTGGGTGCGGGATCACCTTTGCCAAGCTTGCCGCCATCGCCCATGCCGCCTCCCTGCGGGTGCCGCCTCGGACACGCGATGAGCCGCTGAAATGGCTGGTTGTCGCTGGAAAGCTCTGCAAGTACCGAGGACTCGAGCAGCAGCACCATAGCGAGCAAGTGCTGCTGCGCGCTACATGTAACCCTTTACAGAGCGCAGGATTTTCTTCATTGGTTGCGCTGCCCCAGTTTCCGTCGCTCTAATCGAGACCCGGTCGTGTGCCGGCGCGGTGTGCGCCGCGCCGTCCCCGCGTCAGCGCGGCTGCTTCGCCGCGCCTTCGACCTGGGCGCGCAGGCGCTCTTCCTGGGCCTGCAGCTCGGGGGTGAACTCGGCGCCGAAATCGGCCGCCTCGAACAGCGGGCGGATCTCGATCTCGGAGTCGCCTTCCATGGGGTTGGGGCAGCGCCGGACCCATTCGACGGCCTCCTCGATGGACCGGACCTGCCACAGCCAGAACCCCGCGACGAGCTCCTTGGTCTCCGCGAAGGGGCCGTCGGTCACCGTGCGCCGGCTGCCCGAGAACTGCACCCGCTTGCCCCGCGTGCTCGGGTGCAGGCCCTCGCCGGCGAGCATCACGCCGGCCTTGACCAGTTCTTCGTTGAAGTTGCCCATGGCCGCCAGCAGCTCGGTGCTGGGCATCTGGCCCCCCTCGGACTGGGGGGTGGCCTTCACGATCACCATCACACGCATCGTCGCTACTCCTCGAGTCAGTGGATGAGGCCGCACGGTCACCGGGGTCGATCCGGCATCGACGGGCGGCTCTGACAGAAGAGACGACGAATCGGCACCCCTGAAATCGACACCGCCTCCCGGAGAATTTACGCGCTCGTCACGCCAACGCGAACCCCTCGTAGCCCTTCGCGGCGATGTCCTCGCAGGTCGCCTTGTAGGCCTTGAAGCCGCCCAGGTAGAGCAGGATTTGCCGTGGCTTGCCGGGCACGTTCGCGCCCATGTACCAGGAGTCGGCCTGGGTGAAGAGGGTCATGTTGCCGACCTCGGTGACATGCCGGCTCCAGAAGTCCTCCAGCGCCTGGGTCGGCTCGATGGTCCGGTGTTCGGCCTTGCGCACGTCCTCGATGGCCCGCACGATCCACTCCACGTGGTACTCGTTGCCGAGCACCATGTTGAACAGTACCGCCGGGCTGCCCGGGCCGGTGGTGACGAACAGGTTCGGGAACCGGGACGTCATGATGCCCAGCGCGGTGCGCGGGCCGTCCTTCCAATGGCCTGCGAGCTGCTCGCCGCCGCGGCCGCGGATGTCCATGTGGGTCAGCGTGCCGGTCAGCGCGTCGAAGCCGGTCGCGGTGACCAGCACGTCGAGCTCGTGGAAGCGGCCGTCCCGGGTGCTCACGCCGGTGGCGCTGAAGTTCTTGAACGGCGTGGCGCGCAGGTCCACCAGCGTCACGTTGTCGCGGTTGTAGGTCTCGTAGTAGCCGCTGTCGGCGCACAGCCGCTTGGTGCCGAAGGGGTAGCCCTTCGGGCACAGCATCTCGGCCACCTTCGGGTCCTTGACCTTCCGGCGGATCTTGTCGCGCGCGAACTCGGCGACGGTCTCGTTGGCCTGCGGGTCGGTCAGCAGGTCGACATAGGACATGTAGTAGCTCAGTCCGCCCATGGCCCAGCGCGCCTCGTACTCGGCCGCGCGCTCGGCCGGCGTCGCGTCGAGCGCGCGGTCGCTGCGCACCGGCACGCGGCAGATGCCGATGTTCGAGTCCCACTCGCGGGCCCGCAGCGCCGCGTACTCGGCCTTGTGCTCGCGCCGCTGCTCGTCGGTGAGCGGATGGTTCCAGGCCGGGATGCTGAAGTTGGGGGTGCGCTGGAACACCGTCAGGTGCTTGGCCTGCCGCGCGATGTGCGGGATCGCCTGGATGCCCGACGAGCCGGTGCCGATCACGCCGACGCGCAGGCCGCTGAAGTCGAAGCCCTCGCGCGGCCACGCCGCCGTGTGCAGGCAGCGGCCCTGGAAGTCGGCGATGCCTTCGACGTCGACCTGCTTGGGCGTCGACAGGCAGCCGGTGGCCATCACGACGAACTGGGCCGAGAGCGTCTCGCCGCGGTTGGTCGTCAGGGTCCAGCGGCCGGCCGGCTCGTCGAAGACCGCCGAGTTCACGCGCGTCTCGAGCTGGATGTCGCGCCGCAGGTCGAAGCGGTCGGCCACGAAGTTGATGTACTTCAGGATGTCGGCCTGGTCGGCGTAGCGCGCCGGCCAGTCCCAGTCCTGCTGCAGCTGCGCGTCGAAGGAGTAGGAGTACTCGATGCTCTCGATGTCGCAACGTGCGCCGGGGTAGCGGTTCCAGTACCAGGTGCCGCCGATGCCGTCGCCGGCCTCGAACACGCGCACCGACCAGCCCTTCTGGCGCAGCGTGTGCAGTGCGTACAGGCCGGCGAAGCCGGCACCGACGACGACGACGTCGTAGCGGCGGGTGGGGGCGGGGGTGGTGCTCATGCGGTGCGTCTCCTGGGATCGAGGGGCGGGGAACCATCCCCCGCTCGGCACGAATGGTCGCGTCGCGCTCCGTGCCGGGCACTACCCGTCAGGCTAGTTTTGCGGCGGCGGTCTCCGGGGATTCCCTAGGCCGGCGGCAGCGCACGGGGGCGCCGTCGTCCATAGGGGTGTGGGTGCAAAATCAGCGCCCGCGGTCGTCTTGCCTTGCTGGTATTGCCCTTGAACCCTGCCGAGTCGGCCCGCGTCGCGCCGCCCTCCCTGAACCACAAGATCCTGCCGCCGCGCGCGCATCGGCACGCGGTGCAGCGCGATGCGCTGCTGGCGCGGCTGTTCGGCCCGACCGCGGCGCGCGTGGTGGTGTTCCAGGGGCCGGCCGGCCACGGCAAGACCAGCCTGATGCTGCAGGCCCGCGCGGCCAGCGAGCGGCGCGGCGCGCTGACCGGCTGGCTGTCGCTGGACGACAGCGACAACGACGTCGGCCGCCTGCTCGGCCATCTGCGGGCGCTGGTGGTGGTGCTCGGCGCCGGCGCACCGGCCGCGTCCGGCGACGACGATGCCGGCACCATCACGCCGCGCGCCGACTGGCTGATCGGCCGGCTGCTCGAGCTGGGCCAGCCGGTCGCGCTGTTCCTCGACGACCTGCACGCGCTCACCGATCCGGCCGCGCTGCGCCTGCTGCGCGAGCTGATCACCAATGCGCCCGATCGCGTGCGCTGGTTCCTTGCCAGCCGGCTGGTGCCCGAGCTCGGCCTGCCGCGGCTGGTGGCCGGCGACGAGGCGCGCATCGTCAGCGCCGAGGACCTGCGCTTCTCGCGCGACGAGATCCGCCGCGTGTTCGACGCCGGCCCGGGCCCGGCGGTCAGCGAGCCCGAGCTCGAGGCCATCTTCAGCGGCACCGAGGGCTGGCCGGCGGCGGTGCAGCTCTACCGGCTCGCGCTGGGGTCGAGCTCGGTGCGCGACTCGCTGCGCGGCGGGCGCGCCAGCGCGCCGCGCGAGGTCGCCGACTACCTGGCCGAGAACGTGCTCGGCCAGCAGCCGTCGCGCGTGCAGTCCTTCCTGCTGCGGACCTCGGTGCTGTCACGTCTGTCGGCGCCGCTGTGCAACGCGCTGCAGGGCCGCAGCGACGGTCACGAGATGCTGGCGATGCTGGAGCGCGACGGCCTGTTCGTGCGGCGGCTCGAATCGGGCGAGGGCTGGTTCACCTACCACGCGCTGTTCGCGGCCTTCCTGCAGGAGCAGCTGGCGCGCAGCGAGCCCGCGGCGCTGGTCGAGGTGCACCGCAAGGCCGCCGCGTGGTTCCAGGCCGGTGGCCATTACGAGGAGGCGCTGCACCACCACCTGAGCGCCGGCGACGTGGACCTGGCCTGCGAGGTATTCGACCTCTGGACCGACGCGCTGGTGCCCGACGGCCACTTGGCCACCGTCGACCGCTGGGCACGCCGCCTGCCGGCCGACGCCGCGCAGCGCCGCCCGGGGCTGGCGGTCAAGCTGGCCTGGGCCTTCAGCTTCCTGATCCGCCACGAGCCGATCGAGCCGCTGATGCCGGTGCTGCAGGCCAGCCTCGCGCAGGGGCTGGCCGAGGGCGACCCGCGCCTTGCGCTGTCGATGGTGATGATCCTGCGCGACGATCCGGCGCAGGCGCTCGAGTACGCGGCGCTGACCGACCACCGCGAGCCGGCGGCGACCCGTTTCGGCCGCTTCGAGTATGCGGCCAGCTACAACGTGCGCGGCTTCGTCGCCAACGCGCGTGGCCGCTTCGACGAGGCGCTGGCCTGCTTCGCGCGCGGGCGCGAGCTCAGCGAGCAGGCGCGGGCGACCTTCACGCTCGGCTACTCGGGCGTGCATGCCGGGTTGACGCTGCTCGCGCAGGGCCATCTGCCGCAGGCGATCGGCCATTTGCGCGCGGTGATCTCGGACCGCCGCATGGTGCTCGAGGCCTCGGTGTCCAAGGCCTGCCTGGCCTGCGCGCTGATCCTCGCGCTCTACGAGGCCGACGAGAGCACCGAGGCGCTGTCGCTGTTCGAGCAGTTCCACGAGATGATCGTCGAGGCCTGCCTGCACGACTACCTGGTGGTCTGCTACCGCGCGGTGGCGCGGCTGCACGAGCTGCGCGGCGCGCCCGAGCACGCGCTGGCGGTGCTGGAGGAGGCCGAGGGCCTGGCCTACGCGGGCCGCTGGCCGCGCGCGGTGCGCTTGATCGAGTGCGAGCGCGTGCGCCGCGAGCTGGTGGCCGGCCGCGTCGACCGCGCGCAAGGCATGGTCGCGCGCCTCGCCGACGACGGCGCCAGCGACACCGACGACTGGGTGCGCTTCTCGGAAGACACCGACGGCCCGCGCATCGCGCGCATCCGGCTGGCGCTGCACGGCGACGCGGCCGAGGCCGCGCTGGCGTCGATTGGCGAGGCGCTCGACGCCGCGCGTCGGCAGGGCCGGGTGCACCGTCAGATCCGGCTGCAGCTGCTGGCGGCGCTGGCGCAGCAGCGGCTCGGCCGCCTGCCGCAGGCCCACCAGGCGCTGCAGCGCGCGATCGCGCTGGCCGCGCCGGGCGGCTATGTGCGCATGTTCCTCGACGAGGGCGCGCTGCTGGTCGGGCTGCTGCGCGCGCATGCGGACGAGCCCGATCAGGCGCCGCCCGGCAGCGAGGCGCGTGCCTTCGTCGAGCGGCTGCTGGCCGCCGCCGGCGTGTCGGCGGCGCCGGCGGCCGCGGCCGCCGGCGCAACGGCGGCGCCGCTGCTGGAACCGCTGACCAAGCGCGAGGCCAAGGTGCTGGCGATGCTGGCCGACTACCTGTCGAACGGGCAGATCGCCGAGCGCATGTTCGTCTCCGAGAACACGGTCAAGTTCCACCTGAAGAATGTCTACTCCAAGCTCGGGGTGAAGACCCGCCTGGAGGCGATCCGCTTCGTCAAGACGCATGGGCTGTGAGGCGGGCGCCGGACGCCTGCACCAAGCTGGGCTAGCGGTTTGCCCTAGTTATCGGAAGCCGCCGCCGGGCCGAAGAATCGCAGACTTGCCGCCGATGACCGACCAATGTCCGAGCTGATCAGCCTGACCGACCTGCCGACCTGGGTGCCGGGGCGCGTGCTCGGCGCCGCCGACTCGCTAGGCTGGAACGGTATCGGCCTGCGCGCCTATGGCTACACCGGGCTGGACGTCGAGGTCCCGCCGATGCGCGAATTCATGATCGTGTCCTACCTGCGCGGCGCGACGCCGATGCAGCGCTGCTTCGAGGGCGGCGCCTGGACGCGCACCCGCTGCGAGCCGGGCGACGTGTCGCTGCTGACGCGCTCGCACCGCTCGCACTGGCACTGGACCGAGAGCGTCGACGTCTGCCATGTCTACCTGACCGACCGGCTGGTCTCGAGCGTCGCCAACGAGATCATGGACCGCAACGTCACCGAGGTGCGCCTGCTCGACGTGCTGAAGACGCGCGACCCGATCGTCACCGCACTGACGGCCGCGATCGCCCAGGAGGCCGGCCAGCACGCGCTCGGCGGCGCGCTGTACGTCGAGGCCCTGGGCACCCAGCTGGCGGTGCACCTGCTGCGCAACTACGCCGAGCTGCGCTTTCGCGAGCCGGCCGGCCGCGGCCGACTGTCGCCGTCGATGACGCGCCGCGTCGCCGATCACATCGACCAGAACCTCCAGGAGCCGCTGACGCTCGAGTCGCTGGCCGGCATCGCCGGGCTCGGCGTGTGGAGCTTCGGCCGCCACTTCCGCGCCAGTTTCGGCTGCGCGCCGCATGCCTACGTGATCGAGCGTCGACTCGTCCGGGCCGAGGCCCTGCTCATGCAGGGGCGGCTGCCGGTCAAGGAGATCGCCAGCGCCTGCGGCTTCGCCGACCAGGCGCACATGACGCGCGTGTTCCGGGCGCGCCGCGGCACCACGCCGGCGGCGCTGCGGCGCGGCGCCGGGCACTGAGTGCGGGCGGCCCGGCCGCCACCGTTTTCTTCAAAAGTCCGCCTGCAACCTTCTAGCTGATCGAGGGGGCTGCCGACTAACGTCGTGCTGCGTTCTGACAGGCCCGAACTCAGGGCCCGACGCTTTACAGAACAGGAGACACGGCACATGAGCAGCGTTGTTGAACAAGCCCGTCCGGCGGTCCCGTCTGCCGGCGATACCGATGTGGACGCAGTGGTCGTCGGGGCCGGCATTGCCGGCCTCTACCAGATCTACAAGCTGCGCGAACTGGGCCTGAGCGTGCAGGCCTTCGAGGCCGGCAGCGGCGTCGGCGGCACCTGGTACTGGAACCGCTACCCGGGGGCGCGCGTCGACTCCCAGGCCTACATCTACCAGTACTGGTTCTCCGAGGAATTGCTGGGCACGTGGAACTGGAGCGAGCGCTTCCCGGCGCAGCAGGAGACCGAGCGCTACCTCAACCATGTGGCCGACCGCTTCGATCTGCGCAGTCACATCCGCTTCCACACCCGCGTCGTCGCCGCCACCTACGACGCGGCCGCGGCGGCCTGGACCGTCAGCACCGACGACGGCCGCTCGCTGCGCGCGCGCTACCTGATGATGAACACCGGCGGCCTGTCGGCGCCGATGCTGCCGCCGTTCCCGGGGCACGAGCGCTTCAAGGGGCTCATCGTCCACACCGCGCGCTGGCCCAAGGAGGGCATCGACCTGGCGGGCAAGCGCGTCGGCATCGTCGGCACCGGCGCGACGGGCATCCAGGTGATCCAGACCATCGCGAGCGAGGTCGCGCAGCTGACGGTGTTCCAGCGCACGCCGAACTACACGATCCCGATGCGCAACCCGGCTTACGACGACGCCGCGCGCGCCGCGCTGCGCGCCGAGTACCCGGCGCTCAAGCAGCGCGTGCAGCGCACCTTCGCCGGCTTCGACTACGACTTCGAGACCACGCCGTTCTTCGACCTGAGCCCCGAGCAGCGCCGCAAGGCACTGGAGAGACTCTGGGCGGACGGCTCGCTGAACTTCTGGATCGGCGGCTTCCGCGAGGTCTTCTTCGACGAGAAGGTCAACGAGGAGATATCGGCGTTCGCGCGCGAGCGCATCCGCGAGCGCGTCAAGGACCCGGCGGTGGCCGACAAGCTGACGCCGCGCGACTACGGCTTCGGCACCCGCCGCGTGCCGCTGGAGACCGGCTACTACGAGGCCTACAACCGCGACAACGTCCACCTGGTCGACACCCGCGAGGAACCGATCGAGTGCCTCACCGAGACCGGCGTCAGGACCTCGGCCGGCGAGTACCCGCTCGACGTGCTGATCCTCGCCACCGGCTTCGACGCCGGCACCGGCGCGCTGACCCGCGTCGACCTCCGCGGCCGCGACGGCGTGCTGCTGAAGGACGCCTGGGCCGACGGCATCCGCACCACGATGGGCCTGCAGGTCCACGGCTACCCGAACCTGTTCATGACGATGGCGCCGTTCTCGCCGGCGGCGGCGTTCTGCAACGTGCCCACCTGCCTGCAGCAGCAGGTCGAGTGGATCGCCGGCTGCATCGGCCACGCCCGCGCCCGGGGCTGCCGCAGCATCGAGGCGACGGCCGAGGCCGAGGCGCAGTGGATCGCCCACCACGACGAGGTCGCCAACATGACGCTGATCCCGAAGACCAAGTCCTGGTACATGGGGACCAACGTCGAGGGCAAGCCGAAGCGGTTGCTGGCCTATGCCGGTGGCGTGGGGACCTACCGGCAGAAGTGCGACGAGGTGGCGGCGAACGGCTATGCCGGCTTCGCGTTCGCGCCCTGAGCCGGTGCGTGGCGTTTGCTGCGCCGCAGAACGACGCGGGCGTGGCCGACACCGGGCCGGCACGGCCCGGCGATCAGGGTTCTGCCTAGGTCGGGCGGGTGGGCAAAACCACCCGCACGGGTGGGGCCGGTGCGGCGCGCAGCCTCTCCAATGAGCGGCGTCGAACTTCGAGTGACGCGCGCGGCGATCGGACGCCGCGCGACGGAGACAGGCGCAGGACGGCAGGGCCGCGGCGCGCCAGAGACCTACAACAGAGCGCGAACATTCGGGTGATGGACTGATGGAAAAGACAGATCTTCGGCGACGGCTCGCGGGCTTCACGCTGGGCCACCGGTGGCTGATCCTGGCGGTGATGGGCCTGATCACGGCCTTCTTCGCGGTCGGCCTGTTCAAGGTCGACGTGCGCACGATCTTCTCGGACCTGTTCCCGAAGGACCACCCCTTCGTCAAGGTCTTCAAGGACCACCCGAACTTCGGCAGTCCGCTGACCGTCACGCTGATGGTCAAGCGCACCGACGGCAAGAGCATCTACGAGGTCGACACGCTCAACAAGGTCTGGCGCCTGTCGCGCGACATCGACCTCGCGCCCGGCGTCGACCACGACCAGATCCTGTCGATCGCGACGCCGAAGGCGCGCTACACGGTCGTCACGCCGGACGGCATCTTCTCCAACCCGATCATGGACGACGACCCGCCGTCCACGCCCGAGCACCTGACGGAGATCCGCCGCCGTGTCGGCGAGTCGGCCGCGGCGGCGACCTTCCTGGTCTCGGCCGACAGCACCGCGACGCTGGTCAACGCCACCTTCATCGAGAGCAAGCTCGATTACGGCGAGGCCTTCAAGTTCGTGCAGGAGATCGTCAGGAAGGAGCAGGACGCCAACCACGAGATCCACGTCGCCGGCTTCCCGACGATGACCGGCTGGGTCTACGAGTTCGGCACCAACACCGCCGAGATCGCCGCGCTGACGCTGGCGCTGATGTTCCTGGCGCTGGCCTTCCACATGCGCAACCTGTCGGGCATCCTGGCGCCGGTGATCGTCAGCACGGTGTCGGCGATCTGGGGTTTCGGCCTGGTCGGCTGGATGGGGCTGCCGGTCGAGCCGCTGCTGATGGTGGTGCCGCTGATGCTGGTCGCGCGCTGCTTCAGCCACTGCGTGCAGGCCACCGAGCGCTACTACGAGCTGCTGCACGACGGCCACCCGAAGGAGAAGGCGGCCGAGCTGTCGCTGGTGTCGCTGGTGTGGCCCGGCACGCTGGGCATCTTCACCGACGTCGCCGGCCTGCTGCTGGTGGCGCTGGCGCCGATCCCGGCGATGGAGCGCTTCGCGCTCTTCACCGGCCTGTGGGCGGCCAACCTGATCCCCTGCAGCGTGTTCCTCACACCGATCCTGCTGAGCCTGCTGCCCAAGCCCAAGAACCTGTCGCATGTGCTGGGCACCGAGGGCCAGAGCGGGCCGCTGCAGCGCGGCATGCAGCACATCCTCGGCGGCTTCGCGACGCTGGCGCAGGGCCGCGCGGCGCGCTACACGGCGACGGCGTTCGTCGCGCTGACGGTGGTGTCGGTCTACTTCATGCTGCGCATCCCGGTCGGCAACCCGGTCGAGGGCACCAACCTGCTGCGCGAGGATTCGGCGTTCAACGGCGCGGTGCGCCAGATCAACCGCCACTTCCCCGGCTCGATGACGATGGAGGTCGTCTTCGAAGGCAAGGAGGGCGCGCGCATCCTGCGCCAGTCCGAGACGCTCAACACGATGCGCGACCTGCAGCACTGCCTGGAGAGCGGCGCGCACCCGCCGACCGCGACGCTGTCCTTCGCCGACATGGCGCCCGAGGCGAACCGCGTGTTCAACGGCGGCAACCCGAAATGGGCCCCGCTCGACAACGACGACGCCTCCGCCGGCGCCGCGGTCACCGGCCTGATGGCCGGCACCAACGCCAAGGCCTTCGCGCATGTGTCCGACTTCGAGCTGCGCAACGCGACGGTGTCGCTCTGGTACTCGAACAACAAGCAGGAGACGGTCGACAACGCGCTGGCCGAGGCCCGCGCCTGCGTGAGCAAGGTCGGCGAGGAGCATCCGAACTTCCGCGTCCGCCTGGCGTCGGGGACGATCGCGCTGCAGCAGTCGATCAACGACACGGTGGTGTTCTACGAGGGCCGCATCGTGCTGGCGCTGAACCTCGTGATCCTGATCGGCTGCTCGCTGGCCTACCGCTCGGTGGTGGCCGGTCTGCTGCTGCTGATCCCGGTGAACCTGGCCAACGCGATGCTGACCGGCGCGATGTCGGTGTTCGGCCTCGGACTGGACGTCAACACGCTGCCGATCCTGGCGATCGGCATCGGCGTCGGCATCGACTACGGCATCTACCTGCTGACCCGCATCTGCGAGGAGTACCAGGGCGTCGCGAAGAAGGACCTCGGCCTGGCGATCCGCATCGCGCTGAAGACCTGCGGCAAGGCGATCTTCTTCACCGCGGCGCTGATGACCATCGGGCTGGCGCCGTGGTACTTCCTGTCCGAGCTGAAGTTCCTGTCCGACATGGGCCTGCTGCTCGTGATCGTGATGCTGATCAACATGGTGCTCGCGCTGATCCTGCTGCCGCTGCTGATCTATCTGATCAAGCCGCGCTTCCTCGACAGCGATGTCTCGGCCCTGTCCGAAGGCATGGCCGAGCCGCAGCGCGCCTGACCCCCCACAACGACGCCCGACCACGCGGCGCATTCCCGGCATATGCCCACACCTTGACGTAGGAGACGACCATGCACATTCGCAAATACGACCACGACTACAGCCGCCGCTTCTTCCTGGAGCAGACCGCGAAGGGCGTGGCGACGGCCGGGGTGCTGGGGCCGATGTGGCCGCTGGTGGGCCATTCGGCCGACATCAGCAAGGCCTACCCGGACGAGCTGATGTCGATCGACGCCTGGTCCAAGGGCAAGATCAAGACCGGCGACTTCATCGACGCCAACAACGTCGAACTCGTCAAGTCGCTGATCGACCCGGTGGCCTACCAGGAGATCAAGACGATGGGACGCAAGATCCGCATCGTCCCGACCACCCGCGACGTGACGCGGCTGTTCCCGGCCGAGTACCTCGAGGCGACGCTGCGCAATGCCGGCAAGGCCAAGTTCGATGCTGACGGCAACATCGTCACCCTCGACGGCAAGCCCTGGATCGGCGGCAACCCCTTCCCGGAGGCGAAGACCGGTGCCGAGCTGGCGGCCAACCTGACGCTGTCCTGGGGCCGCCACGACAACTCGACCTACGCGATCCGCGACTGGGAGATCGCGCCGGACGGCTCGCAGAGCTACCAGTACGACTTCGCCTGGGTCGAGGAGAACACCGTCGCGCGCAACAGCCCGAAGGCCTTCCCGGGCGGCGAGGACAAGCTGCGCTACCAGGCGGTGTTCTTCACCTCGCCGTCGGACGTCAAGGGCACCGGCTACCTGAGCACCTGGTACTACGACCAGCGCAAGTTCCCGGACCTGGTCGGCTACCTGCCGGCCTTCAAGCGGGTGCGCAAGTTCCCGACCAACCAGCGCTTCGAGCCGCTGGTGCCGGGCAGCAACCTCTACCTGTCGGACGCCTGGGCGGCCGGCGACCCGATGCTGACCTGGGGCAACTACAAGCTGATCTCGCGCGGCCCCTTCCTGGGCGCGGTGTCGCAGGTCTGGTACGGCGACCACCCGAACTGGGAGCGTCCGGTGCATGGCGGCCCGAAGGGCATCACCTTCTTCGACACCAACATGGAGCTGTGCCCCGACGTGGCGGTGTTCGAGGCCGAGCCGATCGGCTACCCGCGCGCGCCGGTGGGCAAGAAGCGCGTGTGGATCGACATGCGCAACATGATGTACGTCGCCTACATCACCTACGACCGGCGCGGCGAGATCTACAAGTCCTTCGAGCCGCAGTACAGCCTGTACGAGAAGGGCGACAAGAAGGTCATGGACGGCAAGAACACGGCCTGGTCGTGGACCGCGGTGACGTGCCACAACATCCAGGACGGCCGCATGACGCGCTTCCTGCAGGTCAAGTCCATCACCGGCGGCATCAGCTCCGGCTACCACAACAACGAAGGTCTGTACGAGAAGTACCTGACCGAGCAGGCGCTGCAGCGCCTCGGGACCTGAGCATGTTGGCGCGTGCGATGCAAGACGGGCGCGGCGTGCGCCCGCGCGGAGGGGCTGCGGGCGTCGCCCGCGCCGCGGTGTGGCTGGCGGGCCTGGCGACCGCGGCGGCGGTGGCGGGCGCGGACGCGCCGGCCGCGATCGCGGCCGTGGCCACGACCCCGGACGCGGTCAAGCAGCTGCACCGCGGCACGCCGCATGACG
>DATILD010000025.1:0-14911 GCA_035476815.1 Methylibium sp.
CGCGCCGCGTGCGCTTCTTCTTCATCGCGTACTCGGCGCTGGCAAAGCTGCGTTGGCTCATGGTCGTGATGCTGCAGTTCTCGGTGCCTTCACGCACGCATGGGGCGTGCCGGGTGCGGCAAATTGATCAGCATCTCCCTAGGTCGGGTGCTTTCAGACGCCCCGTCGCTTGCCCCGTACTGCCCGACTAAAAACGGCAGGTGTCGGGTAAGGCCGTTGTTAGTATCTTCCGCTCGCAGAAAACGTTGGACGCCAGATGCTCACCGAAATTCTGTATGTCGTTGAACCTAGCTTTGGGAAGACGCGTGGATTGCGCCTGACCTTTGGGCGCACCCCAGAAGGAGGGGCTTTGTTGTCTTTCCATGCTGCGCGTCGTCACGGCACAACCTACGAAGACGCCGATGCGGTAGAGATTTCCTGTGCAGTTGCGGATGAAGTCGCAGACTTGGCGACCGAACTGCGCTTGCCGCTCGTGCCTGAAGATGTGTCGGGACTCGATGGGACAACGTTCCGGCTGAAGTTGTCCGCCGGCATGCACATGAGCAATCTTGAGTGGTGGAGCGAACTCCCGATCGCTTGGAGCTCCGCAAGCGATCTAGTCAGGCGCTTAAACAGATTGTTCGCGGAGGTGCCAGTGCATCCCTCGCTTCGCCCCGTCGTCCAGCGGATTCCTGCTAGCAAATTCAATATCACCGCTTATCTCGATGAATGCCATGTTCTAACCTACGCGGAGACAGGCTTCTCGCCATTGAGCATTCACGCGAAGCAGCTTGGCGTTTCCGTCGAACAAGTCGAAGCATTTACTGAGACAGTCAACGACAGCCAAGCGATTGGTACGCTCCAACCGTTGGCCCCGATTAGCGCGATCCCTAGGGATGCGATACGTGACAGCAAAAGCATGCGTCACATGTCCGAGCACTTAGACGAGTTCTTGCAGGCGAATGCGTCGAGCATCGGGGCTACAACACTGATCTGTGACTTTGGTACACCAAGCCTTGGCGCGCATGTCGTCCCAGTTATCGAAACCGCGCTGCAAAGCAAGGCAGCACAAGCTCTACGAGAAGTCTTCATCTTGGTCCGCCGATGAAGCCATTCTGTCGATAGAGCTATGTTCTTCCCGAACAATTGGATCTGACAGTCGCAATTCAATCAAGGGAACTACGGGTTCAAGGTCGTCGACTTTCGGCAGCAGAAGGGCACTCCTAGATAGGGACTCGAACGGGAAAGAGTGGAGATTTTTTCTTCGGCGATACGTCCATCGTCTTTGATCGTCTTCGCTTTGAAGCGAAGAAGAGGCCGTGCGTGGACTAGTCAGAAATGGTTTTTCCCGGTACAAATACGATGAGTCCGCCCAGGTATGCATCGATGTGCCGAAGCCTCCTTTCCAAGCGGGAATCCATCCCAATGGCTTGATCTACTCATCATGCAGATTCTGGAAGTAACTCCGCCGCGCACCCTTGTTTGTTCAGACCCATCTCAAGATAAGGTTTTGTAGCTATGAGTCCCTTCTTTCGTCCATGGATTGGCTGCAGTTACCAGACGGACGGGCTGGATGGTCTTCGGGTCATGATTTTGGGTGAGTCGCACTACGGAATGCCTCACGAAGAGACGGCAGACTTTACGAACTTGTGGGTCGAGAGCTATGCGAGTAATGTCAAAGCAAATCGATTCTTTACTATCGTCACAAAGCTCCTACTGCGGGTGCCAACTAGGACTCGCTTGAAGCCTCACGATCGGCGCGAGCTCTGGAACCGAGTCGCCTTCTACAACTACATCCAGTCGTTCCCAGCTTCGGTTCCTCGTGTAAGGCCAACACCGCAACTTTGGCAGGCTGCAGAGGCGCCTTTCGGGCACGTTTTAGGCGCTTTGAGACCGCAGTTCATCCTAATTCTTGGAAATGACTTGGGGAAACGCGTCGCGCCGCTGATACCGGAGACCGTAGCTAGCTGCATCATTTCGCATCCAGCTTCATTCGGATTTAAGCATGCCGAATGGTCAGACCGAGTTCATCGAAGCCTTTGTGCAACAGTAGATTGAGCGACTGATTTTGATAATCGTGTCTGACTGCTATGGATCGACCTCAGCCGACCGACCGGCCCCCACGCGTCGCCACTGCTCGGCCAGCCCGCCCCTCAACGCACCTTGACCATCAGCCCCGGCCTCCACACCGCCAGCACCACGTTCGCGACGCTGACCACTATCAGCAGCCACAGCGTGTTGCGTTCGGACCGCAGCAGCGCATCGACCAGGGCCGCGTCGGCGGCGGCGGTCGCCGCCGCGAGTTCGGCCTGCGTGCGGCCGGAGCCGACGATCAGCAGCGTCGCTTCGAACACGCTCAATCCCAGCAGCGCCTTGACCCAGGCCCAGCCGGCGTCCAGCTAGCCGCGCGTCGCCGCCAGCGCGATCAGGCCGCTCACGACGACGACGGCCATCGACGGCAGCAGCACGTACTGCGCGATCGCGGCGAATGTGTCCCGCGCGGCGGCGAACGCCGCGGGCGTCGCCTGGTTGGCCGTCAGGTCGATGACGAGGGAGGCCGCCAGCGCGCCGCCGAAGCCGATAGCCGCGATCTCGTGCAGCGCCTTCGCGCCGACTCGCAACCAACGCCGGCCGGTCATTCGCTTGCGGTGCAGGTCCGACGCGCGGTCGCGCCGGCTACCAGTCCACCTGCTCGTCGCTGCCGCCGAACGCGGCCGGAAAACCCTGGTAGTGCGGCAGCGCGTCCTTCACCGGCAGCAGCGCGTCCTTGCACATGATGTGCATCGCCGGCTTGAAGCGGCCCTCGGGCAGCAGGTAGGCGCTGATGCCGTGGATGCCCATGCCGGCCGGGTCGCCGAACAGGTAGGTGCCGCAGTGGGCGCAGCGCGTGCGCGGGTTGTCCTTCAGCGCCCATCGGAAGGTCTTGCCTTCGGTCACCTCGACCGCGGCATGCGGGTAGATCGAGTACGGCACGCAGCCGCCGCCGGCGATGCGCTGGCAGTCGCGGCAGTGGCAGTACAGGTCCACCACCGGCTCGCCGCTGAGCGTGATCTTCACCGCGCCGCAGTGGCAGGCGATCTGGGTGCTGCTGCTCATCGGAGATCTCCCGAGGGGTTGGCGGGCGCTGCCGCCGCGACGCCGGAGCGTACGCCGCCTTCGAGCGTGGCGGCGCAGGGGCATGAGAAAGGCGCCCGAAGGCGCCTTGTCGAGGAGGGCGGGGCGGCTCAGGCGTCGCGGCCGACGAACTTCCAGCCGTCGGCCAACTGCACGAACACGAAGCCGGACGTCGCATGCCGCAGCACCGACCGCGAGGCGAGCGCGTCGTCGCGCCCCACGAACACGAAGCCGCTCGGCAGCTTGACGAACACGTAGCCGGTCGGCGCGTGCTGGAAGATGCCGTACAGCGGTGTGGCTTCCGCACCCGCGGGCGCGGCGGAGGCGGGCGCGGCGCTGGCGAAGCTCGCAGCGAGGGAGATCAAGGTGCCGGCCAGGACCGGCAGGAGGGCTTTCTTCATGGGAACTCCATTACGAAGGTCAAAGAAAGGCGGCCTGTCGATAGACAAGAGCAGTCCCCGGGATGCGAGGTAGCCAGCTGTAAACCCTTAAGGGTTAACACTAGTGTATGGGTTTGGCCGTCGTTTGCGCGGGGGGCGCCGTGAACGAACCCACGGCGCGTGGGGGTTTCGCGTGCTGCAGGCGTGCTGGCGTCGAAACCGTCAGGGCGTGGCGGCGGCCGCGATGCCGGAACGGACCGCGCCCTCCAGCGTGGCGGGGTAGTCGCCCGCCACGTAGTCCCCGGCCGCCCGCAGCGACATCGCGACCGTCGCCGCCGGCCGCGCCAGCCGCGGCACGCACAGGAAGGTCGCGCGCTTTTCGGTGACGACGCGCAGCAGTTCGGGCTCGCGCCCGCGCAGCGCGGGGATCTGCTGGGCCGCCTGGGCCTGCACGTCGCGCACCGTGGCCTCGGCGCCGCGCTCGACGCAGCGCGCCGCACCGCTGATCACGAAGGCCAGTACGCCGGCGGCGCCGGGCTCGCGCGCGGGGTCGCGCAGTTGCCCGAGGTCGAAGACGTACTGGGCCGGCGCGTCCTCGCGCGGGTCCAGCGCGACCATCGGTGCGGGCAGCGCAGGCACTGCGGTCGCGGGCGCGCGCAGCAGCACGGTGACGATGGGTTCGTGCCGCAGCGCGCGCGCCGCCGCGGCCCAGGCGGGGGCGTGCGGCTCGGCGAGGCGGGCCGCCTCGGCGGCGCTGCAGGCGAGCACGACACGGTCGTGGCGCACGCCGTCGAGGCGCCAGCCGTCGCCGTCGCGCACCAGCGCGTCGACGCGCTGCCCCGGATGCATCTGCGCGCCGCGCGCCGCGAGCCAGGCGGCCGCGGCGTCGGGGAAGAGGGCGCCGAGGTCGACGCGCGGCAGCAGCAGGTCCGACGCGCCGCGGCCGGTGAACAGCGCGTCGTGCAGCACGCGCAGGAAGACCTGTGCGCTGGCCTGCTCGGCGGGGGTGTTGAGCGCCGCCACGCACAGCGGTTCGATCAGGCGCTGCCGCACGGCCGCCGGCAGCGCGGCGGCAAGCTGGGCGACGGTGAAGCGCTCGTCGCAGCGGAAGCCGCGGGCCAGCCAGCCGGCGGCGGTGCGCAGCAGCGCGAGGCGCTCGCCGAGGCTCCAGCCGCGCGCCGCGAGGACGCCGCGCACGAAGGCCGGCAGCGGCGCGCCCGGTGGCAGCCGCAGGCCGCGGCCCTGGGCGTCCAGCAGCGTCAGCGGCAGCCGCTGCAGCACGCGCTCGGGATCGACGCCCACCATGCGCATCAGGCGCAGCGTCTCGGTGTAGGCGCCGATCAGGATGTGCTGGCCGTTGTCGAGCGCCAGGCCTTCGATGCCACCTGGCGGCAGGCGGCGCGCGCGGCCACCGAGGGTGGGTGCCATCTCGTAGAGCGTCACCTGGTTGCCGCGCGCGGTGGCCTCGACGGCCGCCGCGAGGCCGGCCCAGCCGCCGCCGACGATGGCGACGCGCGGTGCGGAGCTCATCGGCAGCGGCACGGCCGCCAGAGAGGGCTCGCTTCAAGCCAGCGGCCGCCGCGGATCCGGCTTCGCCGGTCCGCCAGCGGCGCCCCCCTGGGGGGGAGCGGCGAAGCCGCAACGGGGGGGGTCAACGTTCCCGCCAGTTGGTCTTCCACGCGAGCCAGAGCTTCCTCAAGGGCGTCAGCGCGATGCGCTGGTGCAGCACGCGGAAGTCCTCCGCCTCGATCTCGCGCAGCAGCGTGCGGTAGATCTCGGCCATCATCAGCCCGGGCCGCTGCGCGCGCCGCTCGTCGGTGGGCAGCAGCGCGAAGGCCTCGTCGTAGAGCGCGTGCGCGCGCTCGGCCTGGAAGCGCATCAGCGCGGTGAAGCGCTCGCTGTAGCCCCAGGGCGACTCGCGCTGGAGCAGCTCGGCCGCCTTCACGTCGAAGCGCTGCAGCTCGCTCATCGGCAGGTAGATGCGGCCGCGCCGCGCGTCGTCGCCGACGTCGCGGATGATGTTGGTGAGCTGGAAGGCCAGCCCCAGCGTGTGCGCGTAGCGGCGCGTCGGCTCGCCGATCGGCACGCCGGGCGCGGCGCCGAAGATGCTGGCGGCGACCTCGCCGACGACGCCGGCGACCAGGTGGCAGTAGCGGCGCAGGCCGGCTTCGTCCAGGTAGCGGGTCTGGCTCAGGTCCATCTCGCAGCCGTCGATCACCGCCTGCAGGTGCTCGGCGCGGATGCCGTAGCCGGCACAGTGCGGCATCAGCGCCTTCAGCACCGGGTGCTGGGCGCGGCCGGCATAGGCCTCGGCGACGGCGCTGCGCCACCAGGCCAGCTTGGCGGCGGCGACGCCGGGGTCGCTGACCTCGTCGACCACGTCGTCGACCTCGCGGCAGAAGGCGTAGAAGGCGGTGATCGCCGCGCGCCGCGGCGGCGGCAGGAACAGGAAGGCGTAGTAGAAGCTCGAGCCGCTGGCCGCGGCCTTCTGCTGTACGTACTGTTCCGGGGAGAGCGCGGTGTCCATGGTCGCGGTGGATTCTCCCATCGGCTCAGCGGCGCATGGTCACCGCATGCCAGGCGATCGCCGGCACGTCGAACGCGCCGAGCCGCGGCCGGCGCGCCAGCGTCGCATGGTCCAGTGCGGCGATCTTGCGCAGGATCGCCAGACCGCCCTGGACCACGCCGCGCAGCTCCCAGCCGGCGCGGCCGGGCACGCGGTGCACCAGCGGCGCGCCGCGGCGCATCAGCGACGCGGCCCAGTCGCATTCGCTGCGCACCAGCGCGCGGGTGGCCGCCGTGTCGCGCTGCGCGAACAGCGCCGCCGCGTCGACGCCCTGCGCGCGGCAGCGGTCCAGCGGCAGGTAGATCCGGCCGCGCGGCAGGTCCACGCTCAGGTCCTGCCAGAAGTTGATCAGCTGCAGCGCGCTGCAGATCGCGTCCGACTGCGCCAGCGCCTCGGCCTCGCGCACGCCGTACAGGTGCAGCAGCAGCCGGCCGATGGGGTTGGCCGAGCGGCGGCAGTAGTCGAGCAGCTCGTCGCGGTCGGCATAGCGCGTCTTGACCACGTCCTGGGCGAAGGCGCTCAGCAGGTCCTCGAGCAGCCCGAGCGGCAGCGCGTGCTCGCGCAGCGCCAGCGCGAGCGGCGCGAACACGCGCGCCCAGCGCGGCTGCGGCGTCGCGCCGCCGGCGATCGCGTGCAACTCGGTCCGGTAGGCGTCGAGCGCGGCCAGCCGTTCGGCGGGCGCTGCGTCGCCCTCGTCGGCCAGATCGTCGGCGGTGCGGGCGTAGTGGTAGATCGCCGCGACGGCCGGCCGCAGTGCCGGCGGGCACAGCAGCGAAGCGACCGGGAAGTTCTCGTAGTGATCGACACCCATGGCGGGCGGATTGTGTGGGCGGACAGGGCGGGAGCACGGGGCGTTTGACAGCCGCCGGTCGAGCCCCTACATTACTGACCGGTCAGTCATTAGTGAGTTCTGCCATGCGTCGCACCCCTCGATCCCTGTTGTCCATGTCGCTCGCCGGTGCGCTGCTGCTGGCCCTGACGGCCTGTTCCCGCCCGGCGGCCGAGGCCGAGCCGGTGCGCGCGGTCCGCACCGCCACCGTGGGCACCGCGGCTGCCGCGTCGAGCCATGAGTACGCGGGCGAGGTCAAGGCGCGCACCGAGTCGCGGCTGGGCTTCCGCATCGGTGGCAAGCTGGTGCAGCGCGAGGTCGAGCTGGGCGCCACGGTGCGCGCTGGCCAGCGCCTGGCGCAGATCGATCCGCAGGACCTGCGGCTCGGCCAGCTCGGCGCCCAGGCGGCGCTGAGCTCGGCCGAGGCCAGCCTGGCGCAGGCCGACGCGGATTTCCGCCGCTACACCGAGCTGCGCGACCAGGGTTTCATCAGCTCGGCCGAGCTGGAGCGCCGCGAGACCACGCTGAAGTCGGCCCGCGCCCAGGTGGCGCAGGCGCGTGCCCAGGCCGGTGTGCAGGGCAACCAGGCCGGCTACGCCACGCTCGCGGCCGATGTCGGCGGCGTCGTCACCGCGATCGAGGCCGAGCCCGGCCAGGTGCTGGCCGCCGGCCAGCCGGTGCTGCGGCTGGCCCACGACGGCCCGCGCGACGTGGTGTTCTCGGTGCCCGAGGACCGCGCGGCGCTGCTGCGCGCGCTGGTCGGCCGCGAGGGCGCGCTCACGGTGAGGCTGTGGGGCAGCGCGGCCACGCTGCCCGCGACGGTGCGCGAACTCGCCGCCGCGACCGACGCGACCACCCGCACGCTGCTGGTCAAGGCCGATGTCGGCCGCGCGCCGGTCGTGCTCGGGCAGACCGCGACCGTGACGATCGCCCTGCCGCGCGAGGCGGCGATCAAGCTGCCGATGGCGGCGCTGTTCCAGTCGGGCGGCCAGACGGCGGTGTGGCTGCTCGACGCCGCGTCGATGACGGTGAAGCCGCAGCCGGTGCAGGTCGGCGGCGCCGACGGCAACCTGGTGCTGATCGCCGCCGGCCTGACGCCGGGCCAGGAGATCGTGACCGCCGGCGTTCATGTGCTGACGCCAGGGCAGGCGGTGCGCCGCTACGGCGGCCCGGACGCGGAGGCGGCCACGGTGGTCGGCGCTGCATCGGCCCCGGCCGTGCGCTGAGCGGGAGCCGCCGATGAGCCTTCCCGCCGAGGCGGCCAGCGCCGCCGTGCCGTCGCCGCGTTTCAATATTTCCCGTTGGGCGCTCGAGCATGCGGCGCTGACGCGCTACCTGATGGTGGTGCTGATGGTGCTGGGCTTCGCGGCCTACTTCCAGCTCGGCCAGGACGAGGACCCGCCGTTCACCTTCCGCGTGATGGTGGTGCAGGCCATGTGGCCCGGCGCCACCGCCCAGCAGATGGCCGAGCAGGTGACCGACAAGATCGAGCGCACGCTGCAGGACGTGCCCTACGCCGACAAGATCCGCAGCTACACCAAGCCGGGCGAGTCGTTCACGCTGTTCCAGATCAAGGACGGCGCGCCGCCGAAGGAGGTGGCCGGCACCTGGTACCAGGTGCGCAAGAAGGTCGGCGACATCCGCGGCACGCTGCCGGCCGGCGTGCAGGGCCCGTACTTCAACGACGAGTTCGGCGATGTCTATGGCTCGATCTACGCGCTCAGCGCCGACGGCTTCAGCGACGAGGAGCTGCGCCAGCATGCCGACGACGTGCGCTCCGAGCTGCTGCGCGTGCCCGACGTCGCCAAGGTCGAGCTGTTCGGCGTGCAGCCCGAGAAGGTCTACGTCGAGATCTCGCAGAAGCGCCTGGCCCAGCTCGGCATCGACCTGAACGCGGCGATCGCCCAGCTGTCGGCGCAGAACGCGGTCGAGGGCAGCGGCGTGCTGACGGCGGCCGGCCAGTCGGTGCAGGTGCGCATCGGCGGGCAGTTCAACTCGATAGCCGCGCTGCGCGAGTTCCCGATCCGCGCCGTGAACCCCGCCACCGGCGTCGCCAGCAGCCTGCGGCTCGGCGACCTGGCCGAGATCCGCCGCGCCTACACCGACCCGCCGGGCGTCAAGGTGCGCCACCAGGGCAAGCCGGTGATCGCGCTCGGCATCTCGATGGCCAAGGGCGGCGACATCATCCAGCTCGGCCAGCGCCTGCAGGCGGCGACGCAGCGCATCGCCCAGGCGCTGCCGGCCGGCATCGAGCTGGCCCAGGTGCAGGACCAGCCCAAGGCGGTGTCGCGCTCGGTGGGCGAGTTCGTCCGCGTGCTGATCGAGGCGATCGCGGTGGTGCTGGCGGTCAGCTTCGTCGCGCTGGGCCTGCACACCAAGCCGCTGCGGCTGGACATGCGACCCGGCCTGGTGGTGGCGATCACGATCCCGCTGGTGCTCGCGATCACCTTCGTGACCATGTACTACTGGGGCGTGGGCCTGCACAAGATCTCGCTCGGCGCGCTGATCATCGCGCTGGGCCTGCTGGTCGACGACGCGATCATCGCGGTCGAGATGATGGTGCGCAAGATGGAGGAGGGCTACGACAAGGCCCGCGCCGCCACCTTTGCCTACGAGCTGACCGCCATGCCGATGCTGACCGGCACGCTGATCACCGCGGCCGGCTTCCTGCCGATCGGCCTGGCGAAGTCGGTGACCGGCGAATACACCTTCGCGATCTTCGCCGTGACGACCGCGGCGCTGCTGATCTCCTGGCTGGTCTCGGTCTACTTCGTGCCCTACCTGGGCACGCTGCTGCTGAAGGTCAAGCCGCACTCGACATCCGCGCATCCTGAGCCTGGCGAAGGACCGCACGAGCTGTTCGACACGCCGTTCTACGCGCGCTTCCGCCGGCTGGTCGACTGGTGCGTGCAGCACCGCTGGATCACCATCGGCGCGACGCTCGCCAGCTTCGCGCTCGGCATCGCCGGCATGGGCAAGGTGCAGCAGCAGTTCTTCCCCGACTCGAGCCGGCCCGAGATCGTCGTCGACCTGTGGCTGCCCGAGGGCACGGCGTTCGAGTCGACCGAGGCGCTCGCCAAACGCTTCGAGGCGCGGATGCAGAAGGAGGCCGGCATGGAATCGGTCACCACCTGGGTCGGCTCCGGCGTGCCGCGCTTCTACCTGCCGCTGGACCAGATCTTCCCGCAGACCAACGTGATGCAGTCCATCCTGCTGCCCAAGGACCTGGCCACCCGCGAGGCGCTGCGCAAGCGCCTGCCGGCGCTGCTGGCCGAGGAGTTCCCCGAGGCGCGCGGCCGCGTCAAGCTGCTGCCCAACGGGCCGCCGGTGCCCTACCCGGTGCAGTTCCGCGTCGTCGGCGACGACCTTCAGCAGGTGCGCCGCTGGGCCGACGAGGCCAAGGCCGTGCTGCGCGCCAACCCACGCATGCGCGGCGTCAACGACAACTGGAACGAGTCGGTCAAGGTGCTCAAGCTCGAGGTCGACCAGGACAAGGCGCGCGCGCTCGGCGTGACGAGTCAGGCCATCGCGCAGGCGGCGCGCACCAACCTGTCAGGCACGACGATCGGCCAGTACCGCGAGGGCGACCGGCTGATCGACATCGTGCTGCGCCAGCCCGAGGACGAGCGCCGGCTGCTGACCGACATCGGCAACGGCTACGTGCCGACCACGAGCGGCCGCGCGGTGCCGCTGACCCAGGTTGCCCAGGTCGGCTTCGCGTGGGAGCCGGGCGTGCTGTGGCGCGAGGGGCGGCAGTACGCCGTCACGGTGCAGGGCGACGTGGCCGAGGGCCTGCAGGGCGCCACGGTCACCGCCGAGCTGTGGCCGCAGTTGCAGTCGCTGATGCAGCGCATGCCGGCGGGCTACCGCATCGAGGTCGCCGGCGCGGTGGAGGAAAGCAGCAAGGGCCAGGGCTCGATCGCCGCCGGCGCGCCGCTGATGCTCTTCCTGATGTTCACGCTGCTGATGCTGCAGCTGCAGAGCTTCAGCCGCGCGCTGCTGGTCTTCCTGACCGGGCCGCTGGGGCTGTTCGGCATCGCCGCGGCGCTGCTGCTGCTGAACCGGCCGTTCGGCTTCGTCGCGCTGCTGGGCGTGATCGCGCTGACCGGCATGATCATGCGCAATTCGGTGATCCTGATCGACCAGATCGAGCAGGACCGCGCCCGCGGCGTGCCGGCCTGGGAGGCGATCGTCGAGTCGGCGGTGCGGCGCTTCCGGCCGATCGTGCTGACGGCGGCGGCCGCCGTGCTGGCGATGATTCCGCTGTCGCGCAGCGTGTTCTGGGGGCCGATGGCGGTGGCCATCATGGGCGGGCTGGTGGTCGCGACGGCGCTGACGCTCTTGGCGCTGCCGGCGATGTACGCCGCATGGTTTCGCGTGAAGCGCGAAACACCGGCGTCGTCATGAGACCGCAAAGCGGCCGGCGCGCAGCACCGCCCGCCTGGTTCAGGGTGCGGCGGGAGCCCGCGCCGGCCCGCTAGAATCTCGGGCTGTCTCGCGCGCGCCCGTCCGGCGCGGCGAGCGCAGGCGTGGTCCGCGCGGGTGGCGAAATTGGTAGACGCACCAGGTTTAGGTCCTGACGCCCGCAAGGGTGTGCGGGTTCGAGTCCCGCCCCGCGCACCAACCCCGCCGACACGATCCCCCGATCCCCAACGAGAGTAGCAACCATGGCTGTCACCGTCGAAACCCTCGAGAAGCTCGAGCGCCGCATCACCCTCACGCTGTCGGCCGACACGATCCGCAACGAGGTCGACTCGCGGCTGAAGCGCCTGGCCAAGACCGTCAAGGCCGATGGCTTTCGCCCCGGCAAGGTGCCGATGAGCGTGGTCGCGCAGCGCTACGGTTACTCGGTGCAGTACGAGGTCATGAACGACAAGGTCGGCGAGGCCTTCGGCCAGGCCGCCACGGAAGCCAAGCTGCGCGTCGCCGGCCCGCCGCGCATCAGCGAGAAGGACGGCGCCCCCGAGGGCGAGCTGGCCTTTGACGCGACCTTCGAGGTCTACCCCGAGGTCAAGATCGGCGACCTGACCGGTGCCGAGGTCGAGCGCGTCAGCAGCGAGGTCAACGACGCCGCGATCGACAAGACGCTCGAGATCCTGCGCAAGCAGCGTCGCAGCTTCGCCCAGCGCCCTGCAGCCGAGCCGGCCGCCGACGAGGACCGCGTGACGATCGACTTCGAGGGCAAGATCGACGGCGTGCCCTTCGACGGCGGCAAGGCCGAGGGCTTCCAATTCATGCTCGGCGAAGGCCGCATGCTCGAGGCCTTCGAGAAGGCGGTGCGCGGCATGAAGGCCGGCGAATCGAAGACCTTCCCGCTGCAGTTCCCCGAGGACTACCAGGGCAAGGACGTGGCCGGTAAGGAGGCCGACTTCCTGGTCACGCTGAAGAAGATCGAAGCCCAGCACCTGCCCGAGGTCAACGAGGCGCTGGCCAAGTCGCTGGGCATCGCCGACGGCAGCGTCGAGGGCCTGCGCGCCGACATCCGCAAGAACCTCGAGCGCGAGGTCAAGTTCCGCGTCACGGCGCGCAACAAGGGCGCCGTGATGGAGGCGCTGCTGAAGGTCGCCGAGCTCGACCTGCCCAAGGCCCTGGTGGCCAACGAGGTCGAGCGCCTGGTCGCCAACGCCCGCAACGACCTCAAGCAGCGCGGCATCAAGGACGCCGACAAGGCGCCGATCCCGGCCGAGCTGTTCGAGGAGCAGGCACAGCGCCGCGTGCGCCTGGGCCTGGTGGTGGCCGAGCTGGTGCGCGCCAACAACCTGCAGGCCAAGCCCGAGCAGATCACCGCGCACATCGAGGAGATGGCGCAGAGCTACGAGAAGCCCGAGGACGTGAAGCGCTGGTACTTCGGCGACCCGCAGCGCCTGGGTGAGGTCGAGGCGGTGGTGATCGAGGGCAACGTCGCCGAGTTCGTGCTGGCGCGCGCCAAGGTCGGCGACAAGCAGGTCGCGTTCGACGAGCTGATGGCCGGTTGAGCCACGCCGCTCGAAGCGGGGGCGCCGGCCGCGAGGCCGGCGCCCCTTCGCTTTCAGGGGCCGCCTCTTGTGGCGACATAATGAATCCACATCTACACGGCATCCGTTTTCCGCAGGAGTGACATGAGCGCGCTGGACACACAGAACCTGGGCATGGTGCCCATCGTCATCGAGCAGTCGGGCCGCGGCGAGCGCGCCTACGACATCTACTCGCGGCTGCTGCGCGAGCGGGTGATCTTCCTGGTCGGCCCGGTCAACGACCAGACCGCCAACCTGGTGGTCGCGCAGCTGCTGTTCCTGGAGAGCGAGAACCCGGACAAGGACATCTCGCTGTACATCAACTCGCCGGGCGGCTCGGTCAGCGCGGGGCTGTCGATCTTCGACACCATGCAGTTCATCAAGCCCGATGTGTCGACCCTGTGCATGGGGCTGGCGGCCAGCATGGGCGCGTTCCTGCTGGCGGCGGGTGCGAAGGGCAAGCGCTTCGCGCTGCCCAACTCGCGCATCATGATCCACCAGCCCTCGGGCGGTGCCCAGGGCCAGGCCACCGACATCGAGATCCAGGCGCGCGAGATCCTCAAGCTGCGCGAGAGCCTGAACGGCATCCTCGCCGAGCGCACCGGCCAGCCGCTGGACAAGATCAAGGCCGACTCCGAGCGCGACTACTTCATGTCGTCCGACGAGGCCAAGGGCTACGGGCTGATCGACCAGGTGATCGCCAAACGCGGGGCGTGACGCCCGGCTCCCGAGGCGCCGCTTCGGGAAGTAACAGGGCCGACAAGGGGGGCTTTCTCCGTGGGAAGCCTCCCTTTTTGTTTGCCTTATGATCGAAACCAACCCCCTGACCGCACCCTCCCATGCCCGAGAAAAAAGGCTCCTCCAGCGAAAAGGTGCTGTACTGCTCGTTCTGCGGGAAGAGCCAGCATGAGGTCAAGAAGCTGATCGCCGGCCCGTCGGTGTTCATCTGCGACGAGTGCATCGAGCTGTGCAACGACATCATCCGTGACGAAGTCCCGACCGAGGGCGCGGATGCGAAGACGCCCAAGAGCGATCTGCCGGTGCCCGGCGAGATCAAGGGCAGCCTCGACCAGTACGTGATCGGCCAGGAGGCCGCCAAGCGCACGCTCGCGGTGGCGGTCTACAACCACTACAAGCGCCTCAAGCACATGCAGGGCGCCGGCAAGAAGGAGGAGGTCGAGCTCGCCAAGAGCAACATCCTCCTGATCGGCCCCACCGGCTCGGGCAAGACGCTGCTGGCCCAGACACTCGCGCGCATGCTCGACGTGCCGTTCGTGATGGCCGATGCCACCACGCTGACAGAAGCCGGCTACGTTGGCGAAGACGTCGAGAACATCATCCAGAAGCTGCTGCAAAGCTGCAACTACGAGGTCGAGCGCGCCCAGCGCGGCATCGTCTACATCGACGAGATCGACAAGATCTCCCGCAAGTCCGACAACCCGTCCATCACGCGCGACGTGTCGGGCGAGGGCGTGCAGCAGGCACTCTTGAAGCTGATCGAAGGCACCATGGCCAGCGTGCCGCCGCAGGGCGGGCGCAAGCACCCCAACCAGGATTTTCTGCAGATCGACACGACCAACATCCTGTTCATCTGCGGCGGCGCTTTCTCGGGCCTCGAGAAGGTGATCGAGCAGCGCACGGAAGCATCGGGCATCGGCTTCGGCGCGGCCGTCAAGAGCAAGGCCCAGCGCAGCCTCTCGGACATGTTCCGCGAGGTCGAGCCGGAAGACCTCATCAAGTTCGGCCTGATCCCCGAGCTGGTCGGCCGCATGCCGGTCGTCTCGACGCTGGCCGAGCTGAGCGAAGAAGCCATGGTGCGCATCCTCACCGAGCCCAAGAACGCGCTGGTCAAGCAGTACGGAAAGCTCTTGGCCATGGAAGGCGTGGACCTGGAAATCCGCCCGAACGCGCTGCGCGCCATCGCGAAGAAGGCGCTGGCCCGCAAGACCGGCGCGCGGGGCCTGCGCTCGATCCTGGAGCAGTCGCTGATCGACACGATGTTCGAGCTGCCGAACACGGCCAATGTCGACAAGGTCGTGGTGGACGAGTC
>DATILD010000026.1:0-23436 GCA_035476815.1 Methylibium sp.
CTTACGACATCAACATGGATAGTGTTCATCTAATTCTCCTGAATCCAGCTTCTTCGTGGAACACCGCAGAACCGGCTTTGCCGGGCTGCTGGTGTTGCCCCCTTGAGGGGGAGGCGCCGAAGGCGCTTCGGGGGGGAGTCCTTTAAACCTTCTTGGCCTTTTCGAAGGCCTCGTCGATCGTGCCGACCATGTAGAACGCCTGCTCGGGCAGGTGGTCGCACTCGCCGTTGGTGATCATCTTGAAGCCGCGAATGGTTTCGGCCAGCGACACGTACTTGCCGGGCGAGCCGGTGAACACTTCAGCAACGTGGAACGGCTGCGAAAGGAAACGCTGGATCTTGCGGGCGCGGGCCACAGCCAGCTTGTCTTCCGGCGCCAGTTCGTCCATGCCCAGGATCGCGATGATGTCGCGCAGTTCCTTGTAGCGCTGCAGCACGGCCTGGACGTCGCGGGTGGTCTTGTAGTGCTCCTCGCCGACGACGTTCGGGTCGATCTGGCGGCTGGTCGAATCCAGCGGGTCCACGGCCGGGTAGATGCCCAGCGAGGCGATGTCGCGCGACAGCACGACGGTGGCGTCCAGGTGGGCGAAGGTGGTCGCGGGCGAGGGGTCGGTCAGGTCGTCCGCCGGCACGTACACGGCCTGGATCGAGGTGATCGAGCCGACCTTGGTGGAGGTGATGCGCTCCTGCAGGCGGCCCATCTCCTCGGCCAGCGTCGGCTGGTAGCCCACCGCCGACGGCATGCGGCCCAGCAGCGCCGACACTTCGGTGCCGGCCAGCGTGTAGCGGTAGATGTTGTCGACGAAGAACAGCACGTCGCGGCCCTCGTCGCGGAACGATTCGGCGATCGTCAGGCCGGTCAGCGCGACGCGCAGGCGGTTGCCCGGGGGCTCGTTCATCTGGCCGTAGACCATCGCGACCTTGGACTGGCTCAGGTCCTCCTGCACCACGACCTTCGAGTCCGACATCTCGTGATAGAAGTCGTTGCCCTCGCGGGTGCGCTCGCCGACGCCGGCGAACACCGACAGGCCCGAGTGCGCCTTCGCGATGTTGTTGATCAGCTCCATCATGTTGACGGTCTTGCCGACGCCGGCGCCACCGAACAGGCCGACCTTGCCGCCCTTGGCGAACGGGCAGATCAGGTCGATGACCTTGATGCCGGTCTCGAGCAGCTCCTGCGACGGGCTCAGCTCGTCATAGGCCGGGGCCTTGCGATGGATCGGCATCGTCAGCGTCTGGTCGACCGGACCGCGCTCGTCGATCGGGTTGCCCAGCACGTCCATGATGCGGCCGAGCGTCGCCTTGCCGACCGGCACCGAGATCGCCGCGCCGGTGTTGCTGACCATCAGGCCGCGGCGCAGGCCGTCGCTGGAGCCCAGCGCGATCGTGCGGACCACGCCGTCGCCGAGCTGCTGCTGCACCTCCAGCGTCAGCGCGGTGCCTTCGAGCTTGAGCGCGTCGTAGACGCGCGGCATGTTGTCACGCGGGAACTCCACGTCCACGACGGCGCCGATGCACTGGACGATCTTGCCGACGGCTGCTTGAGTGTTCGCCATTTTTCCGTTCCTTCAATCAATGGGTGCGTTGCGTCTGCGGGTGCGTCGGGCCGTCAGCCCACCGCGGCCGCACCGCCAACAATCTCTGAAAGCTCTTTGGTGATCGCCGCCTGGCGGGTCTTGTTGTAGACCAGCTTCAGCTCGCCGATCAGCGTGCCGGCGTTGTCGGTCGCGGCCTTCATCGCGACCATGCGCGCCGACTGCTCGGACGCCATGTTCTCGGCCACCGCCTGGTAGATCAGTGCTTCGACGTAGCGCAGCAGCAGGTCGTCGATGACGGTCTTGGCGTCCGGCTCGTAGAGATAGTCCCAGCCGGGCTGGCCGGCATCGGCCTTCATCCGGTCGGCCGACAGCGGCAGCAGCTGCTCGACCACCGGCTCCTGCTTCATCGTGTTGACGAACTTCGTGTAGCACAGGTACACGGCGTTCAGCTTGCCCTCGGCGTAGGCGTCGAGCAGCACCTTGACCGGACCGATCAGCTTCTCGAGGTGCGGCGTGTCGCCGAGCTGGGTGGCCTGCGAGACCACCTTCGCGCCGATGCGGTTCAGGAAGCCCAGGCCCTTGTTGCCGATCGCCACGGCCTCGGCCTTCACGCCCTGCGACTCCAGCTCGCGCAGCTTGCCGGTGACGGCGCGCAGCACGTTGGTGTTGAGGCCGCCGCACAGGCCCTTGTCGGTCGTCACCACCACGAAGCCGGCCGCCTTGGCCGCGCCCGAGCCCACCGCCATGAAGGGATGGGTGTACTCGGGGTTGGCGTGCGACAGGTTGGCCGCGATGTTGCGGATCTTGTCGGCGTAGGGCCGCGCCGAGCGCATGCGCTCCTGCGCCTTGCGCATCTTCGAAGCCGCGACCATTTCCATGGCCTTGGTGATCTTCTTGGTGTTCTCGACGCTCTTGATCTTGCCGCGTATCTCTTTGCCGGCTGCCATGACGCGCTCCTAGGTTGCAGAGGGTCAGGAAGGGATCAGGCGAAGCTCTTCTTGAACGCCGCGATCGCGCCGGACAGCTCGCTCTCGGCGTCCTTGTCCATCGCCTTGTCGCGCTCGAGCTTGGCCAGCAGGCCGGCATGGCTGGTCTTCAGATGCTGGTGCAGGCCATGCTCGAAGGACAGCACCTTCTTCACGTCGATGTCGTCCACGTAGCCCTTGTTGACCGCGAACAGCGTCGCGGCCATCAGGCTGATCGGCAGCGGCTGGTACTGCTGCTGCTTGAGCAGTTCGGTGACGCGGGCGCCGCGGTCGAGCTGCTTGCGGGTGGCTTCGTCGAGGTCGGAGGCGAACTGCGCGAACGCCGCCAGTTCGCGGTACTGCGCGAGGTCGGTACGGATGCCGCCGGACAGCGACTTGATCAGCTTGGTCTGGGCGGCGCCGCCGACGCGCGACACCGAGATGCCGGCGTTGATCGCGGGACGGATGCCGGCGTTGAACAGGTTGGTCTCGAGGAAGATCTGGCCGTCGGTGATCGAGATCACGTTGGTCGGCACGAAGGCCGAGACGTCGCCGGCCTGGGTCTCGATGATCGGCAGCGCGGTCAGCGAGCCGGTCTTGCCCTTGACCTCGCCCTTGGTGAAGGCCTCGACGTAATCGGCGTTCACGCGCGCGGCGCGCTCGAGCAGGCGGCTGTGGAGATAGAACACGTCGCCGGGGAAGGCTTCGCGGCCCGGCGGGCGGCGCAGCAGCAGCGAGACCTGGCGGTAGGCGACGGCCTGCTTGGACAGGTCGTCGTAGACGATCAGCGCGTCCTGGCCGCGGTCGCGGAAGTACTCGCCCATCGTGCAGCCCGAGTAGGCCGACACGTACTGCATCGCCGCCGACTCCGAGGCGCTGGCCGCGACGACGATGGTGTAGTCCATCGCACCGTTGGCTTCGAGCGCGCGCACCACGTTCTTGATCGACGACGCCTTCTGGCCGATGGCGACGTAGACGCAGGTCATGTTCTGACCCTTCTGGTTGATGATCGTGTCGATCGCCACCGCGGTCTTGCCGGTCTGGCGGTCGCCGATGATCAGCTCGCGCTGGCCGCGGCCGACCGGCACCATCGAGTCGATCGACTTCAGGCCGCTCTGCACCGGCTGGTCGACCGACTTGCGCGCGATCACGCCCGGAGCGACCTTCTCGATCACGTCGGTCATCTTGGCGTTGATCGGACCCTTGCCGTCGATCGGCTGGCCGAGCGCGTTGACGACACGGCCGATCAGCTCGGGGCCGACCGGCACCTCCAGGATGCGGCCGGTGCACTTGACCGTGTCGCCTTCGGAGATGTGCTCGTACTCGCCCAGGATCACCGCGCCGACCGAGTCGCGCTCGAGGTTCAGCGCCAGGCCGTAGGTGGCCTGGCCGTCCTTGGTGGCGGGGAACTCCAGCATTTCGCCGGCCATCGCGTCGGACAGGCCGTGCACGCGCACGATGCCGTCGGTCACCGACACGACCGTACCCTGGTTGCGGATGTCGGTCGACGCGCCCAGGCCCTCGATGCGGCTCTTGATCAGTTCGGAAATTTCAGCGGGATTGAGTTGCATGGTGTGCTCCGTTCCGTGGCTCGGGCCTGCGGGTGGGGATCTGTGGGGCTCAGGCGACCAGCGCCGACTTCATGGCTTCGAGGCGGGCCTTGACCGAGGTGTCGAGCACCTCGTCGCCGACCACCACGCGGATGCCGCCGATCAACTCGGGCGCGACCGTGACCTTGGCGTCGAGCTTGCGGCCGAAGCGCTTCTCGAGCGCCGCCTTCACGTCGACCAGCTGCGCCGCGTCGATCGGGAAGGCGCTGTAGACCTCGGCATCGGACACGCCCGACTTCGCGTTGACCAGCGCGTGAAACTGCCGGGCGATCTCGGGGAGCGCGACGAGGCGGCCGTTGTCGATCACCGCCTTCAGCAGGTTCTGCACGCTCGGCGCGAGCGCGGTCTTGGCAACGCCGGTGAGGACGTCGTAGACCTGCGCCGCGTCGGCCTTCGGGTCGCCGGCGAACTGCAGCAGCCGCGGGTCGGCGGCGACGCCGGCCAGCGCCGACAGCTGCTCGGCCGCGGCGGCATCGCCGCCGGCCTTGAACAGCGCCTCGGCATAGGGGCGCGCGATGGTGGCGAGTTCGGCCATGGTCTTACAGCTCGGTCTTCAGGCGGCCGAGCAGGTCGGCGTGCACCGAAGCGTTCACTTCCTTGCGGAGGATCTGCTCGGCGCCCTTGACGGCCAGTGCGGCGACCTGCTCGCGCAGGACCTCGCGCGCCTTGATCGACTCCTGGGCGGCCTCGGCCTTGGCGGCAGCGATGATCTTCGCGGCCTCCTCGGCGGCGCGGCCCTTGGCGTCCTCGACCATCGATTGGGCCAGGCGCTCGGCGTCGGCCAGGCGCTTGCCGGCGTCCTCGCGGGCCGACGAGAGCTGCTCCTCGACGCGCTTGTTGGCGTGGGCCAGGTCGGCCTTGGCCTTGTCGGCGGCCGACAGGCCGTCGGCGATCTTCTTCGCGCGCTCGTCGAGGGCCGCGGTGATCGGCGGCCAGACGAACTTCATCGTGAACCCGACCAGGAGCAGGAAGACGATGATCTGGACGATGAGGGTGGCGGTGATGCTCACGGGGGTGCCTCGATCTCGAGAGTGGTGTCTACCGGCCCGGACGATCGTCGGCCGGCTCGCAGCAGGACGGCCGGGAATTACTTCGGCAGGTTGGCGATCTGCGCCAGGAACGGGTTGGCGGTCGCGAACCACAGCGCGATGCCGGTGCCGATGATGAAGGCCGCGTCGATCAGGCCGGCCAGCAGAAACATCTTGGTCTGCAGTTCGCCCATCAGCTCGGGCTGGCGGGCGGCCGACTCGAGGTACTTGCTGCCCATGATGCCGATGCCGATGCAGGCACCGATGGCGCCCAGACCGATGATCAGGCCGGCGGCGAGGGCGACAAAGCTGATGACTTCCATGATGACTCCTAGTGCGAGGGGTGAGTGTCGAGAGGGAAAGTGATCGTCGATCGGGGATCGCTGATCGGCGGAACTGCAGGGAAACAGGGGCTCAGTGCGCGTCGTGGGCCTGGCCGACGTAGACCAGCGTCAGCATCATGAACACGAAGGCCTGCAGCGTGATGATCAGGATGTGGAAGATGGCCCAGGCGCTGCCGGCGATGATGTGCAGCAGAGCCAGGCCGATGCCGGTCGCGCTCAGGCTCCACGCGCCGCCCAGCAGGGCGATCAGCATGAAGATCAGTTCGCCGGCATACATGTTGCCGAACAGACGCATGCCGTGCGAGACCGTCTTGGCGACGAACTCGATCACCTGCATCAGGAAGTTGAACGGCCACAGCAAGGGATGGGCACCGAAGGGCGCGGTGAACAGCTCGTGCACCCAGCCGCCGGCGCCCTTGATCTTGATGTTGTAGAAGATGCAGATCAGCAGCACGCTGACCGACAGGCCCATCGTCATCGACAGGTCGGCGGTCGGCACGACGCGCAGGTAGGCGTGGCTCGGATCATGGCCGGCGACGCCATAGGCGCCTTCCCAGAGCTTGGGCAGCAGGTCCAGCGGCAGCAGGTCCATCGCGTTCATCAGGAAGATCCAGACGAACACCGTCAGCGCCAGCGGCGCGACGAACTTGCGGCTCTCGGCGTTGTGGACGATGCCCTTGGCCTGGCTGTCGACCATCTCGACGAGGATCTCGACGGCGGCTTGGAAACGACCCGGCGTGCCCGACGTGGCCTTGCGCGCGGCGCTCCACAGCAGCCAGCAGCCGAGCAGTCCCAGCGCGACGCCGATCACGATCGAGTCGAAGTTGAGGACCGTCAGGTCGAACGGACCGTTCGGCTTGGCGTTCTGCAGATGGGTCAGGTGGTGAACGATGTATTCACCGGCGGTCGGGGCGTGGCCTTCAGCTGCCATGGTCGTTTGAACCTTGTCGTCCTTCAGCGGCCGCGCCAGAGCAGCGCGAACCAGTTCACCTTCATGCACACCACCATCGTGACCAGCAGGACCGGCCAACTCAGCTGAGGCACTACCTTCGCGGCGATCAGGAGCATCGCGATCGCCGCGCCGATCTTCAACATCTCCCAGAACAGGAAGCCCGCGGCCGCAGCCACCGGATTGCCCGCCCCCCGCGTCAGCCCGCGCGCCAGCAAGGCGTTCGGCAGCACCGCGGCGGCCGCGCCGTACAGCGCGGACCACCCCGCCGGGCCGCCGATCAGCCACCCGGCAAGGGCGCTGCACAGCAATCCGGCAAGTGCCTGCACGGCCACCACGCGCCAAGGCGAGACCGACGGCTGGGCCCGGATCAGGGCCTGCGCTTCGTCGCGGCTCAGGCGCCGGATCGGCGCCTCGTCTGCCTCTGTGTCTGCCGGCCAGTCGGCTCGGCCGGGGACGGCGGGGCGTTCGGGCATGGGCAGGGTGATTTCAACCAGCAAAGCCGCGGGAGTATACGTGATAACCCGTGCTATTTATGACATCACCGACCGATTCGGACGGCTGTCAGCGGCGCCGAGGGTCGACGCTAGTAGGCGTGCGTGCCGCCGCTCAGCGAGTGCACGAGCGCGCCGTCGCCACTGCGCAGCGCCGCGAGCGAGGCCTGCGCCGCGCGCACCAGCAGCCCGAGGTCGGTGCCGAGGCCGACGAAGTCGTAGCCCGCGGCGCGCACCTGCGCCGCCATCTCCGGCGTCCCGGCCAGCGTGCCGATCGGCTTGCCGACCGCATGGGCCCGCGCCGCCGCATCGATCAGTGCCTTCATCACCTCGGGGTGGCTGGGGTCGCCGCCCAGTCCCATGCCGGCGGCCAGGTCGGCCGGGCCGACGAACAGCGCGTCCACGCCCTCGACCGCGGCGATCGCCTCCAGCGCGTCGAGCGCACGCGGGCTCTCCATCTGCACGATCAGCGCGACGCTCTCGTTGGCCGCCTGCAGGCCGACGCGCTGCGTGCCGAAGCGGTTGGCGCGACTCATGCCGACCAGGCCGCGCACGCCCTGCGGCGGGTAGCGCAGCGCGGCGGCGGCGCGGTGCGCCTCCTCGGCGTCCTGCACGAAGGGTACGACGATGGTCGCCGCGCCGGCGTCGAGCACGCGCTTGATCACGACCGCGTCGTTCCAGGGCACGCGCACGATCGGCACCGCCTTGGTCGCCGCCAGCGCCTGCAGCATCTGGGCAACGCCGCCGATCTCGACCGGCGAGTGCTCCATGTCGATGACCGCCCAGTCGAAGCCGGCGCAGCCGATCGCCTCGACCACCAGCGGGCTGGCCGACATCACCCAGGTGCCCAGCGGCACGCGCTGGTGGCCGTGGCTGGTAGCGTCGCCGCCGCGCAGCTTCTGCTGCAGCAGTTGCTTGAAGGCGTTCATGCGCGTCTCCTTAGTAGCGCGACCCGGCGTCGAGCGCCACGCGCAGGTAGTGTGCGCCGGGGATCGGGTTGTAGTAGTAGGGCGGCACCTCCTCGAAGCCGAGCGAGGTATACAGCTCGCGCGCCGCCTCCATGTCGTCGAGGGTGTCGAGGTATATGGCCGAGTAGCCGGCGCCGCGCCCATGGTCGAGCAGCGCCTCGGCGAGCAGCCGGCCGAGCCCGAAGCGGCGGAACGCGCGGCGCACGTACAGGCGCTTCATCTCGCAGGCGTTGGGCTCGTCGATCTCGGGCGCCGGGCGCAGCGCGCCGCAGCCGGCCAGCGCGCCGTCGCACCAGACCAGCAGCAGCGTGCCGCCGGGGCCGACGTAGTCACCGGGCAGCCCGTCGAGCTCGGCGTCGAAGTTCTGGAAGCACAGGTCGACGTCCAGCGACGCGGCGTACTCGCGGAACAGCTCGCGGACCGCGTCGAATTGGTCGGCGCAGCCCGGAACCTGCAGCAGCACGTGCGGCGCGGCGCTCATCGGCGGGCGGGCCGGCCGGCGAGGGCAGAGGGCGTCATCGGCGCGGCGGTCTGGAGAGTCAGGCATACGGTGGGTGGGGCGCCTCGAATCTACACCGGCCGCACCGCTGCCCCTCGACCCAGGGGGCTGGAAGATCGTGCAGATGGCGATCGGGCCCGCCACCCCCTACAGTGTCGGTTACATGGACGAACCCACCATCCCCTTCGGCGACCCGGAACTCTGGCGCGTCAGCGCCTTCCGTCGTGCGCTGGAGATGGACGGCGGCGAGGCCTCCCGCTTCAACCAGCTCAGCCCCTCGCTGCTGGCTGACCTGCAGCGCTTCGAGAAGGACGGCGCCCGCGTCGAGGTGCTGGAGGTGCTGGCCGCCTGCCTGCGCCACCCGCAGGACATCTCGCTGCACCTGGACCGCGACGGCCATGTGCTGCCGTTGACGGTGTTCCCGCGCGACCGCATGTTCCACACGCCGCTGTCGGCCGAGGCGCTCTACACGACGCGCTTCGACACCGTGCGGCTGCTGCAGGTCGAGCGCGCGCTGCTGCGTTCGCCGGCCGAGCCGCCGGGCGAGATGGTCGCGCCGGCCGAGCTGTGCCACCCGCTCGGCCCGCTGCTGTGGCACCTGGCGCTGCACGGCACGCGCGCCGAGCTGCTGCCCGAGATCGCCGGCCCCGCGGTCTACCGCGTGGCCCCCGACCTGGAGGTGCCGGTGCCGGTGACCGGCGCGCTGGGCGGCGCGGTCAACCGCTTGCGGCAGGAGGCGATGTCGCTGAAAGCCCTGGCGGCCTGGCCCGGCCTCGACGCCGAACGGGCGGCCCGGCTGCTCAACGGCCTGTACCTGCAGGCCGGGCTGATCGTCAGCCGCACCCACCCGGGCGCGGCCGGCGACTCCTGGTTCAGCACGCTGAGCAACTGGTGAGCTGACGACCCCCACGGCGCGCGACCCGCGCCTGCCCCCCGAGGGGGCGCTCGCCGCCTTGGGGCGGCTCGGCGGCGGCTCGGTCGCTCCTTGCGCTCAGCGGCTGCCGAGCGCCTCCCAGCGCTCCAGCGCCGCCATCAGCTCGTCGTCGATCTGCGCATAGCGGACCTGCACCGCGGCGACCTGCTGGGGCGCGTCGGTGTAGAGCGCGGTGTCGGCGAGGCGCTCGCCGAGCTTGCGCTGCTCGGCCTCCAGCGTCTCGATGCGCGCCGGCAGCTCGTCGAGCTCGCGCTGCTCCTTGAAGCTGAGCTTGCTGCGCGTGGCCGCCGGGGTAGCGGGCGGCGGCGCGACCGGCTTGGGCGCCGGTTCGGGCGCCGCGGCGCGGCGGCGCGAGGACTGCAGCAGCCAATCCTCGACGCCGCCCTCGTACTCGCGCCAGGCGCCGGGCCCCTCGTTGACGATCGTGCTGGTGACCACGGTGTCGAGGAAGCGCCGGTCGTGGCTGACCAGGAACACCGTGCCGGGGTAGTTGGCCAGCAGCTCCTCGAGCAGCTCCAGCGTGTCGATGTCGAGATCGTTGGTCGGCTCGTCGAGCACCAGCACGTTGGCCGGCTTGGCGAACAGGCGCGCCAGCAGCAGCCGGTTGCGCTCGCCGCCGCTGAGGCTGCGCACCGGCGAGTTGGCGCGCGCCGGCGCGAACAGGAAGTCGCCGAGGTAGCTCATCACATGCTTGCGCTGGCCGGCGAACTCGACCCATTCACTGCCGGGGCTGATGGTGTCGGCCAGCGTCGCGTCGAGGTTCAGCGCCTCGCGCATCTGGTCGAAGTAGGCGATCTGCAGGTTCGTGCCGTTGCGCACCGTGCCGCGGTCGGGCGCGAGCTGGCCGAGGATCAGCTTCAGCAGCGTGGTCTTGCCGACGCCGTTGGCACCGATCAGACCGACCTTGTCGCCGCGCAGGATGGTCGCGCCGAAGTCGCGCACCACCACCTTGTCGCCATAGGCCTTGGCGACGTCCTCCAGCTCCGCGACGATCTTGCCGCTGCGCGAGCCGGCGTCGACCTCCAGCGCCACGCGGCCGATCGAGTCGCGCCGCGCCGCACGCGCCGCGCGCAGCGCCTCCAGCCGCTTGATGCGCGCCACGCTGCGGGTGCGCCGCGCCTCGACGCCCTGGCGCACCCACACCTCCTCCTGCGCCAGCAGCTTGTCGGCGCGCGCCGAGGCCAGCGCCTCGTCGGCCAGCTCGCGCGCCTTGGTGGCCTCGTAGGCGGCGTAGTTGCCGGGGTAGCTGCGCAGGATGCCGCGGTCGAGTTCGACGATGCGGGTGCTGACCGCATCGAGGAAGGCACGGTCGTGGGTGATCAGCAGCACGCTGCCGCGGAAGGCCCTGAGCAGTTCCTCCAGCCAGCGGATCGCGTCGAGGTCGAGGTGGTTGGTCGGCTCGTCGAGCAGCAGCACGTCGGGGGCGGCGACCAGCGCCTGGGCCAGCGCGACCCGCTTCTTGGTGCCGCCGGACAGGTCGCCGATGCGCGCCTCGGGCGGCAGTTGAAGGCGCTCCAGCGTCTCGGTGACGCGCTGCTCCCAGGTCCAGCCGTCGAGCGCCTCGATGCGGGTCTGCAGCGCGTCGAGGTCGTCGTCGGGGCCATGCGCCTCGTAGCGCTCGCGCAGCGCCTTGGCCTCGGCGACGCCCTGGCTGACCGCGTCGAACACCGACGCGTCGCCGTCGAGCACCGGCTCCTGCGCCACCAGCGCCAGCCGCAGCCCCTGCTGCAGCCGCAACTCGCCGTCGTCGGGCTTCTCCAGGCCGGCGACGATCTTCAGCAGCGAGGACTTGCCGGTGCCGTTTCGGCCGATCAGGCCGACGCGCTCGCCGGCCTCCAGCGCGAAGTCGGTGTGGTCCAGCAGGGCCACATGGCCGTAGGCGAGGTGGGCGTCGGTGAGGGTCAGCAGGGCCATCGGGGTTTCCGGTCGTCGGGCGGCGATTGTCCCGCGCGGCCGGCGGGCGGATTGCACGGCGCCGCGGGCAAGCCCGAGGCGGCGCGCGTCGACCGCCCCCTTACCATCGCGCGCGGTAGGGAGATTCAGGGAGCGAAGGATGACGAACAGATGGCGCGCCCTGCGGCGCCAGCTGGCCTGCGGCCTGCTGTGGCTGCTGGCGGGATGGAGCGGCGGCGCCTGGGCGGTCGGCAGCCCCGGCTTCCTGATCGACCGCAGCAGCGTCACGCTGTCCCGCGAGGTCAACGGCCCGATCGGCAACGCCGAGATCGTGCGCATCAGCCAGATCGGCTCGCAGGTCGGCGCGATCGGCGCGGCCTACCGCGAGGGCATCCCGCCGGCGTCCTGGCTGGCCGTCGCGCTGGTGCAGACCGACGCCAGCAACTACGCGCTCGAACTGCGGCCGGCCACCACCGGCCTGCCGGTCGGCACCTACCGCACCACCCTCAGCGTCGGCTCGGTCGGCCTGGATCTCGCGACGCTGCTGGGCTATTACGACATCGCCGTCACGCTGGTGATCGCCGAGCCCACGGTGCTGGGCGGGCCGGCGCTGGACTTCACCCACACCATCGGCACGACGCCCGGCAGCCTGACCCTGACCGTGGCCGCACCGTCCGGCCGCGCCTGGACCGTCGGCGCGTCGCGATCCTGGATCCGCTACAGCCCGACCGCCGGCAGCGGCGCCGGCAGCGTCGACGTCAGCTTCGATCCCGCCGGGCTCGCCCCCGGCAGCTACAGCGGTCAGATCAGCGTGACCGCGAACGGCGTCGCGCAATCGCGCACGGTCTCGCTGACGGTGGTCGCGCCCACGCTCAGCGCGGCCCCGGCGACGCTGGCCCTGTACGGCCTCACCGGCGGCCCGTCGCCGACCGGAACCCTGGCACTCGGCCACACCGACGGTGCGGCGGTCGACTGGAGCGCCACGACGCTGCCGCCCTGGCTGCGACTCTCGCGCGGCAGCGGCCGCACGCCCGACAGCATCGTCGCCACCGCCGCCATCACCACGGCGCGACCCGGCAGCTACGACCACGCGGTGCTGTTCACCGATGCCCATGGCCACAACCGCCGCGTACCGGTCACGGTGTCGATCACCGGACCGGTGACGGCGGTGTCACCGCAGCAGCTGAGCTTCAGCGGCACCAACGGCGCACCGCTGCCGCCGCAGTCGCTCGGCATCGGCCTGTCCGACGGCAGCCCGGCAACCTGGACCGCGAGCAGCCCCGCCCCCTGGCTGCGGCTCGGCGCGGCCAGCGGCTCCAGCAGCACGCCGCTGTCGCTGAGCATCGACGCCGCCGGCCCGGCCCTGGCCAGCGGCAGCTACCAGACCCAGCTGACGATCACGGTCGAGTGGGAGGGCCGCCGGCTCACGACCCGCGTGCCGGTCAGCCTGGCGCTCGCGCCGGCCAGCCTGCAGCTCACGCCGGACCGCCTGACGCTGGGCGGCACGACCGGCCGCAACTTCCAGGCCGCCACCGTGACGCTGCAGCTCGACACCGGCGGCAACAGTCACCCCTGGACACTGACCGGCTTGCCGGACTGGCTGTCGGCCTCGGTCACGAGCGGCGTCGCGTCCGGCACGGCGCCGGTGCAGTTCCGGCTGAAGCCGGACCGGCTGATCGGCGCGCCCGGCACCAACCGCACCACGCTGACGCTGACGGCGCGGATCCACGGCGACGTGCTGCGGCGCACCCTGCCGGTCGCGTTCCGCCTCGACGAGCACCGCCTGCTGGCCTCGGCCCAGGGCGTCGCGCTGACCCGCACGCCGCTGTGGGGCCGGCTGACGCGCAGCCTGACGGTGACCGACAACTTCGGCTTCGACACCGCCTGGAGCGCGAGCTCCGACCAGCCCTGGCTGGCCGTCTCGCGCAGCGGGCGCTCCGGCGACGCGCTGACGATGCGCGCCTTCCCGGCCGGCCTGGCGCTGGACCGGCTGCATTTCGCGACGATCACGATCGCGCCGCAGCGCGGCGACGCGCGGCCCGACACGGTGCGGGTCGGCTTCTGGGTCGGCTCGGCCACGCCGCGCGAGGTGCGCCGCCTCACCGGCCGCGTGTGGCGCGAGGCCGTGCCGGACCCGGTGCGGCCGCTGGTCTACGCGCACGACGGCGGCAGCGACCTGCTGGCCTACAACGTCTACACCGGGCTCGAGGCCGGCCGGGTGGCCAATGTCGCGCCCAGCCTGGGCTCGATGACGGTGGCGGGCGACGGCGGCACGCTGTACGTGGTCGACACGACCCAGGGCCGCATCGTGCCGGTCATCCTGGACACGCTGACGGCCGCACCGGCCTTCGCGCTGCCGAGTGGCGTCGATTCGCACGGCGTGGCGCTGCAGTACGGCCGCGTCAACGGCACCGGCATCCTGCTGGGCGCGGGCAACGATGGTCATGTGGTCGACGGCGCGGCGCTGTTGAAGCGCGTGCCCGCAGGCATCAGCGGCCGGGTGCACGCCTTCAGCGCCGACGGCCGCACGCTGGCGGTGATCAACCGCGGCCTCAGCCCCTACAGCCTCGTGCGCTCCCGCGTCGACTACAGCGCGGCCGGCGGCGGCACCTGGCTCGCGTCGAATGCCGCGGCGGCGCCGTTCGGCAGCGGCTCCAACGGCAAGGAGGTCGCGGTCGCCGACAACCGGCTCTATGCCGCGGCAGGCAGCCCGTACGAATTCAGCGTCTTCGACAGCGTGACCGCGGCACCGCTCGGTGCATTGCCGGGCGACGCCTACCCGGCCGCCGTCAAGGTGGCCAGCGACGGCCGCGTATTCGCCGCCGCCGGCGTCTTTTACGGCCCGACCGACCTCTGGGTTTACCGCGCTGACGGCACGCCGGCCTACAGCGGCCGCGCCGCCGGCTATGCGCGCTGGGTGCTCAACCGCCAGTTCTGGCCCTCGGGCGACGCGCTGATCGGCATCGCGCTGACCGACGATCCGGCGATGGTGCTGGTGCCGGTCGGCCCTTAGCCCCGGAGGGCGATCGACATCTCGAGCTCACCCTCGATCGTGCGGCCGGTCGGCGCAAACCCGAGACCGCGGTAGAGGCGTTCCAGGGCAGGCGCCGGCGGCACGTAGGAGAGCGTCAGCCGGGTCGCACCGGGCCGCGTGCGCACCTGCGCGATCAGCGCCTGCACCGCGGCGCTGCCGTGGCCGCGGCCCTGGTGGGCGACGTCGATCATCAGCCGCCACAGGTAGAAGTCGGGCTCCTCGGGCGCGGTGGAGAGGCTAGGGTCGTAGAGCATCAGGAAACCGACCGGCACGCCGTCGACGCAGATCGCGCGCGGCCAGGCCTCGGGCGTGACCGCGGCCTGCGCCATCGAGCGCTGGTTGGGCGCGACCTGGCGGCCGCCGTCGCCGGCCTGCAGCGCGCAGACCGCGTCGAGGTTGGCGGCGGTGACCGGCTCGAGTGTCAGCACGCCGCTCACCGCAGCGCCGCCTCGAGCGCGTCGACATAGCGCCGCGCGACATCGAAGCCGGTCTGCTTGGTGATCTCCTGGAAGCCGGTCGGGCTGGTGACGTTGATCTCGGTCAGGCAGTCGCCGATCACGTCCAGCCCCACCAGCAGCAGCCCGCGCGCGGCGAGGATCGGCCCCAGGCCCTCGGCGATCTCGCGGTCGCGCGTCGACAGCGGCTGGGCCACGCCCTTGCCGCCGGCCGCCAGGTTGCCGCGCACCTCGCTGCCCTGCGGGATGCGCGCCAGCGCATAGGGCACCGGCTCGCCGCCGATCACGAGGATGCGCTTGTCGCCGAGCACGATCTCCGGCAGGAAGCGCTGCACCATGATCGTGGTCGCGCCATGGCGGTTGAGCGTCTCGGTGATGCTGCCAAGGTTGAGCCCGTCGGCGCGTACGCGGAAGATGCCCATCCCGCCCATGCCGTCGAGCGGCTTCAGGATGATGTCGTGGTGCTCGGCATGGAAGGCGCGGATGTCGGCCGCGTCGCGCGTCACCAGCGTCGGGCCGATGTACTGCGGGAACTCGAGGATCGCGAGCTTCTCCGGGTGGTCGCGCAGCGCCCGCGGCCTGTTGAAGACGCGCGCGCCCTCGCGTTCGGCCTGCTCCAGCAGGTGGGTGGCGTAGAAGTACTCGCTGTCGAAGGGCGGGTCCTTGCGCATCAGCACCGCGTCGACGTCCTTCAGCGCGAGCGCTGCCGGTGCGGCGGCGCGGACCCAGTCGTCGGACGCACCGGTCAGCGTGAGGGCCCGCGCATGCGCGGTGACGACGCCGCCGCGGCGCCACAGGATGTCCTTGGGCTCGCAGGCCAGCAGCGCATGGCCGCGCGCCGCCGCCTCGCGCATCATCGCGAAGGTCGAGTCCTTGGCGGTCTTGAAGCCGTCCAGCGGATCGGCGATGAAGAGCAGTCGCATCGTCGTTCCGCCTCAGCCGCGCCGTCCGACCCAGTAGGCCGCGCCTTCGGCGCCGTAGCGCTCGGCATGCGGCACCTCGCGGTCGAGCGCGAAGGTCTGGCCGGGGGTCAGGTGGCGGGTCTCGCCGCCCACCGTCAGCCACATCTCGCCGCGCACGACGAGCGCGGTGACCGCGAACGGATGGGTGTGGGTGTCGAGCACGACGCCGGGCGCCCACTCGCGCTCCAGCGCCTCATCGAAGCCCTGGGCCCGGGCCTGGGCGGCGAAAGCGTCGAAATCGTTCGGTGCCAAGGCGACCTCCGGGTCGGCAGCGGATGGATGAGCCATCCGCTTATGGTGCCCGAAGTCGCCGTGCGCCGTGTCAGCCGCCCTCGTACAGGGTCACGACGCAGGCGCCGCCAAGGCCCAGGTTGTGCTGCAGCGCGACCCGAGCACCGGCCACCTGGCGCTGCTCGGCCGTGCCGCGCAGCTGGTGGGTCAGCTCGTAGCACTGCGCCAGGCCGGTCGCGCCGAGCGGGTGGCCCTTGGACAGCAGCCCGCCCGAGGGGTTGGTGACCACCCGGCCGCCGTAGCTGTTGTCGCCGGCGTCGATGAAGGCGGCGGCGCCGCCTTCGGGACACAGGCCCAGCGCCTCGTAGCTGATCAGTTCGTTCTGCGCGAAGCAGTCGTGCAGCTCGACCACGTCGACGTCCTCGGGGCCGATGCCGGCCTGCGCGTAGACCTGCTGCGCCGCGCTCTGGCTCATGCCGTAGCCGACCACCTGCATCATGTCGTGGCTCGCGAAGGTCTCGGGCCGGTCGGTCGTCATCGCCTGGGCGCGGATGGACACGTCGCTGCGCAGGCCGTGCCGCTTCGCATAGGCCTCGGAGACGATCAGCGCGGCCGCCGCGCCACAGGTCGGCGGGCAGGCCATCAGCCGGGTCATCACGCCGGGCCACAGCATCGGCGCGTTCATCACGTCCTCGGCGCTGAGCTCCTTGCGCAGCAGCGCCAGCGGGTTGCGCGCGGCATGGCGGCTGGCCTTGGCGCGCACCTTCGCGAAGGCCTCCAGCGGCGTGCCGTACTTGCGCATGTGGGCCAGTCCGGCGCCGCCGAAGTAGCGCAGCGCGAGCGGCAGCTCGGGCATGCCGACCAGCGCCTCGGCCTCGCGGTCGAAGTCCTCGAAGGGACTGGGCCGGTCATCGAACACGGTGCCGAGCGCGCCCGGCTTCATCTGCTCGAAGCCGAGCGCCAGCACGCAGTCGGCCGCGCCGCTCTCGACCGCCTGGCGCGCGAGGAAGAGCGCGGTCGAGCCGGTCGAGCAGTTGTTGTTGACGTTGAACACCGGGATGCCGGTCATGCCCAGCGCATAGACCGCCTTCTGGCCGCTGGTCGAGTCGCCGTAGACATAGCCCACGTAGGCCTGCTGCACGGCGTCGTAGCCGAGGCCGGCGTCGGCCAGCGCCTGGCGGCCGGCGGCCGCGGCCATGCGGTCGTAGGGCTCGCTGGCGCCCGGCTTGGCGAAGGCGATCATGCCCACGCCGGCGACGATGACCTTGCTTGCCATGATGCGGTGTCCTCGCTCGCGTTCAGGCCGAGCCGGCATCGAGTGCCTTCAGCAGCTCGGCCCGGATGTCCTTCTTCAGCACCTTGCCAACCTTGGAGCGCGGCAGGTCGGGCCAGATCTCGACTTGCTTGGGCGACTTGACGCTGCCGATGCGCGCCTTGACGAAGGCCTGGATGTCCTCGGCCCGCACGCTGCGCCCTGCGTGCAGTTGCAGCACCGCGACGACGCGCTCGCCCCACTTGTCGTCGGGCAGGCCGATCACGGCGCTGTCCTGCACGTCGGGGTGCTGCATCAGCGCCTGCTCGACCTCGACCGAGTAGACGTTGAAGCCGCCGGTGATGATCATGTCCTTGGCGCGGTCGACGATGTAGAGGTAGCCGTCGGCGTCGAGCCGGCCGATGTCGCCGGTGTGGTGCCAGCCGTGGCGGCCGGCCTCGGCCGTGGCCGCCGGGTCCTTGTAGTAGCCGGCCATCACCAGCGAGCCGCGCACGACGATCTCGCCGGTCTCGCCGGTGGGCAGCAGGCGGCCTTCGCCGTCCATCGTCGCCACCTGCACCAGCGGGCCGGGCCGGCCGGCCGACGACAGCCGCTCGCGCGCCACCGAGCCGTCGGCGTGGAAGTGCTCGCGCGGCGCCATCATCGACACCATCATCGGCGCCTCGGTCTGGCCGAACAGCTGCGCCATCACCGGGCCGATCTTGCTCAGCGCCTCCTCGAGCCGCGCCGCCGAGATCGGCGCCGCGCCGTACCAGAAGCATTGCAGCGACTCGAGCTGCGTCGCCGCGAGCCGCTCGTGCTGCAGCAGCATGTAGATCAGCGTCGGCGGCAGGAAGGTATGGGTGACGCGGTGGCACTCGATCAGCGCGAGGAACTCGCCCAGGTCGGGCTTGGGCATGATGACCACGCGGCCGCCGAGCGCCATCACCGGCAGGCACAGCACGCCGGCCGCATGGGTCAGCGGCGCCAGCGCCAGGTAGGACGGCCGGCCCTCGAAGGGGTAGCCCATCAGCGTCAGCGCCGACATGGTCTCGAGGTTGCGGCCGGTCAGCATCACGCCCTTGGGGCTGCCGGTGGTGCCGCCGGTGCCGGCGATCATCGCCAGGTCGTCGGGCGGCTCGATCTGCAGCGGCTCGTCGCCGAGACCATCCAGCCAGTCGTCGAAACCGGCCGCAAACGGCGCGGGCTGGTCGAGGCAGACCAGCAGCCGCAGCTTGGGCAGGCCGGCGCGCATCTGCTCGACCATCGGGGCGTAGGCGCTGTGGAAGATCACGCAGGCGCAGTCGAAGGCGTCGAGCACGTAGCGGTTCTCGCTCGCCTCGTTGCGCGGGTTGACCGGGCACCACACGGCGCCGGCGCGCGAGATGCCGAACACGCAGGCGAAGGCCAACGCATGGTTGCTCGACAGCACCGCGACCTTGTCGCCTGGCGCGATGCCCGAGCGCTGCAGCCCGCGCGCGACGCGGTGGCTGATGCGCTGCACCTCGGCGTACGACAGGTCGGCGTCGCCCATCGTCAGGCAGGGCGCGTCGGCGCCGAGCTGGGCGCCCTTGTCGAGGTAGTCGATCAGGCGCATGGTGCCCCTCGTCCGACGAGTACGCCGGACGATCCCCCAAGGGGATACGGGCCGGCTTGGGGGCGGCCCGGCGCTCGGCCCGTCGCGCTCTTATCCATCAGCGGTGCACGGTCAGCACCGGCGCCTGCACGAGGCCGAAGCTGCGCAGCGCGCCGAGCAGCTCATGGTGGCCGAAGGCCTGGCAACCGGAAGCGAAGCCGGCGCGCCTGGGCGCCTGCTGCAGCAGCGAGGCCGCGGCGTAGGCCTGCAGCAGACCGGTCTGCTTGTAGTTGCAGTTGCCGAAGATCACGCAGTGCGCGCGCGCCAGCGGACCCGAGGCATGCACCGAGTCGACCGACTTGTTGAGGCGCGGGTTCTCGCGCGGCGGCATGGTGTTCATCACGCCGGCGGCGGTCTGGGCCAGCGCAGCGTAGCGCTCCTCTGGGTTCATGCCCTCGGTGGCCTTCAGGGCCGCGGCGACGATCAGCGGCACGCCCTGCATCAGCGGCTTGTTGAACACGCCGCCGAGCACCTTGACGGTGGCCACGCGCGGATCGCGCTTGAACCACACCGGGTGCGAGGTGCCGCCCCAGGGCAGCGCCAGCGCGGCCTCGTGCTGGCCCGGGATCGTGACGCTGTAGAGGCCGGCGTCGGGCTGCCACTCGACGTAGCGGTTCTGCTCGAGGTAGTAGGCCTTGGCCATCGCGGCATTGACGAGGATGGTCTGCGTCGACGCGATCGTCGGGCTGCCGCCCCAGAACACCGCGATGTCGAGGGTGTCGAGGCCCGGCGTCTCGAGGCACAGCTGGGCGGCGATCTCGCCGGTCGTGTACATCTGCGCCAGACCGGGCGACAGCAGCAGCCCGGCGGCGGCGAACTTCGCGCCGTACTGCTCGTCGAGGGTGATCAGCCAGTCCTGCTCGCCGGTGGTGTCGGTGTAGTGGCACTTGGAGGCCAGACAGGCCTCGACGACCTCGGGGCCGAACTTGGCGAACGGCCCGACGGTGTTCAGCACCACCGAGGCGCCCTGGAACAGCTCGGTCAGCGCGGCGACCGTGTGGGGCACCGCGACGACCTCGTAGCTCGCGGTCTCGATGCCGGGCACGTGGGCCTGCATTGCGGCCTGGAGCTTGTCGGCGCTGCGGCCGGCGGCGATGAAGGGGATGCCGTACTCGCGCAAGTACTCGCAGATCAGGCGACCGGTGTAGCCGGAGGCGCCATAGACGACGACGGGCTTCTTGCTGTTGCTCATGCTGTGGTGTCCTCGAGGAAGTGGGGCGATCTCACATGCCCATGCCGCCGTCGACCGGCAGGCCGGCGCCGGTGATGAAGCGTGACGCGTCCGAGCACAGGAAGGTCACCGCGTCGGCCATGTCGCCGATCTCGCCGAGGCGGCCGAGCGGGGTCTGCGCGATCACGCCGCCGACCGCGGCCTCGATGCTCGGCGCGAGCCCGGCGGCCACGATGTCGGCGGCCAGCTTCGTGCCCATCTCGGTGGGCACCAGGCCTGGGTAGACGCAGTTCACGCGCACGCCGTAGCCGAGCTTGCCCGACTCCATCGCGGCCACGCGGGTGGCGCGGTCGACCGCCGACTTGCTGGCCGAGTAGCCGGCGATCGCCGGGAACGCGATGGTCGCCGCGACCGAGGCGATGTTGACGATCGCTCCGCCGGCGCCGGCCGCGCCGCCCGGTCGCATCGCGCGGAACGCGTGCTTCATGCCGAGCAGGGTGCCGACGACGTTGACGTCGAACATGCGCCGCAGCGCGGCGGCATCGACGTCGACCACCAACGCGGTGATCTCGATGCCGGCGTTGTTGACCAGGATGTCGAAGCCGCCGAGCTCGGCGACCGTGGCGGCGACGGCCGCGCTCCAGTCCTCGTCCTGGGTCACGTCGAGCGGCACGAAGCCGGCCCGGGCGCCGCCGGCGGCGAGCGCCTGCGCGGTCTCGCGGCCCAGGCCGGCGAGCACGTCGCCGATCATCACCGCGGCGCCGGCCTCGGCCAGGGCCTTGGCGATGCCGGCGCCGATGCCGCGCGCGCCGCCGGTGACGAGCGCCCTGCGGCCGCTCAGATCGAAATGGCTCACGTCTTGTCTCCTGGCAGCTCTCGGTCGGCTGCTCGCCGGACGATGCTAGGAGCGCACTTGACAAGCGTCAAGTATTTTTTGGACAGTCGTCAAACTCTGTCATGATGCAATCTGGCGACGCGTACGCGCGAGCGTCGCGACGCCGACACGAGGAGCACCGAAGCGCCATGCCGACCCTGGATCGAAGCCCCGGACCGCGGGTGGACAAGTTCGCCGAGCGGCGCGCCGAGCTGGGCGAGGCGGCGCTGGAGGCGCTGGCCGAGCTCGGCTACGCGCGCACCAGCCTGCGCGAGATCGCGCAGAAGACCGCGTTCTCGCACGGCGTGCTGCACTACTACTTCAAGGACAAGCTCGACCTGATCCTGTGCAGCATGCGCCAGTACAAGGCGCGCTGCGTGGTGCGCTACGACCGCGTGACCGCCGAGTCCACCACCTTCGACGCCCTGATGACGGGCTTCCTCGCGAGCCTGGCGCAGACCGTGCGCACCGAGGCCCCGCTGCACCGTCTGTGGTACGACCTGCGCGCGCAGTCGCTGTTCGACGACGCCTTCAGGGCCGACGTGGCGGAGATCGACAAGAGCCTCGAGAAGATGATCTGGCGCGTGATGAGCCGCTTCGCCGAGCTGGCCGGCGAGCCCTTGTCACTGCCCTCGAGCATCGTCTACGCGACCTTCGACGGGCTGTTCCAGCAGTGCCTGCTCAAGCACCTGTCGGGCGACCGGCAGGCGGTCGCCACGCTGCAGAAGAACGTCCGGCTGGTCGTCGCGCAGCTGGTCGGCGGCCCGTCGCGGTTGCAGTGAGCCGACGCGCGACCGCCGCTCAGATCTCGACCTTCGAGCCCAGCTCCACGACCCGGTTGGTCGGCAGGTTCAGGAAGTCGGCCACCGCGGCGGCGTTGCGGTGCATGCTGGCGAACAGCTTCTCGCGCCACAGCGCCATGCCGCCGCCGATGGTCGGGATCACGATGTCGCGGCTGAGGAAGTAGCTGGTCTCCATGTCGTCGAGCTGCACGCCGCGGCCGGCGATCAGCTTCAGCGCCTCGGGCACGTCGGGCTCGTTCTTGAAGCCGAAGTGCAGCGTCACCTGCCAGCAGCAGTGGCCGAGCGACTCGATCTCGACGCGTTTGCTGAACGGCACCCACGGCACCTCGTGGTGCTTGACGGTGACGAACAGGTTCTGCTCGTGCAGCACCTTGTTGTGCTTGAGGTTGTGCAGCAGCGCGTTGGGCGTGCTGCCGGGCTCGGCGGACAGGAACACCGCGGTGCCCTCGACCCGCGTCGGCGGACTGACGAACACCGCCTCCAGGAAGCTCGGCAGGTCGATCGCCTCGTCGCGCAGGCGTTCGCTCATCAGGCGGCGGCCCTGCTTCCAGGTCATCATCAGCGTGAACATGGCCGCGCCGATGACCAGCGGGAACCAGCCGCCGTCGATGATCTTGACGAAGTTGGCCGCGAAGAACACCGCGTCCACCACGAAGAAGAAGCCGGTCGCGGCGATGCACAGCGCCCAGGGGTACTTCCAACCGTAGCGGAGCACGAAGAAGGTCATCGTGGTCGTGATCAGCATGTCGATCGTCACCGCCAGCCCGTAGGCCGCGGCCAGCTTGCTCGACGAGCCGAAGATCACCACCGCCAGCACGATGCAGACGTACAGCCCCCAGTTCACGAAGGGCACGTAGATCTGCCCCGCCGTCTTGACCGAAGTGTGGGTCAACCGCAGGCGCGGGAAGTAGCCAAGCTGGATCGCCTGCTTGGTGACCGAGAAGGCGGCGGTGATCAGCGCCTGCGAGGCGATCACGGTGGCCACCGTCGCCAGCCCGATCAGCGGGAACAGCGCCCACGCGGGCGCCATCTCGTAGAACGGGTTCTTGACCGCTTCCGGGTGGGCGAGCAGCAGCGCGCCCTGGCCGAAGTAGTTGATCGTCAGCGCCGGCCACACCAGGCCGAACCAGGCCAGCCGGATCGGCCGCTTGCCGAAGTGGCCCATGTCGGCGTACAGCGCCTCGGCCCCGGTCACCGCGAGGAACACCGCGCCCAGCACGAGCAGGGTGACATGGCCGTGGCTCAGACCGAAGTGCAGCGCATGCCAGGGGTTCAGCGCCGCCAGCACGCTCGGTTCGCGCACGATCCACACCAGCCCGGACAGGGCGATGGCCAGGAACCAGATCACCGTGATCGGCCCGAAGTAGCGCCCCATCGTGCCGGTGCCGTGCTTCTGCACGGCGTACAGCGCGGCGAGCACGACCAGCGTGATCGGTACCACGAAGGGCTTGAAGGCCGGCGTCGCGACCTCCAGCCCTTCGACGGCGGACAGCACCGAGATCGCCGGCGTGATCACGCCGTCGCCGTAGAACAGCGCAGCGCCGAGGATGCCCATCACGACCAGCGCCTGGCGCAGGCGCGGCCGCTGCTGCGTCGCGTGCGTGGACAGCGCCATCAGCGCCATCGTGCCGCCTTCGCCGTTGTTGTGGGCGCGCAGCACCAGCGCGACGTACTTCAGCGAGACGATGAAGGTCAGCGTCCAGAACACCAGTGACAGCACGCCGAGGATGTCCGGCCGGACCAGCTCCGCGTGCTTGGTCGCGAAGACCTCCTTCAGCGCATACAGCGGACTGGTGC
>DATILD010000027.1:0-4057 GCA_035476815.1 Methylibium sp.
GAACTCCTCCCCGAGCCGCTTCGCCAGCCCTGGATCGCCCACGAAGTCGAAGTACGCCATGTGCCAAGCGGCATCCCCCATGTGGGCGCCTACGTAGTCGGTGATCTGCTTTTTTGTTTGTGCGTCGAATGGCATAGCTGACCCGTATGTCTAACGCAATGTCGGCTGTCGTGCAACTTCGGCCTTCACAGATATCCCGCCAAATATCCTTCCGCCGAGCGGCATCCCAAAGAGCCCGAACACACGTGATCGCTCGTCAGCCGTGAAGTGCGGCGACGGGTCGTGCCTGCCAACTGTGCATTGCATCCGCATATTCCCTCCCCATCATGGCCGCCCCCCCGCTCGATCGGTCCGTCGGCCAGAGTTCATTGTGCTTCCGGCACTATAGCCTGCCATCCAGATGGCCTGGCCGACGCGCCCAGCCGCCCGGAGCGCTGCCAGCCGCCGCTTCAAAGCAGCCGCTTCAGATACCTTCCCGTGTGGCTGCGCGGATTGGCCGCGATGTCTTCCGGCGTGCCCACGCCCACCACCTCGCCGCCGCCGGCGCCGCCTTCGGGGCCCATGTCGATGATCCAGTCGGCGGTCTTGATCACATCCAGGTTGTGCTCGATCACCACGATGGTGTTGCCGGCGTCGCGCAGCTGGTGCAGCACCTTGAGCAGCAGGTCGATGTCGGCGAAGTGCAGTCCGGTGGTGGGCTCGTCCAGGATGTAGAGGGTGCGGCCGGTGTCGCGCTTGGACAGTTCCAGCGCCAGCTTCACGCGCTGCGCCTCGCCGCCCGAGAGGGTGGTCGCGGCCTGGCCCAGCTTCACGTACGACAGGCCCACGTCCAGAAGGGTCTGCAGCTTGCGCGCGATGGTGGGCACGGGCTTCAGGAACAGGTAGGCGTCTTCCACCGTCATGTCCAGCAGCTGGGCGATGTTGCGGCCCTTCCACTGCACTTCCAGCGTTTCGCGGTTGTAGCGCTGGCCCTTGCACACGTCGCAGGCCACGTACACGTCGGGCAGGAAGTGCATCTCCACCTTCACCACGCCGTCGCCCTGGCAAGCTTCGCAGCGGCCGCCCGCCACGTTGAACGAGAAGCGGCCGGGGCCGTAGCCGCGCTCCTTGGCCATGGGCACTTCGGCCATCAGTTCGCGGATGGGCGTGAACAGGCCCGTGTAGGTGGCCGGGTTGCTGCGCGGCGTGCGGCCGATCGGGCTCTGGTCGACCGCGATCACCTTGTCGAAATGCTCCAGCCCTTCGATCTCGTCGTGCGGCGCCGCGTCGGTGTGGCTCTGGTAGAGCTTGCGCGCCACCGCGGCGTAGAGCGTGTCGTTGACCAGCGTGCTCTTGCCCGAGCCCGACACGCCGGTCACGCAGGTGAAGAGGCCGACCGGCAGGTCGACCGTGACGCGCTTCAGGTTGTTGCCGCGCGCGCCGGCGATGCGCAGCGCGGTGATCGCGCCGCGCTCGGCCCAGGCGCGCTGGCCGGCGGTGGGCTCGGCCTTGGCCTTGCGCGGCGGCAGGCCGGGGGCGGCCAGCGCCAGCGCCAGATCATCGGCGCGGCGCCAGGGGGTGCGCCGCGCCGGCAGCGCGATGCGCAGCGCGCGGCCGAGGTACTGGCCGGTCAGCGACTCGGGCGCGGCGATCACCTCCTCGACCGTCCCCTGCGCGATCACCCGCCCGCCATGCACGCCGGCGCCGGGGCCGAGGTCGACCACATGGTCGGCGCAGCGGATCATGTCCTCGTCGTGCTCGACCACCAGCACGCTGTTGCCGAGGTCGCGCAGGTGCTTGAGCGTGGCGATCAGCCGGTCGTTGTCGCGCTGGTGCAGGCCGATGCTGGGCTCGTCGAGCACGTACATCACGCCGGTCAGGCCCGAGCCGATCTGGCTCGCCAGCCGGATGCGCTGCGCCTCGCCGCCACTGAGCGTGTCGGCGCTGCGGTCCAGGCTCAGGTAGGACAGGCCGACGTCGTTGAGGAAGCGCAGCCGCGAGGAGATCTCGCGCACCACCTTGTCGGCGATCTCGGCCTTGGCGCCTTGCAGCGCGAGGCCGTCGAACACCGCCTGCGCCTCGCGCAGCGTCGCGTGCTCGATCGCGTAGATCGGCCAGGCGCTGCCGTCGCGCGCGTCGACCAGCTTGACGTGGCGCGCCTCGCGCCGCAGCCGCGTGCCCTCGCAGTCGGGGCAGGGCTTGGCGGCCTGGTAGCGCGCCAGGTCCTCGCGCACCGCGACCGAATCGGTCTCGCGGAAGCGCCGCTCGAAGGTCGGCAGGATGCCCTCGAAGGCATGCCAGCGCTTGACCGTGCGCTTGCGGCCGCTGGCCCCCTCGCTGGTGTAGACGAAGGGCAGCTCGGTCTCGCCCGAGCCGTGCAGCAGCACCTGGCGGTGCTCGGCCGCGAGCTGTTCCCAGGGCGTGTCGAGGTCGAAGCCGTAGTGCGCGGCCACGCTCTCGAGCATCGAGTAGGTGTAGGCGTTGCGCCGGTCCCAGCCCTTGATCGCGCCGCTGGCGACGCTCAGCGTGGGGAAACCGACCACCCGCTCGGGGTCGAACGCCGTCACCTGGCCCAGGCCGTCGCAGCTCGGGCAGGCGCCGACCGGCGAGTTGAACGAGAACAGCCGCGGCTCCATCTCGGCCAGCGAGTAGCTGCACACCGGGCAGGCGAACTTGGCGCTGAACAGGTGTTCGCGGCCCGAGTCCATCTCCCACGCGATCGCCTTGCCGTCGGCGAAGCGCAGCGCGGCCTCGAAACTCTCGGCCAGGCGCTGCGCGATGTCGGGCCGCACCTTCAGCCGGTCGATCACGACGTCGATGTCGTGCTTCTCGTTCTTCTTGAGCTTGGGCAGGTCGCTGAACTCGCGCACCTCGCCGTCGACGCGGAAGCGCACGTAGCCGCGTGCCTGCATGTCCTCGAACAGCTCGGCATGCTCGCCCTTCCTCTCGCGCAGCACCGGCGCCAGGATCATCAGCCGGGTGTCCTCGGGCAGCGCTAGCACCGCGTCGACCATCTGCGCGACGCTCTGCGCCGCCAGCGGCTGCTGGTGGTCGGGGCAAAAGGGCGTGCCGGCGCGGGCATAGAGCAGGCGCAGGTAGTCGTGGATCTCGGTGACGGTGCCGACGGTCGAGCGCGGGTTGTGCGAGGTGGCCTTCTGCTCGATGCTGATCGCCGGGCTCAGGCCCTCGATCACGTCGACATCGGGCTTGTCCATCAGCTGCAGGAACTGGCGCGCGTAGGCGCTCAGGCTCTCGACGTAGCGGCGCTGGCCCTCGGCGTACAGCGTGTCGAAGGCGAGGCTGGACTTGCCCGAGCCGCTCAGCCCCGTGATCACCACCAGCGCGTGGCGCGGGATGTCGAGGTCGATGTTCTTCAGGTTGTGGGTGCGCGCGCCGCGAATGCGGATCGCGGGCATCTCGGCGGGGCGGGCAGGTCGGGCGGCGTCGGGCATGGCGGTCGCGGGCAACCGGGCATTATGCGGGCCGGCCCGCCCGCGGCGGCCGGCTCAGCGTGGGGCGGACCAGCCGGCCAGGCCGGTGCGCAGGCGCTGCAGCTCGTCCGCCGCGAGCGGCGCGCGCCACCAGGCGGCGTCGGCGCCCTGCCACCAGGCCGCGTCGTCGCCCAGCAGCACCCGGCCGAGCGGGCGGCCGTCGCGGCCCGGCACCGGCGTCGCGGGGCCGGCCGGCGCCTCGGCCGCGGCCCAGCGGCCGCGGGCCGTGCGCTGCAGCTCGGCCAGCCAGAGCCGCATCGGGTCGGCGCGCGGCGACAGCGTCCCGTCGGCACGTTCGAGCGCGGCGTCGGCGGCGGTGGCGTCGCGGTTCGCGTCGAGCGCCGCCAGCGCGAGGGCCAGCGGATCGGCGACGCGGCGCGCGCGGGTCTCGCCCGAGGCCTTGGCGCTCAGGCCGGCCATCGGCGCCGCTTGCGCCGTCACGGCATCCGCGGCCACTTCGGCGCGTGCGGTCGGTGCGGCCGGTCGTGGCGCCACCGCAACGACCGGGGGCTCGGGGGCCGCGGCGGCCGCCTTGGGTGCCGGGGCCGGCGCGGCCTTCGCCAGCGGCGCGGCAAGGCGTTCGCGCG
>DATILD010000028.1:0-6586 GCA_035476815.1 Methylibium sp.
AGCGGGCGCGCAGCTCGCGCTCGCCGCCCTCGCCGGCCAGCCGGGCGCCGACCACCGCGCCTTGCGCATCCTCGAGCGGCGCAACGAAGCGCAGCGGCGCATGCATGCGCGCGCCGGCCGCCGCGGCGCCGCGCGCCAGCAGCAGGTCGAGCTCGCGGCGCGGCAGCACCGCCAGCGTGCCCGGCACGTCGATGAACCCGCCGCGCGGGCCGATGCAGCGCACATGCCGCACCGGCTGGGCCAGCGCCATCACCTCGTCGAGCAGGCCCAGGCGCCGCAGCGCGCGGTGGGCGTCGGGGATCAGGCCGTCGCCGCAGACCTTGTCGCGCGGGAACGCATGCTGGTCGACCAGCACCACGTCGAGCCCGGCCTGCGCGAGCGCCCGCGCCGCCGCGCTGCCGGCCGGGCCGGCCCCGACCACCAGCACCTCGCAGGCGGCGGGCAGTTCGGCGCTCGGTCGGTTGAGCATCGGCGGCGGCTCACCAGATCGTCACGCGCTGCTCGGGCGGCAGGTGCATCGCGTCGCCCGGCTGGGTGCCGAAGGTGTCGTGGAACGCGCCCTGGTTGCGCACCGAGCCGTTGGCGCGGAACTCGCCGGGCGAGTGCACGCCCGCCTTGACCTGCTCGATCAGCCGCTCCTCGCGCCACTTGGTGCGCCAGATCTGCGCATAGCCGTAGAAGAAGCGCTGCTCGCCGCTCAGGCCGTCGATCACCGGCGCCTCCTTGCCGCCGAGCGACAGCCGCCAGGCCTTCCAGGCGATCGCGAGGCCGGCGTTGTCGGCGATGTTCTCGCCCAGGGTCTGCCGGCCGTTGAGCCGGTAGCCCGGCACCGGCTCGAAGCGGCCGTACTGCTCGACCAGCATGTCGGCGAGCGCGGTGAAGCGGGTGCGGTCCTCGGCGCTCCACCAGTTGCGCAGGTTGCCCTGGGCGTCGTACTGGCTGCCCTGGTCGTCGAAGCCGTGGCTGATCTCGTGGCCGATCACCGCGCCGATCGCGCCGTAGTTGACCGCGTCGTCGGCCTTCGGGTCGAAGAACGGCGGCTGCAGGATCGCGGCCGGGAACACGATCTCGTTCATCGACGGGTTGTAGTAGGCGTTGACGGTCTGCGGCGTCATGCCCCATTCGTCGCGGTCGATCGGGCGGCCGAGCTTGCCGGCGTCGTGGTCGTAGTCGAACTCGCGCGCGCGCATCACGTTGCCGACCAGGTCGTCGCGCCTGACGACGATGGACGCGTAGTCGATCCAGCGCTTCGGGTAGCCGACCTTGAGCGCGAAGGCGGCCAGCTTGGCGCGGGCCTCGCGCTTGGTCTCCGGGCCCATCCAGCTCAGGCCGTCGATGCTGCTCTGGTAGGCCGCCATCAGGTTGGCGACCAGCTGCTCCATGCGCGCCTTGCTCGACGGCGGGAAGTGGCGCGCCACGTAGAGCTGGCCGACCGCCTCGCCGAGCGATTCCTGCACCAGCGACGCACCGCGCTCCCAGCGCGGCAGGTTCTGCGGCGTGCCGCGCAGCACCGTGCCGGCGAAGCCGAAGCGCTCGTCGACGAAGGCCTTGCCGAGGAAGGGCGCCCAGGCGCTCAGCAGCCGCAGCTTGGCATAGGCCTGCCAGTCGGCCAGCGGCGCGGTCTCGACCAGCCGGCCGAGCGCGGCGAAGAAGCTCGGCTGCGAGACGATCACGTCGGGCGTGCGCCCGGCCAGCCTGGCCTCGGCCAGGAAGGCCGGCCAGTCGAGGCCCGCGGCCACGTCGGGCAGCGCGGCCACGTCGGTGCGGTTGTAGCGCTTGATCGGGTCGCGGTTCTCGACCCGCGTCCACTGGCCCTCGGCCAGCGCGGTCTCCAGCGCCAGCACCGCGGCGGCCTTGGCCTCGGTGTCGCGCTCGCCGGCCAGCGCCAGCAGGCGGCTCAGGTGCGCCAGGTACTCGGCGCGGATCTTCTGGAACTTGGCGTCGTCCTTCTGCAGGTAGAAGTCGCGGTCGGGCAGGCCCAGGCCGCTCTGGTACAGGATGGGCACGTAGCGCGTCGAGTTGCGCGCGTCCTGGCCGATGTACATCGCCACCGGGCCGGTGACGCCCAGCCGCATGAAGCGCGCGAACAGCGGCGCCAGCGCGCGCCGGTCGGCCAGCGCGTCGATGCGCGCCAGCTCGGCGGCCAGCGGCTTGGCGCCGAGCTTCTCGAGCGCCGCCTCGTCCATGAAGCTGGCGTAGAAGTCGCCGACCTGGCGCGCCAGCGGGTCCGTGCCGCTGCGTGCGGCGGTGTCCTCGATCAGCGTGCGCAGCTGGGCGGTGGTGTCGTCGGCGAGCTTCTCGAACGAGCCGACGCGCGAGCGGTCGGCCGGCATCAGCGTGGCCTTGATCCACGCGCCGTTGGCATGGCGGAAGAAGTCGTCCTGGGCGCGCACGCTGGCGTCCCAGCTCTGGCGGTCGATGCCCGCGGCACCGAAGTCGGAAGCCGCCGGGGCGCCGCCGGCCAGGCCGAGGGTCAGGCAGGCGCACAGCAGGCGCAGGGGCGGGTGGTCGTGGCTCATCGCTGAGGGAACTCCATCATGGCGGCCGGTGGGTCGCGTCGGGGCCCGGCGGGCTGGGGGTGTCCCTGAGGCGCCGGGGTCATCGGCGCACTCTAGCGGAGGTTCGGGGGCGCATGCGCAACCAGGGGCTCGGGTCCGGTCACCAGAACTCGGCGCCGCCGGCCGCCTTGTCGCGCGGCGGCAGCCACAGCTCGATCACGCGCTCCTGCCGCGGCTGGTCGGCCGGCAGCAGTCGGATCCACACCTCCGGCGCGCGCCGCCCCGGCACCGCCCAGGCCTGCTGCACCAGCGGCTGCAGCGCCGTCGCGCAGCCGCGCTCGGATTCGTTGTGCAGCACGAAGGTCGGCTGCGGCCAGGGCGCGGGGCGGCGCGTGCCGCGCAGCGCGGCGCTGCGCACCACGTCCTCGGCCGGGGCGATCTGCAGCCCGGTGCCGACCGCCTCCTGCAGCGCCTTGCGCAGCGGCCGCATGGCCTGGCGCGAGGCCTCGTCGTAGACCTGGGTGTAGAGCTGCAGCGGCCCGTCGGCGTTGCGGCAGGCCTGCACCACCGCCGCGACCAGTGCCGGCTCCAGCGTCGGCGCGACGGTCGGGCTCGCGGTCTGGGCCACGTTGGGCACGGCGTTCTGCGCCACCGGCGGCGCCGGCAGCGCGGCCGGCGGCGACGTCGGCGGCTGGTGGCGCCAGGCGGCCACCAGCTCGGCCACGCTGCGGCCGGCCGGCACCGGCGACCAGTAGTTGAGCGTGCGGTTGGCCACCTGCGGCTTGGCGAGCGACGCGCAGATGCCGTTCTGCAGGCGCCCGTAGGCGGCGGTGCATTCGGTGGCGGCGTCGGGCGACTTCTGGCACTCCTCGACCACGCGGCCGAGCAAGGCGTTGACGCCGTCGCGCTCGATCGCCAGCAGCGCCGGGCTCTGGCGCACGTCGTGCAGCAGCAGCATCTGGGTGGCGCTGTGGTCGGGCAGCTTGGGGCAGCGGCCGTCGAGCGTGTCGATGGCCTTGGAGGCGTTCTCGTACAGCTCCTTGACGGCCTTGCGCTCCTGGCTGCGGTTGGTCTCGATCGTCTCCTGCAGCTGCCACAGCGACAGCAGCAGCGTGCCCGAGGCGCCGAGCCCGATCGACGCGCTGAGCGCGGTCGCCGGCGCGGTGCGGCGCCACCAGGGCAGCGGATCGGGCGCCGCGGCGGCCTGCGGCCCGCCGCGCAGCCGCGCCGCGACCGTCAGCGGGTGGCGCGCCGCGCGGTCGGCCCAACCGGGCAGCTGGCGCAGCCAGGGCTCGTGGAGCTGGCGGCCGAAGTCCTCGCCGAGCCGGTGGTAGCTCTCCCACTGCGCCTCGTCGAAGCTCTGGTCGGCGGTGCTCTCGTGCGGAAAGTTGGGGTGGCGCTGGGCATAGGCCAGCAGGTCGACGTCGAGCGCGTCGTGCAGGTTGGGCTTGATGACCAGCAGCGTGCCGCTGCGTGCCGTCTCGCCGGGCACGGCGCGGTAGCGGATGCGCGCCAGCAGCACGCCGCGCGCCGAGTGGGTGTCGCCCATGTCCTCGGGCGACAGCACGGTCAGGTCGGAGGCGGCCAGCGTGAACAGCCGGCCCGCCTCCTCGCGGGTGTAGAACTCGACCTCGGCGCCGAGGTCGATGCGGGCCTTGCGCACCAGGTTCTCGAGGTCGCCGAAGTCGTAGTCGCTGTCGGCGCTGCCGTCGGCGGCGATGATGAAGTCGACGCGGCGCTTGAGCAGCGCGTAGACGGCGGTGTTCTCGAAATGGCCGCCGTCGCTCAGGTACCACCAGGGCCGCGCGGCGCCGAAGAAGGTGGCGGTGCCCTCGCTCCACAGCATCACCGGCTTGATCGCATGCCCCCACAGCCAGCGGCGCACGCCACTGAGGCGCGCCGCGCGCGGCGAGCGCATCCAGTGGCCCAGCCGCACGCCCAGGAAGTAGAGCATCAGCGCCCAGCCGCGCGAGGTGTAGGCGCCAGCGCCCGGCGCCGCGGCCGCGCCCGACACCGCGATCCAGCGCCCCAGCGTGCCGGCGTCCGAGCCGGGGACGCGCGGCTTGCCGCCGCCCGGATCGACCGGCAGCACCAGCGGCAGCCACTCGCGCGCGCCGAGCTCGAAGCCCAGCCGCGTCGCCGTGACCAGCGTGCCCTTGCGGTCGGCGTTGTACAGGCCCGAGGCGTCGTCGCGGGTCTGGTTCAGGCAGGTGTTGATCAGGTGGATCGGCCCGCCCTGCAGCTCGGGCGCGTAGGACGCCAGGCCGGTGTCGTCGCCCGGCACGACGGTGGTCACGTCGAACACCGTCGCGCCGTTGGCCCCGGGCTCGGTGAGGCCGCGCGCGCGGTTGCCGACCGCGAGGTAGGCGCGCGTCAGCCGCGCGCGGTAGAAGCTGTGCAGCGAGGACGCATTGGCCATGCCCTCGTTGCCGGCCGTCAGCAGCAGCCACACGATGCTCACGCCCAGCAGCAGCGCGGCGCGCGCCCCCGGCGACAGCTGCTCGAAGCCGGTCAGCGGCTCGGGCGCGAACACCAGCCACTGCACGCCGACGGTCCACGCCGACACCAGCGCCGCGACGCCGAACAGCCCGGCCGCGTTCAGCAGCTTCGGCCCCAGCCTGCCCACCGAGCCCGGCTGGGTGCGCTGCGACAGCGCCAGCAGCGGCTGCGCCAGCGTGCGCAGCACCAGCACCACCGCGCCGCCCAGGCCGATGCCGCCCCAGACCCAGCTGTCGGGCGTCTGGATCTCGAGCAGCAGCCACCAGCTCAGCAGGTCCAGCGCGCCGAGCGCGAAGCAGGCCGCCGCGCCCAGCGTGACCCAGCGCAGCACGAAGGTGTAGCGGTTGCGCAGCCGCGCCACCGCGAGCGAACAGGTCTCCTTGGTGCCGATCAGCCGCACATGCGCCCACACCAGCCCGGCCGCGCCCGAGGACAGCGCCACCAGCGCCAGCGCCGAGGCCCGCAGCGGCTCGGTGACCGAGGGCAGCGGCGGCCGCGCGACCAGCCAGATCACCGCGACGATCGCCGACAGCAGCACCACGAACGCGATGTCGCGCCAGGGCACCGGGGGGTGCGTCTCGCCCGGGTCGGCGCTGTCGCGCGCGACCCAGTAGCCGGTCATCAGCCCCGGCGCGCCGGCCGCGTAGACCAGCGTGCCGAGCGGCCACCACAGCGTGTACCAGGGCCGCCAGGCCTGGGCGCTGGCCGCGCCCTGGGTGCCGGCGCCGAGGATGTTGACCGTGTGCCACAGGTGCGGCGCGATCACCAGCAGCGCGAACGGCAGGCTGACGGCGATGAACTCGCCGTGGATCGCCAGGAAGGCGCGCAGGTAGGTCACCACCGCGATGCCGATGTCGCGCGAGCCCGAGGGCGTGAGGTAGCGGCCGTTGCGGCGCAGCCAGGCCAGCACCGGCGAGTCGTTGTCGGCCAGCAGCGCCTGCGCGCGCGCGATGCCCACCAGCTGCGCCAGCCGCCCGAACATCGCGCCGATGTAGCCGCCGCCGGACACGGTCGACAGGTAGTCGACGCGCGTCAGCTGGCCGCGCTGCGCCAGGCCGCGCAGCAGCCCGAAGCCGAAGGTCGCGCTGCGCACGCCGCCGCCCGACAGCGCCAGGCCGACGGTCGGCGCGTCCTCGGCCACGCCGGCGAGGCGGCGTCGCTGCTTCAGCAGCTCGGCCTCGGCGGCGGCGCGCTGGCGGTCGTCGGGCGGCGGCTCGGCGGCGGGCTTGGCCGTCGCGGGCGGGGACGCGGGATCGGGCATGAGTGATCGCTCGCAATGCGCGCGGGCGGCGCGGATTGCGGCACTGTAGGAAGCGCGGGCGCGGCTGCCATCCCTTCAATGAGGCAGGGGGCGGGGCGCTCCTGGGGAGGCGGACAGATTCGCTTACAACTTCGACCGCTCGCCGCGCGGGCGGAGCCCGTGTTCCCCATGCGGGCCGAGCCTGAGCCCCGTTCGGGCTGAGCTTGTCGAAGCCCTTGCGCTTTGGTTGTTGGGTTCCGTTCACTGCGTGAGGCAGCGCGGGGAATTCGCCCCCGCACGGCGACCTACTGTCTCTTGCTTCGCCAAGAGAAAGTAGGCAAAGAGAAGG
>DATILD010000029.1:0-2867 GCA_035476815.1 Methylibium sp.
CTCCGCCGGCGCCGCGCCGCGGGCGAGCGGAGCGTCGGGCTCGTGCGGCGGCTCGTCGCGCCACATCAGGCCGATCACGGTGGCCAGCACCAGGCTCGCGAACGCGGCGCCGGCCGCCGGCTGGCGCAGCAGGTCCAGCAGCGCCACCGCGCGCCGCGCCCAGCGGCGCGGCCAGGGCTCGTGCACCGCGTCGCGCGCCGCCGCGAGGATGCGCGCGCTCACGGCCGCGGGCGGCCCCAGCTCGCGGTCCGGCGCATGGCGCAGCGCGGTGCGCAGATGGGCATCGCGGGGCAGATCGGGTTCGGTCATGACGACACCCGGCTCGCCGAGGTCGGCGAGCCCCCCTCCGGGAGGGGAACGCCTTGCTTGGGGCGGCCCGGCGCGGCGGCGTTCATCCCGCGGCCCCCGCCGGCAGGTAGGCGCCCATGCAGGTGCGCAGCTTGCTCATCGCGTAGCGCAGCCGGCTCTTGGCGGTCTCGAAGCCCAGGCCCAGCGCGGCGGCCAGCTCGGCCAGCGCGAGGCCGTCCTCGTGGTGCAGCAGGAAGACGGCCTTCTGCGCCGCCGGCAGGCCGTCGAGGCAGTCGAGCAGCCGCTGGCCGGCGACGCGCCAGAAGCGGCCGTCCTCGGCGCTGACGGCCTGCGCGGCGGGCCACCCGGACCAGGGCTCACCCTCAGGCTGCCAGGGGTCGTCGCCGTCGCCTTCGTCGACCGACACCTCGCGGCCGCTCCTGCGCAGGCAGTCGATCGCGCGGTGGTGGGCCAGCGTGAACAGCCAGGTGCGAAAGCTCGCGCCCTGCGGCGACCAGCGCTCGCGCGACTGGATCAGGCGCAGCCAGGTGTCCTGGAACACCTCGTCGGTCTGCGCGGCGCAGGCGCTGCCGAGCAGGCGCCGCACGAAGCGGTAGAGCGCCCCCTGGTGGCGCGCGTACAGCGCCTCGAAGGCCGCGGCGTCGCCCTGCGCGTAGGCGCGCATCAGCGTGTCGTCGTCGGGCGGCGGGGCGGTGATGTCCATCGGTCGGGGCAGTCTGCCATCGGCATGAGGGTGATACGCGCGGCGTGGCGCCAAGGGGTCAACCCGATTCGCCGAGCCGGGCCGTATCAGACGGCACGAGGTCGCGACGGTCGCGGCCCGATCACGCCAGGAGCCTCCATGAGACCGACCGCCACCGTGCCGCCGCTGCGCCGCCTTGTCCTTGCCGCGCTGCTGCCGCTCGCGCTGTACGCCGCCCACCGCAGCGAGGCGCATGACTGGACCTCGCCCGCGGCTGCGGCGCCGCCGGCGACGATGCGCTACGAGCCGAACGTCTTCCACCCCGTCTGGGCCGGCCCGCTGGCCGGTGCGCCGGCGGCGCCGAGCGCGCGCGACTGCCACCGTGCGCCGCAGACGCTGGACCTGCAGGACCCCTCGCAGCCGCCGGTCGCGCAGCGCGAACGGCGCCACGGTGGCCTCGGGCGCGGCGACGGCATCGTCGCGCCGCTGGCCAAGTCCGGCCGCGCCGAGGCGGCGGCGGCGGCCGATGCCCTGGCCGCCGCGCCGCCGGCCGCCGTGGCCGAGAGCCTCGCGCCCCAGCAACCCATGCCGCACCCTGCGCCGCGCCCGCGCGACGAGCCGGTCTCGGCCGGCGTGGTCGACGACAACGCCGACTTCGGCGAGTTCCTGGCCTACCGCGCCCGCAACACCCACCTGCCGGTGCGGCCGCGCGACGTCTCCGAGCGCTACCGCCTGACGGTGCACGACGCCGCCGGCCGCCCGGTGCCCGACGCCGAGGTCAGCCTGCACGCCGCCGGCCGCGCGCTGCCGCTGTGGGCGCGCACCGACGCCGGCGGCCAGGTCTGGCTGCATCCGGCGGCGATGACCGCCCCGCCCTGGCCGCCGGCCGGCGACGCCGCGGTATTCGAGGTCCAGGTCCGCAAGGGCGCGGCGCGCGGCAGCGCGCTGCTGAAGCGCGGCCAGCGCGACGCGCTGCAGGTGAAGCTCGACGCCCGCGCGCCGCTCGAACGCGCGCGGCTGGACCTGGTGTTCCTGGTCGACGCCACCGGCTCGATGGGCGACGAGATCGACAAGCTCAAGCGCTCGATGGGTTCGATGGCCGAGCAGATCGCGCGGCTGCCGAGCCGCCCCGACCTGTGCTTCGCGCTGGTGGCCTACCGCGACCGCGGCGACGCCTTCTTCGTGCGCGCCAGCGACTTCAGCGACGACCTCGACGCCTTCCAGCGCCAGCTGGGCGCGCTGCAGGCCAGCGGCGGCGGCGACTACCCCGAGGCGCTCGACGAGGCCCTGCACACCGCCGTGCACCGGCTGTCGTGGCGCGGCGAGGGCGCGACCCGGCTGGTGCTGCTGGTGGCCGATGCGCCGCCGCAGCTCGGCCGCGGCGCGCCCTGGTACGACGACGACATGCAGGGCGCGCTGGCGCGCGGCATCAAGCTGTTCGCGGTCGGCGCGAGCGGGCTCGACCCGGTGGGCGAGTACGTGTTCCGGCAGGCGGCGCAGTACACCGGCGGGCGCTTCGTGTTCCTGACCTATGCGCGGGCCGGCGATCCGTCGAGCGGGCCGGGCCGCGAGACCGCGCACGATGTCGGCAACTACTCGGTCGAGTCGCTCGACCGGCTGGTGGTGCGGCTGGTGAGCGAGGAGTTGGCGCGGCGGCCGGTGTGAGGCCGTGCGGCGGGCGGGCCGCGAGCCGCGTTCGGGCTAGGCCCCTAGCTCGTTCGGGCCGAGCTCATAGCCCGTTCGGGCTGAGCTTGTCGAAGCCCTTGCGCTTTGGTTGTTGGGTTCCGTTCACTGCGTGAGGCAGCGCGGGGAATTCGCCCCCGCACGGCGACCTACTGTCTCTTGCTTCGCCAAGAGAAAGTAGGCAAAGAGAAGG
>DATILD010000030.1:0-8622 GCA_035476815.1 Methylibium sp.
CCGCGGCGCTGGCCGCTGCCGCGCGCCGCGCCGCGGCACTGCGGGCCGCCGCAGACCCGGCGCCACCCGCCGCCGACGGCAACGCGCCGGCGCTCGCGCTGCTGTCGCCTCGCGAGCGCGAGGTGCTGAACCGCATCGCCGCCGGCGACAGCAACAAGCTGATCGCCCGCGTCTTCGAGCTGAGTCCGCACACCGTCAAGCGCCATGTCGCCAACATCCTCGACAAGCTGGCGCTGGCGTCGCGGGGCCAAGCGGCCGCTTGGTACCGCGAGCACGTCTGATACGCGGTTGCTTTCGAACGTACAAGACCGACCGTCGGTCGCGGCGCCTCTCGGACCGTCGGTGGAACGGGTGCCACACGCAGGGCCGCTTGTGGCGAGATCAGGCCGGCGGAGCGCTCTGCTGCGCTCATGCCCGGGGCTTGCGCCCCGGGCATGAGCGCAGTCGGCCACCCGATGGCCTTGGCCGCCGCGCCTACGACCGAGGAAGGACTTCGACGCAGCCTTGTCGAACAGTCACTCCCATTCAATCGAACGCAAATCCGTATGAGGGCCGAGTGACCCGATGGCTCCTTCGGGCGATGCACCCGGCCGCGCCGGCCGGCACCATGCGCGCATGCCCGTCGACCAACCGACCATGTCGCTGATCCACCACGGCAGCCTGCCCGTGCAGAGCCACGCCGGCTGCTGCTCCCTCCTGGTGGCCGGCGCGGCCCTCGGCCCGGCGCCGTTCGAGGTCCGCACGGTCGGGCTGGCGCCCGGCGCCAGCGCCGCCACGCCCGATGCGGCGCTGGCCCGCGTCGTCGTCGTGCTGTCCGGTGCCGGCAAGCAGCGGTTGGCCGGCGAGCCTCAGGCCTTCCAGGCGCCCTGCACGCTGATCGTGCCGGCCGGCGCGGCGCACGAGATCGTCAACAACGGCGTGCTGCCGATGCAGATGGTGGTGATCGGCGTTCCCCCGATGAAGCATTCCGAGAACAACGAGGAGCTCTCCCGTTGAAACGATGGATCAAGCGCGGCGCCTGGGCGCTGCTGGTGCTGGTCGCCCTGGGTGTCGCGGCGGTGGTCGTGGCGCTGCAATGGGCCGAGCGCAAGGCGCAGCGGCACATCGACCTGAAGCCCTACGCGCTGGCGGTGCCCGCCGACGCGGCGGCCGTGACGCGCGGCGCCTACCTGTTCGCCTCGCGCGGCTGCGCCGAGTGCCATGGCGCGGACGCCGCCGGCCGCGTGTTCGTCGAGGACCCGCAGGCCGGCCTCAAGGTGCGCGGCCCGAACATCACGCCGGGCGGCGTGGTGATCGGCTACGAGCCGGCCGACTGGGAGCGCGCGATCCGCCACGGCGTCGGCCGCGACGGCCGGCCGCTGCGCATCATGCCCAGCGAGGACTACAACCGCTACACCGACGCCGATGCCGGCGCCCTGGTCGCCTACCTGCGCCAGCTGCCCGCCGTCGACGGCGGCGCGGCCGAGCTGCAGTTCCCGGTGCCGATGCGGGTGCTCTATGCCTTCGGCGCCATCCCGGACGCGGCCGAGAAGATCGACCATGCGCGGCCGCCCTCGCAGCCGGTGCCCGAGGCCGTCGACACCGCCCACGGCGCCTATGTCGCCAACATGTGCATCGGCTGCCACGGCAGCGGCTTGTCGGGCGGCAAGATCCCCGGCGGCCCGCCGGACTGGCCGGTCGCGGCCAACCTGACGCCGGGCGCCGGCAGCGCGATGCCCGCCTATGCCGAGGCCGCGGCGTTCGCGCGGATGATGCGCACCGGCCTGCGCCCCGACGGCCGCCCGGTCAGCCCGGTGATGCCCTTCGGCGCGCTATCGAAGATGAGCGACGTCGACCTGCAGGCCTTGCACGCCTACCTGAAGACGCTGGCGCCGCGGGCCGCCGGCGGGCGCTGAGCCACCACCGATGGCGCCGCGCTACTCGACGACCTGCACGCCCTTCCAGAACGCGACGCGGCCCTTGATCTCGGCCGCGGCCTCCTTCGGGTCGGCGTAGGTCCAGACGGCGTCCTGGTTCAGGTCGCCGTCGACGAACAGCGAGTAGTAGGTGGCCTGGCCCTTCCACGAGCACATCGTGCGGTGGTTGCTGCCGAGCACGTACTCCTTCTTCAGCGCACTCTCGGGGAAGTAGTGGTTGCCTTCGACGACCACCGTGTCGTCGCTCTCGGCGATGACGACGCCGTTCCAGATCGCTTTCATGGGTTCTCTCTCCTAGAGGCCGAGCCAGTGCACGCTGAACAGCCGCTCGTCGTCGATCCAGACGGCGTCGGGCCGGTAGCCGGCCTCGCGGGCGAGCGCGTGGAACTGCTCGACGGTGTACTTGTAGGAATTCTCGGTGTGCAGCGGCTCGCCGGCGTCGAAGCCGAAGGCCTGGCCGCATAGCCGCACGGTCTGCGCGCGGCGGCTGACGAGGTGCATCTCGATGCGCTGCTCGCGCGGTTCGTAGAACGCGTAGTGGGCGAAGGCGTCGAGGTCGAAGTCGGCACCGAGCTCGCGGTTGGCGCGCGCCAGCAGGTTGAGGTTGAAGGCGGCGGTGACGCCAGCCGCGTCGTTATAGGCGGCGTGCAGGCGAGCCGGGTCCTTGACCAGGTCGACGCCGATCAGCAGGCCGTGGTCGAGTACCGCCGCGGTGGCGCGCAGGAAGGCCAGCGCGTCGCCGGGCGTGAAGTTGCCGATCGACGAGCCGGGGAAGAAACCGACGCGCCGCCCCGCCGCCGCCGGCAGCGTGACGCGGCGCGTGAAGTCGGCCGCCAGCGGCGCGACCTCGAGCGCCGGGTAGTCGGCGCGCAGCTGCGCCGCCGCGGCCTGCAGGTGCTCGGCCGAGATGTCGATCGGCACGAAGCGCCGCGGTCGGCGCAGCGCATCGAGCAGCAGCCTCACCTTGCGGCTCGAGCCGGCGCCGAACTCGACGATCTCGGCGTCGGCACCGATGCATTCGGCCATCTCGCCGGCATGGCGCTGCAGCAGCGCGATCTCGGTGCGCGTCGGGTAGTACTCGGGCAGCTCGCAGATGCGATCGAACAGCGCCGAGCCGGCGGCGTCGTAGAAGTACTTGGGTGCGATGCTGCGCGGGCGCTGCGACAGCGCCGCGAGCAGCGCGGCAGCGAAGTCGTCGGCCCCGGTCGCGGGCGCCTCGCCCACCACCGCCAACGCGGCGGCGGCCCGGACATCGGGCGCGGCTCGCAGCGGCAAGGAGCTCATGCCTCGGCCGCGAGCCGCAGCCCGCTGAACTGCCAGCGTGCCGCCGGCGGGAAGAAGTTGCGGTAGCTCGGTCGCGCATGTCCCGCCGGCGTCGCGCAGCTGCCGCCGCGGAGCACCAACTGGCCGACCATGAACTTGCCGTTGTATTCGCTCACCGCACCGGCCATCGGCCGGAAGCCCGGATAGGGGTCGTAGGACGAGCGGGTCCACTCCCAGACCTCGCCGACGCCGTCGAGCACGCCGTCGGCGGCCGCGGCCTCCCATTCGAACTCGGTCGGCAGCCGCGCGCCGGCCCATTCGGCGTAGGCGGCGGCCTCGTAGAAGCTCAGGTGGCAGACCGGCTGGTCCGGCTCCAGCGGCCGCGGCCCATGCAGCGTGTAGACCGTCGGTCGGTCCTGGCCGAGCCCGCTCCAGTACAGCGGCGCCTCCCAGCCCTGGGCCTGCACGGCGGTCCAGCCGTCGCTGAGCCACAGCGTCGCGCGCCGGTAGCCGCCGTCGCGGATGAAGGCCAGGTACTCGCCGCAGCTCACCGGCCGCGAGGCGATGCGGTGCGCGCGCAGCAGCACGCGGTGGCGCGGCGTCTCGTTGTCGAAGGCGAAGCCGGCCTGCGGGTCGGCGCCGACATGGGCTAGCCCGTCGGTGCGATGCCGCCAGCTCGTGGGCCCGCTCGCGAGCGCCCGCGGATGCCTGCGTTCGGCCTCGCCATAGGCCGCCGGCTGGAGCGGATTCAGGGCCAGCAGGTGCTTCAGGTCGGTGAGGATCAGCTCCTGGTGCTGCTGCTCGTGCTGCAGGCCCAGTTCGACCAGCGCCGCCGCGGCCGCCCAGGTGGCCGGATCGGCAGTCTCGATGAAGCGCCGCATCGCGGCATCGACATGCGCACGGTAGTTCAGCACCTCGTCGGCCGAGGGCCGCGTCAGCAGCCCGCGCTGCGGCCGCGGGTGGCGCGGGCCGAGCGCCTCGTAGTAGGAATTGAAGAGGTAGCCGTACTGCGCGTCGAAGGGCCGGTAGCCGTGCGCCTGCGGCTGCAGCAGCACCGTCTCGAAGAACCAGCTGGTGTGCGCCAGGTGCCACTTGGTCGGGCTGGCGTCGGGCATCGACTGGACGCACTGGTCCTCGGCCGACAGCGGCGCGGCCAGTGCCAGCGTCCGAGCCCGCACCGCGTCGTAGCGGGCGAGCACCGCCGCATGCCTTGCTGCCTGGACCGCGCTGAGCCTTGCCTCCAAAGACCGCCTCCGGTGACGCGTCGCCGGGGCCATTGTGGCCCCGGCCGCCCACCGTCGGTCGGCCGCCGGGACTTCCCCTTACAAGTCGGTCTACAGCCGCGACACGGTGATCTGGTAGGCCTTCTCGGCCTCGGCCGTGCCGCGCGCCAGCAGCGCCTCGACCTCGGCCTTGCGCGACTCGGCGAAGGCCGGGTCCTTGATCATCGGCACGTTGATGTAGACGTTCAGCGCGGCGCTGCGCAGCGCCGCCTGGGCCGCGAGCGCGCCGACGCCGGCGTCGCTGATCACGCCCTTGTTGCCCTTCTCGGCCACGCGCACCGCGAGCGTGATCGCGTCGGCGCAGGCACGCGCGCAGGCCAGCGGGGCGTCGGTCGCGCCCTTCAGGCCTTCCTGGATCGCGGCGCTGCGGGCGGCCTTCTGCTCGTCGCTGTCCTTCGGCAGGCCGTAGGCGGCCATCAGCTGGTCGAAGGCGGCCACGTCCTCGGCCACCATGCCGGCGATGCGCACGCGCAGCGCCTCGGAGTCGGCCAGGATCGCGCGCATCTCGGGCTCGACCTCGACGTAGTTCTTCTTGCCGATGGTGAGGTTGCACACCATGCTGACGAGGGCCGCGCCCATCGCGCCCATCACCGCGGCGGCGCTGCCGCCACCGGGTGTGGCCTTGCTGCTCGCCAGGTCGTCGAGGAACTTCTCGACGCTCGCTTCCTTGATCATTGCGGTCCTCCTGCGGCCTCGGCCAGCATGGTCTTGGCCATCGCGTAGATCTCCGAGGCATCGAGCGAGAGGTCGTTGCTCTCGAACAGCTTGGCCACGCAGGCGCGCTGCAGCGCGATCTTCAGCGCGCCGAAGCCGATCGCGCCGAACACGATCTTGCCGTGCTTGCTGACGCCCTTGTCCATCATGTCGATGCCCTCGATGCCCAGCGGCGGCGTCGCGTTGGCATCGGAGATCAGCTCGAGCGTCGGGCTGTCGCGCCAGGCCGCCTCGTCGAGCAGCTGGATGCCGCCGGCGCCGGTGGCGATGACGATGTTGGCGCCCTCGACCGCGCGCGCGCGCGCGGCGTTGTCCGGCGCGTCGACGATGCCGACATCGAGCCCGAAGCGCGCCTTCAGCTGCGCCGCGGCCTCCTCGGCGGTCGCCAGCTTGCGCGAGGTCAGCGTGACCGACACGCCCTCGCTCGCCAGCATCACCGCGGCGCGGGTGCCGACCGGGCCGGTGCCGGCCAGGATGACCGCCTTCTTGCCCTGCAGCGAGCGGCCGTTCGCGAGCCACGCGACGCAGGCCGCGGCGGTGGTGTTCGAGCCGTTGCTGTCGAGCATCACCGAGACGCGGAAGTTGCCGAAGAACTTCTTCTTCACCGACTTGAACAGCGCCTCGCCCTCGGCCATGTTGCTGCCGCCGATGAAGATCGCGGTGTTTTTCTTGTCCTTGGGCGCGCGCGTGAAGATCGCGCCGTCGACCATCGCGCCGACGTTGTGCGGGTGCACGCCGCCGTAGCCGACCACGTGGTCGGCGCCGCCGTCGTTGCAGACCACGTTGTCGAACACGGACGGATGCTCGTCGGTGTCGAATTGGTAGAGGAGCTTCTTCATGTCGAGGTGTCTCTCAGTGCTTTGAAATGAAGCGCGCCGGCCGGGCGGTCAAGCCACAGGCCGGCGCGGCGCAGGCCGTTGTCGTTGTCAGGTCACCAGGTGCTGCGGCGTGCCCTTGATGAACAGCTCCACATTGTCGATCAACTGATCGGCCAGGAACTGCATCGCGCCGTCCGACGCCCAGGCCACGTGGGGCGTGAGGATGAAGTTGGGCATCCGCAGGTCGAGCAGCGGGTTGCCTTCCTTCGGCGGCTCCTTGGTCAGCACGTCGAAGCCGGCGCCGGCGATCAGGCCTTCCTGCAGCGCCGTGACCAGCGCCTGCTCGTCGACCAGCCCGCCGCGGGCGGTGTTGATCAGGATCGCGCTGCGCTTCATCTTGCGGAACTGCTCGAGGCCGAACAGGTTGCGGCTGTCGGGCGTCAGCGGGCAGTGCAGCGAGATCACGTCGGACTCAGCCAGCACCTGCTCCATCGGCGTGAATTCCACGTTCGGCATCTTGGGCGGCGCATGGTCGGCGAACAGCACGCGCATGCCGAAGGCGCGCGCGATCGCCGCGGTGCCCTGACCCAGCACGCCTTCGCCGAAGATGCCCATCGTGCTGCCGTGCAGGTCGCGGATCGGGTGGTCGAAGAAGCAGAACTGGTCGACCTCCTGCCAGCGGCCGCGCTCGACGTCGGCACGGTATTCGAGCAGGCTGCGGCGCAGCGCCAGGATCAGCGAGAACGCATGCTCCGGCACCGTGTGCAGCGCGTAGTTGCGGATGTTGGCCACCGCGATGCCGCGCTCGCGGCAGGCCGGCACGTCGATCACGTCGTAGCCGGTCGCCGCCACCGCGATCATCTTCAGCTTCGGCAGCTGGGCCAGCACGTCGCCGCGCAGCGGCGCCTTGTTGGTCAGCACGATGGTGGCGTCCTTCAGACGCTCCACGGTCTGCGCGGCCGAGGTGGTGGCGTACTCCTGCCAGGTGTGCTCGAACGCCGGCCGACGCACGGTGGCCTGCAGCGTCGAGCGGTCGAGAAACACGATGTGTTCGGACATGTCGGTCTTCCGCTTGCGGTTCCTGGGAATCAGGCCTCGCGGCGGTTGTTGCGCCAGTAGGCCGAGGCAGCCGCGACGCCGCTGCCCGGCGTGACGGGGATGCCATTGTCGAGCATCGACATCTCGGCGCCGGCGATCGCGCCCATCAGGCTCAGCTCGTTGAGGTCGCCCAGGTGGCCGATGCGGAACACCTTGCCGGCGACCTTGGACAGGCCGGCGCCGAGCGACAGGTTGTAGCGCGCATAGGCGTTGCTGATGACCTTCACCGCGTCGAAGCCCTCGGGCACCAGGATCGCGCTGACGGTGTCCGAGTACCACTTCGGCTCCTTGGCGCACAGCTTCAGGCCCCAGCCCTCGGTGACCGCGGCGCGCACGCCGCTGGCCAGGTAGGTGTGGCGGGCGAAGATGTTCTCCAGGCCCTCTTCCTCGATCGTCGCCAGCGCCTCCTTCAGGCCGTAGAGCAGCGGGATCGACGGGGTGTAGGGGAAGTAGCCGGTGGCGTTGGCGCGCGCCATGTCGCCGATGTCGAAGTAGCAGCGCCGCGAGGTCGCCCCTTCCATCGCCTTCAGCGCCTTCTGGCTCAGGCCCAGCAGGCCCAGGCCGGCGGGCAGCATGAAGCCCTTCTGCGAGCCCGAGACGCTGCAGTCCACGCCCCACTCGTCCATGCGGAAGTCGATGCTGGCCAGCGAGCTGACGGTGTCGACCATCAGCAGCGCCGGGTGCTTGGCGGCGTCGAGCGCGCGGCGCACGCCGGCGATGTCGCTGGTCACGCCGGTGGCGGTCTCGTTGTGGCAGGCCAGCACGGCCTTGATCTTCTTGCCGGTGTCGGCCTTCAGCGCGTCCTCGATCTTGTCGAGCGGCACGCCGGTGCCCCACTCGCACTCGATGATCTGCAGCTCGAAGCCCAGGCGCTGGGCCATGTCGATCCACAGGTGGCTGAACTGGCCGAAGCGCGAGGCCAGCACCACGTCACCGGGCGACAGGCAGTTGGTCAGCGCGGCTTCCCACATCGCCGTGCCGGAGGCCGGGAACAGGAACACCTGGCCCTCGGTGGTCTTGAAGACCTTCTTCACGTCCACCAGCAGCGACTTGATCAGCTCCGGGAACTTGGGCGAGCGGTGGTCTTCCTGGGCGACGACCATCGCGCGCAGCACGCGGTCGGGAACGTTCGACGGACCGGGAACGAAGAGGTGGTTGCGGCCAGCGCGCATGGTGGTTTCCTTCAGCTTCAGAGAAAGGGGTTGAATCGAGGGGCTTGCGGCTCAGCCGCGGTAAACGGGGAAGTCCTTGGTGAGTGCGGCGACCTTGGCGCGCACGGCGGCCAGGTTGGCCTCGTCGCGGGGGTTGTCGAGCACGTCGGCGATCAGGTGGGCGGTCTGCACCGCTTGTTCTTCCTTGAACCCGCGCGTCGTCATCGCCGGGCTGCCCAGCCGGATGCCGCTGGTGACCATCGGCTTTTGCGGGTCGTTCGGGATGCCGTTCTTGTTGCAGGTCATGTGCGCCGCACCCAGGAAGGCCTCGGCCTCCTTGCCCGTCAGGTTCTTCGGCCGCAGGTCCACCAGCATCACG
>DATILD010000031.1:0-51835 GCA_035476815.1 Methylibium sp.
GGGCAGGATGGCCTGGAATTTACGGTCGCGGCCCTGCTTGGCGGAGCCGCCGGCGGAGTCGCCCTCGACGATGTAGATCTCGCACAGCGCCGGGTCTTTTTCCTGGCAGTCGGCGAGCTTGCCGGGCAGGCCCATGCCGTCGAGCACGCCTTTGCGGCGCGTCATGTCGCGGGCCTTGCGGGCGGCTTCACGGGCGCGCGCGGCTTCAATGATTTTTCCGACAATGATCTTGGCGTCGTTCGGGCGCTCCTGCAGGTAGTCGTTCAGCAGCCGGCTGACAATGTCTTCGACCGGGCCGCGAACTTCGCTGCTGACCAGCTTGTCCTTGGTCTGGCTCGAGAACTTGGGCTCTGGCACCTTGACGCTCAGCACGCAGGTCAGGCCTTCGCGCATGTCGTCGCCGGTGACTTCGACCTTGGCTTTTTTGGCGAGCTCGCTGTCGTCGATGTATTTGTTGATGACCCGGGTCATCGCGGCGCGCAGGCCGGTCAGGTGGGTGCCGCCGTCACGCTGCGGGATGTTGTTGGTGAAACACAGCACTTGCTCGTTGTAGCCGCTGTTCCACTGCATCGCCACCTCGACACCGATGTTGGTGTTCTGGTCGCTCTGGCGGTCGCCCATGGCGTGGAACACGTTGGGGTGCAGGACGGTTTTGCCTTTGTTGATGAAGTTCACAAAACCGGTGACACCGCCGGCGCCGGCAAAGTCGTCTTCCTTGCCGCTGCGCTCGTCCTTCAGGCGAATCTTCACGCCGTTGTTCAAAAAGCTCAGCTCGCGCAGGCGCTTGCTCAGGATCTCGTAGTGGAAGTCGCTGTTCTGCTGGAAGATGTCGGTGTCGGGCAGGAAGTGGACTTCGGTGCCGCGCTTTTCGGTCTCGCCCAGCACGTGCATGGGCGAAACTTCCACACCACCGACCGTTTCAACGATTCGGTTTTGCACAAAGCCTTTGGAAAACTCCATCACATGGACTTTTCCATCGCGGCGAATGGTCAGGCGCAGCATCTTGGACAGCGCGTTGACGCAGCTGACACCGACGCCGTGCAGGCCGCCTGAGACCTTGTAGCTGTTCTGGTTGAACTTGCCGCCGGCATGCAGCTCGGTCAGTGCAATCTCGGCCGCCGAGCGTTTGGGCTCGTGTTTGTCGTCCATCTTGATGCCGGTCGGGATGCCCCGGCCGTTGTCGACCACGCTGATCGAGTTGTCGAGGTGGATGGTGACCATGATGTCGTCGCAATGGCCAGCCAGCGATTCATCGATCGAGTTGTCGACCACCTCGAACACCAGGTGGTGCAGGCCGGTGCCGTCGGACGTGTCGCCGATGTACATGCCGGGGCGCTTGCGCACCGCCTCCAGCCCTTCGAGGATCTGGATCGAGCCCTCGCCATAGGCCACCGACGCGTCCGAGCCGACCGAGATCGCGTGCCCCTCGGCCGAGGGCAGGGGCTGCTGCGTGACGCCGCTCTTCGGATCGTGCTGGGGGGTGGTCGGTTCGGTCATGGCTTCAAACAAGAGGGCCGCTGCGCGGCCCGGAGGTACTTCTGACTAGAACCCCCGCCCGGCGGGGGCAGGGGGTGCAAACAGGGTCGGCATGCAATGCCGATGCGGATCTAGATCCGCATCGGCATCACCACGTACTTGAATCCGGCCTGCTCGGGCACCGTCAGCAGCGCCGAGCTGTTGGCGTCCTGCAGCGACAGCGTGACCATCTCCTGGCCCATGTTGGCCAGCGCGTCCATCAGGTAGGTGACGTTGAAGCCGATCTCGATCGCGTCGCCGCCGTAGTCGACCTCGAGCTCCTCCTTGGCTTCTTCCTGCTCGGCGTTGCTCGACGCGATGCGCAGCGCGCCGGGCTCGATGTTCAGGCGCACGCCCTTGAACTTCTCGGAAGTCAGGATGGCCGCGCGCTGCAGGCTGGCCAGCAGCGGCACGCGGCCGAGGGTCACGTGGTTCTTGTGGTTCTTCGGGATCACGCGGTTGTAGTCGGGGAACTTGCCCTCGACCAGCTTGGTGACGAATTCCATCCCCGAGAACGCGAACTTGGCCTGGTTGCCGGCGAAGCGCATCTCGATCGGCGTGTCCTCGTCGCGCAGCAGGCGCTGCAGCTCGAGCACGGTCTTGCGCGGCAGGATCACCTCCTGCTTGGGCATCTCGACCTCCAGCGTGGCCTGGGCCAGCGCCAGGCGGTGGCCGTCGGTCGCGACCAGCGTCAGGCTCTTGCCCTCGGCGACGAACAGGATGCCGTTGAGGTAGTAGCGGATGTCGTGCACCGCCATCGCGAAGTGCACCTGGGCGATCAGCGCCTTCAGGCTCTTCTGCGGCACGCTGAACATCGGGCCGAAGTCGGCCGCCTCCTGCACCAGCGGGAAGTCCTCGGCCGGCAGCGTCTGCAGCGTGAAGCGGCTCTTGCCGCCGGCGAGCGTGAGCTTGTTCTGGGCCGAGCTCAGCGTGACGTTCTGGTCGGCCGGCAGCGTGCGCAGGATGTCGATCAGCTTGCGCGCCCCCACCGTGGTCGAGAAGCTGCCGGCGTCGCCGTCGAACTCGGCACGGGTGCGGACCTGGATCTCGAGGTCGCTGGTGGTGAACTCGATCTCGCCGCCGGTCTTGCGCAGCAGCACGTTGGCCAGCACCGGCAGCGTGTGCCGGCGTTCCACGATGCCGGAGACCGCCTGCAGGGCCGAGAGAAATTTTTCCTGCGGGCTCTTCAAGACAATCATGTGAACCTCTGAAGATAGTCGTTGTAGTAGGGAGGGGCGGCTTCTGTGGACAGCCTCATTTTCGCCTGATCCGGCAAGCACTTAGCAAGCTTCGAACCCTGTGGCCCGCGGGCGGTTGCCGTCGACGCCGGCGATGAACAACTCGGCGACCCGACGCTGGCCTGTGGATGACTGCGAGCTTGTTCCAGAGTTGTCCCCATGCTTGTGCCTTGACAGTCCTTCGGGCTGCTGCTTCAGCCCTTCAGGGTCTGTTCCAGCACGTGCAGCTGCTGGTTCAGTTCGGTGTTCTTGCCGCGCTCGCCGCCGATCTTGCGCACCGCGTGCAGCACCGTCGTATGGTCGCGACCGCCGAACAGCTCGCCGATCTCGGGCAGGCTCTTTTGCGTCAGCTCCTTGGCCAGGTACATCGCGATCTGGCGCGGCCGGGCGATCGAGGCCGGGCGCTTCTTGCTGTACATGTCGGCGACCTTGATCTTGTAGAAGTCGGCGCAGGTCTTCTGGATGTTCTCGACCGAGATCTGGCGGTTCTGGATCGACAGCAGGTCCTTCAGCGCCTCGCGGGCCAGCGCGATGCTGATGTCCTTCTGCGAGAAGCGCGCATAGGCCAGCACCTTGCGCAGCGCGCCCTCGAGCTCGCGCACGTTGGCGCGCACGTTCTTGGCGATGAAGAAGGCCACGTCCTCGGGCATCGAGGTGCCCTCGACGTCGGACTTCTTCATCAGGATCGCGACCCGCATCTCCAGCTCGGGCGGCTCGATCGCCACCGTCAGCCCGGCGTCGAAGCGGCTGGTGAGCCGCTCGTCGATGTCGGCCAGCCCCTTGGGGTAGGTGTCGCTGGTCATGATGATGTGGGCCTTCTTGGCCAGCAGCGCCTCGAAGGCGTTGAAGAACTCCTCCTGGGTGCGCTCCTTGCCGGCGAAGAACTGCACGTCGTCGATCAGCAGCAGGTCGAGCGAGTGGTACTTGGCCTTGAGCTCGTCGAAGGTCTTGCGCTGGTAGTTCTTCACCACGTCGGTGATGAACTGCTCGGCGTGCAGGTAGAGGATGCGGGCGTCGGGCTTGTCGTGCAGCAGCGCGTTGCCGACCGCGTGGATCAGGTGGGTCTTGCCGAGCCCGACGCCGCCGTAGATGAACAGCGGGTTGTACATGTGGCCCGGCGAGCCGGCCACGTGCAGCGCGGCGGTACGGGCCATCTGGTTGGCGCGGCCGGGCACCAGGGTGTCGAAGGTGAGCTGGGTGTTGAGGCGGTGCCGGGCGGTCGGCGCGGCGGCTGCGGCGGGCACCAGCGCGAGCGGTGCGGGCCGCTCGGCGCCCGTCGGGCCGGGGCGGGGTGCGTCGTTGGCGGCCGTCGGCGGGGCGGCGGCGGGTCGGCTCGTCGCGATGCCGTCGCGCGAGGCCAGCTGCAGCTCCAGCGTCACCGGCTTGCCGCTCAGCTCGCTCAGCACCGCCTCGATGCGCGCCGCGTACTGCGCGCGGATCCAGTCGAGCATGAAGCGGTTGGGCACGCGCAGCGTGGCCACGGTGGCATCGCCGCGTTCGGTGAACTCGGCGGCTGACAACGGGCGGATCCAGGTGTTGAACTGCTGCTCGGGCAGCACGGTGGCGAGGCGTTCGCAGCCACGCGACCACATGTCGACGCTCATCTTGTTGTGGACAATTCCTTCTAGAGCGGCCGGATTCTACCGACGCCCAGGTGTCTCCAGCGGGGTTATCCACAGTCTGCCACGGTCCGTGGCCCGGCGCGCGGATCGCGGCGCGCCCAGGGTGACGCCACCGCGGTGGCCGGCTTTGCTATCATCGCGGGCTTTCCGTCGGGCGGACGCTCCTCATGACGGGATCCGACCACCCGCTCGGCAACGCGCGGGAGCGGCTCCCCGGAGACCCCAGCGCCCGAAGCATCCAGTCCGGACTCGGCGGCGTCTGCCGAACGGGGCCACCCGAGGAACCATCATGAAACGCACCTACCAGCCTTCGAAGACCCGCCGCGCCCGCACCCATGGCTTCCTGGCGCGCATGAAGACGCGCGGCGGCCGCGCCGTGCTGAACGCGCGCCGCGCCAAGGGCCGCAAGCGCCTGGCGGTCTGAGCCCGCGACCGGGCGGCACGGCGGCGAGCGCCGTATGGCCGGGGGTCGCACGCCACCGCCGAGCGACTTCCGCCAAGCTCTGGCGCTGCGGCCCTGCGCCCGCACCGAGCATTTCGTGCTGCACCATCTGAAGCCGTCGGCCGAGTTGTCAACAAGCGCCCCGCCGCCGGCCGCGGGCGGTGTGGACGAAGCGCGGACTTTCGGCCAGGTGCTGCCCAAGCGGCATGCCCGGCGCGCCGTGACGCGCAACCTGATCCGCCGCCAGGCGCGCGAGGGCTATGCGCGCCACGCGCCCCGGCTGGGCGCCGGCGACTGGCTGCTGCGGCTGCGCGCCCCCTTCGATCGGACCGCCTTCCCGAGCGCCGCGTCGGTGGCCCTGAAGCAGGCCGTGCGCGCCGAGATCGACGCGCTGTTCGCTTCGGTGCGCCCGTGAGCGCCCCCTCCCTCGGCGCACGTCTGCTGCGCGGCCTGGTGCAGGGCTACCGGCTGCTGTTCAGCGCCTGGGTCGGCAGCGGCTGCCGCTTCACGCCGAGCTGCTCGGCCTACGCGCTCGAGGCGATCGACCGCCACGGCGCGCTCGGCGGCGGCTGGCTGACGGCCGGCCGGCTGCTGCGCTGCCACCCCGGCTGCGCCGGCGGCCACGACGCGGTGCCGCCACAGCCGCCGCGGCTGTTCACCCGTTTCACACGATCCACCGGTCCGGGCCTGCACGATGCGGCCCCCGGCACACCCGAGAGCTCCTCATGACCGATATGCGCCGCACCCTGCTGTGGGTGGTGTTCACGATGTCGCTCGTCCTGCTGTGGGACGCCTGGAACAAGCACACGGGGCAGCCCTCGCTGTTCGGGCCGACGAAGGCCCCGGCGGTGGTGGCGCAGGCCCCGGCACCGCTGCCGGCCGCCAGCGCCTTGCCGGCCGCCCCCGGCGCCGTGCCCGCCGCGACGGCAGCGCCCGGCGCGGCACCGGCCGTTGCTGCCACGGCGGCGACCGCGACCGCGACCGTCACGCTCGAGACCGACCTGGTCCGCGCGACCCTGGACAGCCGCGGCGGCGACCTGGTGCGCGTCGAGCTGCTGCGCCACACCGACCAGAACGACACCAGTCGCAAGGTGGTGCTGCTCGACCGCTCGGCCGCGCGCGTCTATCTCGCGCAGACCGGCCTGATCGGCGCGCCCGACCTGCCCAACCACCTGACGGCGATGCAGCTCGTGCCCGGCCCGACCACGCTGGCCGACGGCGCGGCGTCGCTGCAGGCGGTGTTCGAGTCGCCCGAGCAGGGCGGCGTGAAGCTGCGCAAGACGCTGGTGTTCGAGCGCGGCAGCTACGCGATCAAGGTGCGCCACGAGGTGGTGAACAGCGGCGCGGCGCCGCTCGCGCCGCAGCTCTACACCCAGCTGGTGCGCGACGGCAACCCGCCGCCCGGCGAGTCGAGCTTCTACTTCACCTTCACCGGCCCGGTGGTCTACACCGACGCCAGCAAGTTCCACAAGGTCGACTTCAAGGACATCGAGAAGGGCAAGGCCGAGCACGACAAGAGCGCCGACAACGGCTGGGTCGCGATGGTCCAGCACTACTTCTTTTCGGCCTGGCTGCACAACGACCCGGGCCCGCGCGAGTTCTACACGCGCAAGGTCGACGCCAACCTCTACGCGGTCGGCCAGATCTTCCCGCTCGGCGAGATCGCGCCCGGCGCCAGCAAGACCTTCGACAGCCTGCTGTTCATCGGCCCGCAAGAGGAGAAGAAGCTCGAGGCGCTGGCGCCCGGGCTCGAGCTGGTCAAGGACTACGGCTGGTTCACGATCCTGGCCAAGCCGCTGTTCTGGCTGCTCGACCAGCTGCACAAGCTGCTCGGCAACTGGGGCTGGGCGATCGTCGCGCTGGTGGTGCTGCTGAAGGCGGCCTTCTTCACCCTCAACGCCAGCGCCTACAAGTCGATGGCGAAGATGAAGGCGATCAACCCCAAGGTCATGGAGCTGCGCGAGCGCCTGAAGGACAAGCCCCAGCAGATGCAGCAGGAGATGATGCGCATCTACAAGGAGGAGAAGGTCAACCCGCTGGGCGGCTGCCTGCCGATCCTGGTGCAGATGCCGGTGTTCATCGCGCTGTACTGGGTGCTGCTGTCGAGCGTCGAGATGCGCAACGCACCGTGGATCGGCTGGATCACCGACCTGTCGTTGAAGGACCCGTTCTACATCCTGCCGATCGTGATGACCGCCAGCACGCTGCTGCAGACCTGGCTCAACCCGACCCCGCCGGACCCGGTGCAGGCCAAGATGATGTGGATCATGCCGATGGTCTTCAGCGTGATGTTCTTCGTCTTCCCGGCCGGGCTGGTGCTGTACTGGATCACCAACAACGTGCTGTCGATCGCGCAGCAGTGGGTGATCAACCGCAAGCTGGGCGTCGCCTGATCCGGCGCTGACAATCGCGGCCATGCTGCCGCGCCACGCCGATCCGATCGTCGCGATCGCCACCGCCCCGGGGCGGGGCGCGGTCGGCATCGTGCGCGTGTCCGGCCGCGACATGGCCGGGCTCGCGCGGGCGCTGTGCGGCCGCGCGCTGACGCCGCGCGTCGCGCACTACGGCCCCTTCCTCGATGCCCACGGCGAGGCGCTCGACCAGGGCCTCGCGATCCACTTCCCCGCGCCCCACAGCTACACCGGCGAGGACGTGCTCGAGCTGCAGGCCCATGGCGGGCCGGTGCTGCTGCAGCTGCTGCTGGCGCGCTGCCTCGACGCCGCGCCGGCCTGCGGCCTGGCCGGGCTGCGGCTCGCGGCGCCGGGCGAGTTCACCGAACGCGCCTTCCTCAACGGCAAGCTCGACCTGGCCCAGGCCGAGGCGGTGGCCGACCTGATCGACGCCAGCACCGAGGCCGCGGCGCGCTCGGCCGGGCGCTCGCTGGGCGGCGCGTTCTCGCGCGAGGTCGGCGTGCTGCGCGAGCGGCTGGTCGAGCTGCGCGTGCTGGTCGAGGCGACGCTCGACTTTCCGGAGGAGGAGATCGACTTCCTCGAACGCGCCGACGCGCGCGGCCGGTTGGCCGCGATCGCCACCGCGCTCGACGCGGTGCTGGCGCGCGCGCGCCAGGGCGCGCTGCTGCGCGAGGGACTGCGGGTGGTGCTGGCCGGCCAGCCGAACGTCGGCAAGAGCTCGCTGCTCAATGCGCTGGCGGGGGCGGAGCTGGCGATCGTCACGCCGCTGCCCGGCACGACGCGCGACAAGGTCGCCGAGACGATCCAGATCGAGGGCGTGCCGCTGCACGTGATCGACACGGCCGGCCTGCGCGACGAGCGCGAGGCCACCGACGAGGCCGAGCGCATCGGCATGCAGCGCAGCTGGGGCGCGATCGCCGACGCCGACGCGGTCGTCTTTCTGCATGACCTGACGCGCCGCGGCGAGCCGGGCTACGAGGCGGCCGAGCGCGACATCGCGGCGCGGCTGCCCGGCGGCGGGACCCGGCTCGACGTCTACAACAAGGCGGACGCGGCGCCGGCCGTCCCCTTGCCCGAGGGCGCGCTGGCGCTGTCGGCGCGCACCGGCGAGGGCCTGGAGCCGCTGCGCCGGCGCCTGCTGGCGCTGGCCGGCTGGCAGGCCGGCAGCGAGGGCGTGTTCATCGCCCGCAGCCGCCACCTGGCCGCGCTGCGCGCGACGCGCCGCCATGTCGAGGCCGCCGAGGCGCTGGTCGCCCAGGGCGACGCGGCGCTGGAGCTGCTGGCCGAGGAGCTGCGCGGCGCCCACGAGGCGCTGGGCGAGATCGTCGGTGCGACCAGCGCCGATGCGCTGCTGGGCGAGATCTTCGGTCGGTTCTGCATCGGCAAGTGACGCAGTTCACGCCGCCGGCGTGGCGCGGCCCGTCGGGTCCCCGCGGGCAGGGGCTGTGCCGTGAGGCGCGCACGCCCATAATGAGCCTGTCCATCCCCAAGAAACGGTCGCCCCGACCATGACCATCGACGACCTGCTGCACGCGATCCAGTCGCTGAACGCGGAAGACGCGTTCCGGCCTCGGCTCGACCCGGGGCAGTGGCGCACCTTCCTGCAGTACCTGACGCGCCACGAGGTCCGGGCCGGCGACCTGCTGCTGCGCCAGGGCGAGATGGATCGCACCGTCTACTTCTGCGGCCAGGGCATGCTGCAGGTCTACGTGACCGGTGGCGCGCCGGGGGCCAACAAGATCGCCATCCTGCGCGCCGGCTCGATGATCGGCGAGCCGGGGCTGTTCGCCGACGGCGAGCGCACCGCCAACGTCGAGGCGATGACGCCATCGATCGTGTGGGCGCTGCGCCTGCCGCGCTTCGAGGAGCTGTGCGCGCGCACGCCGGCGATCGCGATCGAGGTGCTGCGCTCGGCCGGCTCGGTGATGGCGCTGCGGATGCGCGCCAACCTGACGCGCCAGATGCCGGTGACGTGATCGCTTCGCTCGTATGAATCAACAAGGGCCGCATCTGCGGCCCTTGTCGTTCAGGTACGGCATAAGCCGCCCCCCGGGGGGTCAGTGGCCCTCGAAGCTGACCAGCGTGAACAGCGGCAGCCCGGCCTCGCGCAGTCGCGTCGAGCCGCCGAGCTCGGGCAGGTCGACGATCGCCGCGCCCTCGATCACCGTGGCGCCGAGCCGCTCGAGCAGGCGCTTGCCGGCCATCATCGTGCCGCCGGTGGCGATCAGGTCGTCGATCAGCAGCACGCGCTCGCCGGGCTGCGCCGCGTCGGTGTGGATCTCGACGGTGGCCGAGCCGTACTCGAGCTCGTAGCTCTCGGCCATGGTGGTGTAGGGCAGCTTGCCCTTCTTGCGGATCGGCACGAAGCCCACGCCCAGCTCGTAGGCCAGCACCGAGCCGATGATGAAGCCGCGTGCGTCGAGCCCGGCCACCGAGTCGGGCCGCTGGTCGAAGTAGCGGTGCACGAACTGGTCGATCAGCACCCGGAACACCTTCGGGCTGCTGAGCAGCGGCGTGATGTCGCGGAACTGGATGCCCGGCGCCGGCCAGTCGGGCACGGTGCGGATGGTGTCGCGGATCAGCGTGCGGTCGTCCATGGCGCGGCGATGATAGGCCGGCGCTCAGCCCTTCAACAGGCTTTCCTCGGCCAGCGCCAAGGCCTCCGGCCGGCCCGACAGGACCAGCGTGTCGCCGCCGTTGAGCGCCAGCCCGGCCACCGGCGTCACGGTCGCGCCGCCGGCGCGGCGCACCGAGACGACGCGCACGCCCAGCTCGTCGAGCCCGAGCGTCTCGAGCGAGCGGCCGAGCCCGGCGCTGTCCTCGGCCAGCGTCACGCTGCGCAGCCGGGCCTGCTTGAGTTCCTCGACGGTGTCGTCGTCGGCGCCGTGGAAGTAGCCGCGCAGCAGGCCGTAGCGCGCGTCGCGCTGGTCCTGCACGACGCGGATCACGCGCCGCATCGGCACGCCGACCAGCGCGAGCACATGCGAGGCCATCATCAGCGAGCCCTCGATCGCCTCGGGCACCACCTCGGTGGCGCCGGCCGCCTGCAGGGCCTCGAGGTCGGCGTCGTCGATGGTGCGCACGATCACCGGCACCGCCGGCGCGTGCTGGCGCACCAGCCGCAGGATCTTCAGCGCCGAGGCGGTGTCCTGGTAGCTGACCACCACCGCGGTGGCGCGGGCCAGGCCGGCGGCCATCAGGCTCTGCAGCCGCGCGGCGTCGCCGAACACCACGCTCTGGCCGGCGGCGGCGGCCTGGCGCACCCGGTCGGGGTCGAGGTCGAGCGCCATGTAGGGGATGTGCTCGGGCTCGAGCAGCCGTGCCAGGTTCTGGCCGCTGCGGCCGTAGCCGCAGATGATCACGTGGGCCTCGGCGTGGATCGCGCGCTTGGCGATGTGGGTCAGCGCCACCGACTGCAGCATCCAGTCGCTCGCCGCCAGCCGCATCACGATGCGGTTGCTGTACTGGATCAAGAGCGGCGTCGCCATCATCGACAGCACCATCGCCGCCAGCACCGGACTCTGCAGCGACGGCGGCAGCAGCGCGTTCTGCGACGCCAGCGTCAGCAGCACGAAGCCGAATTCGCCGGCCTGCGCGAGGTACAGGCCGCAGCGCAGCGCGACGCCGGCCGGCGCACCGAACAGCCGCGCCAGCGCGGTGACGAGGCCGAACTTGAACAGCACCGGCACCGTGGTCAGCAGCAGCACCAGGCCGAGCTGGTCCCACACCGGCCGCCAGTCGAGCTTCATGCCGATGGTGATGAAGAACAGCCCCAGCAGCACGTCGTGGAAGGGCCGGATGTCGGTCTCGACCTGGTGCTTGTATTCGGTCTCGGCGATCAGCATGCCGGCGACGAAGGCGCCCAGCGCCAGCGACAGGCCGGCATGCTCGGTCAGCCAGGCCAGGCCGAGCGTGACCAGCAGCAGGTTGAGGATGAACAGCTCCTCGCTGCGCCGTCGCGCCACCAGCGTGAGCCACCAGCGCATCGCGCGCTGGCCGCCGACCAGCAGCAGCGCCAGCAGCACGGCCGCCTTGACGCCGGCGATCGCGAGCGCGCGGGCCAGGTCGCCGGCCGGTTCGCCCAGCGCCGGGATCAGCACCAGCAGCGGCACCACCGCCAGATCCTGGAACAGCAGCACGCCCATCACGCGGCGGCCGTGCGGGGTCTCGAGCTCGAGGCGCTCGGACATCATCTTGACGACGACCGCGGTGCTGCTCATCGCCAGCGCGGCGCCCAGCGCCACCGCGCTCTGCCAACCGAGGCCCCAGGCGCGGCCCTGGGTCGCGAGCAGCGCGGCCAGCAGCGCGTTGCCGGCCACCGCGGCGGCGATCGTCAGCGTCACCTGCGACAGGCCGAGGCCGAACACCAGCGTGCGCATGCTGCGCAGCTTGGGCAGGTTGAACTCGAGCCCGATGACGAACATCAGGAACACGACGCCGAACTCCGCCAGGTAGCCGACGCCGGCCGAGTCGGGTGCGAGGCCGAGCATGTTGGGCCCGATCAGCACGCCCACCGCCAGGTAGCCCAGCATCGGCGGCAGCCGCAGCAGGCGGCAGGCGACCACGCCCAGCACCGCGGCGACGAGGTAGAGCAGGGTCAGATCGAGCGTGGTGGCCATCGGGGTCGGGCAGGCGGCGGCGCGCGCCGCCGCAGGGGCGCCGCCTAGAATGCGCCGACTCTACCGAAGCCCTGCGCCCGCGGGGCCCCGCCCGTGAGCGCGAACCCCGACCCGACCCCCGACCGCAGCGTGAGCCTCGGCGCCCGCGCGCTCGGCATCGAGGCCCAGGCGCTGCTCGCGCTGCAGCAGCGCATCGCCGGGCCGATGGCCGGCGCCTTCGCCGCGGCGGTCACCACCATCCTGGCCTGCCGCGGCCGCGTGGTGGTGATGGGCATGGGCAAGAGCGGCCATGTGAGCCGCAAGATCGCCGCGACGCTGGCGTCGACCGGCACGCCGGCGATGTTCGTCCACCCGGCCGAGGCCAGCCACGGCGACCTCGGCATGGTGACGCCGACCGACGTGGTGATCGCGCTGTCCAACTCGGGCGAGAGCGACGAGCTGAGCGCGATCCTGCCGGTGTTGAAGCGCCTGGGCGTGCCGGTGATCGCGATCACCGGTCGCGCCGACTCCTCGCTGGCCAGCCATGCCGAGCTGGTGCTCGACAGCTCGGTGGCCGAGGAGGCCTGCCCGCTGAACCTGGCGCCGACCGCCAGCACCACCGCGCAGATGGCACTCGGCGACGCGCTCGCGGTGGCGCTGCTCGACGCGCGCGGCTTCGAGGCCGAGGACTTCGCGCGCTCGCACCCCGGTGGCTCGCTCGGCCGCAAGCTGCTGACCCATGTGCGCGACGTGATGCGCAAGGGCGACGCGGTGCCGAGCGTCACGCCCGACACCGGTTTCGTCGACACCATGCGCGAGATGAGCGCCAAGGGCATCGGCTGCGCGGCGATCGTCGATGCCGAGCGGCGGCCGATCGGCATCTTCACCGACGGCGACCTGCGCCGGCTGATCGAGCGCGGCGACGACGTGCGCCAGCTCAAGGCGGCCGATGTGATGCGCGCCGACCCCAAGCGCGTCCGCGCCGACGCGCTGGCGGTCGAGGCGGCCGACGTGATGGAGATCGCCAAGGTCACCAGCGTGCTGGTGGTCGACGACGACGGCCGGCTGGTCGGCGCCCTGACCTCCAACGACCTGCTGCGCGCCAAGGTGATCTAGCGACATGCGCGAGATCCGACCGACGCTGACGTTCCCGCCGGAGCTGCTGCTGAAGGCGCAGGGCGCAGGGCTGGGCATGAAGGCGGCGATCTTCGATGTCGACGGCGTGTTGACCGACGGCCGGCTGGTGATCGGCGAGCAGGGCGAGTCGGTCAAGACCTTCCATGCGCTCGACGGCCATGGGCTCAAGCTGCTGGCCCAGGGCGGCATCGTGCCGCTGGTGATCACCGGGCGCGACTCGCCGGCGGTGCGGCGGCGCATGGCCGACCTCGGCATCGCGCACGCGGTCTACGGCGCGCATGACAAGCTGGCCGCCGCCGAAACGCTGCGCGGCGCGCTCGGGCTGGACTGGGCCGACATCGCCGCGATCGGCGACGACTGGCCCGACCTGCCGCTGCTCGCCCGTGCCGGCTTCGCCGCCGCGCCGGCCAACGCGCATGCCGAGGTGCGCGCGATGGTCGACCATGTGACGGCCCTGGCCGGCGGCGCCGGCGCCGCGCGCGAGTTCTGCGACCTGTTGCTGATGGCCTGCGGCCGCTACGAGGCCTTGCTGCGAGGCCATCTGACGACGCTCGACGGCACGCCCGGGTCATGACCGAGCGAGGCGACACCGCCGACGCGCCGTTCAGCGAGCTCGCGGTGCTGGCGCGCCCGGCCGCGCTGCAGCCGCCACCGCAGGGACCCTGGTTCGCGCGCTGGCTGGAGCGGCTGCTGCGCTACCTGCCGGTGCTGCTGATGGGCCTGGCGGCGGCCTTCACCTGGTGGCTGGTCAAGAACGCACCGAGCGGCGACGAGGCGGCCGCGCCGACCGCGCCGCCGCGCACCCCCGACTACACGATGCGCGGCTTCGTGCTCAGCAGCTACGGCGTCGATGGCGCGCTGCGCTCCCAGGTCGAAGGGGACGTGATGGCGCATTTCCCGGCCAGCGACACGATCGAGATCGAGGGCGTGCGGCTGCGCGCGCTCGACGAGGCCGGCCGCCTGCTGCGTGGCAGCGCCGCGCGCGCGCAGAGCAACGGCGATGGCACCGAGGTGCGCCTGATCGGCGGCGCGCGGGTCGTGCGCGAGCCGGCCGCCGGCGAGGCCGCGGACGAGCGGGTCGAGATCCGCGGCGAGTTCCTCGAGGTGTTCAGCCGCGCCCAGCGCGTGCGTTCGGACCAGCCGGTGACCGTCGTCACCGGCCAGGGCGAGCTGCGGGCCGGCACGCTCGACTACGACCGGATCGAGCGCGTCGCCCGCCTCGGCGGCCGCGTCACCGGGCAGTTGCGCGGCGGCGGGCCGGTGCTGCCGTGACGGCCGCCGCGCCGCTGGTGTTCATCACCGGCGCATCCAGCGGCATCGGCCAGGCGCTGGCGCTGCGCTACGCGCAGGCCGGCTGGCGGCTTGCGCTGGTGGCGCGGCGCGCCGAGACGCTCGAGGCCTGGTGCCGCAGTCGGGGCTGGGGCCCCGAGCAGGCTGGCGTCTATGCGGCCGACGTGCGCGAGGTCGCGGCCATCGTCGCGGCCGGCCGCGACTGCCTGCAGCGCCAGGGTCTGCCGGAGGTGGTGATCGCGAGCGCCGGCATCAGCGTCGGGGTCGACACGGCCGAGGTCGAGGACCTCGAAGTGATCCGCGCCACCTTCGAGACCAACAACCTCGGCCTCGCGGCGACCTTCCAGCCCTTCCTGACGCCGATGCGCGAGCGGCGCGCGGGCACGCTGGTCGGCATCGCCAGCGTCGCGGCGATCCGCGGCCTGCCGGGCCATGGCGCCTATTGCGCCAGCAAGGCCGGCGTGGTGGCCTATTGCGAGAGCCTGCGCGGCGAGTGCCGGCCGTTCGGCGTGCGGGTCGTGACCCTGCTGCCCGGCTACGTGGCGACGCCGTTGACCGCCGGCAACCGCTACGCGATGCCCTTCCTGATGACGCCCGAGGCCTTTGCCGGGCGCGCCCACGCCGCGATCGCCGCCGGCGTCAGCTACCGCGTCATTCCCTGGCAAATGGGCGTCGTGGCGAAGCTGCTGCGGCTGCTGCCGAATGCGGTGCTCGACCGCCTGCTGGCCGGGCGCGGCCGCAAGCGGCGCCAGGGCGAATGAGAGCCGGGCAGCAAAAAGGCGGTGGGCCTAAGCGCCACCGCCTTGTCGTGTGAAGCGGGTCGGTTGTCAGTAGCCGCCGCGGCCACCGCCGCCACCGCCGTAGCCGCCACCGCCGCCGCTGCGGCCACCACCGCCGCCGCCGTAGCCGCCACCACCGCCGCTGCGGCCACCGCCGCCACCGCCATATCCACCACCACCGCTGCCGCCGCCGCCGTAGCCGCCACCACCGCCGCTGCGGCCACCGCCGCCACCGCCGTAGCCGCCACCACCACCACCGCCGCCGCCGCCGCCACCGCCATAGGGGCCGCGGAAGCCACCGGGACGCTCCTCACGCGGGCGCGCCTCGTTGACGACCACTGCCCGGCCGGCCAGCGATTGCCCGTTCATGCCTTCGATCGCGGACTGAGCCTCGGCGTCCGAGCCCATCTCGACGAAGCCGAAGCCCTTCGAGCGACCGGTGTCGCGGTCCATCATGACCTTGGCCGAAGTGACCGTGCCGAACTGGCCGAAAGCCTGTTGCAGGTCGTCGTCACGCACGCTGTAGGCAAGATTGCCCACATACAACTTATTGCCCATGGAGAGCGCCTCTCTTCCCTAGAAAGCGGTACCGCGGTACCCCGAATACCATGTGGAAGCTCAACCCGCCGGAACCGATCCAGAAAAGGCGCCGCACCCAGACACAGCTAATCCATTATGTGTGAAGCAAGGAATTTGGCTAGCCGGCGCCTTCCCGGTGTTGTATCGATGCCGGACGGCGCGTGAGCCGACCACGTCAACCGGCCGCCGCCGGAGGGCTGCGAATCGCAAGCCTCGTGCCCAGCCTGACGGAGCTGGTGTGCGCGCTCGGCCTCGGCCCGCGACTGGTGGCGCGCACCGGGTTCTGCGTCCATCCGGCGGCCCAACTGGCGGCGGTGCCCAAGTTCGGCGGCACCAAGGACGTCAACCTCGCCAAGCTGCGGCGGCTGGCGCCGACCCATGTGCTGGTCAATGTCGACGAGAACCGGCTGGAGACGGTCGAGGCGCTGCGCGACTTCGTGCCCGAGATTGTCGTCACCCATCCCTGCGGGCCCGAGGACAACCTCGCGCTGTTCGAGCAGTTCACGGCCCGGTTCGGCACCGAGCCCGGCGTCGGCGAGCGCGCCGCGGCGCTGGCCGACGGCCTGCGGCACGCACTGGCGGGTTGTGCCGCGGAGCCGCGGGCGACGCAGCGCGTGCTCTACCTGATCTGGCGCGAACCCTGGATGACGGTGGCACGCGACACCTACATCGCCCGCATGCTGGCGCAGATCGGCTGGCAGACGCTGCCGGACCGGCAGGGCGGGGCCAGCGGCGCGGCGCGCTACCCGGTGGTCGAACCCGGCGAGCCCTGGCTCGGCGAGGTCGATCGCGTGCTGTTGTCGAGCGAGCCCTACCGCTTCACCGCCGCCCATGTCGCCGAGGCGCAGGCGCTGTGCCCGCGGGCGCGGGTGCAGCTGGTCGACGGCGAGCTGCTGAGCTGGTACGGGCCGCGCGCGGCGGCCGGGCTGCGCTACCTGCAGGAGCTCGCCGCGCCACAATGAGCCGATGGACCTGAAGCCGCTGATCGCGCTGCTGGCGATCGTCAATCCGATCGGCGTGGTGCCCTTCTTCATCAGCTTCACCCAGGGCTTCAGCACCGCCGAGCGCCGGCGCACGATGCGCGTCAGCGCCTTCGCGGCCTTCGTCGTGATCGCCGTCAGCGCGCTGGCGGGGCTGCAGATCATCGAGTTCTTCGGCATCAGCATCGCGTCCTTCCAGGTCGGCGGCGGCACGCTGCTGCTGATCAGCTCGCTGCAGATGCTCAACGCCCGGCAGGCCGACAGCAGCGCCGAGGACGTCAGCGAGGGCGCGACACGGGCCGGCGCCGGCGACAGCATCGCGGTGGTGCCGCTGACGATCCCGCTGCTGACCGGCCCGGCGACGATCTCGACCATGGTCATCTACGCCGAGCGCACCCGCCACTGGTGGCAGCTCGGCACGCTGGTGCTCTACGGCGTCGTGGTCGGCGTGGCGGTCTACCTGGCCTTTGCCGCGTCGGGCCGCATCGCCAAGGTGCTGGGCCAGACCGGCATCAACGTGATGACGCGGCTGATGGGCCTGATCCTGGCCGCGATGGCGGTCGAGATCATGGCCGACGGGCTGGTGAAGCTGTTCCCGGTGCTGGCGAGCCATCTCGCGCGATGAGCCGATGAGCGATATGCCGACCTTCGACGAGATCGTCATCGGCGCCGGCACCGCCGGCTGCCTGCTGGCCAACCGGCTCAGCGCCGACCCGCGCCGCCGCGTGCTGCTGATCGAGGCGGGCGGCCAGGACGACTACCACTGGATCCACATCCCGGTCGGTTACCTGCACTGCATCGGCAACCCGCGCACCGACTGGCTCTACCAGACCGAACCCGACCCGGGGCTCAACGGCCGCCGCCTGCGCTACCCGCGCGGCAAGGTGCTGGGCGGCTGCTCCAGCATCAACGGCATGATCTACATGCGCGGCCAGTCGCGCGACTACGACGGCTGGGCAGCCCAGGTCGGCGACGACGCCTGGCGTTGGGAGCAGTGCCTGCCGTTCTTCAAGCAGCACGAGGACTACCACCGCGGCGCCGACGCCTTCCACGGCGCCGGCGGCGAATGGCGGGTCGACAAGCAGCGGCTGCGCTGGGAGGTGCTGGAGGCCTTCGCGGCGGCGGCCCAGCAGGCCGGCATCCCGGCCAGCGACGACTTCAACCGCGGCAACAACGAGGGCGTCGGCTATTTCGAGGTCAACCAGAAGGGCGGCTGGCGCTGGAACACCGCCAAGGCCTTTCTGCGGCCGACCTGCTTCGGTCGCCCCAACTTCGAGATGTGGACCGGCGCGCAGGTGCGCCGGCTGCTGCTGGAGCGCGGCGCCGACGGCACGCTGCGCTGCGCCGGCTGCGAGGTACAGACCCCGCAGGGCGTCGAGACGGTGCGCGCCACCGGCGAGGTGCTGCTGGCGGCCGGCGCGATCGGCACGCCGCAGCTGCTGCAGCTGTCCGGGCTCGGCCCGCCCGAGCTGCTGCAGGCGCACGGCATCGCCGTGCAGCGGGACTTGCCGGGCGTCGGCGAGAACCTGCAGGACCACCTGCAGATCCGCGCCGTCTTCACCGTGCAGGGCGTGAAGACGCTCAACACCCTGTCGGCCAGCTGGTGGGGCAAGGCGCGCATCGGCCTCGAGTACGCGCTGCGGCGCAGCGGGCCGATGAGCATGGCGCCGTCGCAGCTCGGCGCGTTCACGAAGTCCTCGCCCGAGCGGGCCTGGCCCGACCTCGAGTACCACGTGCAGCCGCTCAGCCTCGAGGCCTTCGGCGAGCCGCTGCATCGCTTCGACGCCTTCACGGCCAGCGTCTGCAACCTCAATCCGACCAGCCGCGGCACGGTGCGCATCACCAGCCCGCACCCCGAGGACGCACCGGCGATCGCGCCCAACTACCTGTCGACCCCCGAGGATCGGCGCATCGCCGCCGAGAGCCTGCGCGTGACCCGCCGCATCGCCGCCCAGCCGGCGCTGGCCCGGTACCGGCCGCAGGAGCTCAAGCCCGGGCCGCAGTACCAGACCGACCAGGAGCTGGCCCGGCTGGCCGGCGACATCGGGACGACCATCTTCCATCCGGTCGGCACCTGCCGCATGGGCCGCGACGACGATCCGCAGGCGGTGGTCGACGCCCGGCTGCGGGTGCGCGGCGTCGCCGGACTGCGGGTGGCGGATGCGAGCGTGATGCCCACCATCACCAGCGGCAACACCAATAGCCCAGTGTTGATGATCGCCGAGCGTGCCGCCCGCTGGGTGATCGACGCCCGACAGTGAGGTGAGAGGCGTCGTCAAGTGCGTCGGGCTGGTGCCCGGTGGGTGTTGTATCCGCACCAAAACGCTGCAGGTAAACCCCAATGCTGGGCCCGGCAGGGCTGACTACATTGCCTGCACTCGCGGCGGGCTTTGCCTGCCCTGCGGGGGTTCGAGGAGACAATTCCGACGATGACGCGCCCCTGATGCGCGCTGCACCACAACCATAGATAAGGCGGAACAGGCCCACCCGTCTGCACCCGCTCCGCAAGAGCGCCGGTACCCCCGGCGCTCTTTTGCTTTCCGGGGGTCTGCTTCCGGCTACCCTCGCGCCCGCATGCTCGACCTCGCCGCCGTCACCCTTGCCTCGCTGCTGGCCGGCTTCGTCGATGCGATCGTCGGCGGGGGCGGGCTGGTGCTGGTGCCGGCGTTGTTCAGCGTGTTTCCTGCGGCCGCGCCGGCCACGCTGTTCGGCACCAACAAGGGCGCGGCGGTCTGGGGCACGGCCTGGGCCAGCGTGCAGTACGCGCGCCGCGTCACGCTGCCCTGGTCGGCGCTGGCGCCGGCCGTGGCCGCGGCCCTGGTCGGCGGCTTCGCCGGCGCCTGGACCGTCACGCAGGTGCCGGCCGACGGCCTGCGGCGCGTGTTGCCGCTGGTGCTGCTGGGCGTGCTCGTCTACACGCTGGCGCGCAAGGACCTCGGCCGCACCCATGCGCCCCGTCACGCCGGCCGGGCCGAGGCGCTGCGCGCCGCGGCGATCGGCCTGGCGATCGGCTGCTACGACGGTTTCTTCGGACCCGGCACCGGCAGCTTCTTCGTGTTCCTGCTGGTGCGCTGGCTGGGCTACGACTTCCTGCACGCGAGCGCCTGCGCCAAGCTGCTGAACACCGCGACCAACGTCTCGGCACTGGCGCTGTTCGCCTGGGCCGGCCATGTGTGGTGGCAGGTCGCGCTGGTGATGGCGCTGGCCAACGTGGCCGGCAGCCTGCTCGGCACCCGGCTGGCGCTCAAGCACGGTGCGGGCTTCGTGCGCGGCGTGTTCATCGTGGTGGTCGGGGCATTGATCCTCAAGACCGGCTGGGACGCCTTCGTGCGTTGAGCACTGCGGCATCATCGTCCGACATGACTTCGACCATCCGACGCCACGACGTTCTCTGGAGCTGCGCGCGGCTCGACGCGCTGAGTCCGATGGCGTTGCAGCGCATCCACGTCGCGCGTCAGCAGGTGTTCGTGGTCGAACAGGCCTGCGCCTTCCAGGATGCCGACGCGGCCGACGAACAGGCCTGGCACTTGTGCGGCCGGACCGTGGACGGCGCACTGCTGGCCTATGCGCGCCTCGTCGACCCCGGCGTCAAGTACGCCGAGCCTTCGATCGGCCGCGTCCTCACGACCGCGGCGGCACGGGGCACCGGCCTGGGCCGCGAGCTCGTGGCCCGCGCGGTCGCGCAGGCCTCGGCCCTGTGGCCCGGCCTCGCCGTTCGCATCTCGGCGCAGCACCGGTTGGAGCGCTTCTATGCCGAGGCGGGCTTCCAGAGCGTCGGCGCGCCCTACCTCGAGGACGATCTGCCCCACATCGAGATGCTGCGCCGCTGATCCGGCGCGGACCGCTCAACCCGCAAGCGCCGGCACACGCGCCGCCGAGCGGTTGCGCGCCGGGGCCTTCCGGGCCGATCGGGCCGGCCTCTCGGTCGGGCTCGCGTCGACCTCCGCGATCGCGCGCAGCACCTCGGGCCGCCAGGCGAGCGCGTGAACGAGGCGGTTGAGATGCGGTGCCGCCGAGTGCGCGGTCAGCACCTCGCCTTCGGGTCCGAGCAGGCGCAGGTTGGTCGTCATCGACATCGGATCGGCGATCGCGACGACGCCGTCGGCGAACTCGACCCAATCCCAGGAAAGGCCGGCCGCGCCGTCGCCGGCGCGGCCACCCCAGACCGTCTGGCCCATGCGGGGCCAGGTGCTTGCCAGGCGGGGCGCGACATGGGTGGCGAGGTGTACGAAGTGCGGGCGAGGATCACGGCCCGGCTGCCACAATACGCCGGGCCACGCGCCGAGGGTCCATGCAGGAGTCATGATGTACTGCGGCTCGCGCCGTGTGATGATGCGGTCCGGTCAGTGTGGTGGCCTGCGGCGCGCAGAGCATCTGTAAGGGCTGTCAGAGCTGTAAACCTTGTCAGGGGGCGGGCCTCGACCGCGCGGACGACGCGGCCGGCCGGTTCGATCGAGAGGCGAGATGCTGCAAGGCGGCTATCAATCGGTGCTGGACGCGCGAAACCGCGACGAGTTTCGCGGCGAGGTCGTGAGGTTCGCGAAGCAGCTCGGCTTCGACACGGTGGCGGCGGTGGCCGTGGTCGACCGACCGCTCGACACGCCGGAGTTCATCGAGGTCGACAACGCGCCCGAGGCCTGGCGCGAGGCGATGCAGGATCCGAACGGCTACCGGCTGGATCCGGTGATGCAGCACTGCAAGCGGCACAGCGTGCCCATCGTCTGGGATCAGAGCACCTACGTGAAGTCGGGCGTTGGTGAACTGTGGGAAGCCCAGGCGGCCTTCGGGTATCGCGCCGGCATCTGCCTCGCCCTGCACATGCCGGAAGGACGCCATTTCGTGCTGGGCGTCGATCGCGACCAGGCCTTGCCGACGAGCCGGGACGAGGTCACGCGGCTGGTGGCCGACCTGCAGCTGTTCGCTGTCTACGCGCAGGACACGGCGATGCGCGTGCTGGTGCCGGAGAAGCTCCGCCCCGAGGTGCCCAAGCTCACGCCGCGCGAGCTGGACTGCCTGCGCTGGACCATGGAGGGCAAGACCGCATGGGAGGTGGGTGCCATCCTCGGCATCTCCGAGCGCACCGCCGTGCTGCACCTCAACAACGGCATGCACAAGCTCGGCTGCGCCAACAAGCATCAGGCCGTGCTCAAGGCGCTGCGGCTCGGGCTGCTGCGCTGACGGGGCGCAAGGAAATCGGACGACCCCTGTAAGAGTTGCCAGTACCCCTAGGTCATGGGGGCTGATGCAATCACTGCATGCCCACCGAAGGGCGCAGAGACTCTACAGGAGCTTCCACCATGCACACCGCCACCAAGGCCCAGCAGCAGCCCAGCAACACCCGCCGTGACAGCAAGAAGGTCGATGAGCGACTCGTTACCCCGACGCCCAAGCAACCGGTTCCGCTGGACCCGTCGCAGCTCGGCCAGGTTGGCGGCGGCACGACGTCGATCCCGCGCACCGGCTGGTGATCCCGCGGGCCCGGCCCGCGTGATCGCCTGCGGCAGCAGGTCGTGACGATGACCTCGCTGTTCCGCCCCGAAGCTGTCGAAGCACGCCAGCAGGCTTGGCTCGGCGGCATCCAGCTGCTCCGCCCGTTGTCGCTGGCGGTGACGACGGTGTCGGCCGCTGTTGCCGCAGTGGCCGTCGTTGCCTACCTCTGTCTCGGCGAATACACCCGCAAGGCCCGCGTCCCCGGCGTGCTGGTGCCCGACCTCGGCGTGATCCGCCTGCTGCCGCAGGAGGCCGCCACCGTCGTCGAGCGCAGCGCCCGCGAGGGCCAGGCGGTGAAGCAGGGCGACGTGCTGTTCGTGCTGTCGGTGGACCGCGCCACCGCCAGTGGCGACGCCCAGACGGAGGTGCGCCGCAGCCTCGACGACAAGCAGCGCAGCCTGCAGGATGCGCTGCGCCAGCAGCAGGAGCTGCTGGCCGCCCGGCGCGCCGCGCTGACGCGCCAGCTCGCCGACCGCCGCAGCGAGTCGGCCCAGCTCGACGCCGAGCTGCGATTGCAGCAGCAGCGCCTCGCGCTCGCCAGGGAGGCGCAGGCGCGGCTGGAGTCGCTGCGCGCCGACAACTTCATTTCCTCGGCGCAAGTGCAGGCCAAGTCCGAAGAGGTGCTCGCGGTGCAGGCGCAGCTCGCCGCGCTGACGCGCCAGCGTGCCGCCCAGCAGCGCGAGATCGGCACGCTCGAGGCGGAGGAGCGCGAACTGCCGCTGCGTGCCCAGGCGAGCCGCGGCGAACTGCAGCGCGATCTCGCCACCGTCGCGCAGGAGGCCGCCGAGAGCGAGGCCAAGCGCCGCATCGTCGTGCGTGCCCCGTCCGATGGCGTGCTCGGCACCGTGCTGGCCGAGCCGGGTCAGGCGGTTTCGCCGGCCGCGGCGCTGGCGACCCTGGTGCCCTCGGGCGCCGAGCTGCAGGCGCACCTGTACGCGCCGTCCAGTGCGCTCGGCTTTGTGCGGCCCGAACAGCCGGTGCTGCTGCGCTACCAGGCCTATCCGTACCAGAAGTTCGGCCAGCAGTCGGGCCGGGTGCTGCAGGTGGCGCGCACGCCGCTGCAGGCCGCCGAGCTGGTCAACGTGCCGCTGGCGGGCGTGTCGAGCATCGCGTCGATGGTCAACGGCGAGCCGCTGTACCGCATCACGGTGGCGCTGCAGCGCCAGGACGTGCCGGCCTATGGCCAGACCCAACCGCTGGCCGCGGGCATGCAGCTCGAGGCCGACGTGCAGCTCGACCGCCGCCGGCTGATCGAATGGCTGTTCGAGCCGCTGCTCGGGCTCGGCGGACGCGTCGCCGGGAGTCGCACGTGAGATCCCCTGCGCCAGCCCCTACGCTGCGGGCCGAGTGCCGGACCGCTGCCAAGCCGGCCCGCATCCCCAGGGCCAGAAGGGACCCCCTTGTGGCCCTGGGGGATCGGCGGACGTACCCGTCCGACGAGGGGCGGCCATGAGCACGGTGCTGCATCTCGGCTTCGGCGCGCGCCGGCTGCCGATGCTGCTGCAGACCGAGGCGGCCGAATGCGGCCTCGCCTGTCTGGCGATGGTCGCGGCCCACCATGGCCTGCGCACCGACCTGGCGACGCTGCGGCAGCGCTTCTCGCTGTCGCTCAAGGGCGCGACGCTGGCCGACCTGGTGCGCATGGCCGGCGAGATGCAGCTGACGACGCGGCCGCTGCGCGCCGAGCTCGAACACCTGCCGCAATTGCAGACGCCCTGCATCCTGCACTGGGACCTGAACCACTTCGTCGTGCTCGCCGAAGTGAAGCGCGGCATGGCCGTCATTCACGACCCGGCGCGCGGCGAATGCCGCATGCCGCTGGCCGAGCTGTCGCGCCACTTCACCGGCGTGGTGCTCGAACTCTCGCCCGGCGCCGGCTTCGAGCCCAAGGTCGAGCGTCAGCAGATCGGCTGGCGGCAGTTGCTCGGGCCGGTCAGCGGGCTCAAGCGCTCGCTCGGGCAGATCCTGGTGCTGGCGCTGGCGCTGGAAGTCTTCGTGCTGCTCTCGCCCTTCTTCCTGCAATGGGTGGTCGACGGCGTGCTGACGAGCAACGACCGCGACCTGCTGGTCACGCTGGCGATCGGCTTCGCGCTGCTGGTCGGCTTGCAGGTGATGACCGGCGCGCTGCGCTCGTGGGCGGTGCTGTATCTCTCGAGCACGCTGAACCTGCAATGGCTGGGCAATGTGTTCGCGCACCTGATGCGCCTGCCGGTCGAGTGGTTCGAGAAGCGCCATGCCGGCGACGTGATGTCGCGCTTCGGCGCGATCCGCAAGATCCAGCAGACGCTGACCACCAGCTTCATCGAGGCGGTGCTCGACGGCCTGCTGGTGGTCGCGACGCTGGCGATGATGGCGGTCTACAGCGGCACGCTGACGGCGATCGCGCTGGCCGCGGTGGCGCTGTACGCCGGCTTGCGTGCGGCCTTCTTCCGGCCGCTGCGCGAGGCGACCGAGGAGCACATCGTCCACGACGCCAAGAGCGCGACGCACTTCCTCGAGTCGCTGCGCGGCGTGCAGGCGATCAAGCTGTTCGGCCGCCAGGACGAGCGCCGCGCGCGCTTCATGAACCTGGTGGTCGACGCGATGAACGCCGACATCGCCACCCGCAAGCTCGACCTGGTGTTCGGCAGCGCCCACAAGCTGCTGTTCGGGCTGGAGCGCGTCGCGGTGATCGGCGTCGGCGCGCTGCTGGTGATGCAGGGCAGCTTCACGGTCGGCATGCTGTTCGCGTTCCTCGCCTTCAAGGAGCAGTTCGCGCTGCGCATCGCCGGGCTGATCGACAAGCTGGTCGAACTGAAGATGCTGCGGCTGCAGGCCGAGCGGCTGGCCGACATCGTGCTGGCCGCGCCCGAGCGCGAGACCGAGGGGACGACCGGCGCGCGCGAGGTCGAGGCGCGGCTGGAGCTGAGCGAGCTGCGCTTCCGCTACTCGGACAGCGAGCCCGAGGTGCTGGCCGGCTGCTCGCTGGCGGTGGAACCGGGCGAATCGATCGCGATCGTCGGGCCGTCGGGCTGCGGCAAGACCACGCTGCTGAAGCTGATCCTCGGCATCCACGCGCCGCAGGCGGGCGCGATCTTGGTCGGCGGCATGCCGCTGGCGCAGCTCGGCCTGGCGCGCTGGCGCCGCATGATCGGCACGGTGATGCAGGACGACCAGCTGTTCGCCGGCTCGATCGCCGACAACATCGCCTTCTTCGACACCCAGGCCGATCCCGAATGGGTCGAGCAGTGCGCGCGGCTGGCCTGCGTGCACGACGAGATCGCGGCGTTGCCGATGGGCTACCACACGCTGATCGGCGACCTCGGCGCCAGCCTGTCGGGCGGCCAGAAGCAGCGCATCCTGCTGGCGCGCGCGCTCTACAAGCGGCCGCAGATCCTGCTGCTCGACGAGGCCACCAGTGCGCTCGACGTGGACCGCGAGCGGCAGGTGAACCAGGCCATTCGCGGGCTGAACATCACGCGCGTGATCGTCGCGCACCGGCCCGAGACCATCGCCTCGGCCGGCCGCGTGGTGGTGCTGCAGGGCGGGCGCGTCGCGCAGGACCTGCGCAGCGTGACGGCGGCAGCGCAGGCCGATTCGACCTACTGAGCGCCCCCAGGGCCGGACTGCGCCCAGCCCGCCCCCGCGGCGGTCAAGGAAACCTGGGGCGGCCCGGCGTTTCCTCCAGAGCCGGCCGGCCGCCATTTCATGATCTTGAAAGTCGCACCCGTCGGGTGCGGTTTGCACGGCGTCGCCGGACCGCCGCCGCGCCGGCTGCTACGGTCGAGCGGTGACGGACGATCTGCTCGCCCCGCCGGGGCTAGACGAGCGCGATGCGCTGTTCCTCGACTTCGACGGGACGCTCGCGGCCATCGCGCCGCGGCCCGATGCCGTGGTCGTGGCCGACTGGGTGGTGCCCGCGCTGACGCGCGCGCAGACCTGGCTCGGCGGTGCCGTGGCCGTCGTCAGCGGCCGACCGCTGGCGGAGCTCGACGCACTGCTCGCGCCGCTGCGGCTGCCGGCCGTCGGCGTGCACGGGGTCGAGCGGCGCGACGCCGCCGGCCGCGTGCGGGTGCTGGCCGGGGCGCCGCCCGAGGACCTGATCCATTGCGCCGAGCGGCTCGCCGCCCGCCACGAAGGCCTGCTGGTCGAGCGCAAGCCCTCGGCCCTGGCGCTGCACTACCGCGCGCGGCCGGAGCTGGCCGAGCTGTGCGCGCAGGCCCTGCTCGCCGCGGCGCGACCGCACCACGGCACGTGGGCGGTGCAGCTCGGCAAATGCGTGGTCGAGGTCAAGCCGCGCCGTGCCAGCAAGGGCGAGGCGGTGCGCGACTTCCTCGCGATGCCGGACTTTGCCGGCCGCCGACCGGTGTTCGTCGGCGACGACGCGACCGACGAGGACGGGTTCGCGGCCGTGCAGGCCGCCGGCGGCTGCGGCGTCAAGGTCGGGCCCGGGCCGAGCGGCGCGCGCTGCCGGTTGGCCGACCCGGCGGCGGTGCGCGACTGGCTGCTCGCGGCCCTGCATCCGCTGGCGCCCGACGAGGCCAGCGCGCCGCTGCGCGCGCTGGCGGCCGCCGCGCTCGGAGGGCTGGTGTGAGGCGCCCGGCCTCGCTCGAGCTCGGGCTGATCGGCAACTGCGCGATCGGCGCGCTGGTCGACGCCGACGCGCGCATCGTCTGGTGTTGCCTGCCGCGCTTCGACGGCGACCCGGTGTTCGCGAGCCTGCTCGACTCGCCCGAGGGCTGCGGCGACGCCGGCAGTTTCGTCATCGAGATCGAGCAGCACGTGCGCAGCGAGCAGGCCTACGACGAGGGCACGGCGATCCTGCGCACGCGACTCTATGCCGCCAACGGCGATGCGGTCGAGGTGTGCGACTTCGCGCCGCGCTTCTTCAGCCGCGGCCGCGCGTTTCGTCCGGCGATGCTGGTGCGGCGCGTGCGGCCGCTGCGCGGCCACCCGCGCGTGCGCGTCGTGCTCGCGCCGCGCTTCGAGTACGGGCGCGTCGAGCCCGAGGTCGCGCGCGGCAGCCACCATCTCCGCTACCACGGGCCGCAGGGGTCGATCCGGCTGACCACCGATGCGCCGGTCACCTACGTGCAGCAGGCGACCTGGTTCTCGCTGGCCGAGCCGGTGGCGCTGCTGCTCGGGCCCGACGAGACGCTCGAGCAGGGCGTGGCCGAGGTCGCGCGCGAGTTCGAGGAGCGCACCGCGCTGTACTGGCGCGGCTGGACGCGGGCGCTGGCGTTGCCGCTCGAGTGGCAGGATGCGGTGATCCGCGCCGCGATCACGCTCAAGCTGTGCCTGTACGAGGAGACCGGCGCCATCGTCGCGGCGATGACCACCAGCATCCCCGAGGCACCGGACAGCGGCCGCAACTGGGACTACCGCTACTGCTGGCTGCGCGACGCCTTCTTCGTCGTGCGGGCGCTGAACAGCCTGTCCGAGGTCGGCACGATGGAGGAGTACCTGCGCTGGCTGCACGACGTCGTGCGCGACGCCGCCGGCGGCCACATCCAGCCGCTGTACGGCATCGGGCTCGAGAAGTCGCTGCCCGAGCGCGAGCTGGGCCATCTGCGCGGCTACCGCGGAACGGGGCCGGTGCGGGTGGGCAACCAGGCGCAGGAGCATCTCCAGCACGACGTCTACGGCCATGTCGTGCTCGGCGCGGCCCAGTCCTTCCACGACCGGCGGCTGTTCCGCCGTGCCGACGCCGACGATTACGCGCGTCTCGAGGCGGTCGGCGAGCGCGCCTTCGCGCTGCACGACCAGCCCGACGCCGGCATCTGGGAGCTGCGCACGCGGGCCCGCGTGCACACCTCGTCGGCGCTGATGAGCTGGGCGGCCTGCGACCGGCTGGCCAAGATCGCGCCGGTGGTCGGCCGGCCCGAGCGTGCGGCCGCGTGGCGCGAGCGCGCCGACGCGATCCGCGCGCGCATCCTGCGCGAGGCCTGGAGCGACAAGCGCCGCGCCTTCGTCGAGAGCTTCGGCGGCCAGGACCTCGACGCCAGCGTGCTGCTGATGGCCGAGGTCGGCTTCCTGCAGCCGCAGGATCCGCGCTTCGTCGCCACCGTCGACGCGCTCGAGGCCAGCCTGTGCGACGGTCCCTATATGCGCCGCTACGAGGCGGCCGACGACTTCGGCCGGCCCGAGACGGCCTTCAACATCTGCGCGTTCTGGCGCATCGACGCGCTCGCGCGCATCGGTCGGCGCGACCAGGCGCGCGAGATCTTCGAAGCCATGCTGGCGGTGCGCAACCGCCTCGGCCTGCTGGCCGAGGACGTGGCGCCGGCCAACGGTGAGCTGTGGGGCAACTTCCCCCAGACCTATTCGATGGTGGGGGTGATCAACGGGGCGGTGCGGTTGTCGCAGCCCTGGGACAGCGTGATCTGAACGAAAGCTCCGAGGTGGCCAACGACGAGGACGGGCGGCCGGCCCGAGGCCGGCTGGTGGTGGTGTCGAACCGGCTCGCCGATCCGCGCAAGCCGGCCGCCGGCGGGCTGGCGGTGGCGGTCGGCGACGCGCTGGCCGCCACGGGCGGGCTGTGGTTCGGCTGGAGCGGCAAGCTGGCCGAGCACGGCGCCGGCGAACTGCACCTGCAGTACGCCGGCCAGGTGACGCTCGCGACGGTCGACCTGAGTGCCGCGGACCACGAGGCCTACTACGAGGGCTACTCGAACCGGGTGCTGTGGCCGGTGTTCCATTACCGGCTCGACCTGGCGGACTTCGAGGCCGGCCATCTCGAGGGCTACCGCCGCGTCAACCGGCTGTTCGCCCGCAAGCTGATGGCGCTGCTGCGGCCCGACGACGTGCTGTGGGTGCACGATTACCACCTGATTCCGCTGGCCGACGAGTTGCGCGCGCGCGGCTGCACCCAGCGCATCGGCTTCTTCCTGCACATCCCGCTGCCGCCGCCGCAGGTGCTGGCGGCGATTCCCTCGCACGAATGGCTGATGCGGGCGCTGTTCGCCTACGACCTGGTCGGACTGCAGAGCCGGACCGACCTCGAGCACTTCGCGCGCTATGTCGAGGGCGAGGCCGGCGCCGAGCGCCTGCCCGACGACCATTGGCGCGCCTTCGGGCGCCTCGTGCGGGCGCAGGCCATCCCGATCGGCATCGACGTCGACGAGCTCCAGGCGCTGGCCGTGTCGCCGGAGTCGATCGAGACGCGCGAGACGCTGCGCACCGAGTACGCGCAGCGCCGCCTGCTGGTAGGCGTGGACCGGCTCGATTACTCGAAGGGCCTGCCGCAGCGGCTGCGCGCCTTCCTGCGGCTGCTCGACGAGCACCCGCACGCGCGCCGCAGCGCGACGCTGATCCAGGTGGCGACGCCGACCCGCGAGAACCTCGACGCCTACGCGGACATCCGCCGCGAGCTCGAGGGCCTGTCGGGCGAGATCAATGGCCGCTACGGCGAGCTCGACTGGATGCCGGTGCGCTACATCCACCGCACGATGGCGCGCAGGCGCCTGCCGGGGCTGTACCAGGCCGGGCGCGTCGCCCTGGTGACGCCGCTGCGCGACGGCATGAACCTGGTCGCCAAGGAGTACATCGCCGCACAGGACCCGGTCGACCCCGGCGTGCTGGTGCTGTCGCGCTTTGCCGGCGCGGCCGAGCAGTTGCGCGAGGCGCTGATCGTGAACCCCTACGACACCGCCGGCACGGCTGCGGCAATGCAGCTTGCGCTGGCGATGCCGATCGACGAGCGGCGCGAGCGCCACGCCGCGCTGATGAAGACGCTGCGCGAGCAGGATCTGCACTGGTGGCGCCGCAGCTACCTGCGTGCGCTCGACGAAGCCAGGAGATGACGACGGGCCTGGCGCGGATGGACCGGCTGGGCACGGCGGTGGTCACGCCGATCCTAGGAGCGGCGCTGCGGGGCTGACGGGGGCTATCGGCGCCATGCGGAAGAAAAACCAATCGATCTATATTTATCAATAGTATTCACCATCGATTGAGTTCCGCACAGGAGTGCTTCATGGCCAAGTCAGCCGCCTTCGGTGTGATCCACCTGGGCATCGCCTTCGCGGTCGGCTATGCGTTGACCGGCAGCATCGCGATCGCCGGGGCGATCACGGTCGTCGAGCCGGTCGCCAACACGATCGCCCATTACTTCTTCGACAAGGGCTGGGACTCGCCGCGCTTCAAGGCCTGGTGCGAGCGCCGTGTCGCGCCGACGCGGGTGCCGGTGCGCGGCTAGAAGTGTGTCGAGTAGCCGCCGTCGACCACCAGCGTGTGACCGGTGATGTAGCTCGCCGCGTCCGAGGCGAGGAACACCACCGCGCCGGCGATCTCGGCCGGCGCACCGATGCGGCCGAGTGAACTGCGCTTGGCGAGCCAGTCGGCGGTCGCCGAGTCGGCCACCAGCGCGGCATTGGTCTCCGTGGCGAACACGCCCGGCGCGACCGCGTTGACGCGGATGCCGCGTGGGCCCAGCTCGGCCGCCAGCGCCTTGGTCAGTGCGTCCAGCCCGCCCTTGGCCATCGTGTAGACCGCGTCGCCGCGGTTGGCGATCGGCCCCGCGATCGAGGTGATGTTGACGATGCTCGCGCCGGCGCTCATGCGCTCGGCCGCGAGCCGCGCCAGCTCGAAGGGCGCGAGCAGGTTGACATCGAGCAGCCGGCGCGCATCGCCCGGCGCGAAGGCGTCGATCGGGCGGCGGTCGCGCTGCCCGACGTTGTTCACCAGCACATCCAGCCGATCGAAGGCGCCGAAGGCGGCGCGCCGCGCCGCATCGTCGGCGATGTCGAAGGGCAGGGCCTGCGCGGCCAGGCCCTCGCCCCGCAGCCGCGCGGCCTGCGCTTCCAGCACGTCGGCCTGGCGTCCGTTCAGCCACACGCTCGCGCCGGCCGCGGCGAGGCCGCGGGCGATCTCGAGGCCGAGCCCGCGCGTCGCGCCGGTCACCAGGGCGCGGCGGCCGGTCAGGGCGGTGGGAAGGAAGGCCGGGCTCATGGGGCCGGCGCGGTGAGCCGCTCCATCTGCTCCAGCCACCGCATCGCAGCGCCGCGCGAGCCGCCGCACATCTCGGCACTGGGCCGCAGCGACACGCACACCGCCGGCCGCTCGGGCCGGCCGAACAGCCGGCAGCGCAGTTCGGCGTCGAGCTGCGCGCAGGCCACGCCGGCCGGCTTGCCCGCGGGATGGCCCGGCAACGGCGTCGAGATAGACGGCGCGATGCAGCAGGCGGCGCAGGCGGGGCGGCAGTCCATGGGGCGATTGTCGCCGTCGGCTCCGCCGGGAGGCGCCCTGCTTAAAATCGAGGCAGCTCCGCGCCCGCGGCGCGAAAGCCCTGTCCCCATGCTCTATCCCAAGGAATTCGACGTCATCGTCGTCGGTGGCGGCCATGCCGGCACCGAGGCGGCACTGGCCGCCGCACGCATGGGCTGCGCGACGCTGCTGCTGACGCACAACATCGAGACCCTGGGGCAGATGAGCTGCAACCCCTCGATCGGCGGCATCGGCAAGGGCCACCTGGTCAAAGAGGTCGACGCGCTCGGCGGCGCGATGGCGCTGGCCACCGACGAGGCCGGCATCCAGTTCCGCATCCTCAACGGCTCCAAGGGCCCGGCGGTGCGGGCGACACGCGCCCAGGCCGACCGGGTGCTGTACCGCGCGGCGATCCGCCGGCGGCTGGAGAACCAGCCGAACCTGTGGCTGTTCCAGCAGGCGGTCGACGATCTTGTCGTCGAGGGTGACCGTGTGGTGGGTGCTGTCACACAAGTGGGTATTCGCTTCAACGGAAAGGCGGTCGTGCTGACGGCCGGTACCTTCCTCGACGGGCGCATCCATGTCGGACTGGAGAACCACAGCGCGGGCCGCGCCGGCGATCCCCCGGCGGTGCGGCTGTCGGCGCGGCTGAAGGAGCTGAAGCTGCCGCAGGGGCGGCTGAAGACCGGCACACCGCCGCGGCTCGACGGTCGGTCGATCGACTTCTCTAGGCTCGCCGAGCAGCCGGGCGACACCGACCCAGTGCCGGTGTTCAGCTTCCTGGGCGAGGCCGCGATGCATCCGCGCCAGCTGCCTTGCTGGATCACCCACACCAACGAGCGCACGCACGAGATCATCCGCGGCGGCTTCGATCGCAGCCCGATGTTCACCGGCGTGATCGAAGGGGTGGGGCCACGCTACTGCCCGAGCATCGAAGACAAGGTCAACCGCTTCGCCGACAAGGGCTCGCACCAGATCTTTCTCGAGCCCGAGGGGCTGACGACGCACGAGGTCTACCCGAACGGCATCTCGACCTCGCTGCCCTTCGACGTGCAGCTCGCGGCCGTGCGCTCGATGGTCGGGCTGGAGCAGGCCGACATCCTGCGGCCCGGCTACGCGATCGAGTACGACTACTTCGATCCGCGCGGGCTCAAGTCCAGCTTCGAGACACGCATGATCCAGGGCCTGTTCTTCGCCGGCCAGATCAATGGCACGACCGGCTACGAGGAGGCGGCGGCCCAGGGGCTGCATGCCGGCCTGAACGCGGCGCTGCAGGTGCAGGGTCGCGAGGCCTGGCTGCCGGGGCGTGACCAGGCCTACCTCGGCGTGCTGGTCGACGACCTGATCACCAAGGGCGTGACCGAGCCCTACCGCATGTTCACCAGCCGCGCCGAGTTCCGGCTGCAGCTGCGCGAGGACAACGCCGACCTGCGGCTGACCGAAGACGGGCGCCGGCTTGGCCTCGTCGACGACCGGCGTTGGACTGCCTTCTGCCGCAAGCGCGATGCGATCGAGCGCGAGACCCAGCGGCTGCGGGCGACCTGGGTGCGGCCGGCGACGCTGCCGGCGGCCGATGCGGAGCGGCTGGTCGGCAAGGCGCTGGAGCATGAGTACTCGCTGGCCGAGCTGCTGCGCCGGCCCGGCGTCGGCTTCGACGCGGTGGCCGAGGCGGCCGCGATTGCCGGCGCCGAGGGTGCTGTTTCACGTGAAACGCTGCGCGCCGAGTTCGGTCCGGCTTTGGCCGACGCGGTGGTCGAGCAGCTCGAGGTCGCGACCAAGTACGCCGGCTACATCGACAAGCAGCGCGAGGACGTCGAGCGAGCGGCGCATTACGAGCAGCTCCGGCTGCCGGCCGAGCTCGACTACCGCGAGGTCACCGCGCTCAGCCACGAGGTGCGCCAGAAACTGCAGGCGCAGCGGCCCGAGACCCTGGGTCAGGCCTCGCGGATTTCCGGCGTCACGCCGGCCGCGATCTCGCTGCTGCTGATCCATCTGAAGAAGGGCCGGTTCAAGGGCTTCAGCTCAGACGTGCCGAAGGCGGCATGACCGCCATCAGCCTGCCCGACGACGCCGAGCGGATGCTGACTGAAGGGGCGGCGGCGCTCGGCTTGGCGCTCGAAGCCCGGCAGCGGCAGCTGTTGCTGGATCACCTGGGTCTGATCGCGCGCTGGAATCGGGTCTACAACCTGACCGCCGTGCGCGAGCCGGCGCAGATGCTGACCCAGCACCTGCTCGACAGCCTGGCCCTCGTGCCGCCGCTGCGGCGCCACACCGGCGGCGACCCCGCCGCCGTGCTGGACGTCGGCAGCGGTGCCGGCCTGCCCGGCGTCGTGCTCGCGATCGCCTGTCCGGAGTTGGCGGTGAGCTGCGTCGATACCGTGGCCAAGAAGGCCGGCTTCCTTAGGCAGGTCGGCGCCGAGTTGTCGTTGCACGGCTTCCAGGCGCTGCATGCGCGGGTCGAGTCGCTGGCGTCGCGGCCCTGGGACGTGATCGTCTCGCGCGCCTTTTCCTCGCTGGTCGACTTCGTCGAACTGACCGAGGCGCTGCTTGCCCCGGAGGGCGTCTGGGTCGCGATGAAGGGGCGGCGGCCGGAGGACGAGATCGCGGCGCTGCCCGAACGCGTGGAGATGTTCCACGTGGAACCATTGCAGGTGCCAGGGCTGGACGCCGAGCGCTGCCTGGTGTGGATGCGGCCACGGCGATGAGCCGTCGCCTCGGCGCCGTGCCTGCGCTGCGCCGGGTGCCCGTCGCCTGGGGTCGCCGACGGATCGAGTGGCGAACCGACGTCGGCCGCCATGCCATCGGCGGCAAGCCGCCGACCCGCGAGTGCCTGGGGGTGTTGGTGCAACCCCAGGCTCAATCCCCCACCGGTCGCTGAACATGTTCTTCGGCATCGCCGACTACGGCGCCTACTGTGCCGCGATCCTGGTCTTCCTGGCCCTGCCGGGGCCCGGCACCTTCGCGCTGCTCACGGCCACCGGGCAGGGCGGCTTGCGCGCCGGGGCGGCGGCCACGGCCGGGCTGATTGCCGGCGACCAGCTGCTGCTGTGGCTGGCGGTCGCGGGGGTCGCGGCGCTGCTGGCGGCGCAGCCGGCGCTGTTCCATGCGGTGCAGTGGGGCGGGGCGGCCTACCTGGCGTGGATCGGACTCAAGCTGCTGCTGGCGCGCGACGGGGCCGCCCCGGTGGTGCGCCTGGACGCCGGCCGCCGCTATGCCCGGCAGGCCTTCCTGATCACGCTGCTGAACCCCAAGGCCATCGTGTTCTACATGGCCTTCTTCCCGCTGTTCATCGATCCGGCCACCCACCGCGGCCTGCCGACCTTCGCGGTGATGGCGTCGACGATCGCCGTGCTGACGGCCGCATACTGCCTGCTGCTGTGCCGCTTCGCCGACGCCGTGGCGGCGCGGGTGCGCGCTCATCCGCGGGTCGCCAAAGGGTTGGAGCGGTTGGCCGGGGTGTTCCTGATCGGCTTCGGCTGGCGGCTGGGCACTCAGTCCTGAGTTCATCGTTGACGGCGACTTCAAACTGGTTGAAACTACAACCAGTTGAAAATCTGGTTTAAACAATCCGACATGTCGAGCAACACCGTCGGCGCCTTCGAAGCCAAGACCCATCTATCGGCGCTGCTCGAACGCGTCGAGCGCGGCGAGGAGATCCTGATCACCCGCCATGGCCGCCCGGTGGCGCGGCTGGCGCCGGTGTCGGCGGCCGTCGACGCCGACGTGGCCGACGCGGTGGCGCGGCTCAAGCGCCTCAATCTCAACCTTGGCGGCATCGACTGGCGCGAACTGCGCGACGAGGGCCGCAAAGGGTGAGCGCGCTCGTGCTCGACGCTTCCGCCGCGCTGGCCTGGTGCTTCGCGGACGAGCGCACGGCCGCCTCGCAGGCCCTGCTGGACCAGGTGGCGCAGGTCGGGGCGGTGGTGCCGCCGCTGTGGCATCTGGAGGTCGGCAACATCCTGCTGGCGGCCGAGCGGCGCGCCCGCGCCACGGTGGCGCAGGTGGCCGATGCGATCGGCAGCCTCGCCCGCCTGCCGATCGCGACCGATCAGGCCGATGCGGCGCAGCGCACGCGGGAGGCCCTCGCGCTGGCTCGGCAGCACCGCCTCAGCGTCTACGATGCCTGCTACCTCGACCTGGCGCTGCGCCGCGCGCTGCCGCTGGCCACGCTCGACCCCGACCTGCAGCGCGCCGCCCGCGAGACCGGCGTCGCGCTGATCGAACTCTGAACTTCCGCCCAACGCCCCATGCCCCGCATCTTTTGCATCGCGAATCAAAAAGGCGGCGTCGGCAAGACGACGACGACCGTGAACCTCGCTGCGGGCCTGGCGCAGATCGGCCAGCGCGTGCTGGTGGTCGACCTCGATCCGCAGGGCAACGCGACCATGGGCTCGGGCATCGACAAGCGCGCGCTCGAGCTCAGCATCTACGACGTGCTGCTCGAGTCCGCCTCCGTCGCCGAGGCGCGGCGGCGTAGCGAGAAGGGGGGCTACGACCTGCTCGGCGCCAACCGCGAGCTGGCCGGCGCCGAGGTCGAACTGGTCGAGCTGGAGCGGCGCGACAAGCGCCTGAAGGCGGCGCTGGCCGCGGTGGACGGCGAGTACGACTTCGTGCTGATCGACTGCCCGCCGTCGCTCAGCCTGCTGACGCTCAACGGGCTGTGCGCCGCGCATGGCGTGGTGGTGCCGATGCAGTGCGAGTACTTCGCGCTGGAAGGGCTGTCGGACCTGGTCAACACCATCAAGCAGGTGCATGCCAACCTCAACCCGGATCTGCAGATCATCGGCCTGCTGCGCGTGATGTTCGACCCGCGCATCACGCTGCAGCAGCAGGTCAGCGAGCAGCTCAAGGCGCACTTCGGCGACAAGGTCTTCGACACCGTGGTCCCGCGCAACGTGCGCCTCGCCGAGGCGCCCAGCTACGGCCTGCCGGGGGTCGTGTTCGACGCCCAATCGAAGGGCGCCCAGGCCTTCGTGCAGTTCGCGCACGAGATGGTGGCGCGCATCGGCAGCCTGCGGTGACGGCGGTCGCAAGCGTCCTGTCCCCGGCCTTCGATGCGGCGCTGCTGGCGCGTGTCGAGGAGGCCGGGCTCAATGCCGCCGCGCCGCCGCAGCAGCGTCTGCTCGGCGGCTGGGTGCTGCGGCTGTCGCCCGGCAAGGCCAAGCGCGCGCGCTGCGTCAACGCGCTGGCGGTCGGGGCGCTGCCGCTGGACGAGCTGCTGGCGCGCGCCAAGGCCGCCTTCGAGCAGGCGGGGCTGCCCTTCATCGTCCGCATCACGCCGTTCACCCAGCCACCGACGCTGGACGCGACGCTCGCCGCGCGCGGACTGCGGCGCTTCGACGACAGCCGGGTGATGGTGCTGGCGGCGCTCGACCGGCTGCCGCCGGCACCGCCGCTGCCGGCCGGCGCGAGCCTCGACCAGCCCGACCACGACCGCTTCGCCGATGCGATCGGCCGCCTGCGCGGCTCGCCGGCACCGCAGCGCGGCGCCCACGCCGAGCGCCTGCGGGCCTCGCCGGTGCCGTATCGCGGCCTGCTGCTGCAGCGCGGCGACGAGTTGCTCGCCTGCGGCCAGGCGGCGCTCGAGGGTGGGCTCGTCGGGCTCTACGACGTCTATACGGCGCCCGCCCACCGCGGCCAGGGCCTCGCCGGGGCCCTGTGCCTGCACCTGCTGCACGCGGCGCGGGCGCAGGGCGCGCGCAGTGCCTACCTCCAGGTCGATGCCGCAAACCAGCCGGCGCTGCGGTTGTACGGCCGCCTCGGCTTCATCGACGGCTACGGCTACCACTACCGGTGCTCCAATCCGGACGATGCTCAATGAGGAGGCGAATACTCACTTTGCCGGGGTGGAAGGGGTCGGGGCCGGGACATTGGCAGTCGCACTGGGAGGCCCGGCACGGCCATGTCCGCGTCGAACAACACGACTGGCAGCAGCCGCGCCGCGGCGACTGGATGGCACGGCTCGACGAAGTGCTGATCGACGACGAGCGGCCGGCGGTGCTGGTCGCCCACAGCCTCGGGGCCCAACTCGTCGCGGCCTGGGCCGCGCATTCGCGCCACACCGCCCACGTGACGGCGGCGCTGCTGGTCGCGCCGCCCGACACCGAGCGCGCCGACCTGCCGCCGCCGATCGTCGGCTGGCAGCCGATGCCGATGCAGCGCCTGCCGTTCGCGGCGACCCTGGTCGCCAGCACCGACGACCCTTACTGCAGCCTCGACCGTGCGGGCCTGCTGGCCCAGGCCTGGGGCGCATCCCTCGTCGTCGCCGGCGCGCGCGGCCACCTCAACGCCGACTCCGGTCTCGGCGATTGGCCCGAGGGCCTGTCGCTGCTTCACGAACTCCTACCTGCCTGACACACACCATGGTCACCAAGAAACCCAAGGGCCTCGGCCTCGGCCTCGAAGCGCTGCTCGGTCCGAAGGTGAAGGACGCGCCGGTCGACGGTGCCGCGGCCGGCGCGCCGACGGCGCTGCGGCTCGACCAGCTGCAGCCCGGCAAGTACCAGCCGCGCACCCGCATGGACGAGGGTTCGCTGTACGAACTGGCCGAGAGCATCAAGAGCCAGGGCGTGATGCAGCCGGTGCTGGTGCGGCCGGTCGGCGGCGGCGGTGCCGCGCCGCGCTACGAGATCATCGCCGGCGAGCGCCGCGTGCGCGCCGCCCGGCTGGCCGGGCTCGACGAGGTGCCGGTGCTGGTGAAGGACGTGCCCGACGAGGCCGCCGCGGTGATGGCGCTGATCGAGAACATGCAGCGCGAGGACCTGAACCCGCTGGAGCAGGCCCAGGGGCTCAAGCGGCTGGTCGACGAGTTCGGCCTGACCCATGAGGCCGCGGCCCAGGCGGTCGGCCGTTCGCGCAGCGCGGCGTCCAACCTGCTGCGGCTGCTGAACCTGGCCGAGCCGGTGCAGCAGATGCTGATGGCCGGCGACCTCGACATGGGTCATGCCCGCGCGCTGCTGGCGCTGGAGCGCGCCCAGCAGATCACCACGGCGACCGAGGTCGCCGCCCGCAAGCTCAGCGTGCGCGAGGCCGAGAAGCTGGTGGCGCGCCACGCCGGCCCGCAGCGCCAGTCGCCGCTGCTGCGCGCGCCGGCCGCCAAGCCGCGCGACGTCGCGCGCATCGAGGAGGAGCTGGCCGACCTGCTGACCGCGGCGGTCGAGATCCGCGTCAAGCCGCGCGGCGGCAAGGGCGTCACGCGCGGCGAGGTGGCGATCGGCTTCGGCTCGCTCGACGAACTGTCGGGCCTGCTCGACCGCCTGCGCGGTCCGTCCGGGGCCTGAGCGGCGGCTCCGGGCAGACCCGGTGAACCCGGCCGGTGGCCGGGCGTTGTCGAGTTGCCCGGCACGCGAAATGCTGGGAGGTGAACGGTGGACTGTGAACCAAGGCTTGGCAGGGCGAGTCCGAATCGACAAGATGAACAAGGCTTCCGGCGGTAATGCGCGCTTTGGGCCACAAGTTCTGTAGGATCGTAGTGGCAAGGCAGCGCTGCACAGTGGGCCGCTCTTCGCGCCGACCCCTGGGCCGCGACCCCCGCGCCTGAACTGGAGGATGCGATGGATGTGATCAGCAATTTCGCCGCGCGCTACGAGCGCAACCGCGAAGAGGAACTCACGCTGGAGGACTACCTCCAGATCTGCAAGCGCGAGCCGATCGCCTACGCGACCGCCGCCGAGCGCATGCTCAAGGCCATCGGCGATCCGGAGATGGTGGACACGCGCAACGATCCGCGGATGTCGCGCCTGTTCGCCAACAAGGTCATCAAGCGCTACCCGGCCTTCGCCGAGTTCTACGGCATGGAGGACTCGATCGAGCAGGTCGTGTCCTACTTCCGCCACGCGGCGCAGGGCCTCGAGGAAAAGAAGCAGATCCTCTACCTGCTGGGCCCGGTGGGCGGCGGCAAGAGCTCGATCGCCGAGCGCCTGAAGCAGCTGATGGAACACGTGCCCTTCTATGCGCTGAAGGGCTCGCCGGTGAACGAGTCGCCGCTCGGCCTGTTCAGCGCCGACGAGGACGGTCCGATCCTCGAGAAGGAATACGGCATCCCGCGCCGCTACCTGACGCGCATCCTGTCGCCCTGGGCCGTGAAGCGGCTCGAGGAGTACGGCGGCGACATCCGCAAGTTCAAGGTCGTCAAGCGCCTGCCCTCGGTGCTCAAGCAGGTCGGCGTCGCCAAGACCGAGCCGGGCGACGAGAACAACCAGGACATCTCCTCGCTGGTCGGCAAGGTCGACATCCGCAAGCTCGAGACCTACGCCCAGGACGACCCGGACGCCTACAGCTATTCCGGCGGACTGTGCCTTGCGAACCAGGGCCTGCTCGAGTTCGTGGAAATGTTCAAGGCGCCGATCAAGGTGCTGCACCCGCTGCTGACGGCCACGCAGGAAGGCAACTACAAGGGCACCGAGGGCTTCGGCGCCATTCCCTTCGACGGCATCGTGCTGGCGCACAGCAACGAGAGCGAGTGGAAGACCTTCCGCAACAACAAGAACAACGAAGCCTTCCTCGACCGCATCTACATCGTCAAGGTGCCCTACTGCCTGCGCATCAGCGAGGAAGTGCGCATCTACGAGAAGCTGATCCGCACGTCCTCGCTGGCCGAGGCCAAGTGCGCGCCGGGCACGCTGAAGATGATGGCGCAGTTCTCGGTGCTGACAAGGCTGAAGGAGCCGGAGAACTCGTCGCTGTTCAGCAAGGCGCTGGTCTACGACGGCGAGAGCCTGAAGGACACCGACCCCAAGGCCAAGAGCTACCAGGAGTACCGCGACTACGCCGGCGTCGACGAGGGCATGAGCGGCATCTCGACGCGCTTCGCGTTCAAGATCCTGTCCAAGGTCTTCAACTTCGACTCGACCGAGATCGCCGCCAACCCGGTGCACCTGATGTACGTGCTCGAGCAGCAGATCGAGCGCGAGCAGTTCCCGGCCGAGGCCGAGCAGAAATACCTCGGCTTCATCAAGGAGCATCTGTCGACCCGCTATGCGGAGTTCATCGGCAAGGAGATCCAGACCGCCTACCTCGAGAGCTACTCCGAGTACGGCCAGAACATCTTCGACCGCTACGTCACCTACGCCGACTACTGGATCCAGGACCAGGAGTACCGCGACACCGACACCGGCGAGGTGTTCGACCGCGGCTCGCTGAACGCCGAGCTCGAGAAGATCGAGAAGCCCGCGGGCATCTCCAACCCGAAGGACTTCCGCAACGAGATCGTCAACTTCGTGCTGCGCGCGCGCCGGCAACCAGGGCAAGAACCCGCTGTGGACCAGCTACGAGAAGCTGCGCACGGTGATCGAGAAGAAGATGTTCTCGAACACCGAGGAGCTGCTGCCGGTCATCAGCTTCAATGCCAAGGCGAGCGCCGACGAGGCCAAGAAGCACGAGGACTTCGTCAACCGCATGGTCAACAAGGGCTACACCGCCAAGCAGGTGCGGCTGCTGTGCGAGTGGTATCTCAGGGTTCGCAAGAGTTCATGACGGGCTGAAGGAGGCCCACTCTCCATGGCGCTGCAGCAGATCATCGACCGGCGGCTGGCGGGCAAGAACAAGTCCATCGGCAACCGTGAGCGTTTTTTGCGCCGCCACAAGGACCAGATCCGCGAGGCGGTGAAGCGCGCGGTCACCGGCCGCGGCATTCGCGACATCGAGCAGGGCGAGGACATCACCCTGCCCAAGCGCGACGTCTCCGAGCCGGTGTTCCACCATGGCCCCGGCGGCGCGCGCGAGATGGTCCATCCGGGCAACAGGGAGTACGTGCGCGGCGACCGCATCAAGCGGCCCGAGGGCGGGCAGGGCGGCCAGGGCGGCGGCCAGGCCAGCGATTCCGGCGAGGGCGAGGACGATTTCGTCTTCCACCTCACCAAGGAAGAGTTCATGCAGGTCTTCTTCGACGACCTGGCGCTGCCCAACCTGGTGAAGACGGCGCTGGCCGAGGTGCCCGAGTACAAGACGGTACGCGCCGGCTTCACCAGCGACGGCAACCCGAGCAACCTGCACGTGGTGCGCTCGCTGCGCGGCGCGATCGGCCGGCGCATCGCGATCGGTGCCGACGCGCGGCGCGAGCTGCGCCACCTCGAGGCCCAGCTCGAGCACCTGCGCCGCCATGCACGCAAGGACAGCGGCTGGGTCGACCTCGATCCCGGCCACGAGCTGCGCGACCGCGAGATCAAGGAGACCGAGGCGCGCATCGAGGAGCTGCGCGCGCGCGTCGCACGCATCCCCTACCTCGACCCGATCGACCTGCGCTACCGCAGCCGCATCAAGGTGCCGGTGCCGACCACCAAGGCGGTGATGTTCTGCCTGATGGACGTGTCGGGCTCGATGGACGAGGGTCGCAAGGATCTCTCCAAGCGCTTCTTCATCCTGCTCTACCTGTTCCTGACGCGGCACTACGACAAGATCGACCTGGTCTTCATCCGCCACCACACCCAGGCGCAGGAGGTCGACGAGGACGGCTTCTTCCACAGCACCGAGACCGGCGGCACGGTGGTGTCCTCGGCGCTGGTGCTGATGGAGGAGATCATCCGTTCGCGCTACCCGACCAGCGAATGGAACATCTACGGCGCCCAGGCCAGCGATGGCGACAACTGGCACCACGACAGCGGCCGCTGCCGGCAGATCGTCTCCGAGCAGCTGCTGCCGCTGTGCCGCTACTTCGCCTACGTGCAGGTCGCCGAGCCCGAGCAGAACCTGTGGGAGGAATACTCTCAGATCGCCGAACAGTACAAGCACTTCGCGATGCGCAAGGTGCTGACGCCGGCCGAGATCTACCCGGTGTTCCGCGAGCTGTTCAAGAAGGAAGGGGCCCCGACATGAGCAGCAAGCCCGACCCTGTACCCAGCCCCAATCTCGAGCTGTTCGACGACGGTGCGGCCGAGTTGCCCGGCCGCGTGCGCCGCGCCAGCGACATCGTGCGGCGCGAACGCGCCGCGCACACCCTGCCCAGCAGCAGCGACTGGACCTTCGAGCTGATCGACCAGTACCACAGCGCGATCCGCGACACCGCGAAAGGCTACGGGCTCGATACCTACCCGAACCAGCTCGAGATCATCACCGCCGAGCAGATGATGGACGCCTACTCCTCGGTGGGCATGCCGGTGAACTACCGCCACTGGAGCTTCGGCAAGGAGTTCATCTCCACCGAGAAGAACTACCGGCGCGGCCACATGGGCCTGGCCTACGAGATCGTCATCAACTCCAACCCCTGCATCAGCTACCTGATGGAGGAGAACTCGCTGGCGATGCAGGCGCTGGTGATCGCCCACGCCGCCTACGGCCACAACAGCTTCTTCAAGGGCAACTACCTGTTCAAGATGTGGACCGACGCGTCGTCGATCATCGACTACCTGGTCTACGCGAAGAACTACATCGCCGAGTGCGAGGAACGCCATGGCCTCGACGCGGTCGAGGACACGCTCGACTCCTGCCACGCGCTGATGAACCACGGCGTCGACCGCTACCGCCGGCCCAGCAAGCTCAGCCTCGCCAAGGAGCGTGCGCTGCGCGAGGAGCGCGAGGCCTACGCGCAGCGCCAGATCAACGACATCTGGCGCACCCTGCCGCTGCGCGCCGACAAGGCGCAGGAGGAGGCCGCCGAACGCCGCTTCCCGAGCGAGCCGCAGGAGAACCTGCTGTACTTCATCGAGAAGAACGCGCCGCTGCTCGAGCCCTGGCAGCGCGAGATCGTGCGCATCGTGCGCAAGGTGGCGCAGTACTTCTACCCGCAGCGCCAGACCCAGGTGATGAACGAGGGCTGGGCCACCTTCTGGCACCACCGGCTGCTCAACACGATGTACGACGACGGGCTGCTCAGCGACGGCATGATGCTCGAGTGGCTGAAGTCGCACACCAACGTGGTGTTCCAGCCGCCGGTCGGTCACCCCGCGTACAGCGGCATCAATCCGTACGCGCTCGGTTTCGCGATGTACACCGACCTGAAGCGCATCTGCGAGCAGCCCGACGAAGAGGACCGCCTGTGGTTCCCCGGCATCGCCGGCAGCGACTGGCTGGAGACGCTGGACCACGCGATGCGCAACTTCAAGGACGAGAGCTTCGTCGGGCAGTACCTGTCGCCGCGGCTGATGCGCGAACTCCGCCTGTTCGCGATCCGCGACGACGAGGACGAGAGCGAGCTCGAGGTCAGCGCGATCCACGACGAGGCCGGCTACCGCAAGCTGCGCGAGGCGCTGTCGCGTCAGTACGACCTCGGTTCGCGCGAGCCCAACATCCAGGTCTGGAGCGTCAACGTGCGCGGCGACCGCTCGCTGACGCTGCGGCACACCCAGCACAACGCCCGGCCGCTGTCCGACAGCGCGCAGGAGGTGCTCAAGCATGTCGCGCGGTTGTGGGGCTTCGATGCCCACCTCGAGAGCGTCGACGAACGCGGCGAGGTGGTCAAGCGCTGGAGCGTGCCGGGACCGAAGCACTGAGTTCGGGCCGGACTCGGGCCAAGCCGCCTGCCAGCGGCTTGGCCGCAAGGCACCCGGCTACGCGGCGTGCGCCGCCGCCAACACCCAGACCCCGGCCGGCGGCAGGTTGCGCCACACGACCTCGCGCAAGGTCCAGCGCAGCGGGCTGGAGCTCGGCAGCTCGAAAGGCGCGCGCGGCTGGTAGGTGTACTGGACCAGCCGGCGCGCCGGGTGGGCGCCGACGAACTCGACCAGCGCTTCCAGCGTGCAGCGGCGCAAGCCGTCCGGCAGGCTGCGGAAGGGCAGCGAGGACACGATCACGGTGGCGGCCGGGGCGGCCGCGTGGCGCGCGGCCAGCACCTCGTGGGCCGGCGCACAGGCCACCTCGACGCCCGGCAGGCGGCGCTCGAGGCTGGCGGCCAGGTCGGGTTGCAGCTCCACGGCCAGCAGCGGCAGCTCCGGCGCCGCGTGGTGCAAGGCCTCGGTGACCGCGCCGGTGCCGGCGCCGAGCTCGATCAGCGCGTCGGCCGGGCCCATGTGCGCGGCCATCGCGCGCGCCAGGTGGCGCGACGACGGCGCGACGGCGCCGACCAGGCTCGGCCGCGACAGCGCCACGGCCATGAAGGCGGCAATGCTCATGGTGTCGGTATACCCCAGCTGGCGGCGCGCCGCGGCCTGGCTTGGCAAGCGGGTGTTGCCGGCCGCAGTGTCGGGCCGCGGCGGTTCAGAGTGCAAAGATCTTCCCCGGGTTCATGATGTTGTTCGGGTCGAGCGCGCGCTTGATGTCGCGCATCAGCGCCACGCCGCCGGCGCCGGCCTCGTCGAGCAGGAAGTCCATCTTGTGCAGACCGATGCCATGTTCGCCGGTGCAGGTGCCTTCCATACGCAAGGCCCGCGCCACCAGCCGCGCGTTGAGTCGTTCGGCGGTGTCGCGCTCGGCCGGCAGGGCCGGGTCGATCAGGTAGCCGACGTGGAAGTTTCCGTCGCCGACATGGCCGACGACGAAGTAGGGCAGGCCGCTGGCGTCGACCTCCGCCACGGTCTCCTCGATGCACTCGGCCAGCCGCGAGATCGGCACGCAGGTGTCGGTGGTCACGCAGCGGCAGCCGGGCCGGGTCTGCAGGGCCGAGAAGTAGGCGTGATGGCGCGCCGTCCACAGCCGCGTGCGGGCCTCCGGCGTGGTGGCCCAGTCGAAGCCCTCGCCGCCGAACTCGGCGGCGATCTGCTGCACCGTCTCGGCCTGCTCCTGCACGCTGGCCGGGCTGCCGTGGAACTCCATCAGCAGCAGCGGCGCCTCGCGCAGGCCCAGGTGGTCATGGGCGTTGAGGGCGCGGATCGCGTTCACGTCGACCAGCTCGCAGCGCGCGATCGGCACGCCGAGCTGGATGGTCTGGATCGTGGTGCGGACCGCGGCGTCGGTGGTCGGGAAGTGGCAGATCGCGGCGCTGATCGCCTCGGGCAGCGGGTAGAGCTTCAGCGTGATCTCGGTCATCACGCCCAGCGTGCCCTCGCTGCCGACGAACAGCCGTGTCAGGTCGTAGCCGGCGCTGCTCTTGCGCGCGCGGCTGCCGGTGTGCACCACGTCGCCGGCGGCCGTCACGACGGTGAGGCCGAGCACGTTGTCCTTCATCGTGCCGTAGCGCACCGCGTTCGTGCCGCTGGCCCGGGTCGCGGCCATGCCGCCGAGCGTGGCGTCGGCGCCCGGGTCGATCGGGAAGAACAGACCCTCGTGGCGCAGCGCCTCGTTGAGCTGCTTGCGGGTGACGCCCGGCTGCACCGTGACCGTCAGGTCCTCCGGGGCGACGCGCAGGATCGCGTTCATGCGGTTCAGGTCCAGGCTCAGGCCACCCTGCACGGCCAGCAGCGCACCTTCGAGCGAGGAGCCGGCGCCGTAGGGGATCACCGGCACGCCATGCGCGTTGGCGAGTCCGACGGCGAAGGCCACGTCCTCGCCGCGCTCGCAGAACAGCACCGCGTCGGGCGGCGGCGCGTCGAACGGTGACTCGTCGCGGCCATGCTGCTCGCGCACGGCGCGGGCGGTGGAGCAGCGCTCGCCGAAGCGTTGCTGCAGCGCGACCAGCATCGCTGGCGGCGGCGGCCGCAGTGGTTGGCGCGCGAGCTCGGCGGGGGCGTTCATCGCGGTCTCCTCGGGCGCCGGAGGCGCGCCGCCGACGGATTGTAGGAAGGCGCGCCATCGATGGGCGCCCGGCGGCGCTGCTAGGATCGCCCGATGGCCAACCGACTGACTCAAATCGCGACGCGCACCGGGGACGACGGCAGCACCGGCCTCGGCGACGGCCAGCGTGTGCCCAAGGACCATCTGCGCGTCCAGGCGATGGGCGATGTCGACGAGCTCAACTCCATGCTCGGGCTGCTGCTGTGCGAGCCGCTGCCCGAAGGCGTGCGCGCGCTGCTGGTGGTGATCCAGCATGAACTGTTCAACCTCGGCGGCGAACTGTCGATTCCGGGCTACACGCTGCTGAAGGACGAGGCCGTGGCGGTCCTCGACGCTGCGCTGGCCGAACACAACGCGGCCCTGCCGCGTCTGCAGGAGTTCATCCTGCCCGGTGGCACGCGCAGCGCGGCGATCGCGCATGTCGGCCGCACGGTGGCGCGCCGGGCCGAGCGCGCGGTGGTGTCGCTCGGGCGGGCGGAGCCGGGCGCGGTGCGCGAGGCGCCACGCCACTACCTGAACCGGCTGAGCGACCTGCTGTTCGTGCTGGCGCGGGTGCTGAACCGCGCCAACCTCGACGCCCTGGGCGGCGACGACGTGTACTGGCGCAGCCCGAAGCTGCAGCAGGCCGACTGAGCCCGGGCCCGCGGCAGCGGGCCCGGGCGTCGCCTCACTTGCGGGGGCTGCTGCCGACCCCGGCCATGAACTCGGTCAGGCTCAACGAGCCGTCCTTGTCCTTGTCGAGCTCGCCGAAGCGGGCGTCGAGCGCCGGCATCGCCGTGGCCTCGGCACTGCTGAGCTTGCCGTCGGCGTTGGTGTCGGCGCGCTTGAACGCGGCCTCGGCGGCCGGGTCCGGCGCCTTGGTGGAGGGGGTCGCGGCAGGTGCCGGGGCGGTCGACTGCGCCAAGGCGGCGCCGCCGACCCCCATCGCCAAGCTGGCGATCGTCACTTCGATGATCTTGCGGGCTTGTGTGGTGAGGGAACGGGTCGTCATCAGGATTCCTTTCGCAGGAGCTAGGGGACCCCCATTGCACGCCCGATCACCTGGCCGGGCCAGCCCTTTTGCCGGGCTTTGCCGGGGTTACCAGATGACCCCCGTTGCTTACCTGCGAAAGCACATGCTCACTTCATTGCTGAGATCACCGCTCATCGACGGCGCTGGCGCACCGCCGCGTCGAGCGCCTGGAGCGCGTCGATCGAGTTGTCCCAGCCCAGGCAGGCGTCGGTGATGCTCTGGCCGTAGCAGAGCTGGCCCGGATCGTCCTTGCCGGCGGTGAACTTCTGCGCGCCGGCCACCAGGTGGCTCTCGACCATCACGCCGAACACCTGGCGGCTGCCGCCGGCGATCTGCTCGCCGATGCTGCGCGCCACGTCGAGCTGCTTCTGGTGCTGCTTGCTGCTGTTGGCATGCGAGCAGTCGACCATCAGCGACGGCGGCAGGCCGGACTTGACCAGCTCGGCGCAGGCCGCGTCGACGCTCGCGGCGTCGTAGTTCGGTGCCTTGCCGCCGCGCAGGATCACATGGCAATCCTTGTTGCCCTTGGTCTCGACGATCGCGACCTGGCCGTTCTTGTGCACCGACAGGAAGTGGTGCGGCCGGCTGGCCGACTGGATCGCATCGATCGCGATCTTCAGGTTGCCGTCGGTGCCGTTCTTGAAGCCGATCGGCGCGCTGATGCCCGAGGCCAGCTCGCGGTGGACCTGGCTCTCGGTGGTGCGCGCGCCGATCGCGCCCCAGGAGATCAGGTCGCCGATGTACTGCGGCGAGATCACGTCGAGGAACTCGCTGCCGGCCGGCAGCCCGAGCCGGCCGATCTCGAGCAGCAGCTGGCGCGCGATGCGCAGGCCCTCGTCGATGCGGAAGCTCTCGTCGAGGTAGGGGTCGTTGATCAGGCCCTTCCAGCCGACCGTGGTGCGCGGCTTCTCGAAGTACACCCGCATCACGATCTCCAGCGTGCCGGCGTATTTCGCGCGCTGCTCCTTGAGCTTGCGCGCGTAGTCCATCGCCGCGGCCGGGTCGTGGATCGAGCAGGGGCCCATGACGACCAGCAGGCGCTCGTCCTTGCCGGTCATGATGTCGCGGATGCGCCGGCGCGTGCTGACCACCAGCTCCTCGACCGCGGTGCCGCGCACCGGGAAGAAGCGGATCAGGTGCTCCGGCGGCGGCAGCGGCATCACGTCCTCGATGCGCTCGTCGTCGGTCTGGCTGGTCTTGTCGGCGGGCGGTGCCCAGCCCTCGGGGGCGGTGACATGCAGGGCATTCATGGGGCTTCTCCTGGACGGTCTGGGGTGGGGCGGATGGGTCGGGTCGAAAAAAAACCGCCGGGTCGTCGGACCCGGCGGTTTGGGGATTCGGCTGCGCGGCTCTTATGCGCTGGCCTCTCCTCCGCCGGGGCGGTGCGAGAACCAGAAGTACGCAAAAAAGATCGGGCGCATGGGCGGCGAATGTAGCACAGCGACTTCAGCGTCCCGGCCGGGTCGTTGCGGTCAGGCGTTCGATCTCGTCGAGCATGCGGTCCATGCGCGCCACCAGGGCCCGGTAGGGGGCCGGCTCGGCCATGTCGATGCCGGCACGGCGGTACAGCGGGTAGGGGTGGTCCGAGCCGCCGGCCTTGAGCAGCGTGACGAAGCGCTCGCGGGCCGGCGCGCCCTCGCGGCCGATCGCGTCGGCGAACTGCGCCGCGCCGGCCATCGAGGTGGCGTACTGCCACACGTAGTAGCCGTAGTAGAAGTGCGGGATGAAGCTCCACTCGATGCAGTCGCGCGGCGCGATCTTCATCACGCCCTCGGCATCGCCGTAATACTGCTTGAGAAGGCCGCAGTACAGCTCGCTCAGGCGCGCGCCCGACAGCGGCCGGCCCTGCTCGACCTCCTCGTGCATGGCCAGCTGGAACTCCGCGAACATCACCTGGCGGAAGAAGGTGGTGCGGATCGACTCCAGCCCCTGCGACAGGTAGAACAGCTTCTCCCCGCGCGTCTTGGCTCGCGCGACCAGGTGGTCGCTGAGCAGCATCTCGTTGGCGATCGAGGCCGATTCGGCGATGAAGGTCGAGTAGCCGAACTTCTCGAAGGGCTGGTTGGCCGTGGCCAGCATCGTGTGCACCGCGTGCCCCCACTCGTGCGCGACCGTCGACAGCGACTCGAAGTCGTCGTTGTGGTTGAGCAGCACATAGGGGTGCACGTCGTAGGCGGCTCCCGCCACGTAGGCGCCCGAGGCTTTGCCGGGCCGCGGGTGGCTGTCGGTCCAGGGGGCCGCGAAGCCGCGCCGGAGCAGCCCGAGGTACTCGTCGCCCATCGGCGCCAGCGCCTCGAGGGTGATGGCCTTCGAGGTCGCCAGGTCGAAGCGCAGATGGCGCGGCGCCGCGACGAGCGGCGGGTAGTTGTCGTGGTAGGCCAGCGGGCCGCGGATGCCGAGCAGGCGCTGGCGCAGCCGCAGGTAGCGGTGCAGCGTCGGCAGGCCCGCGTGGGTCTGCGCGACCAGCGTGCGGTAGACCTGCGGCGGCATGGCTTCGGCGAACAGCGCCGCGTCGAGCGAGCTGTCGAAGCGGCGGCTTCTGGCGCTGAACACGTCGCCCTGCACCTGCGTCGCAAGGGTTGCGCCGAGGGTGCCCTCGGCCTTCTTCCACGAGCCGTAGTAGGCGTCGAACAGCCGCTGGCGCGCGGCGCGCGGCAGCGTGCTGCGCAGGCGTTCGTAGGCCGCCGCGTCGACCTTGACCGACTTGCCTCCCAGCCGCAGGGTCGGCCGCGGCAGCTCGGCATCGGCCAGTTGGCTGTAGACCACGTTGGGCTGCGCGAGCACCGCGCCGCTCGCGGCGAGCAGCGCCTCGCCCTCGGGCGACAGCGTGTGCGGCGCGTTGCGCAGCATGTCCTCGAGGAGGAAGTCGAAGCGCGCCTTCAGCGCCGGGTCGGCGGCCAGGTAGCCGCGCACCCGCTCGGCGCCGAGCGCCAGCACCGCCGGGGCGACCCAGGCGGTCTGCTCGTCGATCAGTGTCAGCAGGGCGGTGGTCTGCTGGCGGCGCTCCTGGGCGCGCGGCTCGCGCAGGTCCTCGTCGCCGCGCCGGTCGGCATAGGTGTCGAGCCGCCAGGCCTCGCGCCGCACGTCGCTGATGGCCGACAGCGCGTCGCGCATCGACGCGGCGGCCTGGCCGAAGGCGGGCTTCAGGCGCTCCAGGGCCATCGCGCGCTCGCGTGCCGCGCGGTAGGCCGTGTCCCAGGCCTCGGTGCCGGGGTAGAGGTCGCTCAGGTCCCAGCGCTGCGCGTCGCCGGCAGCCACGGGGGCGGGCGCCGCCGCCACAAGCGCAGCGACCAGGAGGGGCGCCACGGCCAGGTGCAACGCGCGCATCGGCGACTCCCGCCAGCTCAGTACGACCGCGCCTCGAAGCCCTGCGCCCGCAGGGCCGCGATCACCGCCTCGATGTGCGCGTGGTTGCGCGTCTGCAGCACCAGCTCGACCTCGACGTTCTGCGCCGACAAGGTCGTGAAGGCGCGCTGGTGGTGCACCTCCTCGATGTTGGCGCCGGCCTCGGCCACCAGGCCGGTGAGGCGGGCCAGCACGCCGGGCGTGTCGCGCGCGCCGACGCGGATGCGCGCCAGCCGGCCGGCGCGCACCATGCCGCGCTCGATGATGGCCGCGAGCAGCAGCGGGTCGATGTTGCCGCCGCACAGCACCAGGCCGACCTTGCGGCCCGCGTAGCGCTGCGGCTCCTTCAGCAGCGCCGCCAGGCCGGCGGCGCCGGCGCCCTCGACCAGGGTTTTCTCGATCTCGAGCAGCATCACCAGCGCCTGCTCGATGTCACCCTCGTCCACCAGCACCAGGTCGTCGACGCGCTCGCGGATCAGTTCGCGCGTGAGCCGCCCCGGCTCGCCGACCGCGATGCCCTCGGCGATCGTGCTCGTGCCCTGCGGATGGGCCGTGCCCTTGATCGCGTTGACCATCGCCGGGAAGCGCGCGGTCTGCACGCCGACGATCTGCAGCGCCGGCTTCAGCGCGCGCGCGACGGTGGCGATGCCCGAGATCAGCCCGCCGCCGCCGACCGCGATCACCAGCGTGTCGATGGTCGGCTGCTGGCGCAGCATCTCGAGCGCGATCGTGCCCTGGCCGGCGATCACCAGCGGGTCGTCGAAGGGGTGGACGAAGGCCAGGCCCTGGGCCTCGGCGAGCCGCATCGCCTCGGCGCGCGCGTCGTCGAAGCCCTCGCCGTGCAGCAGCACCTCGGCGCCGAAGCCGCGGGTGCGCTCGACCTTCACGGTCGGCGTGTGCCTGGGCATCACGATCACCGCGCGCAGCCCGAGGCGCTGCGCGTGGTGGGCCACGCCCTGCGCGTGGTTGCCGGCCGAGGCGGCGATCACGCCCCTGAGCGGCATCCCGGTGTCGCGCGCCTTCAGCAGCGCCAGCAGCTTGTTCAGTGCCCCGCGCTCCTTGAAGGAGGCGGTGAACTGCAGGTTCTCGAACTTCAGGAAGACCTGCGCGCCGGTGATCTGCGACAGCGTCTTCGATTCGAGGCAGGGCGTCTCCAGCACCTGCCCGGCGAGCCGCGCGGCGGCGGCTTCGACATCGGCCAGCGCGACCGACGCGCCTTCGTTCAAGCAGTGCCCCCGACGGTCAGCCCGTCGATGCGCAGCGTCGGCTGGCCGACGCCGACCGGCACGCTCTGCCCTTCCTTGCCGCAGGTGCCGATGCCGGTGTCCAGCGACAGGTCGTTGCCGATCATCTTGACGCGCGTCAGCGCGTCCGGGCCGTTGCCGATGATGGTCGCGCCCTTGACCGGGTACTGGACCTTGCCGTTCTCGACCCAGTAGGCCTCGCTGGCCGAGAACACGAACTTGCCGCTGGTGATGTCGACCTGGCCACCGCCAAAGTTGGTGGCGTACAGGCCCTTCTTGATGCTGGCCACGATTTCCTCGGGCACCCGGTCGCCACCCAGCATGTAGGTGTTGGTCATGCGCGGCATGGGGATGTGCGCGTAGCTTTCGCGGCGGCCGTTGCCGGTGGACTTG